>NZ_JBKOFW010000005.1:0-327039 GCF_046764005.1 Oryzobacter faecalis | reverse complement strand
GAGGAGGTCGGCGGCGTCGATCGCGACGTGACCCGGGGCGCGGACGACCTCGGTGATCGTGCCGTCCTCGGCCCACTGCGCCCTCGACCGCCGCCAACGCCGCGATCGCGCCGTCCTGCACCGCGGCCGCGGCGTTGGCCACCGCCTGCGCGGCCGCGACGACACCGGTGAGCTCCTCACGGCCGCTCGGGAGGGCGGCGACCGCAGCGAGTCGGCTGGACATCGAGGCGAGGAGCGCGACCACGTCATCGCCGCCGGCTGCGCCCATGACGTCGGCGCCCTGCCCGTGCTGGCTGTTCATGGCTCCCCCTTCCCCCGTGGGTCGAGCCTACCCGCTCAGGCGCGTTCGCACAAGTGTTCGAGGGCGTGAATGTGGAAGAACCGCAACCGTTTTCGGCGTACCACGGGTGCTGGCAGGCATCGCCTCGGAAGGTTGGGCATCGCACCGGAAAGGTTCCGGTGCGATGCCCAACGTTCCGGTAGCTGGCGGGAAAGTTGGGAGGGGGGACACGGAGCTTCCGAGCACCTGGACGCTGACGTAGCGTGAGGCGATGAGCGACCGTCCCCTGGCCACCACCGTCGCCGACCTGCGTGCCTCGGGCCACCGGCTTCGTCCGGTCCGGGCCGAGATCCGCGCCAACCTCCTCGCCGCCCTCGGGCACGGACGCGACCCCTGGCCGGGGCTGCACGGGTTCGGCAACACGGTGGTCCCGCAGCTCGAGCGGGCGCTGCTCGCGGGGCACGACGTCGTCCTCCTCGGCGAGCGCGGCCAGGGCAAGACCCGCCTGCTGCGCAGCCTCGTCGGCCTCCTCGACGAGTGGTCGCCCGTCATCGCCGGCTCCGAGCTCGGCGAGCACCCCTACGAGCCCATCACCGTCGAGTCCCGACGGCGCGCAGCGGAGCTGGGGGACGACCTCCCCGTCGAGTGGCGGCACCGCGAGGAGCGCTATGCCGAGAAGCTCGCCACCCCCGACACGAGCGTGGCCGACCTCATCGGCGACGTCGACCCGATGCGCGTGGCCGAGGGCCGGCGGCTCGGCGACCCCGAGACCATCCACTTCGGGCTGATCCCGCGCAGCCACCGCGGCATCGTCGCCATCAACGAGCTGCCCGACCTCGCCGAGCGCATCCAGGTCGCGATGCTCAACGTCATGGAGGAGCGCGACATCCAGATCCGCGGGTACGTCCTGCGCCTCCCCCTCGACGTCCTCGTCGTCGCGAGCGCGAACCCCGAGGACTACACGAACCGCGGCCGCATCATCACCCCGCTCAAGGACCGCTTCGGTGCCGAGATCCGCACCCACTACCCGCGCGAGCTCTCCGACGAGGTCGCCGTCGTGCGCCAGGAGGCCGGTCTCGTCGCGGAGGTGCCCGACGCCCTCCTCGAGGTCGTCGCCCGCTTCACCCGGGCCCTGCGCACCTCCCCCGCCGTCGACCAGCGCTCGGGGGTCTCGGCCCGGTTCGCCATCGCGGCGGCCGAGACGGTCGCCGCCGCGGCGCTGCACCGCGCCACCGTCGTCGGGGAGGACGAGGCGGTCGCCCGCGTCGTCGACCTCGAGGCGGCGCTCGACGTCCTGCGCGGCAAGGTCGAGTTCGAGTCGGGCGAGGAGGGGCGCGAGCGCGAGGTCCTCGGCCACCTCCTGCGCACCGCCACCGCCGAGACGTGCCGCAGCCGGCTCGGCGGCATCGACCTGGGCCTGATCGTCGAGGCCATCGAGGACGGCGCGCTCGTCACGACCGGCGAGCGGGTGTCGGCGCGGGAGTTCCTCGACGGCCTGCCCGTGCTCGGCGAGTCCGACGTCTACGAGAAGGTCGCCGACCGCGTCGGCGCCACGACCGACGGGCAGCGGGCCAGCGCGGTCGAGCTGGCGCTCGAGGGGCTCTACCTCGCCCGCCGGATCGGCAAGGACAGCGCCGGCGGGGAGACGGTGTACGGATGAGCCGGTACCGCAGGTACGACGGCGGCGACCCCCTCGCGCCGCCCGTCGACCTGCGCGAGGCCCTCGACACCATCGGCCAGGACGTGATGGCCGGCACCTCCCCCGAGCGGGCCCTGCGCGAGCTGCTCCGCCAGGGCACCCGCAGCCGTGTCGGCCTCGACGAGCTCGCCCGTCGGGTCGCCGAGCGGCGCCGCGACCTGCTCCAGCGGCACTCCCTCGGCGGCACCCTCGAGGAGGTGCGCCGCCTGCTCGACGAGGCCGTGCTCGCCGAGCGCAAGCAGCTCGCCCGCGACCTCGACGACGACGCCCGGTTCGGCGAGGTGCGGATGGAGAACCTGCCGGCCTCGACGGCGCAGGCGGTCAACGAGCTGGCCGACTACGAGTGGCGCAGCGGCGACGCCCGCGAACGCTACGAGCGGATCAAGGACCTCCTCGGCCGCGAGCTGCTCGACCAGCGCTTCGCGGGGATGAAGCAGGCGCTCGAGAACGCGACCGACGAGGACCGCGAGCGGGTCGAGGCGATGCTCCGCGACCTCAACGACCTCCTCGCGGCCCACGCGCGGGGCGAGGACACCGCCGAGCAGTTCGAGCGGTTCATGGCCGAGCACGGCGACTTCTTCCCCGAGGACCCCCAGTCGGTCGACGAGCTCGTCGACGCCCTCGCGGCCCGCGCCGCCGCGGCCCAGCGGATGCTCGCGTCGATGACGCCCGAGCAGCGCGCCGAGCTCGCCGAGCTGTCGGCCCAGGCGTTCGGGTCGCCCGAGCTCATGGACCAGCTCTCGCGGATGGACGACCTCCTGCGCGGGCTGCGCCCCGGCGAGGACTGGGACGGCTCGGAGCGGTTCTCCGGCGAGCAGGGGCTCGGACTCGGCGATGGCACGGGGGTGCTGCAGGACCTCGCCCAGCTCGACGCCCTGTCCGACCAGCTGGCCCAGGCGCACCCCGGCGCCCGGATGGACGACGTGGACCTCGACGCGCTGGCGCGCCAGCTCGACGACGAGGCCGCGGTCGACGCGCGTGCGCTCGCCGAGCTCGAGCGCGCGCTGCGCGACAGCGGCTACCTGACCCGCGCCGCCGACGGCACCCTGCGCCTCTCCCCCCGCGCCATGCGTGAGCTGGGCCGGTCGCTCCTCCGGGACGTCGCCGGACGGCTCTCGTCCCGGCAGGGCGCCCGTGACGTCCGGGCCGCCGGCGCCGCGGGCGAGCAGAGCGGCGCGACCCGGCCGTGGGAGTTCGGCGACACCGAGCCGTGGGACGTCACCCGGACGATGACGAACGCGCTGACCCGCACCGCCGCCGAGGGGCCGCACGACGGCATCCGCCTCGACATCCGCGACGTCGAGGTCGTCGAGACCGAGGCCCGCACCCGGGCCGCGGTCGCGCTGCTCGTCGACACCTCGTTCTCGATGGCGATGGACGGCCGCTGGGTCCCGATGAAGCGCACCGCCCTCGCCCTCCACCAGCTCATCCGCAGCCGCTTCCGCGGCGACCAGCTCGAGCTCATCGGCTTCGGTCGTCACGCCGCGGTCATGGAGATCGAGCAGCTCACGGGCCTGGATGCGGTCTGGGAGAAGGGAACCAACCTCCACCACGCGCTCCTCCTCGCGAACCGGCACTTCCGGCGGCACCCCCACGAGCAGCCCGTCCTGCTCGTCGTCACCGACGGCGAGCCGACGTCGCACCTGGAGCCGGGCGGCGAGGTCTTCTTCGACTACCCGCCGCACCCGCGGACGATCGCGCTCGCCGTGCGCGAGCTCGACAACGCCGCCCGGCTCGGCGCCCGCACGACGTTCTTCCGCCTGGGCGACGACCCCGGCCTCGCCCGGTTCGTCGACGGGATGGCGCGCCGCGTCGGCGGCACGGTCGTCTCCCCGGAGCTCGGCGACCTCGGAGCGGCCGTCGTGGGCTCCTACCTCGGATCTCGTTCCCGCGCATCGGAGTACGGCAGCTACCGCGACCTCTTCGGCGGTCGCGGCTTCTGGGCCGGATGAGGGCGCGCACCATGAGGGCCCGACCGTGAGGGCCGTCGTGTACGACCGCTACGGCCCACCCGGCGTCCTGCGGGTCGAGGAGGTCCCCGACCCCGCCCCGGGCCCGGGCCAGGTGCTCGTGCGGGTCGTCGCCACGTCGGTCAACCTCTCCGACTGGGAGTCGCTCGTCGGCTCCCCTGCCTACGCCCGGCTCGGCGGGCTGCGCCGCCCGACGCGCCACGTCCTCGGGTCCGACCTCGCCGGCGTCGTCGAGGCGGTCGGCCCGGGCGTCAACGCTTTCGCCCCCGGCGACGAGGTCTACGGCGACAACCTCGCCCTCATGGGCGGCTTCGCCGAGCTGGCGGTCGCGAAGGAGTCGGCCCTCGCCCCCAAGCCCTCCGCCCTCGGCTTCGTCGAGGCCAGCACCCTGCCCCAGTCGGGGGCGATCGCCCTCCAGGGCACCGAGCGCGTCGGTCCGGGGAGCCGCGTCCTCGTCAACGGCGCCGGCGGTGGCACCGGTCCGCTCGCGGTCCAGCTCGCGAGGGCGGCCGGCGCCCACGTCACGGCCGTCGACAACGCGGGCAAGCTCGACTTCATGCGCGCCGTCGGGGCCGACGAGGTCGTCGACTTCCGTGCCGAGGACTGGACCCGTCGAGGCCCTTTCGACCACGTCCTCGACCTCGTGGCGCACCGGTCGGTGTTCGCCTACCGAAGGGCCCTCGCGCCGGGGGGCAGCTACCGGTGTGTCGGCGGACCGGTGCGCAGCCTCCTCCGCGTGGTCACCGTCGGTGCGGTGGCCGGGGCCGCCACCGGCCGCAGCCTCGGTGTCCTCGTGGTCCGCCAGGGGCCGGAGCACTTCGCGCCGGCGGCCGAGCGGGTCCTCGCCGGCGACCTCACCGTGCACGTCGACCGCGTCCTCCCGCTCGACGAGACCGCGGCGGCCCTCGCCCGCGTCGGCGAGGGACGTGCGTGCGGCAAGGTCGTCGTCCTCGTCAGCCCCTGAGGCGGGGCCGCGCGGCTGAGTCAGGGCTTGGGCGACGGCCTCGTCGGGGGCGTCGTCGCACCCCGGGGCTTCTGCGTGGGGGTGGGCGCGGGGGGCGCGGCGGTGGGTCGCGAGGTCGGCCCCGGGTTCGGCGCGGGCTGCGGGCTCGAGGACGTGGGGGTCGGTGACCCGCTCGGCGAGGCGGAGGGCGAGGTCACGGTCACGGACGGGGTGGGCGTGGCCGTCGCCGACGAGGTCCCCGGCCTCGTCGGGGCCACGGGGTCGCCGGTCGGCTGCGGACCGGGGGTGCCGATGACCCACGGGACGACGATCGCCGCAGCCACGAGGAACGGCAGCACGGCCAGCACGGCCCGCTTCCACACCGGGGTCACCGCCGCGTGCCGGCCGCCGTCACCGCCCGGCGGGGCGGTCATCCTCACGACGAGCATGCTGACCACCGCGGCGAGCGCGAGGACGACGACGGCGAACCCGAGCACGACCGCTACCCGAAGCGCCGTCGGCTGGCCAGGGCCTCGCGGAGGACGTGGTCGGCGTCGACGAACGACCGCCGCGCCCCGGGGGTGAGGTCGGTCCGGGCGAGGACGGCCGCGGACGCCGCGGCGGTGGCGTCCTCGACGACCGTCGTCGGGTGGATCGCCTCGACGACGCGGGAGAGGGCGTCGTCGCTCATCCGCGCGGACATGCCGACGACGAGGTCGCCGACCTGCTCGACATAGGGCCGCACGAGGTCGCGGTCGGGCGCCGCCCAGAAGGCCCCTGCCAGCGCGAGGGCCCCGTGGTTCGACAGGCCCACGTCGTCGCGCAGCCTCTCCCAGGCCCGGGCCTTGGCCTCGGCCGTCGGTCGGACGGCGCGCACGCCCATCGCGGCCAGCGAGCCGGCGAGCGAGGGGTCGGCGGCCTCGGCCGCCTCGACCTCGCCGTCCGACAGCGCATCCAGCGACGACAGCCGCCGCAGGACGAGCCAGCGGAAGTCGTCGTCCCCGACGAGCACCGGGGGCAGCCCGTCCCCCGCTGCCCACCGGCGCAGCCGCGCCACGTCGTCGGAGGTCCTGGCCCAGACCCGGGCGGCCAGCACCACGCTCGCGGCGGCCGCGGGGTCGTCGTGCCCGCCCGACCGCTCGAGCAGCTCGTCGGCCGCGACCGCGAGCCTCGACAGCGCCCCCGCCTGCTCGTCGGCGGGGAGGAATACCGGGACGACCAGCGAGGTCGTGACGAGGGCGACCCGCGCCAGCACCGCGGCGTTCGTCTCGCGGGGCCATGCCGCCGCGACGACGTCGACGACGGTGCGCGGGTCGACCTCGCCGCGGCTCACGGCACCGAGGAGGGAGACCCAGACGACGGCGCGGGCCGAGGCGTCCGGGACGTCGGCCAGCCCGGAGGCGAGCCCCGCGACGGTCGCCCCGTCGAGCGCGACCTCGGCCCACGTGAGGTCGGAGGCGTTCGGGACGACGAGGGCGCCGGCCGGCAGGTCGGCCAGCTGCGGCACGGGCGTGTGGTCGCCCGTGGCGACGACCCCGACCCTGGCCGCCTCGGCGCCACCGGCGAAGGCCGCGACGTCGAGGGTGTGCGGCCGGTCGGCGGGGTGCGCGGCCGGCGGCGTCCGGGTGAGGACTCCGCCCTCGATCGCCAGCCGGTCGGCGCCGGCCGTCTGGAGCCAGGCCCGGCTCCACGCCGCCAGCGACGTGCCGTGCGCGGCCTCCATCGCGGCGAGGAACTCGGCGAGCTCGCCGTTGCCGTACTCGTGGTCGCGCAGGTACGCGGTGACGCCGCGCACGAACGCGTCGTCGCCGATGTGGGCGATGAGCTGCCGGATGACGGACGCGCCCTTGGCGTAGGAGATGCCGTCGAAGTTCCCGAGCGCCGAGAGGGCGTCCGGCGCAGGCGAACCCGCGACCGGGTGGGTGCTCGGCGACCGCTCGGCCGCGTAGCCCCACTGCTTGCGGACCACGCCGAACTCGACCCACGCGTCGGTGTACTCGGTGACGGCGGCGCACACCCGGTAGGCCATGTACTCGGCGAACGACTCGTTGAGCCAGAGGTCGTCCCACCAGCGCATCGTCACGAGGTCGCCGAACCACATGTGGGCCATCTCGTGGGCGATGGTGTTCGTGCGCTGCAGCAGCTGGTCCGGGGTGGCCGCTCCGCGGTGGATCATGGTGTCGCGGAACGTGACACAGCCCGGGTTCTCCATCGCCCCGGCGTTGAACTCGGGGACGAACACCTGGTGGTACTCCCCGAACGGGTAGCGGATGCCGAAGAGCCGGTGGTACTCGTCGAAGCAGGCCCGGGTTCCCGCCAGCATGTGCGCGGCCTGTTCGCGCAGGTGCGGCTCGAGCGAACGACGCGCGTGCACGCCGAGCGGGATGTCGTCGTGCTCGTCCCGCACGCTGGCCCAGGGGCCCGCGCAGACGGTGACGAAGTAGGTCGCGAGCGGGGGCGTCGTGGCCAGCCGCGTGCGCCCGGGCACCTCGACGGAGGCGGCGCCGTTGCCGAGGACGGTCCACTCCTCGGGGGCCGTGACCGCCACGGCGTACGGCGCCTTGAGGTCGGGCTGGTCGAAGCAGGCGAACACGGTCGGCGCGGCATCGAGGAAGAGGTGTCCGTAGACGTAGTCCTCGCCGTCGGCCGGGTCGGTGCTGCGGTGCAGTCCCTGGCCGTCGTGGCTGTAGGCCATCGTCGCCTCGACCTCGAGGACGTTCTCGGCCGCGAGCGCGGTCAGGGGCAGGCGGCCGTCCTCGAGCGCTCTGACGTCGAGGTCGGCGCCGTTGAGTCGGACCGCGTGCAGCTCGCGCGGGCGCACCTCGACGAAGGTCGACGCCCCGGGCTCGCGGCAGGAGAAGCGCACCGTCGTCCGCGAGCCGAAGGTCTCCGGACCACGGTCGAGGTCGAGGTCGACCTCCATCGCCTCGACGGTGAGGAGGGCGGCGCGGGCAGAGGCCTCCGCGCGGGTCAGCGACGGCATGGGACACACCCAACCAGATCCACCACCCATTTCCCTCGACGTCGTGTGCCCGGGTGGCTGCCCGGGCGGCCGCCTGAGCACACGACTCGGAAAGCGGGGCGGACAGGGTTGACGGGAATTGGTTAGTAAAGTTTACTAACGCTCCATGAGCCCCCAGCCGCGCCGCGTCCGGACCTCGGTCGCCGTCCTCCCGACCGACGGCCGGCGGCAGAACCTCTCCCTCGTCCTGCAGACCCTGCGGCGTCTCGGGCCGACCTCCCGGGCCCAGCTCGCCCGCGAGGTCGGGGTCACCAAGGTGACGATGAGCGACCTCGTCACCCAGCTGATGGAGGACGGCCGCGTCCGCGACGTCGGCCCCGCCGAGGCCGCCGGCGCGGGTCGGCGCGGCACGCTCGTCGACCTCGACCGGGCCCGCCTGCTGACCCTCGCCGTCGACCTCTCGGTGCCGGCGCGCCTCCAGGCCGCGGTCCTCGACATCACCGGCGCCGTCCTCGTCCTCGAGGAGCGGGCGGCGGCCGTCGACGCGGCCTCCGGGCGCGGCGTCGACCCCGCCGAGGTGCTCGACCTCGTCCGCACGACGATCGAGCGCTCGCCGGCCCCCGTCCTCGGCATCGGCATCGGCACCCCGGGCCTCGTCGACCGGGGCGGCACGGTCCGCAGCGCCCCCAACCTCGGCTGGACCGACGTCCCGCTGCGCGACCTCGTCGCCGAGGCCACCGGCCTCCCGGTCCTCGTCCGCAACGACTCCGACGCGGCCACCCAGGCCGAGCTGTCGGCCTCCCCCGGCAGCGAGGACATGGTCCTCGTCCTCGTCGGCCGCGGCGTCGGCTGCGGGATCGTCACCGGAGGACGTCGCGTCGCCGGCGGTCACCACGCGGCGGGCGAGATCGGCCACGTCACCGTCGGCACCGACGGTGGCGAGGAGTGCCCCTGCGGGAAGCGGGGCTGCCTCGAGACCTGGCTCTCGGTGCCGCGGCTGCGCGCCGCCCTGGAGGCGAGCGACCCCGCCGAGGGTCGCGCGGTCGTCGAGGCCGGGGGCGAGCGCCTCGGCGTCGCCCTCGCCCCGCTCGTCGCCGCCCTCGACCTCTCCGAGGTCGTCCTCGCCGGTCCCGAGGAGCTCCTCGCCCCGGTCGTCCCCGTCCTCGAGCGCACGCTGTCGGCGCGCCTCCTCGAGGACCCCGAGCACCCGCTGTCCGTCCGGCTCGCCGGGAACCCGCAGGACATCGTCCTGCGGGGGGCAGCGGCGCTGGTCCTCTGGGACCGGCTCGGGGTCGTCTGACCCCGCCACCCCACCCCTCACCCCTCACCCCTCACCCCTCACCCCACCGCAGCCCCACCGGTCGAAAGGACACCGACATGACTCGGCGCCTCCCCCTCGTCGCGCTCACCGGCGCGGCCCTCGTCCTCAGCGCGTGCGCGTCCGGGGGCTCGTCGCAGACCCCGGCCGCGACCGACCCCTCCGCCAACGCCGGCAAGACCGTCACCCTCTGGCTCGCCGGCGGGGACACCCCCGACGAGCTGCGCACCTACCTCAAGGACACGTTCACCGCGAAGACCGGCGCGACGCTGGCGATCGAGGAGCAGTCGTGGGGCGACCTCGTCACCAAGCTGACGACCTCCCTCCCGGACGCCGAGAACACCCCCGACGTCGTCGAGCTGGGCAACACCCAGAGCCCGACCTTCACCAACGTCGGCGCCTTCCTCGACATCTCCGACCAGTACGAGGCGCTCGGCGGCTCCAAGCTGCTGCAGAGCTTCGTCGACGCCGGGTCGGTCGACGGCAGGAAGTACGCCCTCCCCTACTACTTCGGCTCGCGCTACGTCTTCGCCCGCGCCGACGTCTGGAAGGAGGCCGGCGTCGAGAAGCCCACGACGCTCGAGGAGTTCAACGCGGCCGTGAAGACCATCGCCGAGAAGAACCCGCGCAAGATCAAGAACTTCTCCGGCTTCTTCATCGGCGGGCAGGACTGGCGCAACGGCATCTCGTGGGTGTTCGCGAACGGCGGCGAGCTCGCGAGGAAGGAGAACGGGCAGTGGGTCTCGACCCTCTCGGACCCGAACACCCTCAAGGGCCTGGCCCAGCTCCAGGAGATCCAGCGCTCGGCGAGCAAGGCCCCGGCCGACGCCAAGGACCAGTCGCCGTGGCTGTACATCAACGACACCGACGTCATCCTCGACGAGAACCAGAAGCCGGCGGGTGACACCTCGCTCTCGGCGGCGACGATCATGGCGCCGGGCTGGGCCCACTGGTCGATCGGCAACCTCGAGAAGAAGGACGGCAAGGACGTCCGGACCTGGGACCCGAAGAAGTTCACGACCTTCGTCCTCCCCGGCACCGACGGCAAGCCCGCGCCCGTCTTCGCAGGTGGGTCGAACATCGCGATCTCCGCGAAGTCGAAGAACCCCGCCCTCGCCAAGGAGCTGCTGAAGATCGTCTTCTCCCCCGAGTACCAGCAGAAGCTCGGTGCTGCCGGCCTCGGCCCGGCCAACAGTGACCACGTCTCCGCGCTCGGCGACGACGAGTTCGCCAAGGCCCTCGTCGACTCCGCCTCGAACTCCAAGCTGACCCCGGCCGCCCCAGGCTGGGCGGCGGTCGAGTCCTCGATGGTCATGGAGGAGTTCTTCGGCAAGCTGCGTGACGCGTCCGACCTCGCCGCCCTGGCGAAGGAGTACGACGCGAAGATCACGCCCATGCTCAACCTCAAGTGAGCACGACGTGACCACGACCCCGGCGGCCGGAGCCGTCTCGACCCGGCCGCCGGGGCCGCCCCGCGTCCGCGATGATCGCGGGATGACGTCGCCACCGGCCGCCGCCCCGGGGCACCCGCGTCGGCGCGGGGGCGGGCTCCCGCTGCTCCTCGTCCTCCCGACCCTCGTGCTCCTCGTCGTCGCGCTCGGCTACCCGGTGGGGTGGCAGCTGGCGACGAGCCTGCGGGAGTTCGGGCTCCTGCAGCAGTTCGGCGCCCCCGCGGAGTGGGTCGGCCTCGACAACTACGTCGCCCTGGTGTCCGACCCGGCGCTGTGGTCGGTCGTCCTCCGGTCCGTGGCGTTCTGCCTCGCCACCTCCGTCGTGACCGTCACCATCGGCGGCGCGCTCGCCGTGCTGATGAACGCGCTCGACCGCTGGGCCCGCCTCGTCCTCCAGGTCTCCCTCCTCCTCGCCTGGGCCATGCCGGTCGTCGCCGCGATGACGGTGTGGATCTGGATCGTCGACTGGCGGCGCGGCCTGCTCAACTGGTTCCTCGTCCGCCTCGGTGACGCCGACGCCGCCGGCCACAACTGGCTCGCCGAACCGGCGTCGTTCTTCGCCGTCGCGGGTGCGGTCGTCGTCTGGATGAGCGTCCCGTTCGTCGCGCTGTCCATCTACGCCGGACTCACCCAGGTCAGCACCGAGGTGGTCGAGGCCGCGACGATCGACGGCGCGAGCGGGTGGCAGCGGCTGCGGTACATCGTCGCCCCGCTCGTGCGGCCGGTGCTGTCGATCGTCTTCCTGCTCCAGCTCATCTGGAACCTGCGGGTGTTCACCCAGGTCAAGCTGCTCCAGGACGCCGGCTCCGTCGCCAGCGAGACCGACCTGCTCGGCACCTTCGTCTACCGGCTCGGCACCGGGCAGGGCGACTTCGGCACCGCGAGTGCCGTGAGCGTCCTCATGCTCCTGCTCACCCTCGCCCTCTCGTGGCCCTACGTCCGGTCGCTCCTCAAGGAGGACTCCTGATGCGTCGCTCGCGCACCTCGCGGGTGCTGCTCTCCGCCCTCGCGGTCGTCATCGCCCTCGTCTGGGCGTTCCCCGTCTACTGGATGCTCAACTCGGCGTTCCTGCCGAACGTCGTGCTCCAGTCCACGACACCGACGTTCGTGCCGTTCGGTGGGTCGCTCGACAACCTCCGGGCCGTCGTGTCGGACGCCGCCTTCGGCCGTGCGCTCGGCATCTCGCTCGTCGTCACCCTCACCACCGTGGCGGCCGCGCTGTGCGTGGCCTTCCTCGGCGCGCTGGCGATCAGCCGGTTCCGGTTCCGGGGGAGGACCTCGTTCGTGCTCGCGCTGCTCCTGATCCAGATGCTGCCGGCCGAGGGGCTGTTCATCGCCCAGTACAAGATGATGAGCGAGCTCGGCCTGCTCAACCGGTCGCTGGCCCTGGCGGTCCTCTACACGGCCGCCGTCGTGCCCTTCACCATCTGGATGCTCCGCGGGTTCGTCGCCGGGGTCCCGGCCGAGCTCGAGGAGGCCGCGATGGTCGACGGGCTGTCCCGGACCAGGGCGTTCCTGCGGATCACGTTCCCGCTGTTGGCTCCAGGGCTCGTCGCGTCGGGGGTCTACGCCTTCCTCCAGGCGTGGAACGAGTTCACCGTCGCGCTGGTCGTCATGACCGAGGAGCAGTCGCGGACCCTGCCCCTCTGGCTGCGCGGGTTCGTCCAGGCGAGCGCGAGCCGCGAGACCGACTGGGGCCAGGTCATGGCCGCGTCGACGCTCGTCGCGCTCCCCGTCATCGTGTTCTTCCTGCTCGTGCAGGGCCGGATGAGCAGCGGCCTCGTCGGCGGGGCGGTGAAGGGATGACGGCTGCCGACCGCGGCCTGCTGGCGGACGTCTCGGCGACCCTGCAGCCCGGGTTCGCCGGGGCGGAGGTGCCCGGGTGGGTGGAGCGCGCCCACGCGGACGGGCTGGCCTCCCTGTGCCTCTACGGCGACAACGTCGGACCGGACGGCTCCGGGATGCGGCCGGTGGCGTCGGCCCTCCACGCGCGGCTGCCGGGAGTCCTCCTCGCGACCGACGAGGAGGGCGGCGACGTCACGCGCGTGCACTACCCGGCAGGGTCCACCGTCCCGGGCAACGCCGTCCTCGGGCGGCTCGACGACACCGCGCTGACGCGGGCCGTCGCGGCCCACGTGGGCACCGAGCTCGCGTCCCTCGGAATCGGGCTCGACCTCGCGCCGAGCGTCGACGTCAACTCGACCCCGTCGAACCCGGTCATCGGGGTGCGGTCGTTCGGGGCCACACCCGAGCTCGTCGCCCGGCACTCGGCGGCCTTCGTCGAGGGCCTGCAGTCGGCCGGTGTCGCCGCCTGTGCCAAGCACTTCCCCGGCCACGGCGACACCGTCGCCGACTCCCACCACGACCTCCCGCGGGTCGACGCCCCCGTCGAGCTGCTGCGCGAGCGTGAGCTGGTGCCGTTCCGGGCCGCCGTGGAGGCCGGGGTGCGCGCGGTGATGACGTCGCACGTCCTCGTGCCCGCCCTCGACGCCGACCGACCGGCGACGTTCTCCCCCACCGTGATCGGCGTCCTGCGGCACGAGCTGGGCTTTGACGGCGTCCTCGTCAGCGACGCGCTGGACATGGCCGGCGCGTCGGCCGAGTCCGGCATCCCGGAGGCCGCGGTGCGGGCCCTGCTCGCCGGTGTCGACCTGCTCTGCCTCGGCTCGAACACCGGGGAGGCCAGGTTCAGCGCGACGCGGGACGCCGTCGTCGAGGCCGTCGTCTCGGGACGCCTTCCGCGCGAGCGGGTCGCCGAGGCCGCGGGTCGGGTCCGCGCCCTCGCCGGGGACCTCGCGCGGCCGCCCTCGGGCACGGGGGCAGCCGCGTCGCCACCGCCGCTCCCCCTCGCGACGATCGCCAGGGCCTTCCGGCTGTCCGACACCGCAGCTCGCTGGCTGGCAGGGTCGGCACCCGTGGCCGTGGTCCAGGTCGGCTCGGTGGCGAACCTCGCCGTCGGCGACGTCTCGTGGGGGCCCGCAGGCCTCGGGGCCACCGTGGCGGAGGACGACGTGGCGCCCGGCGCTCGCGTCGCCGTCGTGGGCCGCGGCCTCGGCCCGGACCACCCGGCGCACGAGGTCGTGGCCCGGCTGCGGTCGGCCGGGCACGAGGTCGTCCTCGTCGAGTGCGGCTGGCCCCGCGGGGGTGCCGACGTCGAGGTGTTCGGCGGCTCGCCGCCCGTGACGCGCGCGCTCCTCGGCCTGCTCCACGGCGAGGTCTCGCCGTGAGGGTCGGCATCGACATCGGCGGGACCAAGACCGCCGCCCTCGTCCTCGATGACGCCGGCTCGACCGTCGCGCACGTGTCGGTCCCCTCGGGGCGCGGTGCGACGCAGGTGCTCTCGACCGCCGTCGACGTGGCCGACCGGGCCGCGGCCGCCGTCGGCGGGTGGGGCGAGGTCGAGCACCTCGGCGCGTGCATGCCCGGTCTCGTCGACCCCGTCACCGGCTGGGCCCGCCACGCGGTTCACCTCGGCGTCGGGTCGCTCGACCTCGCGGGCGGGCTGGAGGCGGCGACGGGTCGCCGTCCGCACGTGGACAACGACGTCAAGGCGGCCGCCCTCGGCGCGCACCACTCCCTGGGGGCCGGCGCGGCGACCGGGACGACGGCCTACCTCAACGTCGGCACCGGGCTCGCCGCGGCCATCGTCCACCGGGGCGAGGTCGTGCGCGGCGCGAGCGGGGCCGCCGGTGAGATCGGGCACCTGCCGGTCGGCTCGGGGGTCCCCTGCTCGTGCGGTCAGCTCGGCTGCCTCGAGACCGTCGCGTCCGGGGCCGCCCTCCACCGGATGTGGCCGCGCCCCGCCCACGACCTGTTCCCTGCGGCCGCCTCCGGGGACGCCCGTGCCAGGGAGGTCGTCGCGACCCTCGCCCACGGCATCGGCGTCGCCGTCCAGGTCCTCGTCGTCACCGGCGCCGAGCTCGTCGTCATCGGCGGTGGCGTCGCCCGCGACCGGGCCGCCCTCGAGGCCGCCCTCGCCGCCGAGGTCGCCGCCCGCTCCGCGACCTCGCCCTTCCTCCGTAGGCTGGACCTCGTGTCCCGAACCCGAGTCCTCGACGGCGACGTCCCGGTGGCCGCCATCGGCGCCGCCCTGCTCCCCGGCCGCACCGAGCCCGTGATGGCGGCCGGCTGATGGAGGTCGTCGTCGGCACGACGCCCGGGGACGCCGCCCGCCGCGCGGCGGAGGCCGTCCTCGCCGGGCTGCCCACGGACGGCGACCGCGACCCCGTGCTGGGGCTCGCGACCGGCTCCTCGCCGCTCGGCCTGTACCGCGAGCTCGGACGGGCGGTCGCCGAGGGACGGGTCGACTTCTCCCGCACCCACGGCATCGCCCTCGACGAGTACGTCGGGCTCCCGCCCGGGCACCCCGAGGGCTACCGGCAGGTGCTGCTGCGCGAGGTGTGCGGCGTCATCGGGCTGGCCCCGGAGCGGCTCGCGGTGCCCGACGGGTCGGCCACCGACCTGCCCTCGCTCGTCGCCGCCGCTCGCGCCTACGAGGAGCGGATCCGCCAGCTCGGCGGTGTCGACGTGCAGATCCTCGGCATCGGCGCCAACGGCCACCTCGGCTTCAACGAGCCCGGGTCGGCCCTCACCTCACGCACGCGGGTGAAGCGGCTGTCCGAGCGCACCCGCCGCGACAACGCGCGCTTCTTCACCGGCCTCGACGACGTGCCGACCCACTGCGTCACCCAGGGGCTCGGCACCATCCTCGCCGCCCGCCGCCTCGTCCTCGTCGCGACCGGCGACGCCAAGGCCGAGGCCGTGGCCGCCGCGCTGGAGGGCCCGCTCAGCGCGTCGGTCCCGGCGTCCGTCCTCCAGTGGCACCCGGACACCGTCGTCTGCCTCGACGAGGCCGCCGCGTCCGCCCTGCGCAACCGGCAGTACTACGACGACGCCGCAGCTGGCCTCCCCGAGCGCTGAGCGCCGGTGGGCTCGACAGTGGTCCCGCGGGTCCGCAACCAGTCGACGATGACGTCGGCAGCGGTGGCCCCGCCGTCCACCCCGGCGTAGGTGGCGGCCACGGAGGTCGCGGCAGCGGCGAACCCCGGCTCCCCCACCAGACGCGCGAGCGCCTCACCGAGGGAGGCCGTGCCTGCCTCGTCCGGTGACATCCGGAGGGCGGTGCCGAGTCGCTCGGCCTCGGCGACGTTGAGCTCCTGTTCCCCGTGGTACGGCAGGCCCACGAAGGGGGTTCCCGAGGCGAGTGCCGTCTGCACGCTTCCCTGCCCGCCCATGACGACGGCGGCCGCGGCCCTGGGCATCACCAGGTGGCTCGGGAGGACCCCCGCGACGACCGTCCTGTCGTCGGCGAGGTCGCCGACGTCGTGACCACCCGCCGCGACGACGAGCCGGTACCGGCCGCTCCTGGCGCTGGTCACGACCGTGCGGAGGAACGCCTCGGAGACGGAGGTCAGCGCCACGTACACGACCGGCTCGTCGCCGCCGAGTGCGGCGTCGACCTCGGGCGGGACCGGGAGGTCGAGGCGCGCGTAGAGCGGTCCGGTGTACCGGAACGTCGTGCCCCGCCGGACCCGGAACGGCCGGCGCGGCCGCCACCGCTCGAGGTCGCGGGCGCTCAGCCCCAGTGTCTCGGGGAGGTCGGTGACGAGCGTGAGGTCTCCGCACATCAGGCCGAGCATCCCGGGCAGGGGCTCGACGCCGCGTTCGCGCGCGTGCCGGTTGAGCTGTTCGACGGGTCCGGTGACGAGCGCCGGGGCCCGGTTGGCGACCCAGCGGCGCACCCGCAGGGGCAGCCGGGCGAGGTTGGGATCCGGCGGGTTCACGGGCGCCGGGCACAGGCGGTGCGCCAGGACCGGCGGCACGAAGGAACCACCGTGGTCCGTGGCGAGGGGGACGCCAGCCACGCGGGTCGAGAGGTACGCCGACAGGCAGAAGCCGGTGACGACGAGGTGGGCCCCGAGACGCTCGATGAGGGCGACCTCGGCGTCGACCGCGGTGCGCAGCTCGTCGTCGGTGAAGAAGTCCCGGCTGGTGCGTGGCCCCATCGACAGGATCGCGTCGAGGAAGGCCGACTCGGTCTCCGGCGTCACCGCCGGGTCGAGCGGGGTGGCCGTGAAGCCGGCCGCCTCGACGAGGTGGGCGTACCGGCCTCCGCGGGTCCCGAACGCCACCGGGACGCCACGCGCCCTGAGGGCTCGGGCGATCTCGACAGCGCGGGAGACCTCGGAGAGGAACTGCGCGTTGGGCAGGAACAGGATCACGGCACCCACCTCCTCCAGAGGATTTATGTAAGGTATTACCTATGTTTGGTGACGTCAACCGCTTCCTCGGCGAGGACCTACCCGTCCAGCTGTTCCGCCTGGTGCTCACCCTCGCGACCCACCTGCGTACCCGGATGGACCAACGGCTCGCGGCGGTCGGCCTGACGACCTCCCAGGCGGGCGTCCTCACCTTCGTCGGTGCGAGCGAGCACCCGCCGACGCTCAGCGACACCGCGCGGGCCCTCGGCACCTCGCACCAGAACGCGCGCCAGGTCGTGGCGGCGCTCGAGCGCAAGGGCCTGGTCACCGTCCTCCCCGACCCCGCGGACGGACGCGTCCGGCGCCTCGCCGTGACCGGACGGGTCGCCGAGGTGTTCGAGGACCGCGACCTGGAGGACCGCGAGGAGGTCACGCGATGGCTCTCCACGCTGAGCGAGGACGAGCAGCGGCAGGCCGTGGTCCTGCTCGGCCGCGTCCTCAGGCGCCTCGCCGACGAGCGAGAGGTCAGCCCGCCAGCTCGACCGTGACGCGCCCAGCCTCGACGTGCCAGCGCTGGTCGAGGCGCACGACGTCGAGCAGCCGCCGGTCGTGCGAGACGAGGAGGAGGGCGCCGTCGTAGGACCCCAGCGCCTGCTCGAGCTGCTCGATGGCGGGCAGGTCGAGGTGGTTCGTCGGCTCGTCGAGGACGAGGAGGTTGACCCCGCGCGCCTGGAGCAGCGCCATCGCGGCGCGCGTCCGCTCCCCCGGGGAGAGCCGCCCGACGGGGCTGGTCACCTGGTCGGCCCTGAGCCCGAACTTCGCGAGCAGGGTGCGCACGTCGGCCGGGGCCATCGACGGCAGGGCCACCTCGACGGCGTCCCCCAGTGACAGCGCGTCGTCGAGCCCGGTGCGGGCCTGGTCGATCTCGCCGACGGCGACGCTCGCGCCCAGGCCGGTGCGGCCGGCATCGGGCGTGAACCGTCCGGTGAGCAGGCGCAGCAGCGTCGTCTTGCCGGCGCCGTTGGGTCCGGTGACGCCGATGCGGTCACCCGCGCCGACCTGGAGCGACGCCGGGCCGAAGGTGAACGCGCCGAGGTGGGCCACGGCCTCGTCGAGCGTCGCGACCACCGAGCTCGAGCGCGGCGCCGCCCCGACGGTGAACCGCAGGGTCCACTCCTTGCGCGGCTCCTCGACCTCCTCGAGCCGCGCGATCCGCGACTCCATCTGACGCACCTTCTGCGCCTGCTTCTCCGACGACTCCGCCTGCGCGCGGCGGCGGATCTTGTCGTTGTCGGGCGACTTCCGCATCGCGTTCCGGACGCCCTGGCTGCTCCACTGGCGCTGGGTGCGGGCCCGCGCGACGAGGTCGTCCCTCGTCGCCGCGAACTCCTCGTACGCCTCACGGGCGTGCCGCCGGGCGACGTCCCGTTCCTCGAGGAAGGCGTCGTAGCCACCGTCGTACACGGCCACCCGCCGCTGGGCGAGGTCGAGCTCGACGACGCGGGTGACGACGCGGGAGAGGAACTCGCGGTCGTGCGACACGAGCACGATCCCGGCGCGCAGGCCCTGCACGAACTCCTCGAGCCGCTCGAGCCCGGCGAGGTCGAGGTCGTTGGTCGGCTCGTCGAGCAGGACGACGTCGAACCGGCTGAGGAGGAGGGCGGCGAGAGCGGCCCGCGCCGCCTGGCCGCCGGACAGGGTCGTCATCGCGGTGGCCGGGTCGACGTCGAGCCCGAGGTCGGCGAGCGTCGGGGCGAGCCGCTCGTCGAGGTCGGGCGCGCCGGTCGCCAGCCAGTGGTCGAGGGCGTGGGCATAGGCGTCCTCGGCCGCGCGGGAGTGGTCGCCCGCAGCGAGGGCTGCCGCCGCGTCCTCCATCGCGGTGGTCGCCGCGGTCACGCCGGTGCGCCGGGCGACGTAGCCGGCGACGCTCTCGCCGGGGACACGCTCGTGCTCCTGCGGCAGCCACCCGACGAACGCGTCTGCCGGCGCGGTCGAGACCCGGCCCTCGAGGGGGTCGAGGTCGCCGGCGAGGATGCGCAGCAGGGTCGTCTTGCCGGCTCCGTTGGCCCCGACCACCCCGACGACGTCGCCGGGCGCGACCGCGAGGTCGAGGGAGTCGAAGACGGTGCGGTGGGCGTGCCCGCCGGCGAGGTCCTTCGCGACGAGGTGGGCACTCACCCGGCGATCGTAGTGACCGGCGTCAGCCCACGCGCTGGGAGAGGGAGACGATGATGCCGTCCGGCCCGCGCACGTAGGCCATCCGCCACGTGCCCTCGTACTCACCGATGCCGCCGACGAGCCCGTATCCGCCCTCGGCCACCGCGTCGACGGCCGCGCGGAGGTCGTCGACCTCGAAGCACACGTTGCGCAGCCCGACCTCGTTCGCCATCGCCGCAGGGTTCCCCGGCGCATGCTCGGGCCGGACGAAGCGCGCGACCTCCAGGCCCGTTCCACCACGGCGGGGGCGGAGCATGACGATCTCGCACCGCGAGCCGGGGATGCCGCAGACGGTGTCGACGAACTCGCCCTCGACGGTGGTGCGGCCCTCGACCTCGAGACCGAGCACGGTGAAGAACGCCGTCGCCGCCTCGAGGTCGGACACGGTGACGCCGACGTGGTCGAAGCGCTGGACGTGGGTCATGTGGTGCTCCTCGGGTGGTGGGTCCCTGGTGACCGGAGGACGGAGCCGGCCGCCGCTCCTCGACGTCGCGGGCCCACCTCGGCGGGCACAATCGGGCCATGGACCTGTCGCCGCTGGGCGTCCGCGCCACCTCGGGATCGCTCCGCCTCGGTGAGGGCGTCGTGCTCGACCACGCGTGGACCGACGAGGGCGTCGTCGCCGCCCCGGTGACCAACGGCGCCCAGGTCCTGCACCTGTCGGTGGCCCTCTGCGTCCTCAACGACACCCACCGCGAGGCGGCCCGCCTCGGTGTCCACGTCGCCGGGGTCGCGGTCGACGCCGACGGCGGGTTCGACGACGAGTGGCGCTCGACCGGCATCGCCTACGAGGTGACGGTGGACCCACGGACGGCGCCCGAGGACGTGGCGCGGCTCCTGGCGGCCGTCGACGCGGTCGCGGAGATCCCGCGCGCGATCCGCGCCGGCGGGCCCGTCACCCGGGTGGACGGACCCTGACCCGGCGCGACGACCGGCCCGCGCCGGAGCCGAGGGGGCATGACCGCGACGCCGGCCGGCCGGGAGAGGGGGTTCGGCGGCCGGCGCCACGGCGTCAGGGGTTGATGCGGTGGCCGTACGCCATCTGCTCGAGGCGCGCGATCCGCTCGGCCATGGGCGGGTGGGTGGACATCAGGCGCGAGACGTCCTGGGCGCGGAACGGGTTCGCGATCATCATGTGGCTCGCGTTGACGACCTGCTGGGTCGGGGCGAGCGGCGCCCGCGCGACCCCGATCTCGAGCTTGCGCAGCGCGGACGCGAGGGCGAGCGGGTCGCCGGTGAGGCGAGCACCGTCCTCGTCGGCGTCGTACTCACGGGTGCGCGAGATGGCGAGCTGGACGACCATCGCCGCGAACGGGGCGAGGATGGCGAGGGCGAGGCCCGCGAGCGGGTTGCCGCGGTCCTCGTCGCTGCTGCCCCCGAACAGCGCTCCCCACGTGAGGAACTGGCCGATCGTCGAGATGATGCCCGCGATGGCGGCCGCCACGGATGCCGTGAGGATGTCGCGGTTGTAGACGTGCATGAGCTCGTGGCCGAGGACGCCGCGCAGCTCGCGCTCGTCGAGCAGCCCCAGGATGCCCTCGGTGCAGCAGACGGCGGCGTTCTCGGGGTTGCGGCCGGTGGCGAACGCGTTCGGTGCCTGGGTCGGTGAGATGTAGAGGCGGGGCATCGGCTTGCCGGCGGCCGTCGACAGCTCGCGGACGATGCGGTACATCGCGGGCGCCTCGGCCTCGCTCACCGGCACCGCGTGCATGGCGCGGATCGCGAGCTTGTCGGAGTTCCAGTACCCGTAGAACGTCGTGCCCAGGCCGATGAGCGCGAAGACGAGCAGGAAGATGCTGCTCCCGGTCGACCGCGCGACCATCCAGCCGATGCCGAGCAGGATGGCCCACATGCCGCCGAAGAGGGCGGCGGTCTTCAGGCCGTTGAAGTGGTTGTGCTGCATGACTCCTCCAACGCAACGGGGGCCCTGGGCGTTCCGGCACCCGGGAGGGGGCCGGGTCAGGCGCGGCGGGACCCCGCCGCCATCCGCGTGGGGGCGAAACCGCTGGTCCCGAGCCAGGTCCAGACGCGACCGACGTCGGCCGGCGCCCCGAACAGGCGCACCTCGCCGGACCGCACGACCTGGTCGGGTGTGCGGTCTCCGGTCCACACCTCGGTGAGGGCGAGGACGCTGGAGCGCACGACGACGTCGAGCTCGTGGCCCGGGTCGTCGCGGCACAGGTCGGCGACCCCGTCCTCGACCACGAGCCACCACGCGCGCTCCCGCTCGCCGGCGTCGGGCAGCTCGAAGTGGACCACCACGCGCCGGCCGCCCGGGAACTCGGCGACACGGGCAAAGCGGCGGATGTCCCACATGAGGAAGCCGGCGTCGAGCTGGTTCGGGGTGAGGCGGCTGCCGATCCAGCGGGCGCCCCAGTGCCCGAGGGCGAGGACGACCGGGCGCAGTTCCTCCCCCGCGTCCGTCAGCTCGTAGGTCGTCGACCTGCCGTCCTCGGTGCGACGGACGACGCCGAACTCCTCGAGGGTGCGCAGCCGCCGCGCCAGCAGGGTCGGCGACATCCGGGGGACACCGCGCCTGATCTCGTTGAAGTGCGTACTCCCGCAGAGCAGCTCGCGCAGCACGAGCGGCGTCCAGCGGTCGCACAGGACCTCGGCGCCGCGTGCCACGGTGCAGAACTGGCCGTAGTCGATCACCCCCTCACGGTAGGGAGCCCGACCCCTCGCGGCTAGTACAGGACGTGGACTAGTCGGCATCGACGGACGGCCCGACGATGGCGGTCGGGCGGACGAGGGGTCCGCCCCCGAGAGGAGAGCACCATGACCACCACGACCTTCGACCCCGACACGTTCAAGGCCACCACCCGCGACCAGTGGCAGGACGCCGCGGACGCCTGGCACCGGTGGGGCGGCTTCGTCGGCGACTGGCTCCACGAGGCCACCGAGGAGATGTTCGACCAGGCCCGCCTCGCCACCGGCTCGCACGTCCTCGACATCGCGGCGGGCGCGGGCGAGCAGTCCCTGCGCGCGGCGCGGCGCGTCGGCCCGACCGGCCGGGTGCTCGCGACGGACATCGCCCCCGAGCTGCTCCACCGCTGCGCCGAGGACGCGCGCCGCGAGGGGCTGGCCCAGGTCGAGGTCCTCGAGCTCGACGGCGAGGCCGCCGCCTCGCTCCCGCCGGCCTCCTTCGACGCCGCGGTGTCGCGGGTGGGCCTCATCTACTTCCCGGACCGCGCCGGAGCGCTGCGCGGCATCCGCTCGGCGCTGCGCACCGGCGGCCGGTTCGCGGCCGTCGTCTACTCCACGCCGGAGGCGAACGAGTTCTTCTCGGTGCCCGTCCGCATCATCCGGGCACGCGCCGGACTGCCCGCGCCGGGCCCGGGCCTGCCCGGCCCGTTCTCGCTCGGCGGCCCCGGCGTCCTCGAGGCGGCCCTCGAGGACGCGGGCTACGACGACGTCGAGGTCCGTGCCGTCGCCTCGCCCGTGCGGCTCGCGTCCGCGACGGAGTGCGTCCGGTTCCAGCAGGAGTCCTTCGGGGCCCTCCACCAGATGATGCGTGGCCTCGAGCCCGCCGCCCGCGAGGACGTGTGGGCCGAGGTCACGGAGGCGCTGCGGGAGTTCGAGGGCCCGTCGGGCTTCGTCGGTCCGTGCGAGATGCTCGTCGGCTCGGGAGCGGCCGGGGCCTGAGGACGCACCGCGAGGGCGAAGGTCAGGCGAGGATGCCGAGCAGCAGGGCCGGGACCGCGCTGAACAGGGCGAGGACGGCCGTGCCGGCCACGAGGACGGCCCGGCTGAGGCGGCGCGGGGTCAGGGGGGCGGTCGGGACCACGCGCGACGCCGCGAGCGGTCCGGCCTCCCCCGCCTCGGTGAGGAGGACCGCGAACCAGCGCAGGTAGACGGCGATCCCGAGGACCACCGCGACGACCGCCACCCCGACGAGCGGCCACTGCGCGGCGTCGACCGCCGGCCGGAGCGCCACCACCTTCGCGACGAGCCCGACGACCCCCGGCGGGAGCCCGGCGAGGACGAGCAGGGCCAGGGCCAGCGCCCCGCCGGTGAGCCGGTCGGTGCGCAGCAGCCCCCGGAACCGGTCGAGCGACCCCGCACCGACGACACCGACCGCGGCGAAGGCGACGACCGTCGCGACGGCGTAGACGAGGACGTAGTTCGCCGACGCCCGCGCCCCGTCGGCAGAGAAGGCGGCGAGGGGCAGGACGACCCACCCGGCCTGGGCGACCGTGGACCAGGCGAGCAGCCGGGTCACGTCGTCCTGGCGCAGGGCCATGACGTTGCCGAGGAGCATCGAGCCGACGGCGAGCACCCCCAGCGTGACCGTGAGTGCCCGGCCCGTGACGACCGGGGTGACGAGGGCCTGGAGGAGGACGAGCAGCGCGGCGGCCGCCGACACCTTCGAGGCGGCGGCGAGCGCGACGGTCGTGCCGAGGTCGGCGGTCGAGTAGGCCTGCGGGGTCCACGCGTGGAACGGCACGAGCGAGAGCTTGAACCCGAGCCCCGCGAGCAGCGCGACGACCGCGACGACGAGCACGGCCCGGCGCTGCGGGTCGCCCCACGCGGCGGCGGCCGACGTCGACGCGAAGGCCGCGTCGCCCGTGGCCGTGAGCCACAGGGCCGCACCGAGGGCGAGGAGGGCGAACGAGGTGAGGGAGGTGACGAGCAGCGTCAGCGCGCCGTGACCGGCGGCCCGGGTGCCGCGCAGCGCGACGAGGGCGACGAGCGGCACCGTCGCGAGCTCGAGGGTGACGAGCCAGGTGCCGAGGTCGCGGGAGGCCGCCACGCCCGCGCCACCGGTGGCCGCGGTGAGGAGGAGGGCGGTCGTGACGGCGGGGTCGCGCGGGCCTCGTCCCCCGTCGTGGAGGAGCGCGAGCGCCGCAGCGGCCGAGAGCAGAACGCCGGCCTGGAGCGCTCCCGTCGGACCGGAGGACGTCCACAGGCAGGCGCCGTCGGGCGCCGGGAGGCAGAGGGTCCGGACGGCGTCGGACGCCGGGCGCAGCGCGGCCACGAGCGCCGACCCCGCTGCCGCCCCGAGCAGGACGATGCCGAGCACCGGCCACGACCGGCGCCGCGGCACGAGCGCGTCGCCGACGAGCACGAGGACGGCGCCGAGGGCGGGGAGCAGCGCGGGCAGCAGCGCGACGGCATCGAGGGTCACGAGGCGGGGGTCGGTCACGGCCCGGCCCCGATCGCGGCGACGGCGGCGGCGGTGACCCCGAGCAGTGGCCCGGGCAGCACGCCGAGGACGACGACGGCCGTCGCGAGGACCCCGAGCACCCCGGCCTCCATGCCGGCGGTGTCGGGGGTGACGGTCGCGGCCTCCGGATCCGGCTCGTCGCCGACCCACACGAGCCGGGCCACGCGCAGCGAGTACGCGGCCGCCAGGGCCGCCCCGACGGCGGCGACGACGGCGGCGACGACGAAGACGCCCCGGGGACGGTCCCCGGCCGGGGCCCACGCCGCGTACAGCGCGAGCCACTCGCCCCAGAACGTCGCGAGGCCCGGCAGGCCCAGGGATGCCGCGAGCCCGATGACGAGGAGGAAACCGAGCCGCGGCGAGGTCTCCCGCAGCGCCGGCCGGGCCACGGCGAGGTCGGCCGAGCCCCACCGCTGCTTGAGCCCGCCGACGAGGACGAAGAGCAGGGCCGACACGACGCCGTGGGCGATGTTCGCGAACAGCGCGGCCTGCAGGCCGGTCTCGGAGCCGGTCGCGAGCGCGAGGACGACGAAGCCCATGTGCGCCACCGACGAGTACGCGATGAGCCGCTTGAGGTCGCGCTCGACGAGGCAGACGAGACCGCCCCAGACGATGCCGACGACCCCGGCCACGGCGAGCACCGGGCTGATCGCCGTGAACCCGTCGGGCACGGTCGCGACCGGGAGGCGCACGAGCCCGTAGGTCCCCATCTTCAGCAGCACCGCGGCGAGCAGCACCGACCCGGCCGTCGGCGCGGTCGTGTGCGCGGGCGGCAGCCACGTGTGGACGGGGAAGACCGGCACCTTGACCGCGAGGCCGAGGGTGAGCAGCAGGGCGACGAGGAGCTGCCGGTCGGCGGGCAGCGCGCCCCCCGCACCGGAGGCGAGCGCCCTCAGGTCCGACGTGCCCGCCGAGGTGACGAGCGCGAGGATGCCGACGAGCATGAGGGTCGACCCGACGGCGGTGTACAGGACGAAGCGCTGGCTCGCGTCGGTGCGGGCGCGCGGGTCGTGCCGGTCGCCGTACCGGCCGATGAGCAGCCACATCGGGACGAGGACGAGCTCGAACGCGAGGAAGAACAGGACGGCGTCGCGGGCGGTGAACGTCGCGAGCGCGCCGGCCTCGACGAGGAGGAGGCAGCCGAGGAAGGTCGCGGGCGTGCCGCCCTCGGGCACGTCGACCCAGGCGTGCGCCGCGACGAGCACCCCGATCGCCGCCGTGAGCAGCACGAGCGGGACGGCGATGCCGTCGACGCCGAACGCCATCCGCACCCCGAGCTCGGGCACCCACGGCCGGTCGACCTCCGACCCCGACACGGCGGTCGACACCGCGAGCACGAGCGTCAGGCCGGCGGCGGCGGCGGTGAGGACCCGGGCGGGGCCGACGGCGAGCGCGCGTCCTCCGGTGACGAGCCAGAGCCCGACGGCGGCGGGGACGGCGAGGAGCAGGGTCACGACCACAGGAGCACCCCTCCGAGGCCGAGGACGACGACGGCCCCGACGACGAGGGCCACGGCCGACGCGGGCCGCTCGCCGCGGTGGGCCCGCCCCCCGGCCCAGCCGGCGACGCGGGTCGCGACGGCCGAGCCGCGCACGTACGCGTCGACGACCTCGGTGTCGAGGAAGGCGACGACCCGTGCCAGGCGGACGACGGGGTCGGCGACGAGCCGGCGGTAGAGGGCGTCCGCCCCGAGCCCGCGGTCGGCGAGCGGGATGAAGCGGCGCGCCATCACCTCCGCCGGGTCGCGGTCGAAGCCGCCCCGGACGGCGGCGACGACGCCGACGGCGACGACGAGCGCGGTGAGGACGAGCCAGACGAAGGACACGGCGTCGACCGCGAAGGCGTCGGTGAGGACGAGGACGAGGCCACCGACGACCGACAGGACGGCGAGGGTCCACAGCGCGCCGCGCACCGCCGAGGTCACCGGCACCCGTTCGGGCAGCCGCCGGACGTGCGCGGTGAGGATGAGGTAGGCCCGGGTGCAGTACGCCGCCGTGACGGCCGCCGTGACGAGGAGGGCCACGAGGACGACGATGCCCGGTCCACCCTCGACCGCGCCCTCCCAGGCCACCGCGACGACGTGCTCCTTGGAGATGCCGCCGACGACGAGGGGCACCCCGGCGAGGGACGCGAGCCCCACGACGAACGAGATCCGCAGCAGCGGCGCGGCCGCCGCGGTGCCCCGCAGGGCCGTGGCGGCCGTCCCGCCGGCGAGGAGGCCGGCCCAGCCGATGGCGAGGAAGAGCAGGGCCTTGAACAGGGCGTGCGACCAGAGGTGGAACAGCCCGGCGCCCCCGCCGACCTCCGGCGGTGCCGCCGCGAGCGCCGAAAGCATGATCCCGACCTGGCTGACGGTCGACCACGCGAGCAGCCGCTTGAGGTCGCTCTGCGCGAACGCGAGCACGGCGGCGAGGAGCATCGTCACCGACACCGACAGGCCGAGCACCCAGCGAGGCGTCTGGCTCACCGCGAGGAGCGGGAACACCCCCGCGAGGACGACGGTGCCGGCGGCCACCATCGTGGCGGCGTGGATGAGGGCGCTCGCGGGCGTCGGGCCCTCCATGGCGTCGGCGAGCCAGTCCTGGAACGGGACCTGGGCCGACTTGCCGAGGACGCCGACGACGAGCAGCGTGAGGAGGACGGCCCGCGCGGTGGCGTCCGGCGCCGCGCACGCGGTCAGGGCCTCGCCGACGCTGAACCCCTGCACCACCTGGGCGTCGATGCACTCGGTGGGCCGGGACCAGACGGTGACGACGTCGGAGAGCCGGGTCGAGCCCGCGCCGGCGGCCAGGCCGACGACCCCGAGGACGAACCCGATGTCCGCGACGCGCGTGACGATGAACGCCTTGTGCGCCGCGCGCCGGGCGCTCGGCCGGCGCGACCAGTGGCCGATGAGGAGGTAGGAGCACCACCCCATGACCTCCCACCCGACGAGCGTGAGGACGAGGTCGCCGGACACGACGACGAGCAGCATCGCCGTCGTGAACAGCGACACGGTGGCGGCGAAGGTGCCGTAGCGGTCGTCGTCGTCCAGGTACCAGGAGGCGTGCACCTGGACGGCGAGCGCGACGAGCGCGACGACGGTGACGAGGGCCCAGCGGGTCGGGTCGCCGACGAGGTCCAGGGGGATCTCGAGCCCACCGGCGGCCAGGCCCGGCCCGGGCTGCGCGTAGGCGCCGCCGGCCGTCGCCCACCCCACGACGCCGGCAAGGAGCGCGAGGGCCGTGCCGCAGACACCGACCGCCCGCGCCAGGCCGTACTCCCCGCGGACGAAGAGCCCGAGGAGCGCGGCGACGGCCGGCATCGCGAGGACGAGCCACGGGTTCACGGCGCCACCCCGCTGCGCTGCGCGAGGTCGATGCTCGCCCGGTGGCGGAACGCGGTGAGGACCACGGCCAGCGCCACGACCACCTCGGCCGCGGCGATGGTGATGACGAAGAGCGGCAGGACGCTGCCCGCGGCCCAGCGGTCCCCGCCGCCGGCCTGGGTCGCGACGAGGAGGACGAGCGAGCCGCTGAGGACGAGCTCGACGCCGACGAGCACGAGGACCGCGTTGCGCCGCACGACGACTCCGAAGACGCCCAGCCCGACGAGGACGGCGGCGAGGACGTACGGACCGGCGAGGTGGATCACGGCGAGCCCTCCGTCGTCGAGGGTGCGCCGGAGCCGTCGCGCGGGATGCGCGACACCGCGAGCGCCGCGACGAGGGCGACGAGGAGCAGGAGCGAGAGGAGCTCGAAGGGCCAGACCCACGTGCCGAACAGCTGCCCCGCGACCTGGGTGCTCGTCACGTCCGCCCGCTCGACCGGCTCGGCCACCGGCAGCAGGACCGACCCGAGGAGGACGGCCGTCGCCCCGCCGAGCAGCGCAGCGCCCACGGTGCGCCACGGCCCCGGCCGGTGGGCCTCGTCGGGCCCGATCGGCGCCCGCGTCAGCATCAGCGCGAAGAGGACGAGGACGACGACCGCGCCGACGTACACGAGGACGAGGACGAGCGCGACGAGCTCGGCGCCCAGGACGAGGAGCGAGCCGGCCACGCCGACCAGGGCGACGACGAGCCACAGGGCGGCCCGCACGACGTGTCGCGTCGTCACGGCGAGCAGCCCGCCGCCGACGGCGAGCGCCGCGGTGGCCGCGAACGCCGTGTCGAGGGCGGTCACGTCTCGTCCGGGTCGGCCGGGCCGGCCGGGTCGGCCGGGTCGGCCGCGGGAGGGGTCGGGGGCGTCGCATCGTCCGGGACCGACTCGGGCGTCCCGGTGAGCGGCTCGCGGCGCGGGGGCGGGACCGTTCCGGTGCCCTCGGCGCGAGCGACCCGCGGCCGGACGGTGCGAGGCGCCCGGGGACCGGAACCACCGGCGGCGCCACCGACGAGGCCGGTCCCGCGCGCGGGGCGGTGGGCAGCCGCGACCTCGGCGGGCTCGGCCGCGCGCTCGTCGAGGGGCGGCGGGGCCGGCACGGTCGCCATCCACGTGCCGAGGCGGTCCTTCTCGTGGAGCAGGTCGAGGATCGAGACCTCGGCGTACTCGAACTGCGGGCTCCAGAACAGGGCGTCGAACGGGCAGACCTCGATGCAGATGCCGCAGTACATGCACAGGCTGAAGTCGATGGCGAACCGGTCGAGGACGTTGCGCTGCCGGTCGCGCCCGCCCTCCGTCGTCGCCGGGATCGTCTCCTTGTGCGAGTCGATGTAGATGCACCAGTCAGGGCACTCGCGGGCGCAGAGCATGCAGCTCGTGCAGTTCTCCTCGAGCAGCGCGATGACGCCGCGGCTGCGCGGCGGGAGGTCGGGCGCGACGTCGGGGTACTCGGCGGTGTGGGTGCGGCGCAGCGCCGTCCGGGCCGTCGTGACGAGCCCCTTGAGGAGCCCGGGAACCATGCTCACCAGCCCATCACCACCCCGACGCCCGTGAGGAGGAGCTGGGCCAGGGCCAGGGGGACGAGCCACACCCAGGCCAGGCGCTGGAGCTGGTCCTCGCGCAACCGCGGCCACGCGACCCGCAGCCACACGACGACGAGGGCGACGGCGAACCCCTTGAGCAGCGTCCACAGCCAGCCGAGGGCGTCCTCGAACGGCCCGTGCCAGCCGCCGAGCCAGAGCGCGGCGAAGAGCAGCGACATCACGACGATGCCGGCGTACTCGGCGAGGAGGAAGAAGGCGAACCGCAGGCCGGTGTACTCGGTCCAGGCACCCATGACGAGCTCGGCGTCGGCGACGGGCATGTCGAACGGCGGGCGCTGCAGCTCGGCGACGGCGGCCACGAGGAAGACCACGGCGCCGGGCAGCTGCCACAGCAGCCACATCGGCTGCCAGCGGTCGGTCAGCGTCGCGAGCGAGAGGCTGCCTCCCGCCAGGGCCACCGAGGCGACGGCGAGGACGATCGGCAGCTCGTACGACACGAGCTGGGCCGCGGCCCGCAGGCCGCCGAGGAGGGCGTACTTGTTGGCGCTCGCCCAGCCGGCCATGAGGGTCCCGAGGGCGCCGACCGACGTGGCGGCGAGGACGAGCACGACCGACCCCGGCACGTCCACGGCCGCCACCCCCGGGTGCACGGGCACGACCGCGAGGGCGAGGAGGTAGGGCACGAGCGCGACGCCGGGGGCGAGCCGGAAGACCCACCGGTCGGCGGCGCGGGGGGTGATGTCCTCCTTCTGGACGAACTTCACCCCGTCGGCGACGAGCTGGGCCCAGCCGTGGAACCCGCCGGCGTACATCGGGCCGAGCCGGCCCTGCATGTGGGCCATGACCTTGTGCTCGGCCTGCCCGACGAGGAGCGGGAGGACGAGGAAGGCGGCGAGCACCGAGGCGGCGCGCAGGACGACGTCGAGGAGCGTCATCGCGGCCCCCACTCCGGCGGGGGCACACCCGGGGCCTGGACGCGGCGCCGGCTCGGGCTGCGCGCGGAGTCGTGGCCCTCCCCCGGCTCCTTGCCCCCCGGCCACGGCTTGCTGGCCCGGGCCGCGAGCTGGAAGGACTTGCGCAGCGGCGTGCCCTCGAACCCGTCGGGGAGGAGGAGCGGGCGCACGCCGAGGTCGGTGCCGTCGTCGAAGCCCTCGAACGCCAGCCCGAACATCTCGGCCGTCTCGCGCTCGTGCCACGCGGCGCCGGGGAAGATCCCCGTCACGGAGGCGAGGGCGTCGCCCTCCGGCACGCGGGTGAGGAGGAGGAGGCCGCGCAGCGCCCGCGGCTCGCGCAGGTCGAGGAGGTGGCAGACGACGTCGAGGCCCGGGGCGGCCTCGTCGTCGGCGCGGTCGACGGCGCTGAGCCAGTCGAAGAACGCGAACCCCTCGTCGCGGGCTCCGGTGACGGCCACGCGCCATCCACCCGGCTCGACCGCACGCGTCTCGTCCGCCACGTCCGGCAGCCTAGCGAGCGGGCGGCCGGACGCGGCGGACGAGTGGTCGGAGCGGGTCAGCGCTCCCGGTAGACCTGCACGACGCTGGGCCGCGGTCCCCCCCAGTTGCCGCCGGCGAGGGCGCCGGGGGCGACGTAGTCGGGGAAGAAGGATCGCTGCGCCGCCCACGAGCCGTCCTCGCCCGGGTGCTGGACGCAGACGAACACCAGCCCGTCCTGGTCGTGGATGACCGGTCCGCACGTCTCGGCGTCGCGCGGCACCGCGAGGAACTGCTCGACCTTGCCGCGGTCGGGACCCTCGAGGGTGACCCGGTGGAGGGCGTCGTCGAGCCCGATGCTGCCGGGCTGGCCGTCGGTCGAGATCCACAGCGCCCCGGTGGAGTCGAAGGCGACGTTGTCGGGGCACGAGATCGGGCTGACCGGGCCCTCGTAGCCACCGAAGTACGTGCCGGTCCGGCCGGGGGTGCCGCACACGAGGAGCAGGTTCCAGCCGAAGGTCAGGGCCGTCGGGTCGTTGCCCGCCTCGGTGAGCTCGAGGACGTGCCCCTCGCGGTTCGTGATGCGCGGGTTCGCCTCGTCGGCCCCGGCGTTGGTCCCGACGCCGCGGTTGGTGTTGTTCGTCAGGGCGACGTAGACCTTGCCGGTGACCGGGTTCGGCTCGACGTCCTCCGGGCGGTCCATCTTCGTGGCCCCGACCTTGTCCGCCGCGAGGCGGGTGAGGACGAGGACCTCGGCGACGCTCATCCCCGGGACCTTCGACTCACCACCGACGACCAGGGGCAACCACTCGCCGCCACCGTCGAACGCCCCGTCGGTGGGGAGCTTCCCGGTGCCGTCGATCTCGGCCGCCGGGCTGTCACCGGTGAACTTCGCGACGTAGAGGTCGCCCTCGGACAGCAGGGTCTTGTTGTGGGCGCGGGCGCCCGGGCCCTCGTCATCGCGGTAGGTCCTCGCCGAGACGAACTTGTAGATGTACTCGAAGCGCTCGTCGTCACCGGAGTAGGCGACGACGCGGCCGCCCCTGCCGACGCGGATCGTCGCGCCCTCGTGCTTGAAGCGGCCGAGCGCGGTGTGCTTGACGGGGGTGCTCGTCGGGTCCTCGGGGTCGACCTCGACGATCCAGCCGAAGCGGTTGACCTCGTTCTCGTAGCCGGGCTGGCGGGCGTCGAACCGCGGGTCGACGGTCCACCAGTTGCGCCCGCTCGAGCTGACGGTCGAGGGGATGCCGTAGCGCCGGGTCTCGGCCGTCGAGGTGGCGACGAAGTACTGGTTGAAGTTCTCCTCGCCGGACAGGACGGTGCCCCAGGGCGTCGTGCCGCCGGCGCAGTTGTTGAGCGTGCCGAGGACGGTCCGGCCCACGGGGTCGGCCGCCGTCCGCAGGAGCGGGTGGCCGGCGGCGGGGCCGTCGACGGCGAACGGGGTCTGCGCGGTGATGCGGCGGTTGCGCTCGGCGCCGCGGACGTACTCCCACGGCTGCCCCGGCGCCTGACGGCGCAGCTCGAGGACGGTGAGGCCGTGGGCCGCCATCGCGACCCGCTTGTTCTCCTCGATCCGGGCCGGGTCGGTCGTCGGCGGGAACATGATGTTCTCGTTCGTGTACTCGTGGTTGACGACGCCGAGGGCCGTGCGGCCCCGCTGGCCGCCGATCGCGATGATGTCGAGGTAGTCGCAGTTGTAGCCGAACTGCGCCTCCTGGCTTGCCCGCGTCTGGTTCGCCGGGTCGAACTCGGGGGAGTCGTCGAACAGCGGGTCGCCCCAGCGGATGACGGCCTTCCACGTGTAGCCGTCCGGAACCGTGACGGCGTCGACCGTCGCGGGCACGGGCGCGATCGGGCTGAACCGCAGCCCGTTGCCACGGCCTGCCGGAGCGGCGGCCACCGTGCCGGCGGCGGCCGGGGTGGCCGGCGCGATCGCGAGCGCGAGCGCGCCCGCGCCGACCCCACCGAGGACCCCGCGCCGGCTCAGGGCCCGGGTGGCGACGTCGGGGAAGTACTCGTTCGCGGTCGTGTTGGGCGCGTCGTGGGCGCACTGGTTCCCGCACTTGAGCAGGCAGGTGGTGGGGCTGCGCTTGCCGCGTGCGTGCGACTGCGGCGCGAGGCCGAGGAGGCGGCGGTTCTCGGGGGCGATCGTCACTGGGGGGTCTCCGGGTCCGTGAGGTCGGGCGTGGGGGGCACCGGCCGGTCGGGCAGGAGTGGCCGGGTTCGCTCGCGACGCTAGGTCGCGCGCACGGACCGGAGGGGGACGAGAAGGCGAACGTCAGGTGATGCTTGGGCGACCAGACGGTCAGCGGACGGTCAGGGCTTGGCGACGAGGTCGCGCCACTCGCCCCAGCCGATGTCCACGACACCCGCAGGAGCCAATGTGAGCGCTCGAGCCCAAAGGGGTGCAGAACGCGCGCCATGTCGCGCGTTCTGCACCACCACAGGCCAAGTCCGGGTCACGAAGGATGGCCAACTGCCCTCAACTCGTCCTCGACAGGGCCGTTTCCCATCCTTCGGGCCCGGTGCGTTCCCCTGTCAGGGCTTGGCGACGAGGTCGCGCCCGACCTCTGCGGCGGTGGCCGTGCGGTGCCCCGCGTACCGCTGCGCCGGGCGGCCCGGCTGCCGGGCCGCGATGGCGTGGCCGCTGACCCGCTCCTCGGCGATCTTCTCCTGGAGCTTGATGATCCCCTGGAGCAGCGCCTCGGGACGCGGCGGGCAGCCGGGGACGTAGACGTCGACGGGGATCAGCTGGTCGACGCCCTTGGTGACCGAGTACGAGTCCCAGTACGGCCCGCCCGAGTTCGAGCAGGCACCGAAGCTGATGACGTACTTCGGCTCGGGCATCTGGTCGTAGAGGCGGCGGATGGCCGGCGCCATCTTGTCGGTGACCGTGCCGCTGACGACCATGAGGTCGGCCTGGCGCGGGCCGGGGGCGAACGGGATGACGCCGAGGCGGATGAAGTCGTGCCGCCCCATCGACGTCGCGATGAACTCGATGGCGCAGCAGGCGAGCCCGAAGTTGAACACCCACAGGCTGTAGCGGCGACCCCAGTTGAGGACGACGCGGATCGGCTTCGGCGCGTGCTCGGCGAGGGGTCCGACCCGCGGCATGGGGAGGTCGACGGTGCTCATGTGAGGTCCCACCGCAGGAGGCCGCGCCGGGCGGCGTGGAGCAGCCCGACGAGGATGACGCCGACGAAGACGACGACCTCGACCAGGCTCGCGGCCCCGAGGCCGGGGTCGCGGATGACGAGTGCCCAGGGGAAGAGGTAGACGGCGTCGACGGCGAAGACGACGTAGAGGAACGCGAACGCGATGTAGCGGATCTGGCTCTGCGCCCAGCCGGTCCCGACCGGGTCGACGCCCGACTCGTACGTGGTGAGGCCCGCCGGGGTGACCGCGCGGGGGGCGATGAGCCGGCGCGCCACCATCGCGGCGGTGACGAGGAGGACGCCCGCGAGGACGACCCCCGCCGCTGCCGCGTAGCCCTCCATGCCCGCCAGCCTACCCACGCCCGCCCCGGGCCGGTTCGAGGTGAAGGGAGACCGGCATCGGGTGGTGTCCCACCTCGACCCGCCGGGCGGCGACGCGGTTCGAGGTGATACCCGACCGCCACCGGGTCGGATACCACCTCGAACGGTTCCCTCCCCGGAGCCGGCCGTGGCACCACTGTGGCCCGGTCCGCGCGCCGGCACCATGGGGAGGACTCCCCCTCTGGGAGGGGTGCGCCCACCCGCCCGCTGCCTCGCCACGACCGTTCGCCGAACGGGTCTCCCTCCTTCCGGGACGGCCGTATGCGCAGCGGCGCGCCCACGTAGGATGGATGGCGGTGCGCAGCCCCGGACTCCGACCGGACCCCACCCGGCCACCTGGGCGCGACCGCGAGATCTTCTCCCGATGACCAGGTGACCAAGTGAGCAGCAAGACTGTCAAGACCCTCGACCGCGTGGTCATCAGGTTCGCCGGCGACTCCGGCGACGGCATGCAGCTCACCGGCGACCGGTTCACGTCCGAGACGGCCAGCCTGGGCAACGACCTGTCGACCCTGCCGAACTTCCCGGCCGAGATCCGCGCCCCGCAGGGCACCCTGCCCGGCGTCAGCAGCTTCCAGCTGCACTTCGCCGACCACGACGTCCTCACCCCCGGCGACGCCCCCGACGTCCTCGTCGCGATGAACCCGGCGGCCCTCAAGGCCAACCTCGCCGACGTCCCCCGCGGCGCGACGATCATCGTCAACACCGACGAGTTCACCACCCGCAACCTCGCCAAGGTCGGGTACGCGACGAACCCGGTCGACGACGGCAGTCTCGAGTCCTTCCACGTGCACCCGGTGGCCCTGACGAGCATCACCGTCGAGGCGCTCGCCGGCTTCGACGGCCTGACCCGCAAGGAGAAGGAGCGGGCGAAGAACATGTTCGCCCTCGGCCTGCTGTCGTGGATGTACACGCGGCCGACCGCCGGCACCGAGGCGTTCCTCACCAAGAAGTTCGGCTCACGCCGCGAGATCCTCGAGGCCAACCTCGCCGCCCTGCGCGCCGGGTGGAACTACGGCGAGACCACCGAGGACTTCGCGTCCTCGTTCGTCGTCGCCCCCGCCGTCATGCCGCCGGGCACGTACCGCAACGTCACCGGCAACACCGCGCTCGCCCTGGGGCTGGTCGCCGCGGCGCACCGCGCCGGCCTGCCCCTCGTCCTCGGCTCGTACCCGATCACGCCGGCGTCGGACATCCTCCACGCGCTGGCCGCCCTCAAGCGCCACGACGTCACGACCCTCCAGGCCGAGGACGAGATCGCCGGCATCGGCATCGCCCTCGGCGCGAGCTTCGGCGGCGCCATCGGCGTCACGACGACGAGCGGGCCCGGCGTCGCGCTGAAGTCGGAGACGATCGGGCTCGCCGTCTCCCTCGAGCTGCCCCTCGTCATCGTCGACGTCCAGCGCGGTGGACCCTCCACCGGCCTGCCGACGAAGACCGAGCAGGCCGACCTGCTCCAGGCGATGTACGGCCGCAACGGCGAGAGCCCGGTGCCGATCGTCGCGCCGAACACCCCGGCCGACTGCTTCCGCGCCGCGATGGACGCGGTCCGGATCGCGACGACCTACCGCACGCCGGTCTTCCTCCTGTCCGACGGCTACCTCGCGAACGGGTCCGAGCCGTGGAGCGTCCCCGAGGTCGCCGACCTGCCCGACCTCGCGGTCGAGTTCGCGAGCGCGCCGAACGGCACCGACGCCAAGGGCAACGAGGTGTTCCACCCCTACCTGCGCGACGACGACACCCTGGCCCGTCCCTGGGCGGTCCCGGGCACCCCCGGCCTCGAGCACCGCGTCGGCGGCATCGAGAAGGCCGACGTCACCGGCAACATCAGCTACGACCCCGACAACCACGACCGGATGACGCGCCTGCGCCAGGCGAAGGTCGACGGCATCACCGTCCCCGACCTCGAGGTCGACGACCCCTCGGGCAGCGCGCGCGTCCTCGTCCTCGGCTGGGGCTCGACGTACGGACCGGTGGCCGCGGCCACGCGGGTCGTGCGCAACTCCGGCCGCGCCGTCGCCCGGGCCCACCTGCGCCACCTCAACCCGTTCCCCAAGAACCTCGGGGAGGTGCTGCGCGCCTACGACCGGGTCATCGTCCCCGAGATGAACCTCGGCCAGCTCGCGCTCCTGCTGCGCGGCACGTTCCTCGTCGACGTCCGCTCGCACACCTCCGTCCGCGGCCTGCCGTTCTCCACGGTCGAGCTCGCCGACGTCATCTCGTCCACCCTGGAGGACCTCCCGTGACCGCCACCGAGCTGGGCATGCCCACCACAGGGCTCCAGCACGTCCCGCACCTGCCCGACGACGCGCCGACGCAGACCAAGCGCGACTTCACCTCGGACCAGGAGGTCCGCTGGTGTCCCGGCTGCGGCGACTACGTCATCCTCGCCGCGGTGCAGTCCTTCCTCCCCGAGCTCGGCCTCAGGCGCGAGAACATCGTCTTCGTCTCCGGCATCGGCTGCTCCTCGCGGTTCCCGTACTACCTCGACACCTACGGGATGCACTCGATCCACGGGCGCGCCCCGGCCATCGCCACCGGCCTGGCGACCTCCCGCCCCGACCTGTCCGTGTGGGTCGTCACCGGTGACGGCGACGCGCTCTCGATCGGTGGCAACCACCTGATCCACGCGCTGCGCCGCAACGTCAACATGACGATCCTGCTGTTCAACAACCAGATCTACGGGCTCACCAAGGGCCAGTACTCGCCGACCTCGCGCGTCGGCCAGGTGACGAAGTCGAGCCCGGTCGGATCGGTCGACAGCCCGTTCAACCCGGTGTCGCTGGCCCTCGGCGCCGAGGCGACGTTCGTCGCGCGGGCCATGGAGTCCGACCGCGCCGAGCTGACGACCGTCCTCAAGGCGGCGGCCGAGCACCGCGGGACCGCCCTCGTCGAGATCTACCAGAACTGCCCGATCTTCAACGACGGCGCGTTCGAGGTCCTCAAGGACCGCACCCAGCAGGAGGCGCGCATCGTGCGGCTGCGTGAGGGCGAGGCCGTCACGGTCGGCCCGGAGGGCGACCGCAAGGTCCTCGTGCGCCAGGGCTCGGGCGTCATGAAGTTCATCGCGGAGGACGAGGCCGCCACGGGCGAGAAGGGCGCGGTCGTCGTGCACGACCCGACGCTCGACGACCCGTCGCAGGCGTTCCAGCTCTCGCGCCTCGACTCCCCCGAGATGACGCACGTGCCGATGGGCATCTTCCGCCAGGTCTCGCGGCCGTCCTACGACCACCTCGTCCGCGCCCAGGTGGACGCCGCGCGCGACTCCGCCGGCGGTCCGGCGACCGACGCCGACCTCGCCGACCTGCTCCGTGGTCGCGACACCTGGACCGTGGAGTGACGGCGACGCGCTCACCGGTCTCGACCTCGGTGGGCGCCGACGACGAGCTGCGGCGGGGGACCCTCTTCGGGTTCCTCGCGTACGGCATCTGGGGCCTGTTCCCGCTGTACTTCGCGGCCCTCGCGCCCGCGGGGGCGTGGGAGATCCTCGCCCACCGGATCCTGTGGACCCTCGCCTTCTGCGCCGTCGTGCTCGTCGCCGTGCGCGACCTGTCGTGGGTGCGCCCCCTCGTGCGCAACCGGCGGCTCGCCGCCGGCATCACGGTCGCCGCGGTCCTCATCGCGGCGAACTGGGTCATCTACGTCCTCGCGGTCCTCACCGGGCGCACCTACGAGGCCGCGCTCGGCTACTTCCTCAACCCCGTCGTCACCGTGGCGCTCGGTGTGTTCGTCCTCGGCGAGCGGCTGCGGCCGCTGCAGTGGGCGGCCGTGGGGGTCGGCGCGGTCGCGTCGGTGTACCTGGCCGTCGGCGGCGGCGTCGTACCGTGGATCCCGCTGGCCCTGGCGTTCTCCTTCGGGCTCTACGGCCTGACGAAGAAGAAGGTCGGCGCGAGCCTGCAGGCGATGCACTCGCTCGCGGCCGAGACGGCGGTGCTGGCGCCCGTCGCCGTGGTCGTGCTGCTCGTGCTCTCCTCGCGCGGCGCGATGACGTTCAGCGGGCACGGCGGCTGGCACACCGCGCTGCTGGTGCTGGCCGGGGTCGTGACGGCGGTCCCGCTGCTGCTCTTCGCCGCCGCGGCGCGGCGCATCCCGCTCGTGACCGTCGGGCTCATCCAGTTCATCACCCCGGTGCTGCAGCTCGTCGTCGGCGTCGTGGTGCTGGGCGAGCACGTGTCGGCAGCCCTGTGGGTCGGGTTCGGGATCGTGTGGGTCGCCCTCGTGCTGTTGACGGTCGACTCGGTGCGCCACGCGCGCCGACGCCGCCCCGCCGTGGCCGACCTCGACGACCCCGAGGCGACCGAGCCCTGCCCCTGACCCCGCTCGGCGACGTCGGACGCGGCACCCCTCGGCATCCCCATGACAACCCGCGACGAGCCGCGGCGACGGGCCGGCTCTGGTACCACTGGAGGGTGCCAGGGGAGACGGCGGTGGGGCCAGGGGCCGGGGTGCGCGCGAGCCTGGCGTGGTACGAGGACGTCTTCGCCGTGCACGGGATCCCCACGCGGTCCGACGGCGCGCTGTGGTGGGCGCTCGCCGAGCCGCCCCCCTGGCACTCCGCCGCCAAGACGCTGCAGCACGACGTCACGGCTGACCGGGTGCTCCACGCCGTCGAGCCGTTCGAGCACTGCTCCGTCGCCGACTCGTACGGCAGCCTCGACCTCGCACCGGCCGGGTTCGAGCGGCTCTTCGAGGCCCGCTGGCTGCACCGGGAGGCGCCGCCGCCCGCGGACACCCTGCCCGAGGGGTGGGGCGTCGTCACCGAGCCCGGCGAGCTGGCGAGGTGGAACGAGCGGCACGACTACGCCGGCGTCCTCCTCCCGGCCTTCCTCGAGCACCCGCGCTTCGCGGTCCTCGCCCGGCACGGACCGGACGGTCCGGTCGGCGGCGCCGTGCTGCACGAGGCGGGCGCCACCGTGGAGCTGTCCAACGCCTGGGCGGCCGGCGGCCGGGACGAGGACGTCGCCGCCATGGTCGCGTGCGCGGCCGTCCTCCACCCGGGACGGGCACTGGTCGGCTACGCCCACGGGGACGAGCTGGGCCGGTGGCTCGCGGCCGGCTTCCGCACCACCGGGACGCACGTCGTGTGGGTGCGCTGAGACCGCCGGTCCCCGCGGGAGGAGGCATGACGGGCTACGGGGTGGCGACCCACTCGCCGTAGAACAGGGCGAGACCGGCGAGGACGCAGATCCCGGCGATGATCCAGAAGCGCGCGACGATCGTCACCTCCGACCACCCGACGAGCTCGAAATGGTGGTGCAGCGGCGCCATCCGGAACACCCGCTTGCGCCTCGTGCGGAAGCTGACGACCTGGATGATCACCGACGCGGTGATGATGACGAACAGCCCACCGAGGACGACGAGCAGCAGCTGCGTGCGGGTGAGGATCGCCAGCCCGGCGAGGGCCGCACCGAGGGACAGCGAGCCGGTGTCACCCATGATGATCTCGGCGGGTGAGGTGTTCCACCACAGGAACCCGAAGCAGGCCCCGGCGATCGAGCAGGAGACGACGGCGAGGTCGAGCGCGTCGCCCACCTCGTAGCAGCTCGCGGTCGCCGCGACGTCACAGGCCTGACCCGACTGGAACAGGCCGATCAGCGTGTAGGCGCCGAAGACCATCGCCGACGCCCCGGTGGCGAGGCCGTCGAGGCCGTCGGTGATGTTCACCCCGTTCGAGGCGCCCGCGATGAGGATGCTCGCCCACACGATGAACAGGACCACACCCAGCGCGGGGCCGGCGAAGGCGAGGTCGACGCCCGTGTCCCTCACGAAGGAGACCGCCGTCGAGGCCGGGGAGTGCCCGTCCTCGCCTTCGAGCAGCAGCGCGAGCAGGGCGAAGACGACGGTGACGAGCGTCTGGCCGGCGAGCTTCTGGCGCGAGGTGAGGCCGAGGCTGCGCTCCCTGCGGATCTTCGTCCAGTCGTCGAGGAACCCGACGAGGCCGAGCCCGACGAGGAGGAAGAGGACGAGCAGGGCGCCCAGCGAGAACCCGCTGTTCGCCGCGCCCAGCGCCCCGAGGGGTCCGACGGCCATGACGACGAGGTGCGAGGCGACGTAGCCGCTGACCGCCGCCGCGATGATGACCACCCCGCCCATCGTGGGCTTGCCGCGCTTGACGTGGTGGTGGGTGAGGTCGTCGTGGATGAACTGTCCGTAGCGGCGCCGCACGAGCAGGCCGATGAACGGGCGCGTGCCCAGCAGGGCGACGGCCATCGAGATCCCTCCGGCCAGCATCACGTTGACCATGAGTTCCTGGGGTGCCCTTCCGGTGTCGATCGCTCGCGCGGCCCGTCCACGGTAGGCGATGCCGCGGGGTCGACCTCGCAGGTGTCGCCGGGTGTCGTCGACTAGAGCGGTTCGAGGACGACGACCGCCGTCCGCGTCGAGCGCAGCGCGGCGAGCTCGTCGAGCTGGGTGTCGATCTCGCGCCAGCGGGCCCACAGCCGCTCCCGCTCCTCGCCCTCGGCCGCTCGTCCCCGGACCCGTCGGGTGCCGCCCCTGACCTCGACCTCGGCCTCCGGGTTCGCGAGGAGGTTGAGCCACCACGCCGGCTCGCCCTCGCCCCAGCCGTTCATCGCCATCGTCACGAGGTTCCGGCCGTCCTCGTAGTACCCGAGGAGGACGCTGCGCGGCTGCCCGGACCGTCGGCCCGTCGTCGTCAGGCGCAGCGTGCCCCACCTGCCCGGCTTCGGACGCCAGAGGCCGACTCGACCGCCGCTGACGCGGTAGATCGCGCGGTGGACTCGCCACGCGCCGGTGACGACCCACCGCGGCGGGACCCTCGCCGGACGCTCACGACGGGCCATCGGCCTCACCTCCGCTCGTTTCGATCCAACACCCCTCCACCTCGCCTGGGAAGCCCTCTCGGGCTCGTGTGCTCAACTGGTCGCCCTGGCAGCCACCTGAGCACACGACGCGGGTTCAGGGGCCGAGGACGTGGCGGAGGTGGTCGTCGGTGGGGCGTACCGAGATCGACCTGTTGGTCGATTCTCGGACGACGGGTCAGCCGACGCGGTGGACGACGCCCGTCGCGAGAGCGTGCAGCGCCGACCTCGCGTCGCTCTCGGGCAGCGAGGCGAGGACGTCCTGCGCCTGCCGCGCGACGGCCTCGGTGTGCTCGCGGGCACGTTCCATCGCCGGGTGGGCCCGCAGCAGGGTCAGCGCCTCGGACAGCCGCTCGTCGGACGACAGGTCGCCCGTGAGGAGCGCCTGCAGCCGCGCATCGGCGGGGTCGGTCGACGCGAGGACGTGGAGGACGGGCAGGGTCCGCTTGCCCTCGCGCAGGTCGGTGCCGGGGGTCTTGCCGGTCTCGTCGGCCTCCGACCCGATGTCGATGAGGTCGTCGGCCAGCTGGAACGCCATCCCGAGCCGCTCGCCGTACTCGCGCATCACCTCGACCGTGGCCGCGTCGCAGCCGCCGAACATCGCCCCGTAGCGCGCGGCCGTGGCGATGAGGACGCCGGTCTTGTCGGCGAGGACGCCGAGGTGGTGCTCGACGGGGTCGACCCCGGGCGGGGTGGGTCGGTCGTCGCGGATCTGTCCCGAGCACAGCCGCACGAAGGTCTGCGCCTGGATCTTCACGGCCTCGGGGCCGAGGTCGGCGACGATGTCGGAGGCGGTGCCGAAGAGCAGGTCACCGACGAGGATCGCCGTGGAGTTGCCGTAGAGGGCGTTCGCCGACGGTGCACCGCGCCGCACGTCGGCCTCGTCCATGACGTCGTCGTGGTAGAGCGAGGCGAGGTGGGTCAGCTCGACGCCGGCCGCCGCGGCGACCACCTGGGTGGACGCCCCCGACCCCAGCTCGGACGCGAGCAGGGTCAGCAGCGGCCGGAACCGCTTGCCGCCCGCGGCCGTGAGGTGCGCCCCGGCCTCGGCGATGAACGGGTCGTCGTGGTCGACCCGTTCCTCGATGAGCGCGTTGACCGCGGCCAGCCCGTCGGCGAGGCGGGTGCGCAGCTCCTCGGACGCCCCGGGGAGCTCGAGCACCGAGGGGGTGCCCCGCTGCGCGCCCGTCGCCACGCCCGTCACAGGAGGAAGTGCGAGGCCGAGCCGGCGGCCTCGAGGGCGAGCCCGGGGAGGACCCCGGCGAGGACGGTCACGAGGACACCGACCGTGATGGCGATCGTCGACGGCACCGAGGGCGTCAGCGCGACGACGGCGTCGCCCTCGGGGGCGTCGGTGAAGTACATGAGGACGATGAGCCGGACGTAGACGAACGCGGTGACCGCGGAGGCGAGGACACCGATGACGACGAGGACCACCCCGGAGGTGCCGGACTCGACGGCCGGGGCGAAGGCCGCGTACTTGGCGGTGAAGCCCGAGGTGAGCGGGATGCCGGCGAACGCGAGGAGGAGGAACGCGAACACGCCTGCAACGACGGGGTGCCGGCGGCCGAGACCGGCCCACTGCGACAGGTGCGACGCCTCGGACCCGCCCTGGCGCACCATCGCGACGATGCCGAAGGCGGCGATCGTCGTGAAGCCGTAGGCGAGCAGGTAGAACAGCACGCCGCCGATGGCCGCCTCGGAGAACGCGAGGACACCGACGAGGATGAAGCCGGCGTGCGCCACCGACGAGTACGCGAGGAGCCGCTTGACGTCGGTCTGGGTGACCGACAGGACGGCACCGACGACCATCGTCAGGGCCGCGATGACGGCGACGCCGATCTCCCAGTCCCACCGGTTCGCGCCGACACCGACGTAGACGAGGCGCAGGATCGCGCCGAACGCGGCGAGCTTGGTGCAGGCGGCCATGAAGCCGGTGACCGGGGTGGGCGCCCCCTGGTAGGCGTCGGGCGTCCACGAGTGGAACGGCACCGCCCCGACCTTGAACAGCAGGCCGATGAGGGTGAGGACGACGCCGGGCAGGAGCAGGCCGTCGAGGTCGCCCGAGGCCGTGGAGATCGCCTGTGAGATGAGCTTGAGGTCGCTGGACCCGGCGTAGCCGTAGAGCAGTGCCGCGCCGAAGAGGAAGAACGCGCTGGAGAACGCCCCGAGGAGGAAGTACTTGAGCGCGGCCTCCTGCGACAGCAGGCGGCGACGGCGCGCGAGGCCGGTCATGACGTACAGCGGCAGCGAGAGGACCTCGAGCCCGACGAACATCGTGATGAGGTCGTTGGCGCTGACGAAGACCATCATCCCGAGCACCGCGAACAGGGTGAGCGGGAAGACCTCGGAGGTCGCGTACCCGGCGCGGGTGGCGGCGTCCTCCTGCGAGGACCCGGGGGTCGAGGCGCCCATCGGGGTGAAGGCGTCGGCGCCGACCCCGCCGAAGCGCTCGGCCATGACGAGCACGCCGGTCGCCGCCAGGAGCAGGAGCGAGGCCTGGAGGAAGAGCGCGACGCCGTCGATGGCGACCGAGCCGCCGAGGGTGACGGCCTGGTCCTCCCGCGACCACACGACGAGGGCCGCCAGCGCGACGAGGAGGGTGGCGACGGTCAGCCACACCTGGACGCCGTGGCGGACCGCGCGCGGGGCGAAGGCCTCGACGAGCACGCCGACGATCGCGCCCGCGGCGACGATGAACATCGGCAGGACCGCCGCGTAGGCGACGTCGACCATCTGGAAGTCGGTCACTGGGCGCTCCCGGAGGCGTTGGCGGGCGCGGGGTCGGTGACGCCGACGATCTGCAGCGTCCGGTCCACGGCCGGGTTGACGAGGTCGAGCACGGGCTTGGGGTAGAAGCCGAGCAGCACGAACGAGGCGATGATCGGCGCGACGACGACCTTCTCGCGCAGCGAGAGGTCATGGGGCGCCTCGCCCTCGGCGAAGCTCGGCTTCGGCCCGGTCATGACGCGCTGGTACATCAGCAGGATGTACAGCGCCGCGAGGACGATGCCGACCGCCGCGATGACGGCCGCCACCGGGTAGCGCATGAAGGTGCCCTGGAGGACGAGGAACTCGGAGACGAAGCTCGACAGCCCGGGCAGCGCCAGCGACGACAGGCCGGCGACGAGGAAGGTTCCCGCGAGGACGGGGGTGACCCGCTGCCAGCCGCCGTAGTCGGGGATCCGCTTCGACCCGCGCCGGGCCACGAGGAACCCGGCGAGGAGGAACAGCCCGGCCGTGGAGAAGCCGTGGTTGACCATGTAGAGGGTCGACCCGGCGCCGCCGACGCTCGTCAGGGCGAAGATGCCCAGGACGATGAAGCCGAAGTGGCTGATCGAGGTGAACGCGATGAGCCGCATCATGTCGGTCTGGCCGATCGCGAGCAGCGCGCCGTAGACAACCGACACGACCGCGAGGGTGATGACGACCGGTGTCGCCCACTGCGAGGCCTCCGGGAACAGCTGGAGGCAGAAGCGGATCATCCCGTAGGTGCCGACCTTGTCGAGGACACCGACGAGGAGCACCGCGGTGGCCGGGCGCGACTCGGCCGCGGCATCCGGCAGCCAGGTGTGCACCGGCCACATCGGCGCCTTGACCGCGAACGCGACGAAGAAGCCGACGAACATCCAGCGCAGCGCACCGGTGCTCGCCTCGAGGTTGTCGGTCAGCGACTCGACGAGGAAGCCCTGCTCGCCGCCCGGGCCCGCGACGTAGACGCCGATGACCGCGACGAGCATGACGAGCCCGCCGGCGAGGGAGAACAGCAGGAACTTCACCGCCGCGTACTGGCGACGCGGACCGCCGAACAGCCCGATGAGGAAGTACACCGGGATGAGCATCGCCTCGAAGAAGACGTAGAAGAGGAAGACGTCGGTGGCGGCGAAGACACCGACCATGAACGCCTCGAGGACGAGCATGAGCGCGAAGTAGCGCTTGGTGCGACCGAGGTCGTCGGCGTCGACGTCCTTCCACGCCGCGAGCAGGCAGACCGGGGTGAGGATCGTCGCCATGACGATGAGCGACAGGGCGATGCCGTCGACCCCGAGCGCGTAGGACACCCCGAACTGCGGGATCCACGCGTACACCTCCGAGAGCTGGAACATCTCGGTGCTGCCGGTGTCGAACCGCGCCCAGGCGGCGAGCGCGAGGCCGAGGGTGACGAGGGAGAACCCGAGGGCGACCGGCCGGGCGTTGCGCGCCGACCCACCGGGCAGCGCCGCCACGACGACCGCGCCGACGAGCGGCACGACCAGCATGAGGGTCAGCAGGGGCAGGGAGTTCACTGGATCACCCACAGAGCACCGAGGACGGCGACGACACCGGTGAGCATCGTCAGGGCATACGACCGGGCGTACCCGGTCTGGACACGGCGCAGCCTCGAGGAGAGGCCGCCGACGAGCGCCGCGAGACCTCCGGCGGCGCCGTCGATGCCCCGGGCGTCGGCGAAGACGAGGCCGCGGGTCAGGTGGATGCCGGGGCGCATGAACAGGCCCTCGTTGACGGCGTCCTGGTAGAGGTCGACGCGGGCGGCGCGCGTGAGGACCGAGCCACGCGGCGCGACCTCCGGCACGTCGTCGCGGCCGTAGCGCATCCACGCCAGCCCGGCGCCGGCGGCGACGAGGACGAGGGTCAGGACGATGAGCAGGGCCGGCGCGATGACCGGGTGCTCCTCGCCGTGCGCGCCCACGACCGGCTCGAGCCAGTGCGTGAAGACCCCGGTCGGGCCGAGGACCAGGCCGAGGAAGGCCGAGCCGCCGGCGAGCACCATCATCGGCACCGTCATCGTCAGTGGTGACTCGTGCGGGTGGTACTCCTCGTCGTCCCAGCGCCTCTCGCCGTGGAAGGTCATGAAGAACAGGCGCGACATGTAGAACGCGGTGATGCCCGCGCCGACGAGGGCGGCTCCGCCGAGGACCCAGGGCTGCCAGCCCTCGCCGACGAACGCGGCCTCGATGACCTTGTCCTTGGACCAGAAGCCGGAGAACGGCGGGACGCCGAGGATGGCGAGCCAGCCGAGCCCGAAGGTCACCCAGGTGATCTTCATGAAGGTCGACAGCCCGCCGTAGCGGCGCATGTTCACCTCGTCCTTCATGCCGTGCATGACCGAGCCGGCGCCGAGGAACATGCCGGCCTTGAAGAAGCCGTGGGTCAGCAGGTGGAAGATCGCGAAGGCGTAGCCGACCGGGCCGAGGCCGGCCGCGAGCATCATGTAGCCGATCTGGCTCATCGTCGAGGCCGCGAGGGCCTTCTTGATGTCGTCCTTGGCGCAGCCGACGACCGCCCCGAAGAGCAGGGTCACGGCGCCGACGAGGGCGACGGCCAGCTGGGCGTCGGGGGCGGCGTCGTAGATGACGTTGGAGCGCACGACGAGGTAGACGCCGGCGGTGACCATCGTCGCCGCGTGGATGAGCGCTGACACCGGCGTGGGGCCGGCCATCGCGTCGCCGAGCCAGCTCTGGAGCGGGAACTGCGCCGACTTGCCGCAGGCCCCGACGAGGAGGAGCAGGCCGATGGCGGTGAGGGCACCCTGGTTGGCGCCCGCGACGCCCTCGTTGACGGTGGCGTAGTCGACCCCGCCGAAGGTCACGAACATCACCATGATGGCGATGGACAGGCCGAGGTCGCCGACCCGGTTGACGAAGAACGCCTTGTTCGCGGCGGTCGCGTACGCCGGGTTGTGGTTCCAGAACCCGATGAGCAGGTAGGAGGCCAGGCCCACGCCCTCCCAGCCGACGAAGAGCAGCAGGTAGCTGTCGGAGAGGACGAGGAGCAGCATCGCCGCGACGAAGAGGTTGAGGTAGGCGAAGAAGCGCCGCTTGTCGGGGTCGTGCTCCATGTACCCGAGCGAGTACACGTGGATGAGCGACCCGACGAAGGTGATGAGCATGACGAACGCCATCGACAGCGGGTCGACGAGCAGCCCGACGTCGAGCTGGAAGGCGCCCGCCGGTACCCAGCTCCACAGACCGATGTGCTGCGCCCGTTGGGCCTCGTCGAGGCCGACGAGCTGGAGGAGCACGACGAGCCCGACGACGAAGGAGCCCCACGACAGGCCGGTGGCCAGCAGCGGACCCCAGCGGTCGGTGCGACGCCCGCCGAGCAGGAGGACCGCGGACCCGAGCAGCGGCAGCGCGACGAGCAGCCAGGCGACCCCGGCGGCTCCGGTCGCGTCGACCGCGGCGAGCCCGCTGTCGGCGGTGATGAGTGACGTCACAGGTGCTCCTTACAGCTTCAGCAGGTTCGCGTCGTCGACCGAGGCCGACCGGCGGGACCGGAAGATCGCCATGATGATCGCGAGGCCGACGACGACCTCCGCGGCCGCGACGACCATGACGAAGAGGGCGAGGACCTGGCCGTCGAGGTTGCCGTGCATCCGCGCGAACGTCACGAAGACGAGGTTCGCCGCGTTGAGCATGAGCTCGACGCCCATGAAGACGATGATCGCGTTGCGCCGGGTCAGCACGGTCGCGCCACCGATGACGAAGAGGATCGTCGCCAGGTAGATGTAGTTGACCAGGCTCATCGCTCGCTCCCCTCGCGCAGGTCGCGCTCGATCTCGGCCTCGTTCTCGCGGTAGATCTCGGGCGAGGTGTTCTGCTCGCGCGCGGTGAGCACCCGCGAGACCGACAGCTCGGACGCCGTGCCGTCGGGCAGCAGGGCCGGGGTGTCGACGGCGTTGTGCCGCGCGTAGACGCCGGGGGCCGGGAGGCCGGCGAGGTGCTCGCCGTCCTTGAAGCGCCGCTTGCTCCACTCCTTCTGGTCCGGGCCCTTGCCGAGGCGCTCGCGGTGGGCGAGCACCATCGCGCCGAGGGCGGCGGTGATGAGGAGGGCGCTCGTCATCTCGAAGACCCAGACGTACCGGCCGAAGATCAGCTGCGCGACGGCGCTGACGTTGCCGGTCTGGGCGTTGATCGACTCCACGCCGGCCGGCTCCGGGAAGGTCACCCGCCCGATGGCGGCGGCGAGGAAGCCGCCGAGCCCGAGGCTGAGCAGGGCGGTGGCCCAGCGCTGCCCGGTGATCGTCTCGACGAGGCTGTCGGAGGAGTCGACGCCCACGAGCATGAGGACGAAGAGGAACAGCATCATCACCGCGCCGGTGTAGACGAAGATCTGGATGACGCCGAGGAAGTCCGCGCCCTGGGTGACGTAGAAGACGCCGAGGACGATCATCGTCAGCGCCATGCCGAGGGCCGCGTGGACCGCCTTGCGCGCGAAGACCAGCCCGAGGGCGCCGAGGACGGCCGTCGGGCCGAGGATCCAGAACAGGACGGCCTCACCGGTGCCGGTCACGAGGTCACCTCCGCGTCGTCGGTGCGGGTGTGCGCGGCGACGTACTCGCGCTGGGAGTCGGTGGCCCCGGTGACCTTGCCGAGGTAGTAGTCGCGCTCCTCCATGCCGTCGGCCATGGGGAACGGCGGGGGGAGCATGCCGGGCTGGAGCGGGGCGAGGAGCTGGTCCTTGGTGAAGATCAGGTCGGCGCGGTTGTCGTCGGCGAGCTCGTACTGGTTCGTCATCGTCAGCGCGCGCGTCGGGCATGCCTCGATGCACAGCCCGCAGAAGATGCAGCGCAGGTAGTTGATCTGGTAGACGCGTCCGTACCGCTCACCGGGGCTGAAGCGCCCCGCGCCGCCCTCGGTGTCGTCGTTGTCCGCGCCCTCGACGAGGATCGCATCGGCCGGGCAGGCCCAGGCGCACAGCTCGCACCCGACGCACTTCTCGAGGCCGTCGGGGTGGCGGTTGAGCTGGTGCCGGCCGTGGAAGCGCGGCTGCGTGGGCCGCTTCTCCTCCGGGTACTCCTCGGTGACGACCTTGCGGAACATCGTCGAGAAGGTGACGCCGAACCCGCCGACGGGGGCGAACAGGTCGGAGAAGAAGCCGGACTTCTTCTGCTCGTCAGCCACGAGCGTCCTCCTTGGTGTCGCTGCCGGACGTGAGGGCCGGCGCGGTCAGCGAGGGCTCGCGCAGGCGCTGCCCCGGCAGGGGCGGCACCGGGAAGCCCCCGGCGTAGGGGTCGATCTCGTCGGGGATCGTCGGGTGGAGCGCGGCCTCCTTGCGCTCGGCGCGTCGGTCCCAGAACCAGCCGGCGACGAGCGCCCCCACGGCGATGACGCCGACGAGGAAGAGGGAGGTGATGGGGAAGGTCCGGCCGGCGAGGACGACGTTGCCGCCGAGCCAGCCGTTCTGGCCGGCGCGGAAGAACGCGATGAGGACGACCCAGCCGAGCGTCGCCGGGATGAGGAACTTCCACCCGAAGCGCATGAACTGGTCGTACCGGACGCGCGGCAGGGAGCCGCGCAGCCAGACGAACACGAACATGAACATCCACAGCTTGACGGTGAACCAGAAGATGCCCCACCAGCCGGTGGCGAACATCCCGTCGGCGATGAGCGAGACGCCGGGGGGCGCCGCGTAGCCGCCGAGGAACATCGTCGTGGCCAGGGCCGCGACGGTGAACATGTTGATGTACTCGCCGAGGAAGAACATCGCGAAGCGCATCGAGCCGTACTCGGTGTGGAACCCGCCGGTGAGCTCGCCCTCGCCCTCGGCGAGGTCGAACGGGAGGCGGTTGGTCTCGCCGACCATCGTGATGACGTAGACGAAGAAGCTGAAGAACGCCGGCACGACGAACCACAGGTCGCGCTGCGCGGAGACGATCTGCGAGGTCGACATCGACCCGGCGTAGAGGAAGACGCCGACGAGCGAGAGGCCCATCGCGATCTCGTAGGAGATCATCTGCGCCGAGCTGCGCAGGCCACCGATGAGCGGGTACGTCGACCCCGAGCTCCAGCCCGCGAGGACCACGCCGTAGATGCCGACGCCGGCGACGGCGAGGACGACGAGGACCGCGACGGGGGTGTCGGTCAGCTGGAGCGGGGTGCGGTGCCCGAACATGCTGACCTCACCGCCCAGCGGCATGATCGCGAAGGAGACGAACGCCATCGTCGCCGTGATGAGCGGGGCGAGCGTGAAGACGACGACGTCGGCGGCCTTGGGCCGGACGTCCTCCTTGAGCATCGACTTCATGCCGTCGGCGAGGGTCTGGAGCAGCCCGAACGGGCCGTTGCGGTTCGGGCCCGGGCGCTGCTGCATGCGGCCGATGACGCGGCGCTCGAACCAGATGACGAGCAGCGTCGAGAGCAGCAGGTAGACGAAGATGACGAGCGCCTTGACGAGCGAGAGCCACAGCGGGGTGTCGCTGAAGTCGGCCCGCGGGTTGTCGGTGCCCGCCGTGGCGAGCGAGACGACCTCGGGCAGTGCGGCGAGCGTGCTGCTCATGCCAGGGCCTCCTTCGTGACGGAGACGAGGGCGCCGGGGGCGCCCTCGAGGGCGGGGCGGAGGTCCGAGCCCGCGGAGTTCGTCGGCAGCCAGACGACGTGGTCGGCCATCTCGGACACGAGCACCGGCGCGGTGACCGTGAGGCCCTCGCCGACGGTCACGGTCAGGTCGTCGCCGTCGACGACGCCGAAGGCCTCGGCCGTCGGAGCGGAGACCCGCGCGACCGGCCGCGGCGCGGTGCCGGCCAGGAACGGCTCGCCGTCCTGGAGCGACCCACGGTCGAGCAGGTGGCGCCACGTCGCGAGGACGAGCGTGCCGGCGTCGAGGCTCGGCACCTCGCCCGCCTCGACCGTGGGGGCGGCGGCGCGGGCGCCGGTCCAGGGACCGAGCTCGGCCATCTCGGCGCGGACCTCGCGCAGCGTGCGCGTGCCGAGGAACTCGCCCATCTCGTCGGCGAGCATGTCGAGGGCGCGGTAGTCGCTGACGTGGCCGGTCTCGAGGGCGGCCTCGAAGGCGCGGACCCGGCCCTCCCAGTCGACGAAGGTGCCGCCCTTCTCGGCGTGCGCCGCGACGGGGAGCACGACGTCGGCGACCTCGGTGACCGCCGACGGGCGGATCTCGAGGGAGACGACGAACGGCGCTGCGAGGGCCTCGGCGGCCCCGGCGAGGCCGAGGTCGGCGGGGTCGACGCCGCCGACGACGAGCGCGTCGACCTCACCGGCGGCGGCCGCCGCGACGATCGCGGCGGTGTCGCGGCCGTCGGCCTCGGGCAGCGACGGGACACCCCAGGCCCGCGCGACCTCCGCGCGGGCGGCGGCGTCGGCGACCGGGCGGCCACCGGGCAGGAGCGTCGGGAGGGCGCCGGCCTCGAGGGCGCCGCGCTCGCCGGCGCGCCGGGGGACCCAGGCGAGGCGGGCACCGGTGGACCCGGCCAGCGCCGCGACCGCACTCAGTGCACCGGGGACCGTGGCGAGGCGTTCGCCGACGAGGACGACCGCGCCCTCGCGCAGGGCCTCGCCGGCCGCGGTGACGGCGTCGGTGCCCCGGGCCTCCCCGAGCGCGCGCAGCACCTCGGGCTCGGTGCCGGGAGCGGTCGGGATGAGCGTGCCGCCCATCTTCGCCAGGCCGCGCGTCGCGACCGGCGCGACGGCGAAGACGCGGGTGCGGCTCTTGCGGAACGCCTTTCGCAGCCGGAGGAAGACGATGGGGCTCTCGTCCTCGGGCTCGAAGCCGACGAGCACGACGGCCTTGGCGGCCTCGAGGTCGGCGTAGGTGACCGCGCCGCCGTCCGGGCCGGTGGCGACGACGTGGGAGGCGAGGAAGTCGGCCTCCTCCGCCGAGTGCGGGCGGACGCGGAAGTCGACGTCGTTGGTGCCGAGGACGGTGCGGGCGAACTTGCCGTAGGCGTAGGCGTCCTCGCTGCTGACGCGCCCGCCGGTGAGGACCGCGGGGGCGGTGGCCGCGCGCAGCCCGGCCGCGGCGGCCTCGAGGGCCTCGCGCCACGAGACGACACGGAGCGTGCCGTCCTCGCCGCGGACCTGCGGCAGCTGGAGGCGGTCGGGCAGCGCGGTGTACGCGAACGCCCAGCGGCCCTTGTCGCAGTTCCACTCCTCGTTGACGGCCGGGTCGTTGACGGCCATCCGCCGCAGCACGGTGCCGCGGCGGTGGTCGGTACGGGTGGCGCAGCCGCTCGCGCAGTGCTCGCAGACGCTCGGGGTCGACACGAGGTCGAAGGGACGGCTGCGGAAGCGGTAGGCCGCTCCGGTGAGCGCGCCGACCGGGCAGATCTGCACGGTGTTGCCCGAGAAGTAGCTCTCGAAGGGCTTCTCCTCGTAGATGCCGACCTGCTGGAGGGCGCCGCGCTCGACGAGGGCGATGAACGGGTCGCCGGCGATCTGCTCGGAGAAGCGGGTGCAGCGGGCGCACAGGACGCACCGCTCACGGTCGAGGAGCACCTGGCTGGAGATGTTGACCGGCTTGGGGTAGGTGCGCTTGACGTCCTCGAAGCGCGAGGTGGAGCGCCCGTTGCTCATCGCCTGGTTCTGCAGGGGGCACTCGCCGCCCTTGTCGCAGACCGGGCAGTCGAGCGGGTGGTTGATGAGGAGCAGCTCCATGACGCCCTGCTGCGCCTTGTCGGCGCCCTCGGACGTGTACTGCGTCTTGACGACCATGCCGGGGGCGACGGCCATCGTGCACGAGGCCTGCGGCTTCATCCGCCCGGGCGGGCCCTGCATCTGGCGCGGCTCGCTCGGCGTGCCGTCGGGTCCGGGCGGGCCCGGCATCCAGACCTCGACGAGGCACTGGCGGCAGGCACCGACCGGGTCCAGGCCGGGGTGGTCGCAGAACCGCGGGATCTCGATGCCGACGGTCTCGGCGGCGCGGATGATGAGGGTGCCCTTGGGGACCGAGACCTCGCGGTCGTCGATCGTCAGGGTGACGAGGTCGGGCGCGGCGGGCGCCTCGACCTTCTCGGGCGTGGTCGTCATGCGGTCACGCTTTCCTTCTCGTCCTTGGCGAACAGCGTCGAGGCGTGGCGGTCGAACGGGCACCCACCGTGGGTGAGGTGGGCGACGTACTCGTCGCGGAAGTACTGGATCGAGCTCGTGATGGGGCTCGTGGCACCGTCGCCGAGCGCGCAGAAGCTGCGACCGAGGATGTTGTCGCAGATGTCGAGGAGCTTGTCGAGGTCCTCCTCGCTCCCCTCGCCCTGCTCGAGGCGGCCGAGGATCTGCTTGAGCCACCACGTGCCCTCGCGGCAGGGGGTGCACTTGCCGCACGACTCGTGCTTGTAGAAGTCGGTCCAGCGGTCGACGGCGCGCACGACGCAGGTCGTCTCGTCGAAGATCTGCAGGGCGCGGGTCCCGAGCATGGAGCCCGCCGCCCCGACCGACTCGAAGTCGAGCGGGACGTCGAGGTGCTCGGCCGTGAACAGCGGTGTCGACGAGCCGCCGGGCGTCCAGAACTTGATCGCCTTGTCGGGGTCGCGCATCCCGCCGGCCATCTCGAGCAGCTCGCGCAGGGTGATGCCGAGCGGCGCCTCGAACTGGCCGGGGTTCCTCACGTGGCCGGACAGGCTGAAGATGCCGAACCCGGTGGACTTCTCGGTGCCCATGCCGGTGAACCAGTCGACGCCCTCGAGGATGATCCCGGGGACCGAGGCGATCGACTCGACGTTGTTGACCGAGGTCGGGCGGGCGTAGAGCCCCTGCGCGCCGGGGAACGGCGGCTTGCTCCGCGGCTGGCCGCGGCGGCCCTCGAGGGAGTCGAGGAGCGCGGTCTCCTCGCCGCAGATGTAGGCACCCGCGCCGGCGTGCACGGTGATGTGGAGGTTGACGCCGGTGCCGTGCACGTCGTCGCCGAGGTGCCCTGCCGCGTAGGCCTCCTCGACCGCGCGCAGCAGGCGGCGGTAGACGTGGACGACCTCGCCACGCAGGTAGATGAAGGCGTGCTCGCACCCGATGGCGAACGAGGAGATGGCGACGCCCTCGATGAGGACGTGCGGGTTCGCCATCATCAGCGGGATGTCCTTGCAGGTGCCCGGCTCGGACTCGTCGGCGTTGACGACGAGGTAGCGTGCACCGCCGTCCGGCGGGGCCATGAAGGACCACTTCATGCCGGTGGGGAAGCCCGCACCGCCGCGGCCGCGCAGGCTGGAGTCCTTGACGGCCTGGATGATCGCGGCCGGCGCCATGCCGAGCGCCTTGTCGAGCGCCTTGTAGCCGTCGTGCCGCGCGTAGGTCTCGAGCGTCCAGCTCCGGGGGTCGTCCCAGAACTTCGACAGGATCGGGGTCAGGGTGCTCGCCATCACGCGTCCTTCGCCTTCTTGGGAGTCGCCTTCTTCGCGGTGCGTCCGGCCGCGGGCGTGCCGGCCGCCTTCGCCTCGTCCTCGGCCGGGGTGTCGTCGGCGGCGTTGGCGACCGCGGCCTCCTCCGCCTTCGGGGCCTTCGCCTCGTCGTGGGCGGGGGTGACCTCGGTGTTGCCGGGGGTGACCGGTGCGGACGTCCCGGCGCCACCGGCGCTCGCGCCCTCGGGAGCGGTCCAGCCGTTGCGCTTGGCGAGCTCGAGCCCGACGAGGGAGGCCGGGCCGGCGCCCACGCCCTCGTCGGCGAGGCCGTCGTGGAAGCCGGCGAGCACGCGGCTCACCTGCTTGAAGGTGCACAGGCGGGCGGGGCCGCGGGTGGGGCGGACGTCCTCACCCGCGCGCAGCCGGTCGACGAGCTCGATCGTGGAGCCGACGGTCTGGTTGTCGAAGAACTCCCAGTTGCCCATGACGACCGGGGCGTAGTCGCACGCCGCGTTGCACTCGATGCGCTCGAGGGTGATCTTGCCGTCGTCGGTCGTCTCGTCGTGGCCGATGCCCAGGTGCTCGGAGACGGCGTCCCAGATCTCGTCGCCGCCCATGACCGCGCACAGCGTGTTGGTGCAGACACCGACCGTGTACTCGCCGTTGGGGTGGCGCTTGTACTGCGTGTAGAACGTCGCGACGCCGCTGACCTCGGCGGTCGTGAGGTCGAGCAGCTCGGCGCACAGGTCGATGCCGCGCCCGGTGACGTAGCCGTCGACCGACTGCACGAGGTGCAGCAGCGGCAGGAGGGCCGAGCGCTTCTCGGGGTAGCGCGCGATGACCTCGGCGGCGTCGGCGCGGAACTGCGCCTCGACGTCGGCGGGGTACGGCTCCTTGGACTCCTCACTGACCGTGAGGTGACCGGATGCGGTCTGGAGGCCGAAGTCGTGGGCCATCAGCGGTCGACACCTCCCATGACGGGGTCGATGGAGGCCACGGCGACGATGACGTCGGCGACCTGCGATCCCTCGCACATCGCCGCCACGGCCTGCAGGTTGTTGAAGCTCGGGTCACGGAAGTGCGCGCGGTAGGGGCGGGTGCCGCCGTCGGAGACGGTGTGGCAGCCGAGCTCGCCCTTGGCCGACTCGACCGCCGCGTAGGCCTGGCCGGGCGGCACGCGGAAGCCCTCGGTGACGAGCTTGAAGTGGTGGATCAGCGCCTCCATCGAGGAGCCCATGATCGTGCGGATGTGCTCGAGGCTGTTGCCCTGGCCGTCGCCGCCGATGGCGAGCTGGGCCGGCCAGGCGATCTTCTTGTCCTCGACCATGACCGGCTGCCCCTCGGTGCGCTGGAGGCGGTCGAGGCACTGCTCGACGATCTTCAGCGACTCGTACATCTCGTCGATGCGGATGCGCAGGCGGTCGTACGCGTCGGCGCCCGTGCGGGTCTTGACCTCGAAGTCGTAGGTCTCGTAGCCGCAGTACGGGGCGGACTTGCGCAGGTCGTGCGGGAGCCCGGTGCTGCGCAGGACCGGACCGGTGATGCCGAGGGCGGTGCAGCCGGTGAGGTCGAGGTAGCCGACGCCGACCGTGCGGCCCTTGAGCAGCGGGTTCTCGTTGAGGAGCAGCTCGAGCTCGTGGAGGCCGCGGCGCAGCTCGCCGACGACCTCGCGGACCATGTCGACCGCACCGTGCGGGACGTCCTGGGCCACACCGCCGGGGCGGATGTAGGCGTTGTTCATCCGCAGGCCGGTGATCGCCTCGAACACGCGCAGGATGCGCTCGCGCTCACGGAACCCGACCGTCATCACCGTGGTCGCGCCCATCTCCATGCCGCCGGTGCCGAGGCACACGAGGTGGGAGTTGACCCGCGTGAGCTCCATCATCATGACGCGGATGACGTTGGCGCGCTCCGGGATCCGGTCGGTGATGCCGAGCAGCTTCTCGATGGAGAGGCAGTACGCCGTCTCCTGGAACATCGGCGTCAGGTAGTCCATCCGGGTGCAGAACGTCACGCCCTGCACCCAGGTGCGGAACTCCATGTTCTTCTCGATGCCGGTGTGGAGGTAGCCGATGCCCGCGCGGGCCTCGGTGACCGTCTCGCCGTCGAGCTCGAGGATGAGGCGGAGCACGCCGTGCGTCGACGGGTGCTGCGGGCCCATGTTGACGACGATCCGCTCCTCGTGGAGCGCGGTCGCCTCGTCGACGAGGTCGTTCCAGTCGCCGCCGGAGACGGTGAAGACGGGTGCGCCCTCGGTGTCGTCGTGGGTCGACGCGCCGTACGGGTCGACGGTGGGCTCGGCGTCGCCGGCCGGGGCGTCCTCGAAGAGGTCGAAGTCCTGGTCGCGGGTCGTCATCAGGAGTACACCCTCCGCTCGTCGGGCGGGGGTACGACGCCGCCCTTGTACTCGACGGGGATGCCGCCGAGCGGGTAGTCCTTGCGCTGCGGGTGGCCGGGCCAGTCGTCGGGCATGAGGATGCGGGTCAGCGCGGGGTGGCCGTCGAACACGATTCCGAACATGTCCCAGGTCTCGCGCTCGTGCCAGTCGTTGCCGGGCCAGACCGACACGACCGACGGGATGTGCGGGTCGGCGTCGGGGGCGGTGACCTCGACGCGCACGCGCCGGCTGCCGTGGGTGATCGACAGCAGCGGGTAGACCGCGTGGAGCTCGCGGCCCTCGTCCTCGAGGTAGTGGACGCCGGAGACGCCCATGCACATCTCGAACCGCAGGCCGGGGTGGTCGCGCAGGACGCGCGCCACGGCGAGGAGGTGCTCGCGGCGGACGAAGAGGGTGAGCTCGCCCCGGTCGACGACGACCTTCTCGACCGCCTCGTTGGCGGTGGGGCCGCCGGCCTCGGTGAGGGCGCCGGCGAGGGTGTCGGCGAGCTCGTCGAAGTACGAGCCGTAGGGGCGCGGGCTGGCGCCGGGGAAGAGCGTCGGGGTGACGAGGCCGCCGTAGCCGGTGGTGTCCTGGCCGTCGCGCGGGCCGAACATGCCGCGGCGCTCGCCGACCTGCACCGGCGTGCCGTCGCCCTCGGCGATCTCCTGCCAGGTCGCGATGTTCGCGCTGTGGGCGGGTCGGAGCGCATCGGGGTCGTCGACGGTGGAGGTCTCGGGGCTGTCGATCACCTTGTCGGGGACCGCCTGCACGTCGGCGTCCTCGAGCTCGGGACCGTCGTCGGTCTTCTTCTCGTCGGTCATGCGAGCAGGTTCTTCCCGGCCGGCGCCGCGAGGTGCGCGAGGTGGTCGTGGGTGGGCGCCATGAGCGAGGTCGGGGTCGCGCGCAGGGCGGCCTCCTCGGCGGCGCGGGCGGCCGCGATGCGGTTGACGCCGAGCTTGCTGTTCTGGATCTGGTCGTGCAGCTCGATGATCGCGTTGAGCAGCATCTCCGGTCGCGGCGGACAGCCGGGCAGGTAGATGTCGACGGGGATGATGTGGTCGACGCCCTGGACGATCGCGTAGTTGTTGAACATCCCGCCCGAGCTGGCGCACACGCCCATCGAGATGACCCACTTGGGGTTGGGCATCTGGTCGTACACCTGGCGGACGACCGGCGCCATCTTCTGGCTGACCCGGCCCGCGACGATCATCAGGTCGGCCTGGCGCGGGGTGGCGCTGAAGCGCTCCATGCCGAAGCGGGCGATGTCGTAGTCGGGGGTCCCGACGGCCATCATCTCGATGGCGCAGCAGGCCAGGCCGAAGGTGGCCGGCCAGATCGAGGCCTTGCGCATGTAGCCGGCGACGTTCTCGAGCGTCGTGAGGACGAACCCCGCGGGCAGCTTCTCCTCGAGTCCCATCACGCCTCCTCGGCGGTGCAGTCGGGTGCGGTTCGTGCGGTCCGTGCGGTCGGTGCGGTGCTCAGTCCCACTCCAGCCCCCCGCGCTTCCACACGTAGGCGTAGGCGACGAACACGGTGAGGATGAACAGGACCATCTCGACGAGGGCGAACAGCCCCAGCTGGTCGAAGGCCACCGCGAAGGGGTACAGGAACACGGCCTCGATGTCGAAGATGATGAAGAGCATCGCCGTGAGGAAGTACTTGATCGGCACGCGGCCACCACCCGCGGCGCGCGGCGTGGGCTGGATCCCGCACTCGTAGGCCTCGAGCTTCGCGCGGTTGTAGCGCTTCGGGCCGACGACGAGGCTCGTGCCCACCGAGAGCAGGGCGAAGCCGAAACCGAGGGCCAGCAGGATCAGCAGCGGGACGTAGGGGTTGTTCATCGGGCGACAACTCCCCTTTCGGTGCTCGGGTGCGTCCGGGGCGGGGCGGACGGGTCGAGGTGCGGCGTCCCGGCCATCCTAGGGGGAGTGACGTACGGCACACCCGGGGAGGTGGTCCTCCCGGGAGCGGGGCGCCGGAGGGCGCGGTGTGCGGTCGTCACTGAGGCCTCGAGGGTGCTTGTGAATGTCTTCACGATCGGCGCAACTCTACGACTCCCGAAATGCCGGACGCACTGAGGGGGGCCTTACCTCGTCGAAGCCTGCGAGGTCAGCGCTTCGTCGCGCGGTGGAGGGCGACGATGCCGCCGGAGAGGTCGCGCCACTGCACGTCCTCCCAGCCCGCGGCCTGCACGCGGTGCGCGAGGGCGCGCTGGTCGGGCCACGCCCGGATCGACTCGGCGAGGTAGACGTAGCTCTCCGGGTTGCTGCTCACCCTGCGCGCGACCGCGGGCAGGGCGCGCATGAGGTAGCGGCTGTAGACCGTGCGGAACGCGGCGTTCGTCGGGCTGCTGAACTCGCACACGACGAGGCGTCCACCCGGCTTGGTGACGCGGAGGAACTCGCGCAGCGCGGCGTCCGGGTCGGCGACGTTGCGCAGCCCGAAGCTCATCGTCACGACGTCGAAGCTCTCGTCGGCGAAGGGCAGGTTCATCGCGTCGGCGGCGGTGAACCCGAGGTCCGAGCGGCGGCGGTGGCCCACCCGCAGCATCCCGAGCGAGAAGTCGGCGGGGACGACGTCGACGCCGTCGTCGGCGAAGGGCTCGCTGCTCGTGCCGGTGCCCGCGGCGATGTCGAGGACGGTCTGGCCGGGCCGCGCCTCGCAGGCGGCGACGACGGCGCGACGCCACAGCCGGTCCTGCCCCAGGCTCAGCACGTCGTTCGTCACGTCGTACTTGCTCGCGACGTCGTCGAACATCGCGGCGACGTCGCGGGGGTCCTTGTCGAGGGAGGCACGGCTCATGCGCGTCATCCTCCCACTGCGCCGGCGCCCACCTGACGGCCCACCTCCCCGTCCAGGGTGCTCGCGTGTGCCCCGGCGGTCGCCCGGGCAGCCGGGTGAGCACACGCGGCTCGTTCAGGGCCTCGCGTGTGCCCAGGCGGTCACCTGGGCAGCCGGGTGAGCACACGCGGCTCGTCCAGGGTGCGCGCGTGCGCCCAGGCGGTCGCCTGGGCCGCCGGGTGAGCACACGCGGCCGGAGGGCGAGGGTTCCGTGAGGCGATGCCGGGACTCCGGGGTGCGCGCCGTATCCTCCTGCGTGATGACCTCGCTGCCCGCGGGCGAGCGGTCGACCGACGCGATCGGGGCGGCCGCCGCGCCTCTCGTGTCCCGAACCGTCCCGCTCCCCCCGGAGCTCGGCGACGCCCTCCTGTCGCTCGTGCCCGCGCGCGACGCGCGCGACGTCGTGTCGTGGGTGCGTCGCGGTGAGGGCCTCGTCGGATGGGGTCGCGCCGCCTCGCACACGGCCTCCGGGCCGGAGCGGATGGCCGAGCTCGAGCACTGGTGGTCCACGCTCGTCGGCACCGCCGTGGTCCGCGACGAGGTCGACCGCCCCGGCACGGGACCGGTGGCCTTCGGGTCGGTCTCGTACGCGGCCGGGTCGCCCGCCGGGGGGACGCTCGTCGTGCCCCAGGTCGTCGTCGGCAAGCGCGGCGGTCTCGCCTGGCTGACGACGGTGGGGGTCGAGTCGGCGCCGTCCGTGGCCGCCGTGCCGCGCGTCCCCGAGGTGCGGGTGCAGCCGGCGCCGTCCGCGCCGCGCGACGTCGCGTTCGCCGACGGCGCCCTGTCGCCCGCCGAGTGGGCGGGTGCCGTGGCGGAGGCCGTCTCGCGGATCACCGACGGCTCCCTCGACAAGGTGGTGCTCGCGCGCGACCTCGAGGTGACGGCGTCGTCCTCCCTCGACGTCCGCTGGCTGCTGCACCGACTCGCGGAGCAGTACGACACGACGTGGGTCTTCGCCGTCGACGGGCTCGTGGGGGCCACCCCCGAGCTGCTCGTGCGGCGCGAGAAGGGCCTCGTCACCTCGCGGGTGCTCGCCGGGACGATCCGGCGCACCGGCGACGACGAGCACGACCTCGCCCTCGCGGCCTCGCTGGCCCGGTCCTCGAAGGACCTCGAGGAGCACGAGTACGCCGTGCGGTCGGTCGCCGAGGCCCTGGCCCCCCACTGCTCGTCGATGAACGTGCCCGAGGCGCCGTTCGTCCTCCACCTGTCCAACGTCATGCACCTCGCGACCGACGTGGCGGGGGTCCTCGTCGACGACGCGTCCTCGCTGACCCTGGCGTCCTCGCTGCACCCCTCGGCCGCCGTGTGCGGCACCCCGACCGCCGACGCCGACGCCGTCATCGCCGAGCTCGAGCACATGGACCGGGGCCGCTACGCCGGCCCGGTCGGGTGGATCGACGCCACGGGTGACGGCGAGTGGGGCATCGCGCTGCGCTGCGGCGCCGTGTCGGCCGACGACCCGTCGCGCATCCGGCTCTACGCGGGCTGCGGCATCGTCGCCGGGTCCGACCCGGAGGCCGAGGTGGCGGAGTCGTCGGCGAAGTTCGTGCCGATGCGCGACGCCCTCACCGCGACCTCCCCCGCTCCCTGACCCACCTCATCCTCGGGTCGTGTGCCCACGTGGTCGCCCGCGCAGCCACCTGAGCACACGAGCCGAGGAGGTCAGGTGAAGGGCGGGCGGGCGTCGACGGCCACCGAGCGGCGGCCGGCCCAGCGCCACACGCGGGCCGAGCGGTCGCGGTCCTCGTCGGTGACGAGGTTGCCCATCCAGCGCAGCGCGAGCGTCATCAGCCAGTCGCTGCGCATGCCGACCGGCCCCAGGGCGCTGAGCACCCTCGGGGTCGTGAAGACGCCGGCGAGGCGCCGGGCGATGGAGAAGGCCTCGCCGTAGTGGTCGCGCAGCAGGGCCGGCCAGACGGTGGCGAGGTCGTCGTCGAGGTGGTCGACGAGCAGGCGCCCGGTCTCGAGGCCGTAGTCGATGCCCTCGCCGTTGAGCGGGTTGACGCAGGCGGCGGCGTCGCCGACGAGCGCCCAGTTGGAGCCGGCGACGTTGCTCACGGCGCCGCCCATCGGGAGCAGCGCGCTCGTCGGCAGCCGCTGCTCGCCGCTGAGGCCGAAGTCGGCGCGGCGCTCGTCGGTGTAGTGCCGCATGAGGGGCTTGATCGCGACGTCGGCCGGGCGCTTCGTCGTCGCGAGGGTGCCGACGCCGACGTTCACCTGCCCGCCGCCGAGGGGGAAGATCCAGCCGTAGCCCGGGAGCGCCTCGCCGGTGTCGGCGCGCAGCTCGAGGTGGCTGCTGATCCACGGGTCGTCGGCGCGGTCGGAGTCGACGTAGCAGCGGCCGGCGACGGCGTAGACGGTGTCCTGGTGCCACTCGCGGCCGAGCACCTTGCCGAGGCCGGAGCGGACGCCGTCGGCGACGACGAGCCGTTCGCAGGCGATGTCGAAGGTCTCGGTGCCGCGCCTGAAGGTGACGCTGCGGACCCGTCCACCCTCGACCGTCGCGTCGACGGCCTTGGCGCCCTCGACGCCGGTCGCGCCGTCGTCGAGGGCCGTGGTGCGGATGCGGTCGTCGAGCTCGGTGCGCGCGACGGCCGACCCGTGGTCGGGCAGGGTGCCGCCCGGCCACGGCAGGTGGAGGGTCTGGCCGAAGCCGTGGGCCCGCAGGCCCTGGTTGACGGTGTGCTCACGGACCCAGTCGCCGAGGCCGAGCCGGTCGAGCTCGTCGATGGCGCGCGGTGTCAGGCCGTCGCCGCACGTCTTGTCGCGCGGGAAGGTCGCCGCGTCGGCGAGGACGACGTCACGGCCGGAGCGGGCCGCCCACGCCGCGGCCGCCGATCCGGCGGGGCCGGCACCGACGACGAGGACGTCGGTGCGGGTGGGGGGCTCCGGAGCGGTGCGCTCGGGGGTCACGGTCACCCGGGCATTCTCGCAACCCGGCGTCCTCCGGCCGAATCCGCCCCCGCCCTCCCTCGCTTTCGTCCAGCCCCCCGGTCGAGTGGCCGCGACACGCTGATGCCCGGGCTCGAACATCAGCGCGTCGTGACCACTCGACTCGACTCGGCGCGGGGCGCGGGTGCGGCGGTCCGGTCGTCCGCCGGACGGCGGGGTCAGCGGCCGAGGGCGCGAGCGGCGAGGGCGCGCAGGTCGGCGTGCGCCTGCCGGTGGGTGGCCCGGTCGACGACGACCTCGACGACCCGGAGGCCGCTCGGGACGCGGGCGACCTCGGTGGCGAGCTCCTCGGCCGTGGTCGCGCGGGTGTGGACGACGTCGTGGGCCGCGCAGAGGGCCGCGAGGTCGGTGCCGGTCGGGGTGCCGAAGACCCGCTCGAAGCCGTCGGACCGCTCGGGGGCGCCGGGCTCCAGGGTGGTGAAGATGCCGCCGCCGTCGTCGTTGACCACGACGACGGTGAGGTCGGGGCGCGGCTCGTCCGGGCCGAGGAGGAGCCCGTTCGTGTCGTGGAGGAAGGTCAGGTCGCCGAGGAGCGCGTAGGTGGGTGTGCCGGGGCGGGCCAGGGCGACGCCGACGGCCGTGGAGACGAGCCCGTCGATGCCGGCGAGGCCGCGGTTGGCGACGACCTCCTCCGCGACGCTGCGGGCGACGCCGAGGTCGAGGTCGCGCACCGGGTTCGACGACCCGACGACGAGCACCGCCCCGTCGGGGAGCTTCGCCGACACCGCCTCGGCCACCGCGAGCCCTGTCGGCCACGGATGAGGGTGTGCCGCAACGGCGGCCGCGAGTGCTTCCCCGGCCTCCCCCCAGATCCCCACCCAGTCGTGCGCGGACTCCTCGGCGGGTCCGCCGCCGACGCGCAGCGCGTCAGGACCGTGGACGACGCCGACGACGTGCGACGGGTCGGGCCAGGCACCACCTTCCGACACCACCTCGACGCGCAGACCGGGCCGCCGGAGCAGCGCCCCGACCGCGCGGGACAGGGTGACCCGTCCGACGACGAGGACGCGGTCGGGGGCGTGTGCGTCGAGCCAGGCGGTGGCGGTGAGGAGGAGCGGGCCGTGCGGCACGGCCTCCTCGCGGACCGCTGCGGGGCCGAAGGGCTCGGCCACGACCGGGTGACCGCGCTCACGCGCCCACGCCACGGCATCGAGGGCGACGCGCGGGTCGCCCGTCGACCCGATGACCACGAGGGTGCGGGCGACCTCGTCGATCGGCGCGGCCACGGACTCGGGCCGCGGCGCGACCCGGACCCAGGGCCCACCGTCCGGGCGGCCGTCGAGGGAGTCCGGCCAGGGCGGCGCGGCCGACGGGTCGAGGTCGGGGACGAGCGGCTCGCGGAAACAGACGTCGAGGTGGACCGGGCCCGGCTGCGGGCCGGTGGCGCCGGTGGCCGCGGCGAGCGCGCGGCACACGGTGCTCCGCCAGAACGGTCCGAGGCCGGGGCGCGCCACCGGGGCGGGCAGGTCGAAGGACCAGCGGACCGCGGGGCCGAAGATGCCCGGCTGCTGCGTCGTCTGGTTGGCGCCGGTCCCCCGCAGCTCGTGCGGGCGGTCGGCGCTGAGGACGACGAGCGGCACCGCGGCGTGGTGGGCCTCGAGGACCGCCGGGTGGAGGTTCGCGACCGCAGTGCCCGAGGTGGTGACGACCGGGACGGGGCGCCCCGACCCCTTCGCGAGACCGAGGGCGAGGAAGCCGGCAGAGCGCTCGTCGACGCGGACGTGCAGGCGCAGCCGCCCGGCGCGCTCGGCATCGAGGAGGGCGTGGGCGAGGGGGGCCGACCGCGAGCCGGGGCTGAGGACGACGTCGCGCACGCCGCCCCGCACGAGCTCGTCGACGAGCACGGACGCGAGGGCGGAGGACGGCGTCACGAGGCGCGATTCTGCCAGTCCGGTCCCCGGACCACCGGCGGCGCGGTCAGGGCGTCGCGACGAGCCGTCGCGTGGCCGCGGCGACCTCGTCGGAGAGCGCCCCGGCACCACCGACGAGCGTGACGCGGTCGGGCGACAGGCGGAGGAGCTCCTGGCCCGAGGTCAGCGGCACCGACGTCGGGGCGGCCATGACGAGCGAGGCCCGCAGCGCACCCGCCGCGGCCCCGCCGGTGAGGGCGTCCGGGAAGGTCGCCCCGGAGGCGACCCATGCGTCGGCCGTCGTGAAGAACGCCCGGCCCACTGCCTGGCCCGTCGCGTACCGGTCGGCGCCGGCGAGCCGGACCACCGGCCCCGTCGTGTAGCCGTCGAGCGCCGAGGCGACGGCGGACGAGACCGCGCCGGTCCCGCCGAGCACGTGGACGGCCCGCGGGTCGAGCCGCTGGAGCTCGGCGGCGGTGGCGGGCGGGATGCCGTCGCGCGTCACGAGGAGGAGCGGTGCGTCCCGCAGGGCCGCGGCGGGCGTGCCCGCCAGCGCGTCGGCGAAGTCGGCGCCGGTCGCCACGAAGACGGAGGACACCCCGGGCGAGTACCAGCGCCTGCTGACCGCGGCTGCGGTCGCGTACCGGTCGGACCCGGCGACCCTGGTCACCTGGCCGGAGGAGGCGTACGGCTGGAGGGCTGCGAGCACCGAGGCGTCCACGACGCCCGTGCCGCCGACGACGACGATCCGCTGCGGGTTCAGCCGGTCCAGCTCGGCGCGGCTGCTCGCCGGCAGCGACGTCCGCGCCGTGAGGAGCACCGGCATCCCGAGCCGTCCGGCCGCCGCACCGCCGGCGAGGGCGTCCGGGAAGTCGGCTCCGGTCGCGACGAGGACGTCGGTCGCGCCACCCGGGTACGCGGCGGCGCTGACGGCCGCAGCGGTGGCGTAGCGGTCGGCGCCGCTCGCCCGTGTGACGACGGGGGTCGAGGGCGACACGCGGATGACGCGGTCGTTGCTGCCGTTCGAGGTCGTGAGGTAGAGCTGGCCGCCGGGGCCGACCGTCGCGGCGCGCAGCCGCCCCCACGTGCCGTTGAAGTGCGTCACAGGCGCGCTGAGCGAGGGTCCGGCGCCCACGACGAACCGGCGCAGGTCGGACTCCTTGAGCGTCGGGACGAAGAGGTTCCCCACGAAGTCGGCCCACTGCGACCCACGCGCGATGGCGGCGCCGGACGTCGCGAGCGTCGAGCTCCCGGAGGCCCACAGGGGCGCGAGGTACCCCGACGCGGCCTGGCACCCGGACGTCGAGTTCGGTTGTCCGTCACCGGTGTAGCACGGCCAGCCGTAGTTGCCGCCGGGCACGATGCGGTTGACCTCGTCGTTGACGCTCGGCCCGTGCTCGACCTCCAGCAGCTCGGTCGTCCCCGGCCGGAAGGCGAGCCCCTGCGGGTTGCGGTGCCCCATCGACCAGACCTCGTCACGGACGCCGCCGATGACGGGGTTCGTCGCGGGCACCGCGCCGGTGCGGGTGACGCGCAGGACCTTGCCGTTCAGGCTCGACCGGTTCTGCGCCAGCGAGGCGTTCGCCGCGTCCCCCATCCCGACCCAGAGGTGGCCGGAGGGGTCCATCTCGAGGGCGCAGCCGTTGTGCGTCGACGCCGCGGCCATGTCGGCGACGACCACGGTCGGCGCGGACCACTCTCCCGAGGTGGCCACCGTGTAGCGCAGGACATGGTTCTTCCACCCGTTCGTGCCGGTGGTGTCGCGGGAGGCGCACACGTACACCGAGCGGTTGCTCGCGAAGTCGACGTCGACGGCGAGGCCGAGGAGGCCGGACTCCCCTTGGGCACGCACGCCGGGAACCTCGACGGTCCGCAGGAGCGCGGCGCCGGGGGACCCGCTGGCGTACACCCGGATCAGTCCGGGTCGCTCGGTGACGACCATGGACCCGTCGGGCAGGAAGCCGACGTCCCACGGGACGACGAGCCCGCTCGCGACCGTCGCCGTGGCCAGCGTGGGGGGTGCGAGCGCCGTCGCGGCGGCAGTCGTGACCCCGGGAGCGGTCGCCCCGACCACGGGCGACAGGGCGACGAACGGCGCGAGGACGAGGGCCGCGAGGACCGCCGTCCTTCCCTGACGTCGGTTCCGGACCATGGCCAACCTCCCCGAGGACACGTGTGTCGGAGTCTAAGGAGGCCTGTCAACCGGAAGGCGGGCTCCCGGCGCCGCCGGCCCCGGACGTTCGACGACGATCTCCGACACCGAGAGCACGGCCACCCCGACGAACGAGCCGGCGCCCGCCCGCCAGTCCTCGACCTGCGGAAGCGTTCCGCGAGGGGCCTCCTCGACGGCCCGCAGGGTGCGGACGTGGGCCTCGAGGGCGTGCCGCCGCGGGTCGAGCGGCGCACGCCCCGACGGCGGCGCCTCGACGGTCACCCACGACGCGCCGGCCGGGTTGGGGGTGAGGTCGAGCCGGTGCACCGGGTCGTCGGCGTGCTGGACCGACAGCACCCGCACGGAGGGCGGCACGGGGAACAGCCCGACCGGCGCCCCCGAGGTCACGACGTGGGTGACCCGGTGGCGGCGGGCGAACCCGGCGTCGCCGGCAAGCGCCGCCGCGAGGATGCCGCCCTGACTGTGCCCCACGAGGAGCACGGGGTCGTCCGGGCGCGAGCGCGCCGACCCCGACCGGGCGAGGACGAGCGCGGCATCGACCCCGGCCGCCGCCACGGTGGCCGCACCGGTGACGGCCCGCACGTCGGTGGTGAGGTCGAACGGGTTGGACCCGGCACGCCCCGACCACTCCTGCGTCCCGGGCACGACGACGACCCAGGCGGACCCGCCGCCGAGGGCGGCCGTCTCGATGACGCGCACGCGCCCGCCGTCGAGCCCGTCACCGGCCGCGAGGAGGTCTGCGGCCGACCCGACGCGGGACCACGTCGCGGTCGGCGGTACGGCCCGCACCGATGGTGCCCCGGCACCGTCGACGAACCAGCCGTACCGCGAGGCCGCGTCGGCAGCGCCGGACACCCCGGTGAGCACCGCCGCCACGCCGCCCTCGACCTCCTCGTAGGCCCGCGCGGCGGAGCGCAGCCCGCCGGCGAGCGTGTCGAGGGCGAGCGCGTGCCCCCACAGCCCGGTGGGCCCGGCGACGGCAAGCACCCTCGTCTCGACCCGGGCCCACGACCCCCACGTCGACGGGTCGAGCACCAGGACCCCACCGCGCCACGCGACGGGCGAGCCCGCGCGGGCCAGGGCACCGGCCACCGTCGCGGCGTCGCCCCGGACGGCGTCGGCCACCCGTTCGACGACGCGGGCCGCCGCCGCCAGCGCCTCGGAGCGCACGGTCACCCTCACGGCGGCACCCCCTCGACGACCGGCGCACCCTCAGCCGTGGGCACCCCCTCGACCACACCCCGCGTCACGAACCCGCCCCCTGACCGGACCCCTGTCCCGATGCGGCCCGCACCCGTGCCGCGAGGTGCTCGGCCTCCGCCGCCGCCTCCCGCAGGTCGTCGGCGACCCGGGCCAGCCCCGCGCTGCGCTCGGCGACCTCGGCCCGGGCGCGGTCGGCCGCCGGCCCGGCCCACCACTCCAGCGCCGCCGGACCGAGGGCCGCGCGCCGCACGTCGACCCCGGCCGCGACCGAGCGCAACGTCGTCGCCAGCAGGCGCAGGGCCTCCTCACCCGGCTCGCGAGGCCCCGCTCCGGCCACCTCGTCCACCCCCTGTCGACCACCCCCTCGTCGGCCACCACCCGGCCACGCGTCCACCTCACCCGAGCGGGCCCGCCCCCGTCCACCTCGCAGGGGTTCCTGTGGAGAAGCCCGCCCCGACGCCCCGCCTGTGGACGACACGCCTACGCTCGACGCCATGCCGCACCACGACCTCGTCATCATCGGCAGCGGCTCGGGGAACTCGCTGCTGACGCCCGAGCTCGCGGGCCTCGACGTCGCCATCGTCGAGAAGGGGACCTTCGGCGGGACCTGCCTCAACGTCGGGTGCATCCCCACGAAGATGTTCGTCGTGCCGGCGGACCGGGTGGTCGAGGCCCACGACGCGCACCGCCTCGGCGTCACGTTCGACCGCCCTCGTGTCGACTGGCCGGCCATCCGGGACCGCATCTTCGGCCGGATCGACCCGATCTCACGCGGGGGCGAGGACTACCGGCGCGGCCAGGAGCACGTCACCCTCCACCGCAGCCGCGCGCGCTTCACCGGGGACCGCGCCCTCGTCCTCGACACCGGTGAGGAGGTGACCGCCGACCGCGTCGTCGTCGCGGCCGGCTCCCGGCCCAACGGGCTCGACCTCGACGGGCTGCGCGCCGCCGACCCGGCGACCGGCGTCCACACCTCCGACACCGTGATGCGCCTGGACTCCCTCCCGCCCCGGATGGCCGTCGTCGGCGGCGGCTTCGTCGCCTGCGAGCTCGCGCACGTGTTCTCCGCGCTCGGGGTGCACGTGACCCAGCTCCAGCGCAGCGGCCACCTCCTCATGCACGAGGAGGAGGAGATCGGCCAGCGCTACACCGAGATCGCCCGGCACCGGTACGACGTGCGGCTCGGCACGACCGTCACCGCCGCCGACCACTCCCTCGGCGTGTGGCGCCTCGAGACCGAGGGCCCCGGCGGACCCGCCCACGTCGAGGCCGAGGTCGTCCTCCTCGCCGTCGGGCGACGCCCCAACACCGACCTGCTCGACGCGCAGGCCGGTGGCCTCGACGTCACCGAGGACGGGCTGCTCGTCGTCGACGACCAGCTCCGGACCACGGCACAAGGCGTCTGGGCCCTCGGTGACGTCTGCTCACCCCACCAGCTCAAGCACGTCGCGAACCACGAGGCGCGGGTCGTCGCGCACAACCTCGCCGTCGACCTCGGCCGCCTCGAGGGCGAGCCCCGCCGCCTCGACGACCGGCCCATCCCCCACGCCGTGTTCGGGCACCCGCAGGTCGCCTCGTTCGGCCCCACCTGCGCTGAGCTCGACGCCGCGGGAACGCCGTACGTCACGAAGACCCAGTCCTACGGCGACGTGGCGTACGGCTGGGCGCTCGAGGACACGACCGGCATCCTCACGGTGCACGCCGACCCGTCGGGACGCGTCCTCGCCGCCCACGTCCTCGGCCCCCACGCCTCGACCGTCATCCAGCCGCTCGTGCAGGCGGCGACGTTCGGGCAGGACGCGCTCGAGGTCGCCCGCGGCCAGTACTGGATCCACCCGGCGCTCGCCGAGGTCGTCGAGAACGCCCTGCTGGGCCTCCCGCTCGACACCTGAGGACGGTCCGGGCGTCCGCAGATCGGTACGCCTCGGGGCCAGCCCTCGGCTGTCACGCGTCAGGGGCCGGGCGGCGGCTGGGGGCTTCGGCTCGTGAGGCAGTAGACCCGCCCGACGGGGTCGGCCATGACCGTCCAGTAGCGGTGCTCGCGCACGACGCGCGCCCCGAGGGAGACGTGGCGTGCGGTCTCGGCGCCCCGGTCGGCGCAGGCGAGGTCGACGTGCCCACGCACCGGCCCGTCGTCCTCGTCGAGGCGCTGGAGGAGCAGGCGCACGGCGAGGTCCGGTGGCCGCACGAGGTAGGCGAACCCGGGTTCGTCGGAGTCGCGCAGCTCCCACCCGGTGAGCGCCTCCCAGAAGCGGACCTCGGCGTCCCAGGCGGCGCGCGGCACGTCGAGGCAGACCTGGTCGAGGGCCACGGGCAGCCCTTCGCGGACCGGCCCGCCGGTGTCGTCGCCGTCCCACGTCGTGAGGCAGAAGGTGAACCCTCCCGGCGACCGGAGGATGACGACGGTGTCCCCGATGGCGCCCACCCGCACCGCGCCGAGCGCCTCCGCCCGCGCGGCCTCCGCACCGACGTCGTCGACGTCGAGGTCGAGGTGCACCCCGGCGCCCGGCTCCCCGACGGCCTGGACCTTCACCCAGGCCCGGCCGCGGGCGGGGAGCAGCGTCGAGAACTCGCCGTCCTCACCGCGCACCGGGGCGAGGGACGTGGCCGTCGCCTGCGCCCAGAACCGCCACGAGGTCGCGGCGTCGGCGCTCGGGGTGTCGAGGAAGATCCAGGCCCACCGCACGCTGCTCACGGGCACTCCTTCCCTCGGCCGACGAGAAGAGCGTGGCAGGCGGCGGCCCGGTCCCGCCACCACTCGACCCGCTCGGGCGCTGCGGCCCAGCGGTCGAGGAGCGCGGGGTCGGGGGCCACCCGGCCCACCGGCAGCGCCCCTTCGACCGGGACGAGGGAGGGCGCCGCCACGTCACCGTCGAGGAGGGCGACGGTCCCGAGCCCGCAGGCGTGGTCGAGGGACGGCAGTGCGGCCGCGAGGGCGACCCCTGCCGCGATGCCGATGCTCGTCTCGAGCGCCGACGACACGACAGCGGGCAGCCCGCAGGCCTCGACGACGGAGAGCGCCGCAGCCACCCCGCCGAGCGGTGCCACCTTGACGACGACGAGGTCGGCCGCCTCGAGGTCGCGGACGAGCATGGGGTCCTCGGCGCGACGGATCGACTCGTCGGCGGCGATCGGGACGTCGATCCCCTTGCGGGCCAACGCCATCCGCAGTTCCCGCAGGTCCTCGACGGTGGCGCACGGCTGCTCGGCGTACTCGAGGTCGCTGGTGGCGAGGCGCCGGAGGGCCTCCACGGCGTCGCCCACCGACCAGGCCCCGTTGGCGTCGACACGCACCCGCGCCGCCGGCCCCATGACCGCGCGCACCTCGGCCACCCGCGCGACGTCCTCCGCGAGGGACTGGCCCGGCTCCGCGACCTTGACCTTGGCCGTCGTGCAGCCGGGGAACCGGGCGAGCACCCCGGCGACCAGCTCGGGTGCGACGGCCGGCACGGTGGCGTTGACGGGCACGGTCGCCCTCAGCGGCTGCGGCCACTCCCCCCACGCGGACTCGACCGCCGACGCGAGCCAGCGAGCGGCCTCCTCCGGCGCGTACTCGGGGAACGGGCCGAACTCGCCCCAGCCGCGGGGGCCCTCGACGAGCGCCACCTCGCGCGTCGTCACCCCGCGGAAGCGCACCCGCATCGGGACGGCGACGACGCGCAGCGCGTCGAGCAGCTCTCCGACCGGGGGCACGGGCGGGGTCGACGGGGCCAGCGGGACCATGGCCCCACGCTAGGCGCTCCCGCCAGCACACCCGTGACCTCCCGGCCCGTGGGCTCAGGTGGTCGCCGGGGCAGCCACCTGAGCACACGACTCCGGGGAATACCCTTGCGCCCGTGAGTGCGATCGACGCAGTGAGCGGGACCTTCGACCCCGAGGCGTGGCAGGAGGTCCCCGGCTTCGAGGACCTCACCGACATCACGTACCACCGGGCCGTCGACCTCGGCGCGGTGCGGGTCGCGTTCGACCGGCCCGAGGTGCTCAACGCGTTCCGGCCGCACACCGTCGACGAGCTGTACCGGGTCCTCGACCACGCGCGCCGCACTCCCGACGTCGGCGTCGTCCTCCTCACCGGCAACGGCCCCGGACCCGAGGGGACCGGCTCCGCGGGCAAGTGGGCGTTCTGCACGGGTGGGGACCAGCGGATCCGCGGGCGCTCGGGGTACCAGTACGCCGAGGGCGCGACGGCCGACACGGTCGACGAGCGGCGCGTCAAGGCGGAGGGCGGGCGGCTGCACATCCTCGAGGTCCAGCGGCTGATCCGGACGATGCCGAAGGTCGTCGTCGCGGTCGTCAACGGCTGGGCGGCCGGCGGGGGGCACAGCCTGCACGTCGTCTGCGACCTCACCATCGCCAGCCGCGAGCACGCGGCCTTCAAGCAGACCGATGCCGACGTCGGCTCGTTCGACGGCGGCTACGGCAGCGCCTACCTCGCGAGGATGGTGGGGCAGAAGTTCGCCCGCGAGATCTTCTTCCTCGGGCGCACCTACTCGGCGGAGGACATGCACCGGATGGGCGCGGTCAACCTCGTCGCGGACCATGCCGACCTCGAGTCCACGGCGCTGGAGGTCGCCCGCGAGGTCATGGGCAAGAGCCCCCAGGCGCAGCGGATGCTGAAGTTCGCGTTCAACCTCGTCGACGACGGGCTCATGGGCCAGCAGGTCTTCGCCGGCGAGGCCACCCGGCTCGCCTACATGACCGACGAGGCCGTCGAGGGGCGCGACCAGTTCCTCGAGAAGCGCGACCCCGACTGGTCGCCCTTCCCCTGGTACTTCTGACCCCCTCGTCAGCACGTCCGGGCAGGATGGCGCGGGTGAGGCTCCTGCTGACGTCCGGTGGTGTCACGAACCCGTCCATCCACGCCGCCCTCGCGCGGCTCCTCGGCAGGCCCGTCGCCGAGAGCCACGCCCTCGTCGTCCCGACGGCGCAGTGGGGACACCCGATGTGCGGCCCGCCGTCCGTGCGGGGGCTCGTCGCGGCCGAGCCCGACTGGCGCCACCTCACCGGCCTGGGCTGGGCGTCGCTCGGCGTCCTCGAGCTCACCGCCCTCCCCTCCGTCGGGCGGGACCGCTGGGTCCCGTGGGTCGAGGCGGCCGACGTCCTCCTCGTCGACGGCGGCGACGCGACCTACCTGGCCCACTGGATGCGCGAGTCCGGGCTGGCCGACCTGCTGCCCGGGCTCGGCGACACCGTCTGGGTCGGCGTCAGCGCGGGGAGCATGGTGATGACGCCCCGCGTCGGCGAGTACTTCGTCGAGTGGCAGGGGGCCGAGGACGACCGCGGGCTCGGCGTCGTCGACTTCTCGATCTTCCCGCACCTCGACCTGTTCCCGACCAACACCCTCGCCCACGCCGAGCGCTGGGCGGCCGGGCTCGGGAACCCTGCGTACGTCATCGACGAGCAGACCGCCATCACCGTCGTCGACGGGGACGTGGAGGTGGTCTCGGAGGGCGAGTGGCACCGGTTCGAGGCCGGGACCGCTCAGCCCGACCCACCGAGGTCGAGGTCGTAGGCCTCCCACACGAGGTCGGACCCGCGCTGGCGGTGCCGGACGAGCAGCCCGACGAGCCTGGTCGCCGCCTCGCGGTGGGCGGCGACCGCTTCGCCCTCGAGCCCCTCGTCGCGCTCGCCGAGCAGCCGCTCGACCTCGGCGAGGACGACGCGGTGGTCCTCGAGCTGCTGGTCGACCTTGTGCCCCAGCCGCGGTGCCGAGCGCCGGATGTCGTCGTAGAGGCCGCCCTCGCCCTCGGTCAGCTCGACGTGGTCGCGCAGGTCGTGGGAGAGCTCGGTGAGCGCCGCCCGGACCCGCCGGCGCCACGTCGGCCCGAGCCCGACCGGCAGGGCGAGCGCGGCGTCGAGCGCCGCCATCGCCTCGCCGAGCTCGGCGCGCTGCCTCTGCAGCCGCTCGAGGTAAGCAGCGAACGACTCGTCCATCACCGCACCTCCTCGCCCAGCCCATCGTCCACCACCACGGGCATGCGCGCGAGGGGGGTCCCGGATCCCTTCCCGTGCGCCCCGCCCCGTCCTAGGGTGAGCGCGGACCACGATCCGTGACGGAGGGAGGACCCCCGGTGCCCCGCGCCACGATCCTCGCCGTCGACGACGACCCGCAGGTCGTGCGGGCGATTGTCCGCGACCTGCGGGCGCGGTACGGCGAGACGCACCGGATCGTCCGGGCGACGTCGGGCACCGAGGCGCTCGACGTCCTCGCCGAGCTCGTCCTGCGCGACCGGCCGGTCGCCCTCGTCGTCTGCGACCAGCGGATGCCCGGCATGACCGGCATCGAGGTGATGGCGCGGGTCCGCGAGGTCACGCCCGACACGCGGCTGCTCCTCCTCACCGCGTACGCCGACACCGAGGTCGCGATCCGCGCCATCAACGAGATCGGGCTCGACCACTACATGGTCAAGCCCTGGGCGCCGCCCGAGAGCCAGCTCTACCCCGTCGTCGACGACCTCCTCGACGACTGGGCCCGGGACCACCCGGAGGCCGAGTCGGTCGTCCGCGTCGTCGGTCACCAGTGGTCCGACCGGGGCCACGAGGTGAGGACGTTCCTCGCGCGCAACCACGTGCCGTACCGCTGGCTCGACGTCGAGCGCGACGAGGAGGCCACCCGGCTCGTCGAGCTCGCCGGGGCCGCGCCGGCCGACCTCCCCCTCGTCCTCGTGCCCGAGGGCGAGACCCTGCGCAGCCCGACGACGCTCGAGCTCGCCGAGGCGGTCGGCCTGTCCACCCGCGCGGTCCAGCCGCTCTACGACCTGTGCATCGTCGGCAGCGGCCCGGCCGGTCTGGCGGCGGCCGTCTACGCGGCCTCCGAGGGGCTGCGCACCGTCGTCGTCGAGCGCGACGCCCCCGGCGGGCAGGCCGGCCAGAGCGCCGCCATCGAGAACTACCTCGGGTTCCCCAAGGGAGTGTCGGGGGCCGACCTCACGCGCCGCGCCGTCGCCCAGGCCTCGCGGTTCGGGGCCGAGTCGGTGCTCGCGCGGGAGGTCGTGGCGCTCGAGCACCGCGGACCGGTCCACGCCGTGCGGTTCGCCGACGGCGGCGAGGTCGAGAGCCGGGCGGTCCTCGTCGCGACCGGTGTCGCGTACCGGCGACTGGAGGCCGAGGGTCTCGAGGAGCTGGGGTCGCGAGGGGTCTACTACGGGTCCTCCGCGAGCGACGCCGCCCAGACGGCGGGCGAGACCGTCTACGTCGTCGGGGCCGCGAACTCCGCGGGGCAGGCCGTCCTCAACTTCGCCGCGGTCGCCGAGCGGGTCGTCATGGTCGTGCGGGGGGCCCGGCTCGAGGACTCGATGTCGGAGTACCTCGTCGAGCGGATCCGGGCGGCCGCGAACGTCGAGGTCCGCTTCCGCAGCGAGGTCGCGGCGGCGCACGGCGACGGCCACCTCGAGGGCGTCACCCTCGTCGACCGTGACACCGGTGAGCGGTGCGAGGCCGAGACCTCGTGGCTGTTCGTCTTCATCGGCGCCGCCCCCCGCACCGACTGGCTCGGCGAGGAGGTCGTCCGCGACTCCAAGGGCTTCGTCGTCACCGGGCCCGACCTCGCGCTCCCCGACCGCGCCCACCACTGGCCGCTCACCCGCCCACCGTTCGCGCTGGAGACGAGCGTGCCGGGCGTCTTCGCCGCCGGCGACGTCCGCCTCGACTCGATGAAGCGGGTCGCCTCGGCCGTCGGAGAGGGCGGGATGGCCGTCCACCTCGTCCACCGCTACCTCGCGACGGTCTGAGGACGACCGCCGTGGACCGCACCGAGCTCCGGGCCCTGCCGCTCTTCGACGGGCTCAGCGACGCCCAGCTCGACGACCTCCTCGCGGCCGCCGACGAGCACCACGCCACCCCGGGTGAGGAGCTGTTCCACGAGGGCGCCCCGGCCGACACGTGGTGGGTGCTCCTCGACGGGGCGGTCGCCCTCTCCCGCCGGGTCGGGAACGAGGACACGACGATGGGGATGATGGCCAACCCCGGCCAGTGGGCCGGGGGGTTCGCCGCCTGGGACGAGCACGGCAACTACCTCGCGACCGCCCGGGCCGAGGCCCCCAGCCGGGTGCTGCGGCTGCCGTCGGCCGAGCTGCGGCGCCTGTCGCAGCAGTGGTTCCCCTTCGGGCTGCACTTCATCGACGGCCTCGTCAACACGGTCCGCCGGATCGAGTCGACCGCGCGGCAGCGCGAGGCGCTCGTCGCGCTCGGGACCCTCTCGGCGGGCCTGGCGCACGAGCTGAACAACCCCGCCGCCGCGGCCGTGCGGGCGGTCGACGCCCTCCGCGAGACGTCCGACCGGCGCCTCGAGACGCTCGCCCGGCTGGCTCGGGGCGGCATCAGCGCCGACCAGTTCACCGAGGTCGACGCCCTCCGGCGGCGGATCAGCGCCGGCGGCCAGGCGGGCGGGCTCACCGGGCTCGCGCTCGCCGACCGGGAGGACGAGCTCGGCGACTGGCTCGGCGACCACGGCGTCGAGCGCGGCTGGGACCTCGCCCCCGCCCTCGCGGCCGCCGGCGCCGACCTCGCGTGGTGCGAGGACCTCGCGAGGGCCGTGCCCGAGGCCTCGCTCTCGCCGGCGGTCGAGTGGGTCGCGGCGTCGGTGCTCATGGACGCGCTGCTCGGGGAGGTCAAGGAGGCGACAGAGCGGATCTCCACGCTCGTCGCCGCCGTGAAGTCCTACTCGCAGATGGACCGTGCCTCGCTGCAGGTCGCCGACCTCGTCGAGGGCCTGGACAGCACGCTCGTCATGCTCGCGCACAAGCTCGGCACTGGGGTGCGGGTCGAGCGCCACTACGCCCCCGACCTCCCGGCGGTCGAGGCGATGGCCGGCGAGCTCAACCAAGTGTGGACCAACCTCGTCGACAACGCGGTCGACGCGATGGGCGGGAACGGCGTCCTCACGGTCTCGGCCCGACCCGACGCGGACGCGCCCGGCTGGGTCGTCGTCGAGGTCGCCGACACCGGCGGTGGGATGACGCCCGAGGTCGCCGCCCGCGCCTTCGAGCCGTTCTACACGACGAAGGAGGTCGGCAAGGGGACCGGCCTCGGGCTCGACATCTCGCGGCGCATCGTCGAGGAGCGCCACTCGGGGGAGATCGCGATCGAGTCCGGCGCGGGTGGCACGCTGGTCCGGGTACGGCTCCCGGTGCGCCACACCGGGGGCACCTGACCCCGCGACGGAAGGCCACGCATGAGCGACGACGCCGCCCCGCACGACGGCATCGACCCCGCCGTCCCGCCCAGCGGGGCGGGCTGCGCCGACTGCGACGCCCACGACCCGCCCGGCTGGTGGGTGCACCTGCGGCGCTGTGCGGCCTGCGGGCACGTGGGGTGCTGCGACAGCTCCCCGGCCCAGCACGCCGCCGCCCACGCGCGCACGACCGGGCACCCCGTCGTCCAGAGCTACGAGCCCGGTGAGGACTGGTTCTGGGACTACGAGGACGAGGACTTCGTCGACGGCCCACGGCTCGCCCCGCCGACCGAGCACCCGGCGGACCAGCCAACCCCCGGCCCCCGCGGCCGCGTGCCCGCCGACTGGCTCGACCACATCCACCGATGACGGGCCTCCCGCCCGGGCGCGACGGGCGCATCGTCCTGGAGCCCCTCGCGGTGCCGGCCGGCGAGGCCGTCCTCGACCTGCTGCCCCGGCTCGCGCGGGCGCTCGGGGGCGGGGCGCCCGTCGCGCCGTACGCGGCGTCCGCCCCGGAGCCGCCCCTGCCGCCCCACACCGCGGCGGACCTGCCCGAGGGGCTGGGTGTCGTGGTCGGCACGTCCGGGTCGACCGGGACCCCGAAGCGCGCCCTGCTCGGGGCCGCGGCGCTGCGGGCGAGCGCGCGGGCGACCCATGAACGGCTCGGCGGGCCCGGCCAGTGGATGCTGCCCCTGCCCGCACACCATGTCGCCGGGCTCCAGGTCCTGTTGCGGTCGCTCGACGCCGGCACCGTGCCCGTCTGCATGGACCTCTCGAACGGCTTCTCCCCCAGCGCTTTCCGCGCCGCAACGGCTCGGCTGGATGACGGTGCTCGCCACTACACCAGCCTGGTCCCGGTCCAGCTGGCGCGGCTGCTGGACGACGCGGGGGCGTCCGAGTCGCTGCGGCGGTACGACGCGGTGCTCGTCGGCGGGGCCGCGCTGCCGCCGCGGCTGCGTCATCGGGCCGGGCTGTCCGGTGTCACCGTCGTGGCGACCTACGGGATGAGCGAGACGGCGGGGGGCTGCGTCTACGACGGAGAACCGTTGCCCTGCACCGGGATCCGCCTCGACGAGGAAGCGCGCATCGTCCTCGGCGGCGACACGGTTGCGCACGGCTACCTCGGCCGGCCCGACCTCACGGCGGCCGCGTTCTCCACGGACGCGGACGGGACCCGCTGGTTCCGCACCGACGACGTCGGCCACGTCGGCGAGGGCGGCCGCCTCCACGTGGACGGTCGGGTCGACGACCTCGTCAACACCGGCGGGCTCAAGGTCGCCCCACGGCTGGTCGAGGAGGCCGTGGCCGAGCACGTCCCCGACATCCGCGACGTCGTCGTCGTGGGGACGCCGCACCCCGAGTGGGGGGAGGCGGTGAGCGTCGCGCTCGTCCTCGAGGCGTCCGCCGCGGGGGACGGGCCCACGACCACCGACCTGCGCGCGGCCCTGCGCGGCGTCCTGCCCGACCACGCCCTGCCGGTGCGCTCGGTCACCGTCGACGAGCTCCCGCTCGCCGGACCCGGCAAGCCCGACCGCCGGGCCGTGGCCGCCCTCTTCGGCCCTGCCTGACGCGCGACCCCGACGTGGGATGATGGGGGCGTGCTCCGGTACCTGCCCGTGGTCCTCAGCCTCGCGCTGACGATCTACTGCGTCGTCGACGCGATCCAGACCGACGAGGGGTCGGTGCGCAACCTCCCGAAGCTGCTCTGGCTGCTCCTCATCCTCCTGTTCCCCGTCGTGGGCCCCGCTGCCTGGCTGCTGGCCGGGCGCCCGCAGCGCTCCCCCCGCCTCGGCGGCCTGGGCCAGCAGCAGCGGTGGGACGACCCCAGCCGCCGTCGCGACCAGAAGCCCCCGCCCCGCGGACCGGACGACGACCCCGACTTCCTCAAGGACCTCTGACCCCACCCATGGCCTCCCTCGCGCAGTGGGCCGCCGGCGCGCGCCCACGCACCCTCCCGGCCGCCGTCGCCCCCGTCGTCCTCGGCACCGCCGCGGCCCACCTGCGCGGCCGTGCCGACCTCGCCCTCGCGATCCTCGCGCTCGTCGTCGCCCTCGCCCTCCAGGTCGGGGTCAACTACGCCAACGACTACTCCGACGGCGTCCGCGGCACCGACGAGGAGCGCGTCGGGCCGGTGCGCCTCGTCGGGCAGCGCCTCGCGGACCCGCGCAACGTCAAGGCCGCTGCGTTCCTGTCGTTCGGCGCGGGTGCCCTCGCGGGCCTCGCCCTCGTCGCCCTGTCCGGCGCCTGGCTCCTCCTGCCGCTCGGCGCCATCGCGGTCCTCGCGGCGTGGCGCTACACCGGCGGGGACAACCCGTACGGGTACCGGGGCCTGGGCGAGGTGTACGTCTTCGTGTTCTTCGGTCTGATGGCGACGCTCGGCACCCTCTACACGCAGGCCGACGCCATCTCGTGGTTCGGGGTGTTCGGCGCGGTGGGCGTCGGCGCCATCGCCTCGGCCATCCTCGTGGCGAACAACCTGCGTGACATCCCCACCGACACCGAGCACGGCAAGCGCACGCTCGCAGTCCGGCTGGGCGACACCAGGACCCGGCGCCTGTACGGCGTCCTCGTCGCGGTGTCGGTCGGGATGGTGCTCCTCATGGCGCTCGTGACGCCGTGGGCCCTGCTCGGCCTCCTCGCCCTGCCGCTCGCCGTGCGCTCGCTCGCGGCGGTCCGCTCCGACGCCACCGGACGCGCCCTCGTCCCGGTGCTCGCAGCGACCGGCCTGTACGAGGTCGCCTACGCGGTCCTCGTGGCGGTCGGCGTCGTCATCGAGGTCGCGCTGCGCTGACCCGGCGTAGCGTGAGGACGTCCGCCCAGGACCCTCGACCCGACGACCGCCGAAGGACGCAGCCCGTGCCCCGACACCGGATCTTCGCCACCCCGCTGGCCGCCATCTACCCCCACTACGTCGCGAAGGCCGAGAAGAAGGGTCGCGGCAAGGGCGAGGTGGACGAGGTCATCACCTGGCTCACCGGCTACGACGAGGCGGGGCTCGAGCGGGCGCTCGCCGACGAGGTCGACCTCGAGACCTTCTTCGCGCAGGCGCCGCGGATGAACCCCCATGCCACCGAGATCACCGGCGTCATCTGCGGGATGCGGGTCGAGGAGATCGAGGACCCGCTCATGCAGCAGATCCGCTGGATGGACAAGCTCGTCGACGAGGTGGCCCGCGGCAAGAGGATGACGTCCGTCCTGCGGGGCAGCACCACGGCAGGTGCCGCGGCGAGCCCGGGAGCGAGGTCGTCCGGCGACGCCCACGGCGGTCAAGCCGGCCGATGAGTGAGCCCTGGTCCCTGGGGACCGGGGTCGTCCTCGCCTCACTGGCCGGACTCGCCCTCGTCGGTGCCGGGCCGATGCGCGTCCGAGGACGCCTTCCTCCGCTCGCCCGACGAGACCCGTGGGCAGCCCTCCCTGCAGGGCGCCCGACGGTGCCCTTCGAGGTTCCCGCTGGTCGACCCGCGTCGTCAAGGGTTCGGCCACGCCCCCTGCGGCGCCCCTGACCAGGGGCGCCCCGGGCCCTGCGCTCTGCGGCCCGCGGCCGGCGGCACGGGCGGAGACGTCCTCGACACCGGCGCCCGGTGCGTGTCACGCTCGGGCCGTGCGCGACAGCTGGAAGGCCCACCTCGGGGTCGGTGCCGTCCTCGGCCTGTTCCTCTCGGTTCCGAGCGTCGTCGTGGCTGCCATCGCCATCGGCGACGCCCAGGAGCTGCGGGCCTTCCTCCCCTTCGTGCTCGTGCCGTTCGTGTGCCTGGGTGCCGCCTTGGTGCTCGTCCTCGGACTGGCCAGGCGCCCGACCTGAGGTCGGGCCGGGGTTCTCGACGGCGGGTCACCCCCGCCGTGTCAGCCGGCGCGGACCCGCCGGCGGCGCAGCTGGGCCAGGATCTGCTGCTCGCGCTGCGACAGCCTCAGCAGCTCGGGGGCCAGCCGCGCCCGGCAGTCCGCCCCCTGCATCGACGCGCGCACGGCGAACGTGCGGTCCTCGATCTCCGCGAGCTCCTTGATGAGCTCGCGCGTGGACGGGGATGCGGTCGCGGTGGAGGGTGCGGTGGCGTGGGCGGTGGCGGTGGCGGTGGCGGACGGGGACATGGTGCCTCCTGGTCGTTCGTGCCGTGGGGCTCGGCTGCGGGAGCCATCGCACCGGGCTCAGGATCTGTGGCAAGCACTGCAGATTCGATATAGCACCGTGTAGTGATCTGGCGCAACACGGGCGCGAGCGGTCATGACCGCGCCCGGACCTTCCGCCACCCGCCGGCACGGTTGTTCGCGATCACCGCCCGGAAGAGCTCGAGCAGGGCCTGCTCGTCGAGGTGGTCCCCGCGCCGCACCTGGATGCCGCGCGCCGTCGCGTTGTCGTGGCCCTGGTTGACCAGCCCGTGCGGATCAGGGGCGATCGGGTCGTAGATGAACACGTTGAGGTGGTCCCGAGTCCCGAGCAGCGCACAGATGTTGCCCTCCAGGACGAAGTACGGCTGGACCCGCCGCTTGATGACCTCCTCCACGCCGGGGTCGGCCTCGTGGACGAGCCGCCGCACCGTCTCCGCCACCTCGCGCTGCCACGGTACGAGGCCGTCGATGTAGGCGTCCACGGCCGGATTGCGCTGGGCGTCATCCACCCGTCGAGGCTAGACCCGCAGCACCCACGACGGGTTCGGAGCTTCGCTCGACGGCGGGTGGGGGCCGTCAGGAGGGGAAGTCCTGGCCGGCGTCCAGCCGCAGCTGGAGCAGGACCGCGAGATCCACCGAGTCACCGTCCCTGCCACCCGCTCCGACCTGGAGCGGGGCGTCACTGGGCTCGACGTGGACGCCGGTCAGCCGGCCCCGCAGGCTGGGCGCGACGACGAGGACGTACCAGCGGCCGTCCGTGCCGACGGCGGCCCGCAGGTCGCGTCGCACGTACCAGCCGACGACGTCGGTCCGCAGGCGCCCGCCGCCGCTGTAGGGGCGCGCCCGCAGCCGGGTGGGCTCGACGCCTGCCGAACGCATCGCCTCGGCGAAGGCCGCCACCATCGGGGCGGTCCGCCGCGCCTCGGCCTCCGCCGCCCGGGCCGCGGCGGCGTGGTGGTACTCGGCGTTCTCACGGGCCTGGCGGCGACGCTCAGCGGTCTGGTCCGTCGGCTCGCTCTCCGGGTTCACCGACCGATCATCGCAGCGGTGCGGCCATGCGCGTGGGTGGGTGCCGGGGGTCCGTCGGCGGATGGACCACCTCAGTCGAGGATGACCGGCGGGTTGAGGTCCGAGGGGATCTCGTCGATGCCGACGTCCGGCATGCCGTCCCACGCGCCGTTGGCCACCCAGGAACGGACGTCGTTGATCGCGGACCGGAACGCGTCCCTTCGTGCCTCCTGCGAGACGTCCATCGGCTGCACGTTGAAGAAGTGGAGGTCGGTGATGCCCACGAAGCCGAAGATGGTCCGCAGGTACGGCTCTGCGAAGTCGAGCGCTGCCGTCGGCGGCTGCGAGTAGTCCGCTCCCCGCGACGTCACGCACACCATCCGCTTGTCGTGCACGAGCCCGTGCGGTTGGCCGGTCGCGTCGTAGGCGAACAGGTACCCGGGCTGGACGATCGCGTCGATGTAGTACTTCAGGGCGTACGGGATGCTGAAGTTCCACATCGGCACCGTCATCAGGTACAGGTCGGCGTCGAGGAACTGCTCGATCGTCCTCTCGATCTCTCCCCAGGAGGTCCGCGCGGCCTCGTCGAGCGGCTGACCGGTCATCAGGGCGTACTTCGACTTGATGTTGACCCCGGCCACGGCAGGGAGGTCAGCCGCGAACAGGTCGAGGGTGTTGACGGTCAGGTCCTCGTACCGCTCGTGCAGCTCCTCGAGCAGCACGCTGGAGACCCGACCGGTGTTCGACGCCAGCCCCCTCGGAGTGGCGATGATGTGCAACAGGCGGGTACTCACGCGGGCCTCCGACCTTGTGAGCCGACAGCGCCCGCAACCACCCGTCGGTCGCGGAGTCAGCGAGGACCCACGGCGTCATCATAGGAGCGGGATGCCCGCCACGTCACTGGTCATTCCGGGGGGAGATCGCGCCATCCGAAGGCTGCACATCGCTCAGGCGAGGCCGTGTCCCGGTGTCCACCCGATGAGCGCAGGGTGCCGAGGGCGGATGCCTGATCGCCCGGAGTGAGGACGCGTAGCCACGTTCCGCGGTGGACGTCGACGCGGCTCATCCGGCCAACGGGCCCACCCGGAGAACGGCTATGTGCGTTGGTTGGTGAGGGGACTCCGGCGCGGCACCCGGGAGGGCCATCAGTCGTCGAAGGTGTTCCAGCAGATCGGGCTGCGGAGCCGCTGGTCGTCGAGAACGAGGTCGCGAACCTCTGCGGGCAGCTGGTCCCGCTGCCAGTCCCGCTCTGCGAGGCGCACGTGCTCCGCCTGGTCGACCGGCGCTGCGGCGACGGCCGCCCGGATGGCGTAGGCCGCGGCGCCGAGGTCGTGGGCGGCGACGTGCGCGACGGCGACCGCTTGGCCGGCCGAGAGCGCAGCGAACTTCGCCGGGTCGGGGGCGCCCTTCGCGGCGGCGTTCGCCACGAAGGCGGTCCGGTGGGCGACCTTCATCGGCACCTCGCCGCGGACCCACGCCCGCGCCACCTCGAGCGCCTCGCGCGGGCGCGGGTCGTCGGGCGCCACTGCCTCGAACAGCGGCAGCACGCGCTCGGCGCACAGGACGGACCACACCATGAGGAGGTGGTGGTGCTCGTCGGTGAGGGTGCCTCCCCGGCGGACGGTGACGAGCCTGGGGTCACGCGGGGTGGGCAGGATCGGCACCCGCACCACCTTGCCGCACGGGACCGTCAGTCCGACAGCGACCGCTCGTAGCGCAGGAGCTCGGCGTGCGGGGGCACCGGGCCGCGCGAGGTCTCCCCCGTCGGCCGCCACCCGAGCCTGGACCAGAAGCGGCGGCCCCGCCCGTTGGCGGCGTAGACGGTGAGCCACGCGGTCGACACCCCGGCCGCCCGCATCCGATGGAGCAGGAGGTCGTGCGCGGCCACCGCGACCCCGCTCCCCCACCGCTGCGGGGCGGTCCCGAAGTGGAGCACCTCGGCGCCGCGCGTCGCCGCGAACCCCACGACGGAGCCGCCCTCGACCACGACGAGGCAGGCGACGGCATCGTCCTCCAGCTCGTCCTCCCAGCGCCGGCGCACCGCGTCGCGGGGGAAGGGGAACCGGTCCTGCGGGAACACCGCGGCGAGCCCGAGGACGCCGCCCGCCTCCTGGGCGTCGAGGACGGCCGGGAGGTCGGCGCGCGTCATCGGGCGGAACTCCACCCGGGTCGCGTCGTCGCGAACCACGCGCCTCCTCGAGCTGGTCACTGCGTCAGCGGAAGTCGCCCTCGCCGTCGGTGGGGCGGGGCCGGGCGACCTCGGCGTCCTCGACGTCCTCGTCGGAGGGCCGGTCGGCCGCCCTGGCCCGCTTCGTGGCCGACCGCTCCTCGAGGCGCGCCGCGAGCTGCGCCGAGTAGTCCTCGCGGAAGCGGCGCAGCGCGACGTAGGAGATGACGGCCGACAGCACGGCGGCGCCGGCGACGAGCAGCAGCATGTCCTCCTCGTCGCGCAGCCCGAGCAGCCAGAGGGCGGCGAGGCAGCCGAAGAAGACGAGGACCCGGAGCAGGGTGTAGCGCAGCACGGCTCAGAGCCCCGAGTACGAGTGCTGGCCGACGAAGAACACGTTGACGACGGCGTAGTTGATGATGATGCAGCCGAACCCGGCGAGCGCGATCCACGCGGCGCTCTGGCGGCGCAGGCCGGTCGTCGCCCGGGCGTGGAGGTAGGCGGCGTAGACGGTCCAGATGACGAAGGTCCACACCTCCTTGGGGTCCCAGCTCCAGTAGGCGCCCCACGCCTGGCGCGCCCAGATGGCGCCGGCGATGAGCGTGAACGTCCACAGCGGGAAGGCCACGACGTGGACCGCGTACGTGAGCCGCTCGAGCGCGCGGGCGTCGGGCAGGCGGTCCATGAACGACACCGGGCGCGGCTCCGAGGCCTCGAGCCGGGCCTGGACGAGGTAGACGATGCCGAGCGAGAACCCGATGGTGAACAGCGCCACCGACAAGGTCGCCACGGAGACGTGGATCGCCAGCCAGATCGAGCGCAGCGACGGCATCAGCTCGGAGGCGTCGGTGTACCAGACGGTGATGGCGAGGCCGAGGGTGAGCAGGACCGGCCCCACGACGAACAGCCCGAGCCAGCGCAGGTCGCGACGGGTCGCCCAGACCGCGTAGGCGACGAGCGTGAGCATGCAGCCGACGATCGCGAACTCGTACATGTTGCCGAGCGGCCAGCGGTGCACCTCGGCCGCCCGCAGCGCCACCCCGGCGGTCGTGAGCAGCGTGCCGAGCAGCGTCAGCGACCAGGCGATGCCGGCCGCGCGGCGCGCCCCGGCCGACTCGGTCAGGCCCGACCCGGCCGCGTCGGCCGCGGCCTCGGGCGTCGCGGGTGTGCCCGGCGCGTCGGCTCCGCCGGCGGCGACGAGCTCGCGCTCGGCGACCTCGACCCGCCCCCGGGTCGGCGCGAGCCGGGCGAGGTAGACGGCGTACATGACCATGGCGAGCGTCAGCACGGCCATCGCCGAGTAGATCGCCAGGTTCGAGAGCTGGGCCAGCGTGGTGTCGGTCATCGGGTTCCTTCGAGTGCGTCCAGGACGGCGGCGACCTCGTCGCCCATCCCTTCGTCGTCGTCCTTCGCGAGGCCGCCGACGGAGACCACGGTACGTCCCTCGGCCGGCGCGGCCGCAACCCGCACGAACACCCGCCGCCGGCGGACGACGAGCGAGGCGACGAGGCCGAACAGGGCGGCCATCGCCGAGACGAGGGTGACCAGCTTGCCGGGGTCGGTACGGACCGAGAAGCCCGCGAACCGCTCGACCCCGTCGAACGTGATCGAGCCGCGCCCGCCCGGAAGGTCGAAGGTCTGGCCCGGCTTGAGGAGGATGCGCAGCTGGTCGGTGCCGTCCTTGCCGGGCAGGGGCGTCATCTCCTCGGTGTCGAGCTGGTAGACCGACTGCGGCCGCCCGCCCGGGAACAGCTCGCCCTCGAACGCGGTGAGTGCGAGCTGGGGGTCGAGGGTGTCGGGGAAGACCGAGTGCGGGCCCTGCTCGTCGATGACTCCGGTCGGCAGGAAGAAGCCGGCGAACCCCAGCTGCTCCGGGCCCGCGCCGGGCACCTTGACCGCCCCGACAGAGGTGTAGAAGTCGTCCTGCGGGAGGAACGGCGTGGGCTCGGAGTACAGGACGGTGCCCTGCGCGTCGCGGACCGTGATGACGGGGGCGTAGCCGTTGCCGAGGAGGAACACCGTGCCGTCGCCGGTCTCCAGCGGGCCGTTGACGCGCACCGCGCGCTGCTCGGGCTCGCCACCGGCCGGGGTGAACGTGGTCGTCGCCTCGAAGTCGCGCGGTGCCCCGAACTGCCCCCGGCCCGTCGTCTCCCGCTCGAACTCGACGTCGAGGCGGTCGAGCGCGAGGGTCCAGGGCTCGAGGTCGTTGACGTCGACCCACGGACCGGGGCTGAAGGTGTCGTACCGGATGAGCGTGTTCGCCACGGCCTCGCCCTCGGGGACGATGACGTCGGCGCGCCACCCGAGAAGGTGCCCCCACGCCACCCCGACGAGGACGCCGATGAGCGCGACGTGGAAGACGAGGTTGCCGGCCTCGCGCAGGTAGCCCTTCTCCGCCGAGAGCGTCGTGTCGTCGTGGGAGTGCACCCGGTAGCGGCGTCCCCTGAGGGCGTGGCGCAGCCGCTCGCGCACGTCATCGGGCGACCCGTCGACCTCCGTGCTCCGGTGTGCGGCGAGGCGGTCGAGCCGGCGCGGCGCCCTGGGCGGGGCCGCACGGGTCTGGTGCCAGAGGATGCGGGTCCGCGGCAGGACGCAGCCGATGAGCGAGACGAAGAGCAGGAGGTAGATCGCCGCGAACCACGGCGAGGCGTACACCTCGAAGAAGCCGAGGGCGTCGAGGACCTTGCCGGCCGTCGGGTTGTCCGCGATCCACTGCGCGGTGCGGGCGGAGTCGATCGAGCGCTGCGGGAACGTCGAGCCGGGGATGGCGCCGACGGCGAGGAGCAGGAGGAGGAAGAGCGCCGTGCGCATGCTCGTCAGCTGGCGCCAGGTCCAGCGCAGCCAGCCGACGAGCCCGAGCCTGGGCTGGGCCACGTCGGGGCGCTGGGCGGTCCCGGTGCTCACAGGGCCACCCGGAACCCGCTGACGAGCTCGGCCTGGAGCCAGGTGTTGAGGTCCTGCCACACCCCGGTGACGAGGAGGACCCCGACGAGGACGAGCATCGCCCCACCGACGAGCTGGACCGTGCGGGTGTGCCGGCGCAGCCAGCCGGAGACCCGTCCGGCCCGGTCGAGCCCGGCGGCGACGAGGACGAACGGCAGGCCGAGGCCGAGCCCGTAGGCGACGGCGAGCCCGGCGCCGCGCGCGACCTCCGGCTCCTGGCTGGCGGTGGCCATGACGAGGACGGCGGCGAGCGTCGGCCCGGTGCACGGCGCCCACCCGAGCGCGAAGACGGCGCCCAGCAGCGGCGCGCCGACCAGGCCGGTCGGGGGCCGCCACCGCAGCCTCGCCTCGCGCTGGCTCCCCCACCGCGCCCCGACGCCGACGAAGACGAGGCCCATGAGGATGACGAGCACGCCACCGACCCGCATGAGGAGGTCGCGCTGCTCGACGAACACGCGCCCCACCCCGGTGACGAACACCGACCCGAGGACGAACACGGCCGTGAAGCCGGCGACGAAGAGCAGCGCGCCGAGCACCGTCCTCCCCCGCCGCCGGGTGGCCTCCCCGGTCAGCCCGGAGACGTAGCCGAGGAACCCGGGGACGAGCGGCAGGACGCAGGGGCTGGCGAAGGACACCAGGCCGGCGAGGGCCGCGACGGCGACCGCCAGGGGCAGGGCCCCGCTGACGACGGTGTCGCTCGCGGTGAGCACCGCGGCGGGGGCGGCGGTCGTCATCACGACTCGGCGACGGCGTCGTCGACGAGCCCGCGCAGCGTGGTGGCCGAGACGGGTCCGTTGACCCGGGCGGCGATCCGGCCGTCGCGGTCGAGGACGAGGGTCGTCGGGACGGTCGGCGCCTTGCCCTGGAGGGCGAGGATGAGGACGCCGGACTCGTCGGACAGGCTCGGGTAGGTGATGTTCGCGCGCTTGAGGAAGGCGGCTCCGCGCTCGGGCCCCTCGCGGAAGTCGATGCCGATGAACTCCACCGGCGCGGAAGCCCTCTCGAACCCCGCCCACGCCTCCTGGAGCTCCGGCGCCTCGGCGACGCAGGGCGCGCACCACGAGCCCCAGACGTTGACGACGACGACCTTGCCGCGCCTCGAGGCACTGTCCCAGGTGCCGCCGTCGACGAGGTCGCCGCTCAGCTCGACCGGCTCCCCCCGGTCGGCCACGGCGATCGTCTCGACGGTGCCGTCACCGGAGATGTAGCCCTTCTGGTCACCCGCCTTCGCCTGCGCTGCAACGGAGTTCGGGTCCTCGGAGCACGCCGCGGCACCGAGGAGCAGGGCGACGGCGGCGAGCGCCCCGGCGAGCCGGGTCGCGGGGCGATCGGTCATGCGCCGGCTCCCGGCTGCGCCTGGTCGAGGAGGGAGGCCGCAGGCTCGCTGTAGGAGAGGGAGAGCAGCTCGTCGCCGATGAAGGTGAACGAGGTGAGCGAGGCGAGCGAGCACTCGCGCCGCGTGGGGTTGTGGACCAGCGGGCGGCCCTCGGTGGCGAGGCGGATCATCCAGATCGGGGCCTGGTGGCTGACGATGACCGCCTCGTGCCCCCGGGCGACCTCACGTGCGGAGACGATGGCGCGCCGCATCCGCTCGACGATCTGGGTGTAGGGCTCGCCCCACGACGGCCGGAACGGGTTGAGCGTGAGGGGCAGCTTCGTCGGGTGCCGCAGGAAGCCCCGGCCGCCGGCGACCTCGAGCCCCTCGAACTTGTTGAGCGCCTCCGTCACGCGGTCGTCGACCGTGACCTCGAGGCCGTGCGACTCGGCCACCGGGGCGGCCGTCTCGCGGGCCCGCTCGAGGGGGCTCGACACGACGTGGACGACGTCGTGGTCGCCGAGGTGCTCGGCGGCGAGGTCGGCCATCCGGCGCCCGAGCTCGGAGAGGTGGTACCCGGGCAGGCGGCCGTAGAGGAGGCGGTGCGGGTTGTGCACCTCGCCGTGCCGCAGGAGGTGGACGACCGTGCGCGGCGGGTCGGCGACGGGCGCGCCGGCCTCGGGTGCGGTCGTCATGCGTCCGATTGTCGCAAACCCCGCTGGGAGCCGCGGCCCCCGGCCTTCCCACCCGCCTCCACTTTCCCGCCTGATGCCGGAACCTTCGGTGGGGCACCCCGAACTTCGGGGTGCCCCACCGAAGGTTGGGGTGCCCCACCGAAGGTTGGGGTGCCTCTGCCCCGCCCGCCGGGGCGAGAACGGGTCAGCCCGCGGCGGCTGCGCGGGCCGCGCCGGGCAGGGCCGCGAGGACGTGCTCGACCGCCCGGTCGTCGTGCGCGCCCGACACGAACCACGACTCGAAGGCGCTCGGCGGCAGGTAGACCCCGGCCTCGAGCATCGCGTGGAAGAACCGCCCGAACGCGGCCGTGTCCTGGTCGCGGGCGTCGTCGTAGGTCACGACCTCGCCCTCGCGGAAGAACACCGAGAACATCGACCCGGCCCACTGCACCCGGTGCGCCACGCCCTCCGCCTCCAGCGCGGCCGAGGCTGCGTCGGCGATGGTCCGCGACACCGAGCCGAGGTGGGCGTAGAGCGCGTCGTCGCAGGCGAGCAGCGTGGCGAGCCCGGCCGCGGTCGCGACGGGGTTCCCGCTCAGCGTGCCGGCCTGGTAAACCGGGCCCTCGGGAGCGAGCAGCGCCATGACGTCGGCGCGACCCCCGAAGGCTGCCGCAGGGAAGCCGCCGCCCATGACCTTGCCGAACGTCAGGAGGTCGGGGCGCACGTCGGCGCCCTCGTGGCCCCACCAGCCGGCCCGGGAGACGCGGAACCCCGTCATCACCTCGTCGGAGACGAGGAGGGCGCCGTGGGCGGCGGTCACCCGGCGCAGCGCCTCGGTGAAGCCCGGCGCCGGCGGGACGACGCCCATGTTGCCGGCGGCGGCCTCGGTGATGACGCACGCGATGTCGGGGCCGCGGGCCGCGAAGACCGCCTCGAGGGCGTCGACGTCGTTGTACGGGAGGACGAGGGTCTCGGCGGCCATCTCCGGGGGCACGCCGGCGCTGTCGGGCAGGGCGAGGGTCGCAATGCCGGAACCGGCGCTGACGAGGAGGGAGTCGACGTGCCCGTGGTAGTGCCCGGCGAACTTCACGACGAGCGAGCGGCCGGTGAACCCGCGGGCTAGGCGGATGGCGCTCATCGTCGCCTCGGTGCCGCTCGACACGAGGCGCACCTGCTCGACCGGCTCGACGCGGGCGACGATCTCCTCGGCGAGGGCGACCTCGTTCTCGGACGGGGTGCCGAAGGAGTAGCCGCGGGCGGTGGTGGCCTCGACCGCCGCGACGACCTGCGGGTGGCGGTGGCCCAGGATCATCGGCCCCCAGCTGCACACGAGGTCGACGTAGCGACGACCGTCGGCGTCGGTCAGCCAGGCGCCCTCGCCGCTCACCATGAACCGGGGCGTGCCGCCGACGGCGCGGAAGGCGCGGACCGGGCTGTTGACCCCGCCGGGGGTGACCGCGCGGGCGCGGGCGAGGAGGGCTGCCGAGGCGGGCGCGTCGGCGCCGGGGGCGCCGGGGGTGCCTGACGTGCCGGGGGCTGTGCTCGTGGGGTCGGAGGTCACGTCCTCCATCGTCGCAGCCGGGCCCTCAGCACTCCGACTCGGGCATCGTCGGGTCGGCGGCGTAGGCGTCGCGCACCGCCTGCATCGCCTCGCCGAGGGCGGCGAACTGCTCGGGCGTGAGGACGTCGACGAGGTGCCGCCGCACGCTCGCGACGTGGACGAGGGCAAACTCCTCGATGGCGCGCTGCCCGTCCTCGGTGATCCGCAGCAGGACCCCGCGGCCGTCGTCCGGTGCCGGGGTGCGGACCACCCAGCCGCGGCGCTCGAGGCGGGCCGCCGTGTGGGTGACGCGGCTGCGGGACTGGACGATGAGGGCCGCCAGGGTCGACATCCGCAGCTGCCCCATCGGCGACTCCGAGAGCATCGAGAGCAGCTCGTACTCGGACAGGCTGATGCCGACGCCCTGCAGGTCGCGGTCGAAGGCGACGTCGAGCTCGCGGCTGGCGCGCAGGAAGGCACGCCACGAGACCTGCTCCCCCTCGTCGAGCCAGCGGACGCCGTCGTCGGACATGCGCCCATCGTGGCACGTCAGGCACGGGCGGCGCGGGCGTCCGCGCCGGACGGTGGCCACGCGTCGGTCGTGATCCGTCCCACGATGTGAGACGAGGGAATCGCCCCCGGTGGCCTTTAGTTGAAGCGTCAACTAACGTCGGACTGTCCGACAGGAACCCCTGACTTCCGAAGGAGCACCCCCCATGGCCAACATCAACGACCTCCCCGCAGGCACCTGGGCGATCGACCCCACCCACTCCGAGGTGGGCTTCGTGGCCCGTCACCTCATGGTCACCAAGGTCCGTGGCTCGTTCACGGACATCTCCGGCACCGTGCACGTCAAGGACGAGGTCACCGAGTCCGTCGCCGACGTCACCATCAAGACCGCGTCCGTCGCCACCGGCACCCCCGACCGCGACGGCCACCTGCGCAGCGCCGACTTCTTCGACGTCGAGAACCACCCCGAGATCCGCTTCGTCAGCACCGCCTTCACCGGCGACACCCTCACCGGCGACCTGACGATCAAGGGCGTCACCAAGCCGGTCACCCTCGACGTCGACTTCAACGGCGTCGCGACCGACCCGTGGGGCAACACCAAGGCCGCCTTCGAGGCGACCGGTGAGCTCGACCGCACCCAGTGGGGCCTGACCTGGAACGCCGCGCTCGAGACCGGTGGCGTCCTCGTCTCCGAGAAGGTCAAGCTCGTCCTCGACGTGCAGCTCGCCCTCCAGGCCTGAGCCGCCTCACCCCTCGGGGCGCCCTCCCCGGCGGCCCACCACGGCGCATCCTCCGGCGCCCGCTACGGCGCAGTAGGTGTCGCGATCGCGACACCTACTGCGCCGTAGCACGTTGAGGAGGGGATGCGGCCCTGCGCTCCCCGGTGGCGGCGTCAGTAGGCTGACGGGGACGGAGGGCACGGCATGAGCACGTACGGCACGGCGGTGGCGATCGACGTCGCGCCCGACGGCCGCCTCGACTCCACCCTGGCAGCGCTCCACGACTGGTCCGCATGGGCGCGTCCGCTCGGTGACACCGGCTGGGCGCGGATCACCCTGTCGTCCAGCGGCATCGAGCGTCTCGGCGACGTCCGTCACCTCCTCACCACCGCCGGCAAGGCGTGCGCCGCGGTGGCCGAGGACAACGACGAGCACGGCGCCCTCTGGGTCGTCCTCGCTGCGCGGCCCGGGGCGCTGCGGGTCGTGCACCGGCGCTACATCCTCAACGCGGACCCGCACGACGCGAAGGAGGTCGCCCGCCAGGTCGCGCAGTTCGGGGAGGACCCCCGGCGGCGTGACGTCGCCGGCCCCGCCGCGGCCCGCGCGGCGGCGGAGATGTTCGGGGTCGACCCCGGACCCGTCGTGAGCGCCGAGGCGTCCTCGGACCGGCTCCACCACAGCATCGGCGTCGTGGGCGGTCCCTTCCCGTGGTGGGACGCCCTCGGCCTGACCTGGCCCGGACCGGGCGCCGGCGTGCCGATCCCGCCGGTCTGACCCCGTGGCCTCAGGGCCGCGGGAGGACGCAGAACTCGTTGCCGTCGGGGTCGGCGAGGACGACCCACGGCACGTCACCCTGTCCGATGTCGACGTGCGTGGCCCCGAGCCCCCGCAGCCGCTCGACCTCCTCCGCCAGCGTGGTCCCCTCGTCCGGGACGAGGTCGAGGTGGAGCCGGTTCTTGCCGAGCCTGGGGTCGAGGGGCGGTCCGCCCCACGAGATCTTCGAGCCGCCCCGCGGCGACTGGATCGCCGTCTCCTCGTCCTGGTCCCAGACGAGCGGCCAGCCGAGGGCGGCGCTCCAGAAGTACCCGACCGCCTGCGACCCGTCGCTCGACAGGCAGCCGATCGTGCCGCAGCCGGCGAGGAAGCCGTTGCCCGGCTCGATGACGCAGAGCTCGTTGCCCTCGGGGTCGGCGAGGACGACGTGCGCCTCCTCGGGGAGCTGGCCGACGTCGATGTGCCGCCCCCCGAGCTCGAGGGCCCGGGCGACCAGGGCGGCCTGGGCCTCGGACGAGTCGGTGGGCAGGTCGAGGTGCATCTGGTTCGGGCCGCGCTTCGGCTCCTCGCCCGGCTGGACGTGGATGCCGAACTCGGTGTCGCGGGAGGGAGGGAGCGACCGCCCGCCGCTCACGGCGGGGACGACCTCCCGCTCGAGCAGGCCGCCCCAGAAGCGGGCCACCACCTCGGGGTCGTTCGCGTCGAAGGTCAGCAGGTGCAGCTCGCTCGTCATCGGTCCACCCGTCCTCGGCAGTCGGTCCCCGGACGACGCTAGGCAGCCTGCCGGACGACGTCCACAGGATTTCCACGGACCCGGGCCGAGCCTAGGATCGGAGGTGGTGCTCCTCCGACCACAGGAGGTAGGGATGGGCGTCCTCAGGTCCGTGATGCGCGTCGGGAACAGGGTCGGCGTCTGGGTCTACCGCACGAGCAAGGGGCGGGTCGGCGGGAAGGGCAGGGGCGGCACGCCCGTCCTCGTCCTGACGGTGAGGGGCCGCAGGTCGGGTCGTGAGTTCAGCTGTCCCGTGGGCTACTTCGAGCGTGATGGCGGCTACCTGGTCGTCGGCTCCGCCGGCGGCCTGCCCGACGACCCGCAGTGGTTCAAGAACCTGCGGGCCGTCGAGCGCGCGGTGGTGCAGGTCCGCGACCGGCGCCATGACGTCGCGGTGCGCATCCTGCAGGGGCAGGAGCGGGACGACGCCTGGGCCCAGGTGCTCTCGGAGAACCCCGCGTTCGGCGCCTACGAGGGCAAGTCGGGACGCCGGATGCCGCTCGCCCTCCTCACGCCGCACTGACCGACCGGGAGCGGCGCGTCGGCAGCGCCAGGAGGACGAGCCCGGCGAGCAACCACAGACCGAGGGCGACGAACGCCCGCCCTGACCCGGCTCCCTCGAAGAACGCCACCGAGCGCAGGGCCGTCGCGCCGGCCCCGGCAGGCAGCCACTGGCCGAGCGCCCCCCAGCCGGCAGGGAGCATCTCGGGAGCCGAGGCGACACCCGACAGCGGGTTGCCGAGGACGATGACGAGCAGCGCGCCCAGCGCGATGCCGGGGGTCCCGAGGTGGCGGTGCAGCCCGGTGACCGTCGCCGCCACGGCCCCGACGACGAGGGTCGCCACGGACCAGGTCAGCCAGGGCGACCCGTCGAGCGCACCGAGCCAGCCCTGGAGCAGCCCGATGACGACCGCCCCACCCGCCGCGGCGCCGAGCGCCAGGGACACGAGGCGCACCCCGCGCCGGCGGACCTCGACCGCGGCCAGGGCGCCGAGGGCGACGCCTCCGGCGAGGAGCGGCAGGAGTCCGGTGGCCAGCCCCACCCCACGCGGGTCCTCGGCCGGCAGCGGCACCACGTCGGTGACCGGGAGGGGACCACCGGCCCCGGCGGGGATCCGGGCCGCGAGTTGGGTCAGGGCCTGCCCGACGGCGGGGCTCGCGGCCGACGCGACGAGCATCTCCCCGCCCGAGGGGCCGAGGACGACGGCGCCGTAGACCTCGCGTTCGCGGATCGCCTCCTCCGCCGCGGCCCGGTCGGCGACGACGGTGACGTCGAAGGCGTCCTCCCCCGCCGCCGCGGCGAGCCGACCCTCGAGCTGCGCCGCCGCGGGAGCGGGTGCGGCGACGGCGAGGCCGATGCCGTGCGGTGCCGACCGGACCGCGGGCCAGGCGAAGGCGCTCACCAGGACGGTGAGGAGGACGGCGACGGCCGCGGCAGGGGCGAGCACCTGCCTCCAGCCGGGGTGGCCACCTCCGGCCTCGGGGGTGGTCGTCGGGTGGTCGTGGGTCCGGGTCGTGGCGGTCATCGTGCTCTCCTCCTCAGTATAAAGCGAATGTTCGTTCGCTATAGGACGAGGATCCTCCACGAGGGAGGCTGTGCCGTCAAGAACGGTCGTTCGGTTTACGATGGCGGGCATGCCCAGGGTCAGCGAGGAGCACCGCAGCGCCCGCCGCGAGCAGATCCTGCGCGCGGCCATGGACAGCGCCGCCGAGGAGGGCTTCCACAAGACGACGATGGCCCACGTCATCGAGCGGTCGGGGCTGTCGGCCGGTGCGGTCTACGGGTACTTCCGCAGCAAGGACGAGATCATCGCCGCCCTCGCCGAGCACGCCCTCGGCATCGTCGGCCACGCCCTCGACGGCCTCCTCGCCGGGGGCCACACCCCCTCGGTCCCCGAGCTCGTCGGCCACCTCGGCCGCACCGTCGAGGCGCAGGCGGCCGCGACCGGCGTCGACCTCACGCGGGTCATGGTCGCCGCGTGGGCAGAGGCCGTGCGCGACGAGGCGGTGCGGGCCGTCGCGGGCCCCAAGGTCGCCGAGCTGCGCGGGCGGGTCGCGGACGTCATCGCGGCGCTCCAGGCGGAGGGCCGCTGGGACCGTGACGCCGACCCCGCCCTCGTCGCGCAGGCCGCCATCGGGCTCGTCCCGGGCTTCGTCCTCCAGCGGCTCATCGTGCGCGACGTCACGCCGGAGGGCTACAGCGCGGCGGTCGCCGGGCTCCTGGGCGGCCAGCGCGAACCCTGACCACCCCGGGTGTCGCGACCTACCGCCTGGTAAGCGTCGTGATCGCGACGCTTACCAGGCGGTAGGTCGCGCGACAGGGCGTGTCAGAGGCGTGCTGCGGCCTCGAGGGCGTGGTAGCTGAGGATGACCTGCGCACCGGCCCGGCGGATGTGGAGCAGCGACTCCATCATCACGCGGTCGCGGTCGACCCAGCCCCGCTCGGCGGCGGCCTCGATTTGCGCGAACTCACCCGAGATCTGGTACGCCGCAACGGGAACCGGCGACATCGCGGCCGCGGCGGCGATGACGTCGAGGTGCGGACCGGCGGGCTTGACCATGACGATGTCGGCGCCCTCGGCGATGTCGAGCTCGAGCTCGCGCAGCGCCTCCGTGGCGTTGGCGGGGTCCTGCTGGTAGGTCGCCCGGTCGCCGACGAGCGAGGAGTTCACCGCCTCGCGGAAGGGCCCGTACAACCCCGAGGTGTACTTCGCCGCGTACGCGAGGATCGCCGTGTCGGTGTGCCCGGCCGCGTCGAGCGCGGCCCGCACGTACCCGACCTGGCCGTCCATCATCCCGGAGAGCCCGAGGACGGGGGCGCCGGTCGCGGCCTGCGCCAGCGCCATCGACGCGTACCGGTCGAGGGTGGCGTCGTTGTCGACGGAGCCGTCGGCGGCGAGGACGCCGCAGTGCCCGTGGTCGGTGAACTCGTCGAGGCAGAGGTCGGACATGACGACGAGCTCGTCACCGACGGCGTCCTGGAGCCGCGCGAGCGCGACGTTGAGGATGCCGTCGGGGTCGTCGGCCCCGGACCCCCGCGCGTCCTTCGCCTCGGGGACACCGAAGACCATGATCCCGCCGAGGCCGGCGTCGACGCAGCGGCGCCCCTCCTCGACGAGGGTGTCCAGCGTGTGCTGCACGACGCCCGGCATCGACCCGATCGGTTGCGGCGCGTCGACCCCCTCCCGCACGAACACGGGAAGGACCAGCTCGGCCGGGTGCAGCCGCGTCTCGGCGACGAGCCGCCGCAGCGCCGGCGTGCGACGCAGCCGGCGCGGACGGCTCTGCGGGAAGCCCACGGGGAGAACCGGACTCAGGTCGCCCGGCGGCGCGAACCCGGGCGGCGCTGGCTCGGACGCAGGACGTCCTCACCGGCCTCCTGGGCCGCGAGCGCGAGCGATCGGCCGTGGTCGGCGAGCGCGTCGACGAGGGCCTCGGCGGTCGGCTCCGGCGCGAGGACGTCGACCCGCAGGCCGTGCTCCTCGGCCGTCTTCGCCGTGGCCGGGCCGATGCACGCGACGACGGTCGTCGGGTGCGGCTTCCCGGCGATGCCGACGAGGTTGCGCACCGTGGAGGACGACGTGAACAGGACCGCGTCGAAGGCACCCGACTTGATGGCGTCGCGGACCGGCGCCGGCGGCGGGGTGGCCCGCACCGTGCGGTAGGCCGTGACGTCGTCGACCTCCCAGCCGATCTCGAGCAGGCCGGCCACGAGGGTGTCGGTGGCGATGTCGGCGGCGATGTCGGCGCGCGGGAGGAAGACCCGGTTGATCGGGTCCAGGTCGTGGTCGAAGGCGGGCCACGCCTCGAGCAGGCCCTTGGCGGACTGCTCCCCCTCGGGCACGAGGTCGGGGTTGATGCCCCAGTCGCGCAGCGCCTGAGCGGTGACCCCGCCGACGGCCGCGACCTTGAGCCCGGCGAACGAGCGGGCGTCGAGGCCGAACTCGTCGAACTTCTCGCGGATGGCGCGCACCGCGTTGACCGAGGTGAACCCGACCCACTCGTAGCGGCCGGTGACCATGCCCTTGACGGCCCGCTCGAGCTGCTGCGGGGTGCGCGGCGGCTCGACCGAGATCGTCGGGACGACGACGGCGGTCGCGCCGTGGTGCTCCAGGCGCGCCGTCATCGAGCCGGACTGCTCCTTGGTGCGCGGCACGAGGACGTCCCAGCCGAACAGCGGCTTGGTCTCGAACCACGACAGCGTCTCGCGCATGGTCACAGTGGACCCCACGACGGCGAGGATCGGGAAGCGCCCGTCGGCCATGACGTCGGAGGCCTCGGCGAGCGTCGTCACGGTGGTGCGCTGCTCGGTGCTCGTGCCGCGCTCGGTGACCGCGACCGGGGTGGCGGCGTCGCGGCCGGCGGCGACGAGCGCCTCCAGCGTCGCGGCGGCCTTGTCGGGCTGCCCGATGACGACGACCGTGACGCCGGGGTCGACGACCGCGGCGAGGTCGCCGACCTTGCCGCCGGCCGCGAGCACGTGGACGCCCGTGGAGGCGGCGGAGGTCAGCGGCACACCGGCGTACGACGGCACCGCGGTGACCGACGAGACGCCGGGGACGACCTCGACGGCGATGCCGGCCTTGACGCAGGCCTGCGCCTCCTCGGCGAGGCCGTTGAAGACGGCGGGGTCGCCGTCCATGAGGCGCACGACGAGCCCGCCGGGGTGGGCCTTGGCCGCCCTGACGACGAGCTTGGCGCGCGACGCCTGCGTGAGGCGCTCGCCGTGGTCGCCGTGACCGGCGTCGACGACGTCGACGCCCGCGGCGCACCACCGTTCGACGACGGCCTCGCGGGCGACCTGGTCGATGACGACGGCGTCGGCGGCCGCGAGGAGCTCACCGGCGCGGACGGTGAGCAGACCGGGGTCGCCTGGGCCGCCGCCGACGAAGGCGACGCGTGCGGGGACGCGGGGGGTGGACTGGGTCGAGCGCGTGGGGCTCACTGGCAACGCTCCGTAGCGATGGGATCGGCGGCGGGGGACATCGTGGTGGTCATCGGGCGGTGGCGCCGGACACGGGGTCCGGCGAGGGTGGTGGCTCGGCGGCGTGGCCCGGACCCATGAGGTCGGCCGCGCCGTCGTCGAGGAGGAGGCGCGCGAGGCGGCGCCCGAGGTCGGCGGCGTCCTCGACCGCCCCCACGAGGGAACGGCGCAGGTCGGCCGTGCCGTCGACGGTGGCGACGACGGCCCGCAGCGACAGCTCCGGACCCTCCATCCCCTCGACGACCTCGGCGAGCGCCCCGACGGGCGCGGAGCACCCGGCCTCGAGCTCGGCGAGCAGGGTGCGCTCGGCGGTGGTGCAGGCGCGGGAGTCGGCGTCGTCGAGCGGGGCGACCACGGCCGCGGTGGCGGCGTCGTCGGACCGGACCTCGACGGCGAGGGCACCCTGGCCGGGTGCCGGCAGCATCTGGAGCGGGTCGAGCAGCTCGGTGGCCTCGTCGACCCGGCCGAGGCGGCGCAGCCCGGCCGCCGCGAGGACGACCGCGTCGAGGCGCCCCTCGGCGACGTGCGCCAGCCGGGTGTCGACGTTGCCCCGCAGGTCGGCGACCTCGAGCCCGAGGCCGAGCGCGGCCAGCTGGGCGCGGCGCCGGGGCGACCCGGTACCGACCCGCGCCCCGGCGGGGAGCTCGCCGAGGGTGAGGCCGTCGCGGGCGACGAGCGCGTCGCGCGGGTCCTCCCGCACGGGCACGGCGGCGACGACGACGGAGGGGTCGGCCGCGGTCGGCAGGTCCTTGAGCGAGTGGACGGCGAGGTCGACGCGGCCCTCGGCGAGCGCGGCGCGCAGGGCCGAGACGAACACGCCGGTGCCGCCCAGCTGGGCGAGCGGGGTGGCCTGGTCGCGGTCGCCCTCGGTGCTCACCTCGACGAGCTCGACCTCGTGGCCGAGCGCGCGGAGGCGGTCGGCGACCCACGAGGACTGCGTCGTCGCGAGCGCCGAGCGGCGGGTCCCGAGGCGCAGGGCGGTCATGCGTCCTCCCCCGGGATCGTCGGCGGGACGGACACGACGGAGACGTCGCGCGGGTCGAGGTCGAACAGGTCGGAGAGGGCACGCGCGTAGCTGCCGCCCTGTCCGTCCTGCGCGAGCTCCTTGACCCGGACCGTCGGCGTGTGGAGCAGCTTGTCGACGACCCGCTCGACGGCGCGGCGCACCTCGGCGCGCTCGGCCTCGGAGAGGTCGGGGGTCCGCCGCTCGAGGCGGCGCAGCTCGGCGTCGACGAGCTCGCCGGCGCGGGTGCGCAGGGCGGTGACGGTGGGGGCGACGGCCTCGGCCGAGCGGGCGAGGAGGAAGGCCGCGACCTCGGCCGTGACGAGGTCGGACGCCTCGGCGACCTGCGGCGCGGACCCGGCGCCGGCGAGGTCCTCGCCGAGCTCGGCGAGCCCGACGCGGGTCGCGCCGTCCAGGCCGGCGACGGCGAGGTCGACGTCGTGCGGGAGTGCGAGGTCGACGTACACCTGCGGCCGGCCGCCGCGGGCGGCGAGCGCCTCGGTGACGTCGTCGAGGACGACGACGCGTCCCGGGGAGCCGGTGCTCGACACGACGACGTCGGCGTCGACGAGGGCGGCGCGCAGGTCGGTGAGCGGGCGGGCCGACCCGCCCACCCGGTCGGCGACGGTGCGGGCGCGGTCGTGGTTGCGGTTGGCGACGACGACGGTGCAGGCTCCCTCGCGGGCGGCGGTCGTGGCGGCGAGGGCCCCCATGCCACCGGCGCCGACGACGAGGACGGCGAGCCCGCCGAGCGGGCCCAGCACGGCTTCGGCACGGGTCAGCCCGGCCTGCACGAGCGAGCCGCTGACGAGGTCGATGTCGGTCTCGGTGTGGACCCGCTTGGCCACGCGCAGCGCCTGCTGGAGGACGCCGTTGAGCGCCGGGCCGACGTGGCCGTGGCGCTGGGCCCGCGCGAGCGAGCGGCGCACCTGGCCGAGGATCTGGACCTCGCCGACCGCCATCGAGTCGAGGCCGGCCGCGACGGAGAAGACGTGGGCGATGCCGCGCTCCTCGTAGTGGACGTAGAGGTGCGGCTGGAGGTCCGCGCGGTCGACGGCACACGCCGCGGCGAGGGCCGCGGTGACGTCGGCGAGCGCCCCGTGGAAGGTCAGCGACTCGGCGTAGACCTCGGTCCGGTTGCACGTGGAGACGACGACGACCTCGGTGACGTGCTCCGAGCGCAGGATGTCGCGCTCGAGGGCGGTGCGCCCCTCGGGGGTCAGCGCGACCGCCTCGAGGAGGGCCAGGGGGGCGCCGTGGTGGGAGAGGCCGAGGACGACGAGGCTCACGACACGACCTCCGGGACCGCGACGCGCTGCCCGTGGAAGGCGAGGATCTGCAGCTCGGTGGACAGGTCGACGGTGCGGACCGTCACCCCGTCGGGGACGGTGAGGACGCCCGGCGCGAAGTTGAGGATCGAGCGGATGCCGACCTCGACGAGGTCGTCGCACGCCTGCTGGGCCCCCTCGGGCGGGGTCGCGATGACGCCGATCGAGAGCCCGTCGTCCTCGACGAGGGCCTCGAGGTCGGTCATGGGCCGCACGACCTGGCCGGCGACCTCCTCGCCGACGACGTGCGCGTCGCGGTCGAGGAGCGCGATGACGCGGAACCCGCGCTCGGCGAACCCGCGGTAGGCCGCGAGCGCGCGGCCGAGGTTGCCCATCCCGACGATGGCGACCGGCCAGTCCTTGGTGAGGCCGAGGACGGCGGCGATCTCGGAGGCGAGGAAGTCGACGTCGTAGCCGACCCCGCGGACCCCGTAGGAGCCGAGGTGGCTGAGGTCCTTGCGGAGCATCGCCGAGCTGACACCGGCGGCGGTGGCGAGCTCCTCCGAGCTCACCGAGACGACGCCCTCGCGCGCGAGCGTGGTGAGGGAGCGCAGGTACCCGGGCAGACGGGCCACCGAGGCCTCCGGGATGCCCCGGCGGGCTGTCGCTGCGGTGGACACGTGGGGTCACCGACTCCTTTCGCGGCCCGCGACGCTCTCGTGGACATGGCGGGTCGCGCCCAGCGGCACGACGCGCGGGTCAGATCGCCCAGCCTACGCACTTGTGAACACATGCACAAAGTCGCGTGGAACCCCGTGAGGTGGCTCACGACGACCGTGTGCTACAAGCGCCCGGCCCCGCCACCTGTTCCCTGCCCGGTCGTGTGCCGAGGTGGCTGCCCGGGCGACCGCCCGGGCACGCGACTGCCTCGGGGGCGGGTCAGGAGAGGGCGGCGCGCAGCCGGGCGGCGTCGACCCGCCAGTAGTCGTGCTGTCGCCCGTCGACGAAGGTCACCGGGATCTGCTCGGCATAGCGCTCGCGGAGGTCGGGGTCGTCGTCGATCGAGCGCTCCTCCCAGCCGACCCCCAGCTCGGCGGCCACCTGCTCGATGGTGGCGCGCGCGGTGTCGCACAGGTGGCAGCCGTCGCGCCCGAGGAGGAGGACGCGGACCGGCGGGTCCGCCGCGCCGCCGGCGCTCGTCATCGAGGGGACGCCGTCATCAGAAGAACACCGAGCGGCGCTGCATCAGCAGGGTGTAGAGCGTCTGCTGGATCGTCTCGCGGACCTGGTCGGTGAGGTCGAAGACGAGCATGGGGTCGTCGGCGGCGCCGGGTCCGTGGGTGTCGGTGGGGATGGGCGCCCCGAACTCGATGATCCACTTGCTCGGCAGCGGGATGAGCCCGAGCGGGCCGAGGAGCGGGAAGGTCGGCGTGATCGGCGCGTAGGGCAGGCCGAACAGGCGGGCCACCGTGCCCATGTTGCCGATGATCGGCATGATCTCCTCGGCGCCGACGACCGAGCACGGGATGATCGGCACCTCGGCCGCGAGCGCCGCGGCCACGAACCCGCCGCGCCCGAACCGCTGGAGCTTGTACCGCTCGCGGAACGGCTTGCCGACGCCCTTGAACCCCTCGGGGAACACCCCGACGAGCTCGCCGCGGGCGAACAGCCGCTCGGCGTCCTCGTTGGCGGCGAGGGTCGACCCGGAGCGACGGGCGATCGTCCCGAGGAACGGGGTCTGGAAGACGAGGTCGGCGCCCAGGGCCCGCATGACCCGGTGCTGCGGGTGCTCGTCGTGGATGGCGAGCTGGACCATGAGCGAGTCGATGGCGACCGTGCCCGAGTGGTTCGACACGACGAGCGCGCCGCCCTCGGCCGGGATGTTCTCGATGCCGCGGACCTCGACCCGGAACCAGTGGCGGTAGATGGGGCGCAGCACCGGGTAGAAGACCTTCTCGGTGAAGTCGGCGTCGTACCCGAAGTCGTCGACCTCGTAGTCGCCGTCGACCCGGCGCCGGATGTACGCCAGCACCTGGGCGATGCGGCGCTCGACGTCCTCCGGGGCGATGCCGGCCGACTCGGCGGCCACCCGCAGCATCGCCACCAGGCCCTCGAGGAGGTCCGCGACGTCGGGCAGCGGCAGTCCGGTGCGCGAGGGCGCCTCGGTGACCGTGGGGTCGAGCGGCGGCTCGGCGATCCGCAGGTGCGGGCGGGCGGCGTCACGGGCCGCCTTCGTGCGGGGGTCGACGCGCGGGCGCCGCTCGTCGGCCGCGCCCGCGCCCGCGGATGCCGGGGCGCGGGTCGCGGACCCGGCGCGGCGCTCGCCCGCCTGGCGCGATGCCGCCCGCGACGGGGCGGAGCGCACCTGGGGCGCCGGGCGGTGGGGGCGCCGCGCGGGCGGGGTCTGGAGCGGGGTGACCGACGCCGCCTCGCGGACCGGGGCCGCGGCCTCGGACGCCAGCGGCGCGGGCACGTCCGCGGCGGCCTTCGCCGGGCTCGTCCTCGTCGCGGGGGCCTTCCGGGGGGCCGCCTTCCTCGCGGGAGCGCTCTTCTTCGCGGGGGCCTTCTTCGCGGGGGCCTTCTTCGCGGGGGCCTTCTTCGCCGCTGCCTTCCCGGCCGGCGCGGTCTTCTTCGTTGCGGCCTTCACGGCCGGCGCGGTCTTCTTCGTTGCGGCCTTCACGGCCGGGCGCGCGGGCGAGGTGGCGTCCTCGGCGGGGACGACGGGGTCGGCGCCGATGAGCGGGGTGGAGCGGCGGCGGGCGCGCTCCCCCGACGCCCGGGCGGCTCCGGCGGCCAGCGCTCCCCGGCGGGCGGTCGCCATCAGACACCCCTCCCGGAACCGAGGGCGCGCAGGACGGCCTGGCTCGCCGACCCCGCGACGGACCCGACGAGGTCACCGACCGCGGCGACGGCCGGGACGGCCGGGCCGACGGTGCGGGCGAAGTCCTCGAAGGCCCCGCGCGAGCTCCAGCGCGGGGAGAAGCCGAGCACCTCGCGCATCCGGGTCGTGTCGAGGCCGCGCCCGTAGGCGAGGAAGGACATCTGGTCCGGTGAGAAGTCGGCGAGGTGCAGGCGCTTCGTGACGCCCCCGACGATCCCGGCCGACTGGAGCGGCACCGGCAGGACGGGCCGGCCCACGATGGCGGCCGCCTGGTAGACGGTGATGACGCCGTCGCCGGCGAGGTTGACGACCCCGGTGGCGTCGCCGGTCGTGGCGATCGCGAGCGCGTCGATGGCGTCGTCCTCGTGCATGAACTGCATGCGGGCGTCGAAGCCGAGCGGCGCCGGGATGACCGGGAGGTTGAAGTAGTCGGTGATGGACGTGCGGATGCGCGGACCGATGATGTTGGCGAAGCGCAGCGTGAGGATGTCGGTGTCGGGGCGGCGGCGCGCGAACCCGCGCACGTAGCCCTCGACCTCGATGCTGTCCTTGCCGAACCCGCCCGACGGCGAGCGCTTGGCGCCCATGTCCTCGGTGAACAGGGCCGGGTCGCGCGGCGTGGAGCCGTACACGGCCGCGGAGGACTTGACGACGAGGCGCCGCACGGTGCTCGACTTCTGGCACGCCGCGAGGAGCTGCATCGTCCCGATGACGTTGATCTCCTTCTGCGGGGTGCGACCCCCCACGAACGTCGGCGTCGCGATGACGTTCATGTGGACGACGGTGTCGACGCCGGTGCTCTCGATGACCCGCGAGATCATCGGGTTGCGGATGTCGGCCCGGACGAACTCGACCCCGGGGAGGTCGTTCGGCGGCGGGATGACGTCGACCCCCACGACGCGCTCGACCCCCGGGTCGGCGCCGAGCCGGCGCGCGAGGAGCCCACCGAGGTACCGGGACACCCCGGTCACGAGGACCACCGACGCCACGCCTGCTCCTCCGTTGCCGACACTGCTCACCCCGACCCTACAGAGTGCCCGCGGCGGCGCACACGCGCTGCCGTGCGACGGTCCCCACACCCGGCCCGTGCCCTCCCCCGCCTCCGGACACGACAAAGGCCCCCGACGGTGCGGGGACCTCTCTCGATGTCAGAAGGAGCGCCGGAGCGTCACTTCTTGTTGCGACGCTGGTGGCGCGTCTTGCGAAGGAGCTTGCGGTGCTTCTTCTTCGCCATGCGCTTGCGGCGCTTCTTGATGACAGAACCCATGGGATACCTCGTGGCTGGGACGGGGAGTGCGGCTGCCCACCCTACCGGCAGGCGTGCGTGGCCCCCAAACCGCGGTCCCCCGCGGCCCGTGGAGCCCCGACCGACACGAGGGGCGGCCCGTCGTGCGGGCCGCCCCTCGTGAGGGTGTTGCTGTGGTGGATCACGCGGTGTCGACGAACGAGCTGCGCAGGTAGGTGTGCACCTCGTCCTCCGGGACCCGGAAGGATCGACCGACGCGGATCGCCGGGAGCTCCCCGGCGTGGACCATGCGGTAGACGGTCATCTTGGAGACCCGCATGATCGTGGCGACCTCGGCGACGGTGAGGAACCGCACCTCCCCGAGCTGACGCTCCGTGGACATCGTGACCTCGATCTTCTGCTCGCCCCGCAGAGCCGGAACTCCCGGCCTGGGACCTGCGGGTCGTGCAGTCGCAACCATAGGGGCAGTTGTGACAACTGGGGAAGGAAACGGACCACATTGGTCGGCCCTGTCCAGTCGACACGCCGAGCCGCGCCGGATCGGTCTCGACCGGTGGGGAGTTCCTCGGCCGAGCCCCTCAGTCGAACCAGGGGTCGAGGCCGTGGTGGCTGAACACGGCCTGCCGCGTCGCGAGGACGGCCCGGTCGACGGGGTGGTCGGGGTTGTGGCCCATACTCCAGGGCTGGACCCAGATCGGCAACCGGTCGGCGGGCAGGTCGCCCATCCGCCCCGGGGCACCCCGCCCGAACGTGGCCCGGACGTGCTCCAGCCAGGGTTCCGGCACCGCCGTGTCGACGGCGACCGGGGCGTGCGCGGCGATCGCGGTGAGGTGGGTCCACGACCGCGGGACGACCTCGACGAGCTCGTACCCACCGCCGCCGAGCGCGACCCACCGCCCCTCGGCCACCTCGTGCGAGAGGTCGTGGAGCAGCTCGTGCGCGCGGCGCTGCGCGTCGACCGTGATGGCGAGGTGCGCGAGGGGGTCGTGGACGTGGGTGTCGCAGCCGTGCTGGGTGACGAGGACGTCGGGCTTGAACTCCCGCACGAGCGGCGGCACGACCGAGTCCAGGGCGCGCAGCCAGGCGGCGTCACCCGTGCCCGGCGGCAGGGCGACGTTGGCGACCGAGCCGCGCGCGTCCGGGCCTCCGATGTCGCCCGGCCACCCGGTGCCGGGGAACAGGTGCCGCCCTGACTCGTGGAGCGAGATCGTCAGGACCCGCGGGTCGTTCCAGAAGATCCGCTCGACGCCGTCGCCATGGTGGACGTCGATGTCGACGTAGGCGACCCGCTCGGCGCCGTGGTCGAGCAGCCACCGGATGCCGACGGCGATGTCGTTGTAGATGCAGAACCCGCTCGCGTAGGCCGGCATCGCGTGGTGCAGCCCCCCGCAGTAGTTGACGCCGTGCAGCGCCTCGCCGGTCCACACCCGCCGGCACAGCTCGAGGGTGCCCTGGACGATGCGGGCCGACGCCTCGTGCATCCCCCGGAACGCGGGGTCGTCGTCGGTGCCCAGGCCGTGGTGGGCGTCTGCCGCCGCCGGGTCGGCCGAGGCGCGCCGCACGGCCTCGATGTAGGCCCGGTCGTGGACGGTGGCGAGGACGTCGTCGTCGGCGACACCGGGGGCCACGAGGTCGACGTGGTCGAGGACGCCGAGCGCCGAGGCGAGGCGGGTGGTGAGGTCGAGGCGCACGGGTCCCATCGGGTGCGTGGGACCGAAGTCGTACGCACAGAAGACCTCGTCCCACACGACACTCGTCCGCGGGGCCATGGCTGCACGCTACTCGTCGCCCTCCGCGTGGCAGGCTGGACGTCCACCACACCTCACGAGGAGGCACCACGGATGGGCTGGAGCAGCTCCCACGACGACGACGTCCTCGTCGTCGGGCTCGGGCGGTTCGGCGCAGCGGCCGCGCTCGAGCTCCGCCGCCTCGACCACAAGGTCACCGCCATCGAGAAGGACGGCTTCCTCGCCGAGAAGTTCCTCGGCCGGCTCAGCCACGTCATCCACGGCGACGCCAGCGACGTGCAGGTGATCCGCGACGCCAAGGCCGGCCGGTTCGAGAAGGCCGTGGTCGCCATCGGGTCCTCGGTCGAGGCGTCGGTGCTCGCCTGCGCCAACCTCGTCGACGCCGGGATCCCGGACCTGTGGGCCAAGGCCCTCTCCCCCGAGCACGCCCGCATCCTCGAGCGGATCGGCATCCACCACATCGTGCGTCCCGAGGCCGACACCGGCCGCCGCGTCGCGCACCTGCTCGGCGGGCGGATGCAGGAGTACATCGAGTTCGACGACGGGTTCGCCATCGTCAAGATGCGCCCCCCGACCGAGGCCATCGGGTTCACGCTCGAGCAGAGCGCGATCCGCAGCAAGTACGGCGTGACGATCGTCGGGGTCAAGGCTCCCGGCGAGGACTTCACCTACGCGGTGCCCTCGACGAAGGTGTCGGCGCACGACACCCTCATCGTCAGCGGGCCGACGACGCTCATCGAGCGCCTCGCCGCCCGTCCCTGACGCGTCACGACATCGACCAAGACGTCGATCTCGGTACGGACGGCGAGGGTCAGAACTGGGCGACGCCGCCGCGGTCGCCGAGCAGCGGGAGGGTCATGGCGACCTCCTCCTCGCCGTCGTCCTCGGACCGCACGCGCATCGGGCGGCGCTCGGCCGTCGGGCGGAACCCGAACCCGCTCGCGAACGCCACGGCCCGGCCGTTGTCGGTGCCGACCCAGTACAGCAGGTGGCGCTTGCCGGCCTCGGCGGCCGTGCGGGCGCCGGCACGGACCAGCTCGGTGGCGACGCCGCTGCCGCGGGCCTCGGGGCTGACCCAGAGGCCGAACAGCTGCGCGGCGTCGGGCTGGTCCTCGGAGGCCGAGCCGACGCTGGCGATGCCGAGCGGCCGGCCGTCGCGCTCGGCGAGCAGCCGGACCGAGCGAGCCATGCGGGCGCGCCAGAAGTCCTCCGGTTCGGACTCCTCCTCGTCGAACGACGCGACGAACGCGTCGGGTGACTCCTGGAGGGCGGTCAGGCGGACGGAGCGGTACAGCTCCCAGTCCTCGACCCCCAGCGGGCGCACCTCGATCTCACTCATGGCGGCCACTCTCCCACGACGCCCTCGGGGGGCGGCAACCCGGGAGGGTGAACACTCAGCGCACCGGCAGGTCCAGGGCCAGCTCGCGCTCGGTGACGGTCCGGTCCCACGGCATCGACCCCGTCGCACCCGTCGCCCGGAACCCGAGCCGCTCGTAGAAGGCCCCGGCGCGCCCGTTCTCGTCGGCGACGTCCAGGACGACACGGGCGTACCCCTCCGCCGCGGCGTAGCGCAGGGCCGTGCGGACGAGGAGCTCGGCGACCCCGGCTCCGCGGGCGACGGTCGCGACCCACATCCCGATGAGGGCGACGACGTCCTCGGGCTGGTCCGGGCCGTGCCAGAGACCGACCGTCCCGAGCGGGCGTCCGCCGTCGAGGGCGAGCCAGGTCGCCGGACCGGAGACGACGAGGTCGAGCCAGCGCTCGTCCGAGCGCTCCGCGGCCTGCGGGTACGTCGTCCAGAACGCGCGCGGGCTGTCGATGAGGGCGGCGAGGCGCACGTCGCGGTAGGTGCGCCAGTTCGCCTCGGTGACGCGGACCACCGCGACGTCATCGAGGACGACCGGTTCAGCCACCGGCGAGCTCGCGCGACCTCGTGGCGGCGGCCTCCATGGCCGTGATGAACGCGGCCCGGACCTTGTGGTCGTCGAGCTCGCGCAGCGCCGCGGCGGTCGTGCCGCCGGGCGAGGTGACCTGCTCGCGCAGCACCGTGGGGTGCTGGCCGGTCTCCTTGATCATCGTCGCCGCCCCGTAGAGCGTCTGGACGACGAGCTCGGTGGCGGTGGCGCGCGGCATCCCGAGGACGACTCCGGCCTCGATCATCGCCTCGACGACGTAGAAGATGTAGGCCGGCCCGCTGCCGGAGATGGCGGTGACGGCGTCCTGGAGCTTCTCGGGGACCTCGAGGACCTTGCCCGTGGCGGCGAGGAGCTCCTCGGCCTCGCGCAGGTGGTCGGGGTCGCAGTGCGCGCCCGCGCTGACGGCCGCCATCCCCTGGTCGACGAGGGCCGGGGTGTTCGGCATGACCCGCACGACCGCGCGCCCCTCGGGGAGGTGGGACTCGAGGTACTGCGTCGTGATGCCGGCCGCGAGGCTGACGACGAGGTTGCCCTCGACGACGTGCGGGGCGATCTCGGTGAGCAGCCCGCCCATGTCCTGCGGCTTGACGACGAGGACGAGGGTGTCGGCGAGCGCCGCGGCCTCCGCGTTGTCGAGGACGCGCACGCCGTACTTCTCGTGCAGCTCGGCGGCGCGGTCGGCCCGCCGCTCGGTGATGACGAGGGCGTCGGCCGGTCGTCCGGCCCGCAGCAGCCCCGAGAGGAGCGTCTCGCCCATGACGCCGGCACCGAAGATCGCGACGGTTCCCATGGCCGTGAGTATGCCGGGTCGCGGCGGCGGGCTCGCGCGGGTTTCAGCCGCACCCCCCTCGTTCGCCCCCAATGGCGCGACCTACCGCCTGGTCAGTGTCGTGATCGCGGCACTTACCAGGCGGTAGGTCGCGATGGAGGAGGGTCAGCCGCGGGTGGCGAGGGAGCGCAGGAAGAACTGCAGGTTCGCGGGGCGCTCGGCCATCCGGCGCACGAGGTAGCCGTACCAGTCCTCGCCGAACGGCACGTAGACGCGCATCTGGTGTCCCCGGTCGGCGATGCGCACCTGCTCGGCGGGCCGGACGCCCGCGAGCATCTGGAACTCGTAGCTGTCGGGCGAGCGGCCGTGGTGCGACGCGAGCGCCCCCGCGATGTCGACGAGCCGCGGGTCGTGGCTGGCCACCATCGGGTACCCGTCGCCCGCCATGAGCACCTTGAGGCAGCGCACGTAGGACAGGTCGACGTCCTCACCGTCCTGGAACGCGACGGACTCCGGCTCCTTGTAGGCGCCCTTGCACAGCCGGACCCGGCTGCCCTCGGTGGCCAGGTCGCGGCAGTCGGCCTCGGTGCGGTGCAGGTAGGACTGGAGGACGGCCCCGACCCACGGGAAGTCCGCCCGCAGCGCGCGCAGCGTCTCGAGCGTGCGGTCGGTCGTCGTGTGGTCCTCCATGTCGAGGGTCACCGTCGTGCCGACCCGGGCAGCGGCCTCGCAGATCGCCCGGGCGTTCTCGAGGGCGATGGCGTCGCCGTCGCCGGGGATCGCCTGGCCGACGGCGCTCAGCTTGACGCTCACCTCGGCGGCGCCGAACGCGGCGAGGTCGGCCTCGGCGAGGGCGTCGAGGAGGGCGACGTAGGTGTCGCGGGTGTGCTCGGCGTGCGCCCGGTCGGTGACGTCCTCCCCGAGGTAGTCGACCGTGGCGAGGCGGTTGGTGGTGCGCAGCTCGCCGACGACGGCGACGGCCTCGGGCACCGACTCGCCGGCGACGTAGCGCTGGACGACCGAGCGGCTCACCGGTGCGGTGGTGACCGCCTTGCGCACGAGGTCGGAGTCCGAGATCTGCAGCATGGCTCCGCGGAGCAGGTCACTGGGGTCCACGGGCCTCAGGCTAGCGGGGGCCTCACGGCGTGCGGCGACGCAGGGTGAGGCTGCCGAGCGCCAGCGCGACGACGACCCACAGGAGGATCACGCCCAGGCTGGGCAGCACCTCGGACACCGGGTCGGCCAGGCGGGTGACGTCCTGCATCGCGTCGACGGCGTACGAGAGCGGGAGGACGTCGGAGACGAGCTCGAGGGCCCGCGGCATCCGGTCGCGCGGCAGCAGGAGGCCGCACAGGAGGAACTGGGGCAGGACGAACGCCGGCATGAACTGCACGGCCTGGAACTCGGTGCGCGCGAAGCCGCTGGCGAGCAGCCCGAGCGCGGTGCCGAGCAGCGCGTCGGCGAGGGCGATGACGACGAGGACCCACAGCGGGCCAGCGATGTCGAGCCCGGCGACCCACACCGCGAAGGCCGTGGCGACGAGGGCCTGGACGATCGCCATCGCCCCGAACGCGAGGGCGTAGCCGAGCATGAGATCGCCCTTGCCGAGCGGGGTCGTGAGGAGGCGCTCGAGGGTGCCCGAGGTGCGCTCGCGCAGCGTGGCGATGCTCGTGACGATGAACATGACGACGAAGGGGAACACCCCGAGCAGGGAGGGCCCGATGCGGTCGAACACCTCGGGGGTGTCGGAGTAGACCCAGGCGAGCAGCCCGAGCAGGACGCACGGCACGACGACCATCAGGCCGACGGTGCGGTGGTCCCCGCGCAGCTGGCGCAGGATGCGGGCCGCGGTCGCGAGGGTGATGCGGGCGTTCACGCGGCCTCCCCTCCGGTCGGCCGGCCGGATCGCGTGGCCTCGGCGTCGACGAGGGCGAGGAAGGCCTGCTCGGCGTCGGGGGCACCCGTGCGCTCGAGGAGCTCGGGAAGGGTCGAGTCGCTGAGGACGCGTCCCTCGCGCAGCAGGAGCAGCCGGTCGCAGCGGACCGCCTCGTCCATGACGTGGCTCGACACGAAGACGGTCCGGCCCTCCTCCTGCGCGAGCCTGCGGAACATGCCCCAGAGGTCGCGACGCAGGACGGGGTCGAGGCCGACGGTCGGCTCGTCGAGGACGAGCACCTCGGGGTCGCCGACGAGGGCGCACGCCAGGCTGATCCGGCTGCGCTGGCCCCCGGAGAGGTTCTCGACCCGGGCGTCGGCGTGGTCGTCGAGGTCGACGGCCCCGATGGCGCGGTCGGCGGCGGCGGCGTCGACCCCGAGGACGCTCGCGAAGTAGCGGGCGTTGTCGCGCACGGTGAGGTCGCCGTAGACGCTGGGCGCCTGCGTGACGTACGCGACGCGCGTGCGGAGCCGCGCACTCCCGGCCTCCTCGCCGAGCACCGTGACCGTGCCGCTCTCGACGACCTGGACGCCGACGACGGCGCGCATGAGCGTGGACTTCCCGCCGCCGCTCGGCCCGAGGAGCCCGACGACCTGGCCGCGCGGGACCGAGACGGTGAGGTCGGGCAGGACCTCGCGCCCGCCCCGGAGCACCCGGAGGTGCTCGACGACGACGGCGGCGTCCGAGGCGCCGGCCGCCGCGCTGCCCGCGTGCTGCGTCATACGGCGAACGTCCCACCGCGCGAGCCGGTCGGCAAGACCCCCGCCCTCGACGCGCCGTCGGTACCGTGCCGGACGTGTCCCTGCTCAACGCGCTGCACCGGCCCTACCCCGACGACGTCTACACCGGCGAGGGCGGTGAGGCCACGGCGTGGCTGCGCCGCGACGGGACGCCACCGGAGATCGAGTACAGCCGTGGCGGCTCGTGCGAGTACCTCGCCACCGGCGACCGGACCGGCGGGCTGTACGGCCTGTACCGCTGGACGTTCGGCGAGCACGAGTCCGGGCCCGACCCGCACTTCCACCGCGCCATCACCGAGTCGTTCTACGTCCTCGAGGGGTCGGTGCGCCTCTACGACGGGAACGGCTGGCTCACCGCCTCGTCCGGCGACTTCCTCCACGTGCCGGAGGGCGGGCTGCACGGCTTCCGCGGGTCCGACGGTGCGCGGATGCTCCTGATGTTCACCCCGGGCGCGCCGCGCGAGGACTACTTCGAGACCCTGGCCGCGGTCGGGCGCGGCGGCGTCCTCACCGACGACGAGCGCGTGCAGTTCATGCTCCAGCACGACACCTACTGGGTCTGAGCGCCCGGTCAGTGGTGGTGCTTCGGGTGCTCGACCTCGAGGTGCACCGGGGGTGGGTGGCTCGGCCCGATGTCGGTGGTCTCGGTGCAGACCGTCCAGTGGTACAGCTGCACGCCCCCGACGGTGAAGAAGTGGTCGTGGCACTGGAGGGCGCCCCCGCTGTCGGTCGACCCCGACGAGTCGTGGCTGGTGAGGACGATCGACGCGGGGGCGTCGGTGGTGTCGTCCGACCCGTGCCTGACGACCGCGTCGAGGACCCCGACGACGAGCGCCTGGGTGACCAGGTCCGCGGAGACGACCTTCGCGGTCAGTGGCGCCACCCACGCGGGGGCCCCTGCGGCCGCGGGCGGCGCTGCCGTGAGGTCGAGCCGGACGCGGCGCACCTCCGGTCGCTCTCCCCCGCCCTCCGCCGGCACCGCTGCGGCGGGGGCGTCACCCGACGGCAGGGGGTCGGGTGAGGTGATGACGTCCTCGCACGTCGTCCACGTCCCGATGTGGTGGCCGAGGACGTGCAGCGTGTACGTCGTGCACTGCATGTGGATGGTCGCCTCGTCGGTCGTACCCGATCCCTCGGTGGGCGGGAGGACCTGCTTCGTGATCCTGACGTCGAGGGCCTGCTGGGTGCCTCCGGGGGCGTCGGTCGAGGACGACGGGGACGTCGGCACGCCCGCGGCCGCCACCGCGACCACCGCGTGGTGGATCGCCTCCTGCACGAAGTCACTCGTCAGGAGGTCCCCGATGAGCGCGGTGATCCCTCCCACCGGTCCGACCGTCACCGCCGCCGCCGTCTCCTCGTACCCAGACATGCCGTCCACCGTCCTCGAGGCCGGGCGGGGGCGTCAATGGCCCGATCGAGTGGTCAGCAGCTCCGGGCACTGGCGAGGTTGAGCCGCGCGAACGCGAGGGCCTCGGCGAGGTCGAGCTCGCGCTGGGCCTCCCCCACCCGCCGGGTCGCCACCTCGACGATGACGTCCCCCGAGAACGCCTGTGCCGCAAGGGTCTCCAGCACCTCAGCGCAGGGCTGCGTCCCGCGACCGGGGACGAGGTGCTCGTCACGGGGTGAGCCGACGCCGTCGGCGAGGTGCAGGTGCGCGAGCCGCGACCCGAGGTCGCGCACCATCTGCATCGCGTCGGACCCGGCGGTCGCGGTGTGCGAGAGGTCGAGCGTGACGTGGTCGTAGGGCTGGGCCACCGGGTCCCAGTGCGGCAGGTACGCCTCGAGCTCCCGCGAGCGCGGCGCCCGCCACGGGTACATGTTCTCGACGGCGAGGCGGATGCCGGTGTCGTGCTCGCGCAGGGCGACGCCGTCGACGAAGCCGGCCGCGTACTCGCGCTGCCACCGGAAGGGCGGGTGGAGGACGACGGTGCCGGCGCCCAGCTCGAGCGCCAGCTCGATGGAGCGGTCGACCTTCTCCCACGGGTCGGTCCCCCAGACCCGCTGCGTGACGAGGAGGGTGGGGGCGTGGACCGAGAGCACCGGCACCCCGTGCAGGCCGGCCAGGGCACGCAGCGCCCCGGCCTCACGGGTCACCGGGTCGGTCCAGACCATGACCTCGACGCCGTCGTAGCCGAGCCGCGAGGCGGTCTCGAAGGCCGTGGGGCAGTTCTCGGGGTAGACGGACGCGGTCGACAGGCCGACCCGTGCCCCGCTCTCGGCCACCGGCCCCACCGAGCCGGTCCCGCGACGTCGGCGGGCGGGCACGGCTCAGCTCATCCTGTCCAGGTGCCGCAGGATGATGCCCTCGCGCAGCGCCCAGGGGCAGATCTCGAGCCGGTCGAGCCCGAGGAGGTCCATCGTGGCCTCGGCGACGATGGCGCCGGCGAGCAGCTGTCGCGCCCGCGACACCGAGACCCCCGGCAGGTCGGCGCGCTGGGCGGCCGTCATCCGGGCGATCTCGGGCAGCCGCGCGCTCAGGGCGTCCAGCGGCAGCTCGCGCGAGGCGTACATCCCCTCACCGCTCGGGGCCGCACCGCAGATCCGCGCGAGCGAGCGCATCGTCTTCGAGGTGCCGACGGCCCGGTCGGGCGCCCCGGCCTTCGCGAGCGGTCGGAGCTCGGCGGCGATGGCGGCGCGCACCCGGCGCCGCGCCTCGCGCACCGTGTCGGTCGACGGCGGGTCGCCGTCCAGGAGGTCGCGCGTCACCCGGCCCGCGCCGAGCGGCAGGGACACCGCGACGTCCGGGTCCTCGTCGATGCCCTGCGCCAGCTCGAGGGAGCCACCGCCGATGTCGGCGACGAGGAGGGTCCCGGCCGACCACCCGAACCAGCGTCGGGCGGCGAGGAAGGTCAGGCGCGCCTCGTCCTCGCCGCTGAGGACGTCGAGCGGCACGCCGGTGCGCTCGCGGACGTGGGCGAGGACCTCCTCGCCGTTCGGGGCCTCGCGGATCGCGCTCGTGACGAACGCGCGGACGTCCTCGACGCCCTGGTCCTCGGCGACGCGCGTGCACTCCTCGACGAACTGGGCGAGCCGGTCGCGGCCCTCGTCGGCGATCCGCCCGTCGTCGGTGACGTGCTCGGAGAGCCGCAGGTCGATCTTGTGCTTGCTCGCGGGCAGCGGCTGGGCGCCGGGGTGTGCGTCGACGACGAGGAGGTGGACCGTGTTCGATCCGACGTCGATGACCCCGAGGCGCATGGGCCCAACCTAGTCGGTGGCGAGGGCACCACCGGTGGTGTCCCGTCCCGCGGCGAGCGCGCCCGCCGCGGGCCCGGCGGGCAGGGACCTAGGGTGGACGCGTGCCCGAGACGCCCCTCGACATCCCCCGCACCTGGGCCGAGTTCGCCGACCCGGCGAACTCCGGCCAGCGCTTCCGCGTCGACCTCACCTGGCTGACGTCGAGCTGGACCTGCATCTACGGCGCGGGCTGTCGAGGCATCTACGCCGACCGCCCCGACGACGGCTGCTGCACCCTCGGCGCGCACTTCACCGACGACGAGGACGTCGAGCGGGTCCGTGCGGTCGTGGCCGAGCTCGGCGAGGACGAGTGGCAGCACCACCCCGGTCACGGCAAGCGGGGCGACAAGGACCCCTCGCGCCTGTCGGCCTGGACCGAGAAGGAGGACGGCGCCCGCAAGACCAAGGTCGTGGGCGGGGGCTGCATCTTCCTCAACGGCCCAGACTTCCCGGCAGGCGCCGGCTGCGCGCTGCACCAGCACGCCGTGCTCACCGGGATGCCGCCGCACGAGGCCAAGCCCGACGTCTGCTGGCAGCTGCCGATCCGACGCAGCTACCGCACCGTCGAGCAGCCCGACGACACCTCCTACCTGGAGGTGACGATCGCCGAGTACGACCGTCGTGGCTGGGGGCCCGGCGGCCACGACCTCGACTGGTACTGCTCGAGCAACACCGAGGCCCACGTCGGCGCCGAGCCGGTGTTCCGCGGCAACCGTGCCGAGCTCACCGCCCTCATGGGCGAAGATGCCTACGCCGAGCTCGCGATCCGGTGCGAGGCGCACCTGGACACGGTCCGCCGGGCCCGGTCCGCCGGCGCCCGCACGCTCCTGCCGCTGCTCGTGCACCCGGCGACGCTCGAGGCCGGCACGATCGGAGGACGCCGCACGCGCGTTCCCCGTCGCAGCGGCGCCGTCGCCGAGGGCGTCCCGGGGGGCAACGAGCCGGCGCACCCGGTCCCCCCGGCGGCGTCCAAGGGTGGGAGGAAGCGACCCCGCCCCTCGTGATCCGCAGCCCCAACATCTGGGACGCCCCGGACGTCTACGAGCTGGAGAACCTCGCCGCCGACCGCGCCGGAGTCATCGACGCGGCGATCGGGGCGCTGCACCCGTGGCAGGGCGCGGTCGTCCTCGACGTCGGCTGCGGTACCGGCTTCCACCTGCCGCGGTTCGCGGGGCTGGGGGCTCGTGCCGCCGTGGGTGTCGAGCCGCACCTGCCCCTCGTCGACCGGTCGAGGTCACGACTGGCGGCGCGCGAGGACGACTGCGCCGCAGCGGTTCTCGGCGGCGACGCGGAGCGCCTCCCCCTCGCCGACGCCTCGGTCGACATCGCCCACGCCCGCTGGGCGTACTTCTTCGGGGCGGGCTGCGAGCCGGGCCTCGCCGAACTGCGGCGCGTCATCCGTCCCGGCGGGGTCGCCTGCCTCGTCGACAACGACGCGACGCGGTCGACCTTCGGTGCCTGGTTCACGCATGCCTACCCGGCCTACGATCCTGCTGCGGTGCAGCGGTTCTGGGACAGGCAGGGCTTCTCGACCGAGCACCTCACCATCGACTGGACGTTCGAGCGTCGTGAGGACCTCGAGGCCGTCGTGCGCATCGAGCTCCCACCGGGGCCCGCCGAGGCGGCCCTCGCCCGGCACGAGGGCCTGACGGTCGACTACGGCGTCGCCCTCCGCTGGCGCCGCTACTGACCGCGCTCGAGGAGGCGCTGGAGGCGGGTCAGGTCCTTGGTCGTCGCCCGCTCCATCGCCCTCGACAGCACGGGGGCCGCGACCGCGCCGAACCCGGAGGGCGACCCGTGGTTGCGCAACGTCATCCGCGTCGACCCGCTCGGCAGGTCGGAGAAGGAGTACGTCGTCGTCATCGGGAAGGGACCCTCGGCGGTCGACATGACGAGGCGCTCGCCCGGTACCAGCTCGGTCACCTCGTAGGTGTAGGCGATGGTGCGGCCGAGGAAGCGCGCGACGAACCGCATCCGGCTGCCGACCCGCACCGGCGGGGCGTCGAGCAGCTCGACCGACCGGATGTTCCGGTACCAGCGCGGCACGTTGGCGGGGTCCGTCGCGAACTCGGCCACCTCCGCACGGGGTCGGCGGATGTCGGCCTGCACGGTCACGTCGACGTCCATCGCCCCATCATGACCCCTCGCCCCTGCGGAGGGTCAGGTGGCCGACGCCTGTGCGATGGCGTCGATCGACGCGTCGAGCGCGGCGTCGAACCCGGCGTCGTCGAGGTCGACCGTGAGGCCCTCGGTGAGGGCGCGCGAGAAGCTCGCGATGACCCCGGGGTTGCGGGCGAGGCGAGCCACGGCCTCCTCCCGGGTGTACCCGCCGGAGAGCGCGGCGACCCGGAGCACGCGGGGGTGGTCGAGGAGTGGCCGGTGCCCGCCGTCGACCTCGGGGAGGGTGAGCTTGAGGACGACGTCCTCCCCCTCGGCCAGCCCGTCGAGGTGGTGGAGCAGGGTGACCTGGAGGATGTCCTCCGCCTCGGTCTTGTCGGGCGAGTGGATGTCGACCTCGGGCTCGACGATCGGCGTGAGCCCGGCGGCGATGATCCTGCGCGCGGTGTCCACCTGCTGGGCCACGACCTCCTCGATGCCGGAGGCGTCGGCATGGAGGACGAGCGAGCGCATCTTCGTGCCGAACACCCCCGCGGCCAGGGCACGTTCGAGGAGGGAGTCGAGGTCGGGCATGGGCTTCATCAGCTTGACCCCGTGCGCCTCCTCGGCGAGCCCCCGGTCGACCTTGAGGAACGGCACGATCCCCTTGCGCGCGCGCAGGTACTCGGCCGACCCGAGACCGTCGATCTCACGGTCCATCGTCTGCTCGAAGAGGATGGTCGCGAGGATGCGGTCACTCGTGAAGACCGGGCTGGTGATGATGCGGGTGCGCATCGCGTGCACGAGGTCGAACATGCCGGCCTCGTCGGACCAGGCGGACTCCGGGACGCCGTAGCGGCGCAGGGCGCCCGGGGTGCTGCCGCCGCTCTGGTCGAGGGCGGCGATGAAGCCCCGGCCGGTCCGCATCCTGTCGAGCATCTCGTGGCGGTCCATGGTGCGTCCTTCCCGGTGACGCTCCCACCACGGTCGCGGTGGGTGGTGGCCACCCGCGTCCTGCGTCCAGCGTCCGCCGGGACGCAGCCGCGCGCAAGGACGGAGGTCACGTCCGGCCGTGCCCGACCGGCCCTCGGGCCCGGGTGGGGGAGACTGGGGCGATGCTGAACCGCCTGGTCCCGAACGTCTTCTACGCGGACATCGCCGTCGGCCTCGACCTCTTCTGCGACGGGCTGGGCCTCGTGGTGGTCCATCGCGACGGTGACCTCGCCGTCGTCGAGCGGGAGGGCGTCAAGCTCAACCTGTTCGAGAACGCCGAGTGGGCCGCGAAGGACCGCCCCGAGCTCGCCATCGAGACCGACGACATCGAGTCCGTCTTCACCGACGTCGCCGCCCGGCGCCCTGACCTGCTGCACCCGAACCTCCCGCGGATCACGCTGCGGCCGTGGGGCGCTCGGGAGTTCTCCCTCCTCGACGCCACGACCGTGTGCGTCGTCGTCCGCCAGTGGTGAGGACGGAGCCGGCTCAGGACGGGTCGAGGTCGAGGGCGATGTCGACGATGGGCGAGGAGTGCGTCAGCCCGCCGACCGAGAGGTAGTCGACGCCGGTGGCGGCGTAGTCGGCGGCGACCTCGAGCGTGAGGCCACCCGTCGCCTCGACCTCAACGGTCTCGCCGGTGTCGCGCACCGCGGCGACGGTGGCCCGGAGCAGGTCGGTGGACATGTTGTCGCACAGCAGGAAACGTGCCCCTGCACGCACGGCCTCGAGGGCCTCCTCGGTCGTCGTCACCTCGACCTGCACCGGCACATCCGGGAAGGTCGCGCGGACCGCCTCGATGGCCGGGGTCAGCCCGCCCGCTGCGAGCTTGTGGTTGTCCTTGACCATGGCGCAGTCGTAGAGGCCCATCCGCTTGTTGGTGCCGCCGCCGCACCGCACCGCGTACTTCTCGAGCGCCCGCATCCCGGGGGTCGTCTTGCGGGTGTCGAGGACCATGGCACCCGAACCGGCGAGGACGTCGGCCCAGCGCCGGGTGTGGGTCGCGACGCCAGAGGTCCGGGAGAGGACGTTGAGCGCCGTGCGCTCGGCGACGAGGGTCGTGCGGGTCGAGCCGGAGAGCATCGCGAGGAGGTCGCCGCGGGCGACGCGTGCCCCGTCCTCGACGCGCACCTCGACGGCGACCGCACCGGTGCCGAGGCGCCGGGACACCGCGTCGACGACGAGGGCGACGACAGGGAGCCCGGCGACCACCCCGTCGGCACGGGCGACGAGGTGGGACACCGTGACCTGGTCCTCGGGGATCGTCGCCATGGTCGTCACGTCGGTGCCGGTGCCGAGGTCCTCGTCGAGGGCGCGCTCGACGAGCAGGAGGGCGTCCTCCAGCGGGAAGCCGTGGTCGGCGTGGGCCTCGGTCATGCGGTACCCCCGGGGTGCTCGGTGGCCACCGGGACGTCGCCGGCGAGGTCGTCGGTGAAGGCGTCGGTGAGGTCGTCGGTGAGGTCGTCGGTGAGGTCGTTGGCCGGGCCGACGACCGGATGCTCACTGACGACCAGGGCGCCGTCCGCGGCGCGAGCGGTCGTGAGGCGGGTCAGCCACCGGGAGTCGTCGCGGTGGGGGAAGTCCGACCGCACGTGTCCCCCGCGGGTCTCCGCGCGCCGGTGCGCCACCTGGGTCAGCGCGCGCCCCAGGTGGAGCAGGTTCGTCGTCTCCCACGTGAGCGGTCCGGGCTCGGCACCGCTCGGTGCGAGGGCGGCGAGCGTGGCGAGGTCGACCGCCGTCGCCGAGGTGGACCCGGCCGTCCGCACGGGGCCCGAGCCGCGCGTCATCGCCCGCTGGACGTCGAGCCGGCGCGACGCGTCGAGGACGGCGGCCTCGCCCTCGACGACCGGGGTGCGCAGCGGCAGCTGGCCGTCGCCGAGCCGAGCGGCGACGTCGTCGGCGATGCGGTGGGCGAAGACGAGCCCCTCCAGGAGGGAGTTCGACGCGAGCCGGTTCGCGCCGTGGACCCCGGTGCAGGACACCTCGCCGCACGCGTACAGCCCGTCGACCGACGTGCGCCCCAGCAGGTCGGTCTCGACTCCGCCGGAGGCGTAGTGCTGGGCCGGAGCCACCGGGAGCAGCTCGGTGGCCGGGTCGAAGCCGAGCTCGCGGCAGCGCGCGACGATCGAGGGGAAGCGCTGCTCGAGGAAGTCGCCGCCGAGGTGCCGCGCGTCGAGCCACACGTGGTCGACGCCCTGGTCGCGCATGACGTCGAGGATGGCGCGGGCCACGACGTCACGCGGCGCGAGGTCCGCGAGCTCGTGACGTCCCGCCATGATCCGCTCCCCGGTGCCGTCGACGAGGAAGGCACCCTCGCCGCGGACCGCCTCCGAGATGAGCGGCTGCTGACCGGTCGAGCCCTCGCCGAGGAAGAGCACGGTCGGGTGGAACTGCACGAACTCGAGGTCGGTGACCCGCGCCCCGGCCCGCAGCGCCGCGGCCATCCCGTCGCCTGTGGCCACGGGCGGGTTCGTGGTCGACGTGTAGATCTGGCCCAGCCCGCCCGTCGCGAGGACCACCGCCCGGGCGTGCGCGGCGCCGACGCCGTCGACCTGCCCCTCGCCGATGACGTGGAGGGTCACGCCGCAGACGGCCCCGTCGGCCGCGGTGAGGAGGTCGACGACGAGCGCGTGCTCGATGACCTCGATGCCCGGGTCGTCGCGGACCCGGTCCAGGGCGGCGATGAGGGCGCGCGAGATCTCGGCCCCGGTGGCGTCGCCGCCGGCATGGGCGATGCGGTCGCGGTGGTGGCCGCCCTCGCGGGTCAGCTTGATCTCGCCGCCGGCGTCACGGTCGAACTCGGCTCCGAGGGCGACGAGCTCGCGCACCCGGTCCGGGCCCTCCGTGACGAGGGCGCGCACGGCTGCGGTGTCGCACAACCCGACTCCTGCGACGAGGGTGTCGTGGAGGTGCTCCTCCGGGGTGTCCTCCGGGTCGAGGGCGGCCGCGATGCCCCCCTGCGCCCAGGTCGTGGAGCCCGCGGAGAGAACGGTCTTCGTCACGAGGAGGACGCGGTCGACCTGCTCCCGCAGCCGCAGTGCGCACGTCAGCCCGGCGATGCCCGACCCCACGACGACGACGTCGGCCGACGCGGTCCACCCCGGCTCGGGCGCGGTGAGCCTGCGGGGGACCCTTGGCGGGTCGGCGGTGAGCGGCGCGGTCGTCATCGAGGTCGGCGTCGTTCAGGCTCGTGCCGTGACGGCCGCGGTCTGCAGCCCGAAGCCGGGTGGGACGTCGCCGGGGTCGTCCCCGACCTCGACCACGCGGTTGGCGCCGTCGACGAAGACGACGTGCGGCGAGAAGGAGCGCGCCTCGGCATCCTCCATCACGGCGTAGGAGATGACGATGACGGTGTCGCCCGGGGCCACGAGCCGCGCCGCGGCGCCGTTGACGCACACGACGCCCGAGTCACGCTCGCCCTCGATGACGTACGTGGTGAACCGGTTGCCGTTGTCGACGTCGACCACGTCGACCTGTTGCCCGGGCAGGAGGTCGGCCGCGTCCATCAGCCGGCGGTCGAGGGTCAGGGAGCCGACGTAGTGGAGGTCGGCGTCGGTGACGGTGGCCCGGTGGATCTTGCCGTGGAGCATGAGTCGCTGCATGGGAGAACGGTCCTCGTGACGATCGGGTCGTGGTCAGACGTCGGCGCGGGCGTGCGAGACGTCGGAGAAGACGTCCCGTGCACCACCGCCCGGCCCGACCTGGAGCGGGGTGTTGTCGATGAGCCGGGTCGTGCCGACGCGGGCCGCGACGGCGAGCAGGGCCTCGCCCCGGTACCACTCGGGGACGTCGGCGAGGGTGTGCGGGTGGACGAGGACGAGGTAGTCGACGAGGGCCAGCGGCTCCTCCACGAGAACCTCGCGAGCGGCACGCCGCACCGCCGACGGGCCGAACGTCGCCGCCTCGGCCCCGGCCCGCAGCGCCCGGCTCAGCGAGAGGGCGACCTCGCGGTCGGACTCGGTCAGGTACATGTTGCGGCTGCTCATCGCCAGGCCGTCGGCCTCGCGCACGGTCGGCACGGAGACGACGTCGACGGGGAAGTCGATGTCGTGGACCATCCGGCGGATGAGGAGGAGCTGCTGCGCGTCCTTCTGCCCGAAGTACGCGCTGCGTGCGGCGGTCAGGTGCAGCAGCTTGCCGACGACCGTGAGGACGCCGTCGAAGTGGCCCGGCCGCGACGCGCCCTCGAGCACCTCGCCGAGCGGACCGGCGGAGACGCGGACCCCCGGGTCGCCGTCGGGGTAGACGACGTCGGGCGTCGGCGCGAACACGACGTCGACCCCGGCGCGGGTGCAGATCTCCATGTCGGCGTCGAAGGTGCGCGGGTAGCGCGAGAGGTCCTCCTTCGGCCCGAACTGGAGGGGGTTGAGGAAGATCGTCACGATGACGTGCGCGTGCCGCTGGCGGGCGGCGCGGATGAGGTGCGCGTGCCCGTCGTGCAGGGCGCCCATCGTCATGACGACGGCGACGTCGCGGCTCGGCAGCGCCTCGCGGGCCGCCTTGAGCTCCTCGCGCGTGTGCGCGACGACGGGGGTGGTGGTGGTCGTGGTCACTCAGCGCTCCTGGTCGGAGAGGGTGTCGAGGAGCGGCTCGGCCGCCGCGGGGCGGAGCCGGCCGCTGTCGAGGGCGCGCAGCGCGGTGGCGCGGGCGAGGGCGACGTAGGTCCTCCGGATCTCGGGCGAGAGCCGGTCCAGCTCGCGCAGGTGGTCCTCCACGGTACCGACGTCACCGCGGGCGACCGGCCCGGTGAGGGCTGCGTCACCCATCCGCAGGGCGTTGTCGAGAGCGGCGCGCATCAGGGGGCCGAGGACGCGGCGCGGCTGCTCGACGCCCGCTCGGGAGAGCAGGTCCATCGCCTCGCTCGTCAGGGTCACGAGGTGGTTGGCGCCGTGGGCGAGGGCCGCGTGGTAGGCCGCGCGGTCGGCCTCGGCGACCCAGACCGGGTCACCGCCCATCTCGACGACGAGGGCCTCGGCGACAGGACGCAGCACCTCGTCGGTCGTCACACCGAACGCGCAGTCGGCGAGCCGGTCGAGGTCCATCGCCGTGCCGGTGAACGTCATCGCGGGGTGCAGCGCGAGGGGGAGGACGTGGTGCCGCCGGGCGGGCTCGAGGACGCCGACGCCGTGCCGCCCGCTCGTGTGGACGACCATCTGGCCGGCCTGCCAGGCCCCGGTCGCGGTGAGGCCGGCGACGAGGTCGGCCAGCGCGTCGTCGGGGACGGCGAGGACGACGAGCTCGGCGGCGCCGACGATGGTCGCCACGTCGGCGAGCGGGACGTCGGGGAGGAGGTCGGCGGCGCGGGCCCGGCTGGCGTCCGACACGGCGTAGGCGCCGGTGACGCGGTGGCCGGCCCGGGCGAGGGCCGCGCCGAGCACCGCGCCGACCCGCCCCGCACCGACGACGCCGACGGTGAGGCGGGCGGGGTGCTCGATGCCGTCCACGAGCGTGCACGCTACCGCCACGACTCCGAGGCGTAGGCGCGCGCGACCAAGGTCGCCCGGGCCGCCGTCCGCTCAGACCATCCAGCGAACGGTTCCCTCGGTCACGGCCGACTCCTTCTCGAAATCGTCCGAGGGGGCCGATACTGGCCGCGTGAGTGACTGCTGCGACTCCGGCAGTTACCGGGCCACATTCAGCGATCGGTTCGCTCGCCGGCTGGCTCGGCGGTACCGGCGGCACGGGCTGAACCGCACCCAACGGCGCCTCGTCGGGTTCCTCGCTGCGCGCGGGATCGAGGGCGCCACCGTCCTGGAGATCGGTGGGGGCGTCGGCGACCTCCAGGTTGAGCTGCTTCGTCGTCGAGCGGCGTCAGTGACCAACCTCGAGCTCTCGACCGGCTACGAGGAGCAGGCGCGCGATCTGCTCGAGCGCTCCGGGCTGAAGGGGCGCGTGGAACGCCGGTTCATCGACATCGCCGTCAGCCCCGACCAGGTCGAGGCGGCGGACGTGGTCGTGCTGCACAGGGTCGTGTGCTGTTACCCCGACTACCATCGGCTGCTCTCGTCGGCCGGTGGGCACGCGAACAGGCTGTTGGTGTACACGCATCCGCCGGCACATCCGTTCACGCGGTTCGTCATCGGCTGCGACAACATGCTGCGCCGGCTCCGGAGGAACGACTTTCGCGCCTTCGTGCACCCGCCCGACGCCATGCTCGAGGTCCTGCGGGAGCAGGGACTCACCGTCCGGTACCGGCACCGTGGCCTGTTCTGGACAGTCGTCGGTCTGGAGCGAACCTCGATCGGACAGCCTGGGGGTCACGCCGGCGCCTGACGGCCGCCTGCGATGTACCCGGGCCACGACGTTGACAGCGGCGGGGCTGGTCGAACGATCCTCCGTGGGATCGGCCACCCGATGAGCGCCCGTTCGCGGGCTGGTCAGAGGTACAGGTCGGGTACCGGGCCGACGATCCCCATGTGGTTCCGCTCACTGATCTCGTCGAGGAGCTGGGGCGTTGCCAGACCGTTGGCCTCCGCCTCTGCGAGCTCCTCGAAGAAGCCCACCATGGCGGCAGGGCTGAACAGGTTCAGCTTCTTCCCCGGTTCGTCTGAGACCACCACGAACGTGTGCACGACGTTCGGCGGCACGTAGACGAAGCTGCCGGGTCCACAGTGCACCTGGCGGTCCTCGAGATGCATCCGGTAGACCCCCTCCAGGACGTAGAAGGCCTCCGCAGCGTCACGGTGCACGTGCAGGGGTGGACCAAAACCGGGTGGTTCTCCTTGGGTCCGGAGGACGGTGAACGCTCCGGAGGTCCCCGGCTCGTCAGCCAGAACCACGGCCTCGAAGTTCCCCAGGTCCAGCAGGCGGCCCTCGCCCGGGAGGACGACGAAGGGCATGGTCATGCCACTCAGGATCCCGGGCGATGTCGCGCAGGGCAACTGCCGACGGACAACCAGGGGGCGGGCCGGGCTGGGCGCTCGGACCGATAGCGTGCCGACGTGGTCCCGTGGCGTGAGGCGTGGCACGAGGCGCTCTACGGCGCCCGTGGCTTCTACCGGCGCGTCGAGGGACCCGCCGGGCACTTCACGACCTCGACCCACGGCCCGCTCGGCGCCGTCCTCGCCGCGGCGCTCGGCCGGCTCGCCGACCGGGAGGGCGTGAGCCACGTCGTCGACGTCGGGTGCGGGCGGGGCGAGCTCCTGCACCACCTCGCGGCGGGCCGACCGGACCTCCGCCTGACCGGGGTCGACGTCGTCCCGCGACCGGCCGGCCTCCCGGACGCCGTCGACTGGCTGCGCTCCCCCGGTGGCGCCCACCTCCCCGACGCCCTGGCCGACCTCGAGGACGTCCTCGTCGTGGCGCACGAGTGGCTCGACGTCGTGCCGTGCACGGTCGTCGAGGTCGATGACGGGGGCACACCCCGGACCGTCCTCGTCGACGCCGCCGCCCGGCAGGAGGAGCTCACCGGCGCCATCGACCCCGGCGACGCCGCGTGGTGCGCGGAGCACTGGCCGCTCGACGACCTGTCCCCGGGGACGCGGGTCGAGGTGGGGCTGAGCCGTGACCGCGCGTGGCTGGGCCTCGTCGGCCGGGTCCGGCGCGGCGTCCTCCTCGCCGTCGACTACGGCCACACCCGCGACGCGCGTCCACCAGCCGGCACGCTCGTCGGCTACCGCGACGGCACCGCGGTCCCCCCGCTGCCGGACGGGACCTGCGACCTCACGGCCCACGTCGCGGTCGACTCCCTCGACCAGGACGAGCGGACCACCCAGCGCGAGGCCCTGCGCGCCCTCGGGGTCACGGCCGACACGCCACCGCTCGACCTCGCCCGCACGGACCCGGCCGGCTACCTCACCGCCCTCGCGTCGTCCTCGGCCGCCGCGGCGCTCACCGACCCGAACGGGCTCGGCGCGTTCCACTGGGTCCTGCGGCGGGTCTGAACCCGCGGCCACGGCATCGGCGGCCCGCGCCGGACCCGGTGGGGCAGACTGGGCCGGGTGAGCCCCGACGCCCCCACCGAGACGCGCGCCCTCGACGTCGGGATGGGCGCGGGCGGTCTGGCGACCGCCGACATGGTGCTCAACATCGGCCCGCAGCACCCGGCGACCCACGGCGTCCTCCGCCTGCGGGTCGTCCTCGACGGTGAGCGCATCGTGTCGGCCGAGCCGGTCATCGGCTACATGCACCGCGGCGCCGAGAAGCTGTTCGAGGTGCGCGACTACCGGCAGATCACCGTCCTCGCCAACCGGCACGACTGGCTGTCGGCGTTCGGCAACGAGCTCGGGGTCGTCCTCGGCGTCGAGGCGATGCTCGGGATGGAGCTGCCCGAGCGCGCGGTGTGGCTCCGGACCCTGCTCGCCGAGCTGAACCGCGTCCTCTCGCACCTGATGTTCCTCGGCTCGTACCCGCTCGAGCTGGGCGCCATCACCCCGATCTTCTACGCGTTCCGCGAGCGCGAGGAGCTCCAGGCGGTGATGGAGGAGGCCTCCGGCGGGCGGATGCACTACATGTTCAACCGGGTCGGCGGCCTCAAGGAGGACGTCCCGGCCGGGTGGCTCGGACGGGTCGGGTCCGCGGTGACCGCCGTGCGACGGCGCCTGCCCGACCTCGAGTCGATGATCGTCGGCAACGAGATCCTGCGGGCCCGCACCCGCGGCGTCGGGGTGCTCGATGCCGGCACGTGCCTCGCGTACGGGGTGTCGGGTCCGATCGCGCGGGCCAGCGGGGTCGACCTCGACCTGCGGCGCGACGACCCGTACCTGGCCTACCCGGCCCTGTTCGCCGACGGTGGCCCGGGCCGCGTGGTCACCCGCACCGAGGGCGACTGCCTGGCCCGCCTGGAGGTCCTGCTCGAGCAGGTCCACGTCAGCCTGGACCTCGCCGAGGCCTGCCTCGACACCCTCGCCGCGCTCCCCGCCGGACCGGTCAACCAACGGCTGCCCAAGGTCCTCAAGGTCCCCGAGGGTGAGCGCTACACCGCGACCGAGAACCCCTTGGGGCTCAACGGGTACTACCTCGTGTCGCGCGGTGAGAAGACCCCGTGGCGGCTGAAGCTGCGGTCGGCGTCCTTCAACAACGTCCAGGTGCTCTCGCAGGTCCTGCCCGGCTGCCTCGTCGCCGACATGGTGGCCGTCCTGGGCTCGATGTTCTTCGTCGTCGGCGACGTCGACAAGTAGTCGGCGCGCGGCAGCGGCGTCCGCTCAGTAGTGCGAGCGGACGGTCGTCCCGACCGGCGCGAAGTCGTAGACCCACTTCGCCACGGACACGGGCAGGTTGACGCAGCCGTGCGAGCCGCGGTCGCCCGCGTACCCGAACGAGGACCGCCACGGGGCGCCGTGGAGGGCGAAGCCGCGGTGGAAGTAGGAGATCCACGGCACGTCGGGGGTCTCGTACCGGGTGCCGTCGGCGTTGTCGCCGCGCATCGTCTGCACCTGGCGCTTGAGGTAGACCTGGAACGTGCCGGTGATGGTCGGCTTCTCGTCCGAGCCGTGGACCATCTTCACCGGGCCGTAGACCCGGGTAGCGCCGACGTAGGCGGTCATCGTGTGGGCGCTGAGGTCGACGTCGATCCACTTCTCGCCACGGGTGGCCGGGTAGGCGAGGCCCTCGGCGCCCGGGGCGACCTCACGGTCGGTCCAGGTCGCGGGCCGGGACTTCATCGAGAAGGTGCCGGAAAAGTCCTTGCCCGACGTCAGGGTCGCGGTGAGGGCCTCGGCGACGGCGGGAGCGTCGGTGACGTCGGCACCGTCGCGCGCCTCCTTGGTGACGAGGAGCACCGTGCCGGTCGTCGACACGTGGCGGACGCCGTCGACGGGGTCGGAGGCGACCTTCTCCGCGACGTCGTCGACCCAGGCCCGCACCTTCGCGGCGTCGAGCGTGGGCGTGCCCGGGACCCCGTCGACCGTGGGGATGGCGACCCACGACGCCTTCGTCCTCCCCGACGCGCTGAGGGTGTCCTCGCCGTCCGAGACCTCGACGGTCCGCTCTACGAGGGCGTTGGCCTGCGCGGCGACCTGCTCGGCCGCCTCGGTCGAGACGGTGGGGTCGGCGTCGACGAGCTCGATGGTGGCCGTCGCCGAGGCGAGGTCGCGCGCGGCCCGCTCGACGACGTCGTGGAAGCTGCTCCTCGTGACGGTCTTCCCGGACACGGCGGGGGTGACGACGAAGGACGCCTTGCCGGGGGCGAGGACCACCGCGGCGTCGCGGGCCGACCGGCCGGCCGCGGCGACGAGCCCGGCGACCACCTCGGCGGTGCGCTCGGTGTCGACGCGGACCACGGCGTCGACGTCCCGCCGCGACACCAAGGACGTGGCGTACGACGCCCAGCGCCCGTTCGCGTCGAACACGCCGGCCACGGTCGCCTCGACGTCGACGTCGTAGCCGAGGTCGGCGAGCCGCAGGGCCGCGGTGTCCGAGCCGGAGGCCACGGTGACGGTGACGCCGGCCGCTCGGCTCCGGACCGCCTCGGCGACCTCGGCGCGCGTCAGCCCGGCCACCGAGGCCCCGCCGACGCTGCTGCCCGGGAGCGCCCGGTCCTGGAAGTGCGCGGCGTACGCCGTGCCGGCCCCGGAGACGACCAGCGTCCCGGCGATGACGGCACCGACCAGTGACCTCGTGCGCGTGCTCATCCTGCGTTCGTGCCTTTCGCGACCCCACGGCGCCGACGTCCGCGGGCCGCGCCCATGATGGGGCACGCGGGTCACTACCACAAACCGCCGGTCTCCCGGTGGGCAGGGCCCCGCACGGAGGGCCGCGCCGCCGTCCGGCATGTGGGCATCCGCCGGGCCGCCGGGCGCGTCCTAGCGCCGCTCGAGCCCGCGCTGCTCCCCGGTGGCGCCGCGGTCGTCGTCGTCCGGCGGGTCGACCCGGCACCATCGCTGCGCGACCATCCCGGCCGCGGCGAGGGCAACCCCCGTGAGCGCCAGCGCCAGCAGCGGGAGCACGCGCACCCGGTTCGCGACGAGGGAGAGGTCGGTGAGGACGACGGCCAGCTGCCCGAGGTACCACCCCGCGGCCAGGGCGCCGGTCAGGGCCGCGGCCTGGGCCAGCACGACGACCCGGGCGGCCCGCAGCGCGTCGAGCGGCTCGGTGGCCTCCCCCCGCAGGTAGCGGCGCACCGGCCGCGCCATCCACAGGACGAGGCCGCCCATGACGACGAGCAGGACGCCGGCGAGCACCGGGGGCCGCGGCACGAGCGACCCGGACCGCGTGACGACGGTGAACACGCCGAACCCCAGCGCCGCGGCCAGGAGCGCGGCGAGGCCCAGCGCCTGGACGCGGATCTCCCTGTGGTGCATCAGTGCTCACGTCCTTGTCGGAGGGGCTGGTGGTCGGGGTCGGGCCGGTGACGGCGGCGGACCCCGGAGGTGTCGAGCCCCGTGACGAGGTCGGCGACCGCGACGACGCCGTCGCCCACGCGCAGGACGGCGGACGGGTCGGCGTCGAGCCACGGGACGAGGACGAACGCGCGCTCGTACGCCCGCGGGTGCGGCAGGCCCAGGTGCTCGCGCGTCGAGACGACGTCGCGGCCGACGGACGCGTCGCCGTACTGCACGAGGTCGAGGTCGAGGGTCCTGGCGCCCCAGCGGACCTCGCGGGTCCGGTCGAACCCGGCCTCGACGGTGTGGAGCTCGCGCAGCAACGACACCGGGGACAGCGACGTGCGGGCCAGGACGACCGCGTTGACGTAGTCGGGCTGGTCGGGGGGGCCACCGACGGGCGTCGTGTCGAAGACGGCCGAGCAGGCCAGCACCCTCAACCCGGGGTGGCCGGCCAGCGCCTCGACGGCGGCCGCCACCGTCTCGTCGGGGAGCGCCGACCCCCGCGGCAGGTTGGCGCCGACCGCGATGACGACGGGGACGTCCTCCCGCCGCCGGACGACCCGGACCGTCACGTCGCCGAAGGGCACACCCACCGGCGCCTGGGGCTTGTGCACGGTGACCGTGACCTCATCGACCTCGCTGTGCGACAACGCATCCGAGGCGATGACGTCGGCGAGCCGCTCGATGAGGTCGAACGGCTCGCCCTGGATCCGCGCGAGCGCCGCCGCGCCGATCTCGCCGTAGTTGACGGTGTCGGCGAGGTCGTCGGTGCGTCCGGGCGCGGTGAGGTCGACGGCGAGCTCGACGTCCACGACGAACTCCTGCCCCTCGCGCCGCTCGTGCTCGAACACCCCGTGGAAGCCCCGCCCCCGGACCCCGGACAGCGTGATGCGGTCGCGGGCCGTGCCCCGACCGCTCACGAGGGCTCCCCCGGACCGCGGCCGGCGAGCGCGTCGGCGACGTCGAGGGCGTCGACCGTGCCGACGACGTCGTGGACGCGGACGCACCACACCCCGTGCTGCGCGGCGTACAGCGTCGTGGCGGCGGTGGCGACGTCACGGTCGAGCGGCGCCCGCTCGGTCTCGGCCGTGCGCCCCACCAGCCCGAGGAACTTCTTGCGCGAGGACCCCACGACGAGCCGGTGCCCGAGCGCGGACACCTCGTCGAGGCGCCGCAGCAGCTCCCAGTTGTGGTGGGCCAGCTTGGCGAACCCGAGCCCGGGGTCGAGGACGACGTCGTCGGCCGGGACGCCCGCCGCCACGAACGCCTCGACGCGGGCGGTCAGCTCGCGGCACACGTCGGCCACGACGTCGTCGTAGCGGGCGCGGTCCTGCATCACCGTGCTGTGCCCGCGCCAGTGCATCGCGACGACCGGCACCCCACGCGCCGCGACGAGCGGCACCATCTCCGGGTCGGCGAGACCGCCGCTGACGTCGTTGACCAGGGTCGCGCCGGCGTCGAGCGCGGCCGCCGCCACCGAGGCGCGCATCGTGTCGACCGAGACCGGCGCCAGCTCCGAGAGGGCCTCGACGACGGGCAGCACCCGGCGCAGCTCCTCCTCGGTGCTCGGCCGCTCGGCCCCCGGCCGGGTCGACTCGCCGCCGACGTCGAGCAGGTCTGCCCCCTGGGCGACGAGCTCGCGCCCGTGGGCGAGGGCGGCCTCCGGCGTGAACCAGGCGCCGCCGTCGCTGAACGAGTCGGGCGTGACGTTGACGACGCCCATGACGAGCGGGCGTCCGGGGACGCGGGCGCTCGGCAGCGTCACCTGCGGCTCACCGCTTCCCGCCGAGGAGCAGCGACATCGCCTCGGCCCGGGTGGCGGGGTCGCGCAGCTGACCGCGGACCGCCGACGTGATGGTGCGCGAGCCCGGCTTCTGGACCCCGCGCATCGACATGCACAGGTGCTCGGCCTCGATGACGACGATGACGCCCTGCACGCCGAGCTGGTCGACGAGGGCGTCGGCGACCTGGGTCGTGATCTGCTCCTGCACCTGGGGACGACGGGCGAAGACCTCGACGAGCCGGCCGAGCTTCGACAGCCCGGTGACCCGCCCGTCCGCGGCCGGGATGTAGCCGATGTGCGCGACGCCGTGGAAGGGCAGCAGGTGGTGCTCGCACGTCGAGTACATCGGGATGTCCCGGACGATGATGAGCTCCTCGTGGTCGATCGAGAAGGTCTTCGACAGCACCTCGGACGGGTCCTGCCACAGGCCCGCGTAGAGCTCGCTCGCCGCCTTCGCTACGCGGCGCGGCGTGTCGACCAGGCCCTCGCGCTCGGGGTCCTCGCCGATCGCGGCGAGGAACTCGCGCACGGCGGCCTCGGCCCGGGCGAGGTCGACCGGGGGCCGCTCGGCGGCCGTCACCGGGCGCGCGTCGTCATCGGCAGGGGCGGCGTCGGTCGCGCCGGCCGCGTCCACCTCACGGCTCGACACGACCACCCTCCGGGACCTCGACGACCTGGGTCGGCGGGTGCTCCTGCGGGTTCGGGTCGGCACCCTCGGCGGCGGCCTCGTCGATGGCGGCCTCGGTGTCCGGGTCGCCCTCGGTGACGCGGGCCCCGGCCGGTGCACCCGAGCCGTTGCGGCTGGCGAGCGCGGCCTCCTCCGCCGGGGTGTTCACCGGCGGCAGGTGCGAGATCGTGCGGTGCTCGCTCGACAGCCAGGTCGGGCGGACCGGCCGCTTGCGGATGTCCTTGAACACCTCCGCGAGCTCGGCGGCGTTGAGGGTCTCGCGCTCGAGGAGCTCGAGGACGAGCTTGTCGAGGATGTCGCGGTTGTCGTTGACCGCGTGCCAGGCCTCGTCGTGCGCGTCGTCGACGAGCTTGCGGACCTCCTCGTCGACGACCGCGGCGACGGCCTCGGAGTAGTCGCGCTGGTGGCCCATGTCGCGGCCGAGGAACGGCTCGCCCTGGCTCTGGCCGAGCTTGATGGCGCCGACCCGCTCGCTCATGCCGTACTCGGTGACCATCTTGCGGGCCATCGCGGTGGCCTTCTCGATGTCGTTCGCGGCCCCGGTGGTGGGGTCGTGGAAGATGATCTCCTCCGCGACGCGGCCACCGAGGGCGTAGGCGAGCTGGTCGAGGATCTCGTTGCGGGTCGTCGAGTACTTGTCGTCGGTGGGCATGACCATCGTGTAGCCCAGGGCCCGCCCGCGCGGCAGGATCGTCACCTTCGTCACGGGGTCGAGGTGGTTCATCGCCGACGCGACGAGCGCGTGACCGCCCTCGTGGTAGGCGGTGATCTTGCGCTCCTTGGCCGACATGATGCGGGTGCGCTTCTGCGGGCCGGCGATGACGCGGTCGATGGCCTCGTCGAGGACCTCGTCGTCGATGAGCTTCTTGTCGCTGCGCGCGGTCAGGAGCGCGGCCTCGTTGAGGACGTTCGCGAGGTCGGCGCCGGTGAAGCCCGGGGTGCGGCGGGCGACCGCGAGGAGGTCGACGCCGGCCGCCATCGGCTTGCCCTGGGCGTGGACCTCGAGGATGCGGTGGCGCCCGATCATGTCGGGGTTCTCGACGGCGATCTGGCGGTCGAAGCGGCCCGGGCGCAGCAGCGCCGGGTCGAGGATGTCGGGCCGGTTCGTGGCCGCGATGAGGATGACGTTGGTCTTGACGTCGAAGCCGTCCATCTCGACGAGCAGCTGGTTGAGGGTCTGCTCGCGCTCGTCGTGGCCACCGCCGAGGCCGGCGCCGCGGTGACGGCCGACGGCGTCGATCTCGTCGACGAAGACGATGGCCGGGGCGTTGGCCTTGGCCTGCTCGAACAGGTCGCGGACGCGGGAGGCGCCGACACCGACGAACATCTCGACGAAGTCGGAACCGGAGATCGAGTAGAACGGCACGCCCGCCTCGCCGGCGACCGCGCGGGCGAGGAGCGTCTTGCCGGTACCGGGCTGGCCGTAGAGGAGGACGCCCTTGGGGATCTTGGCGCCGACCGCCAGGAACTTGGCCGGCTCGCGGAGGAACTCGACGATCTCGTGGAGCTCCTCGACCGCCTCGTCGGCACCGGCGACGTCGGCGAAGGTGACCTTGGGGGTGTCCTTGGAGGCGAGCTTGGCCCGCGACTTGCCGAACTGCATGACGCGCGAGCCGCCGCCCTGCGCCTGGCTCATGAGGAACCAGAAGAGCCCGACGAGGAGCAGGACGGGGAAGAAGCTGATGAAGATCGTCCAGAAGGCGCTCTCGCCCTCGCGCTTGTCGTTGTACCCGTCGGGGACGTTGGCCTTGATCGCCGCGATGAGCCCCTCGGCGCGGGCGTCGACGTACTCGGCGCGGACCTTCGTGGCGTTGCGGACCTCGGTCGACTCGTCGGTGAAGCTCTCGCCGGACTTCAGGTCGAGGCTGATGACGTTGTCGGTCGTCATCTCGACCTTGGCGACCTTCTTCTCCGCGATGAGCTTCTCGGCCTGGGCCGTCGTCACCGTGGCGTAGCCGCCGTTGCCGTCGAACGAGAAGACCGTCAGCATCACCACGACGACGACGAGGACCCAGAAGATCGGGGTCCGGAAGATGCGCTTGAAGTCCATGTGGGTACGGAGCCGGGGCTCCGGTCCTCCTGCTCGAGGGTCGGTCGGGCCGCCCGGCGGGGACGCCGGAGGGGCGGGTACACGCTAGCAACGACCCCCACGGACGCCGTGTTCCGCGTGGTCACGCGGTTTCGACGGGCCCGCGGCCCGGGATCAGCTGTAGACGTGGGGGGCGAGGGTGCCGACGACCCGCAGCCCGCGGTACGCCTCGGCGAAGTCGAGGCCGTAGCCGACGACGAACTCGTTGGGGATGTCGAAGCCGACCCACTTGACGTCGACCTCGACCTTGGCCGCGTCGGGCTTGCGCAGCAGGGTGCAGATCTCCACGGACGCCGGGTTGCGCGACTCGAGGTTGGACCGGATCCACGACAGGGTCAGCCCCGAGTCGACGATGTCCTCGACGATGAGGACGTGTCGGCCGCTGATGTCGGCGTCGAGGTCCTTGAGGATGCGCACGACACCGCTGCTCTTCGTGCCCGAGCCGTAGGACGAGACCGCCATCCAGTCGACGGGGGTGCTCATCGGCAGGGCCCGCATGAGGTCGGCCATGACCATGACCGCACCCTTGAGGACGCCGACGAGGAGGAGGTCCTTGCCCTCGTACTCGGCCGCGATGAGGTCGGCGAGCTCGGCGAGCTTGGCCTGGATCTCCTCCTCGGTGACGAGGACTCGTTCGAGGTCGGCTCCCATGTGGGCGGCGTCCACTGCGGCTCCTGGGTGTGGGGGTGGTCGGCCGGCGCCTGTGCGCCGCCGGGGCTCGGGCGTTCCCTATTCAACCGGAGCGGCCGGGCCGATGTGGACCCGACCGTCGAACCGGCCGACGCGGAGGTCGCCCGGCACGTGGACCGGGCCCTGCCCGCGCCAGTGGGTGAGGAGGCGGTCGCACGCCTCGGCGTGCCGACCCGACAGCTGGCCCGCGGGCGCTCCCGCCGCGACGAGGAGCCGCCGCCAGACCCGCGTGCGGACCGGACGCGGCAGGGCCGCGAGGGCATCGACGTCCCAGGGGCCCGCACCGAGGGCGGCCAGCGCGTCGTCGGCCTGTCCGTCGAGGTGGTCGGCGTCCTCGCGGAGCAGGTCGGCCGTGCGGGCGAGCGCGGCCGCGACTCCCGGTCCGAGGTCGCGCTCGAGGTCGGCGAGCGCCCGCCGGGCCCGCACCCGGGTGAGGGCGGCGTCCTCGTTCGTCGGGTCGTCCCAGAACACGATCCCCTCGGCGGTGCACGCGGCGCGCGTCTGCTCCCGCGAGACCCCGAGGAGGGGTCGCCGGTACCGGCCCCGCGCTGCCGGCATCCCCGCCAGCGACCGGGCCCCGGACCCGCGGACGAGGCCGAGGAGGACCTGCTCGGCCTGGTCGTCCCGGGTGTGCCCTAGGAGGACGACCGAGGCACCGAGCCGGTCGGCGGTGTCGTCGAGGGCGGCGTAGCGGGCGGTGCGCGCCGCGGCCTCGGGACCCTCGCCCCGCTCGGCCACGGTGACGGCGACGACCTCGACCTCCGTGATGCCGAGCCCGCGCAGGGTCTCGGCCGCGGTCCGCGCGACCTCGGCTGAGCCGTCCTGGAGCCGGTGGTCGACGACGACCGCCGCCACGCTCCGTCCGTCCTCCCGCGCGGCGTGGGCAGCCCCCTCGGCGAGCGCGAGGGAGTCGGCACCGCCGCTGCACGCGACGAGGACCCGGTCGGCGAGGTCGAGGTCGGCGAGCGCGGCCCGTACGGCGAGGCGCACGGCGGCCACGGCGGGGTGCGGTCGTCCTCCCTCGGCGCGCGTCATCGCGTCACCCCCTGCCGCGTGTGCTGAGGCGGTCGCCGGGGCAGCCACCTGAGCACACGAGGCGAGAGGTCCCGGGCGCGTGTGCTCAGGTGGTCGCCGGGGCAGCCACCTGAGCACACGCGACGAGCGCTCACCCGTGGACGCGGCGGACCCAGCTGCGGGGGTCCTCGATCTCGCGGGCGAGCGGCAGCGTCTCGGGCGAGCTCCAGACGGCGTTGAACCCGTCGACCCCGACGACCTCCTGCGCCCCGCGCACGAACGCGGCGCCGTCGCGGTACTGGCGCATCTTGGCCTCGAGGCCGAGCAGGCGGCGGAGCAGGCGGTCGGCGGCGCCCGCACCGCGACGGCGCTCGGTGAAGCGGCGGCGGATGTGCTCGACGGTGGGGACGTGGGCCGGGCCGACGTCGTCCATGACGACGTCGGCGTGGCCCTCGAGGAGCGACATGACGGCGGTGAGGGCCGCCATCCGCTCACGCTGCTCGGGGGTGGTGACGAGCTCGGCGATGCCGGTGCCCCCCTCGCGGAACACCTCCGGCAGCTTCTCGGTGAGCCGGCCGGCGAGCTCCTGGAGTCGCTCGGAGTCGGGCGCGAGGTCCTCGGCGAGGGACCGGGCCTGGTCGATGACGTGGTCGCGCAGCCACGGCGTCGCGGTGAACTGCACGCGGTGGGTCTCCTCGTGCATGCAGACCCACTGGCGGAAGTCGTCGCGGTCGACGCCGAGCTCGTCGGCGACACTCATGATGTTCGGCGCGACGAGCATGAGCGAGGGCGTGCCGCCGGGCGCGATGTCGTACTGGCCGAGGACCTTCGAGGCCATGAACGCGAGGAGCGCCCCGGCCTCGGCTCCGGTGACCTTGCCGCCGAGCGCCTGGGCCGCCGCGCCGGGGACGTGGCCCCGCTTGGTGACGATGGCGTCGAACGTCGGGTCGAGGAGGGCGCCCATCGAGTCCGCGTTGACGGCGATCCACGTCGCGCGGTCGACCACCAGGGCGTCGGGCGCCTCGGGAGGGGTCTGCATCCGGGCGGTCTCGGCCACCGGGGTGCGCGCGGTGACGGCCGCGGACCGGATCGCCTCGACCTCCGCGCGCGCCTCCTCGGGCGTCACGCTCGGCCCGGCGGGCACGAGAGTGCGCCCCGTCGTCTTCGCGAACTCCCAGTCGACGTACCCCACGTGGTCCTGCCTCTCGTTGTCTGGCCCTGCTCACCGGCGGTCAGCGGCAGCCGCACCTCGTGATGGCGGCGACGATCCGGTCCAACGCGGCCCGGGCCCGCTGCGTTCCCCCGTAGGTGCGGGGGAACCGGTCGACGAGGACCGCGAAGGTCAACGGGCGGCCGTCGGCGGTCACGGTGGTCCCCGCCAGCGACGACCCGGCCCTCAGGGTGCCGGTCTTGGCGCGCGGCAGCCCGACGACGTCGCGTGTCGCGTCGGTGGCGAACCGCCGGGTCAAGGTGCCCGACAGGCCGGAGACCGGGAGGTCGGCGACGGCCGAGCGCAGCTCGGGGACCTCCCCGCTGACCGCGACCCTGAGCACGCCCGAGAGCGTGGCGGCGCTCACCGCCTGCCCGGGGCTCAGGCCCGACGCGTCCTTGAGGACCAGGCCGTCCGTCGGCACCCCGTTCGCCTCGAGCCGGGCCCGGATGAACGCGGCCTCGGTCCCCGCCGGGGTGGTGTCGACCCCGCTCGCGGCGGCCGCCTGGCGGACCAGGTTCTCGGTGAGGGCGTTGTCGCTGAGGTCGAGGGCGAGGTCGAGCAGCTCGCCGTAGGTGGCCGACTCGACGGCCCCGAGGGGCTGCGCCGCTGCGGGCGCCGGGGCGGCCCAGCCCTTCGCCGGGAGGAGGGTCGCCGTGACCCCGCGGTCGGCGAGCCGGTCGACGAACGTCGCGGCGACCCGGGCCTCGGGGTCCTTCGGCGCCGGGCGGGCGGCGCGCGCCCGCTGGGTCGACAGCCCGGTCATGACGACCGCCTGGGTGAACCCGTCGCGGACGTCGTTGGGGTTCCACGTCGGCGGGATGCGGGGGCCGGGCGCGTAGGAGAGGTCGAGCCGCAGCCGCACGGTCGTGCGGCCCGAGGCCGCGAGCGCGTCGGCGACCTGGGCCGCGAGGTCGGCGAGCCCGGCCCGGCCGGCCACGGCGTCCGGGTCACCCGCTCCCGGCGCGAGCAGGGTGTCGCCGGACGCGACGAGGACGAGGTCGGCCGAGCCCTCCTCGGCGACGACGCGGGTCGTCATCCGGTCGGAGAGGTCGAGTCCGTCGGCGACGGCGAGCGCGGCGAGGAGCTTGGCGGTCGAGGCCGGGACCCGGGGCCGGTCGGCGTCGAGGGCGTACAGCTCGTCGCCGGTGACGCCGTCGCGGACGCTGATGCCCAGGCCGCCCTCCAGAGCGGGGTCGGAGGAGGCGGCGGCGACCGCGGCGGCCAGGCCGGCGTCGGTCGGCAGGGGCGCCCCGACCCCGCTGGCGGTGAGGACGTCGCCGGCCGCGGGATCCGCACGCGGGAGGACGACCGGCGCGGGGGTCCCCGACACGGTCGGGGTGGGGACCGGGACCGGTGCGTCGCGGGTGAGGATGCCGGGGGCGACGTCGAGGACGTCGGCGGTGGCGTACCCGGCGAGGGCGAGGACGACGGTCGCGCAGGCGGCCATGACCCGTCTCACCCGCGCTCCCTTCGTCGGCTGGAGGCCCCATGCGCCAGACTGTCCCTTCGAGCCTAGGTCAGCGCCGCCGCACCCGAGAAACGACCAGAGGAGACCCACGTCGTGGAGTTCGACGTCACCATCGAGATCCCCAAGGGACACCGCAACAAGTACGAGGTCGACCACGAGACCGGTCGGATCCGCCTCGACCGCCTCCTCTTCACCTCGATGGCCTACCCGTCGGACTACGGGTACGTCGAGGACACCCTCGGCGAGGACGGCGACCCCCTCGACGCCCTCGTCCTCCTCGACGAGCCGACCTTCCCCGGGTGCCTCGTGAGGGCGCGTCCCATCGGGATGTTCCACATGCGCGACGAGGCCGGCGGCGACGACAAGATCCTCTGCGTGCCCGCGGGCGACCCGCGCCGCTTCGGCGTCACCGAGCTCGACGACATCAGCGAGTTCGACCGCCTCGAGATCCAGCACTTCTTCGAGACCTACAAGGACCTCGAGCCCGGCAAGTCGGTCGAGGGCGCGCACTGGGCGGGCCGCGAGGACGCCGAGCGCTGCGTCACCGAGGCCATCGAGCGGGCGAAGGAGGCCGGCGTGAGCACGGCCCGGTGGCGGATGCCCGAGCACGACGCCAGGCCGGTGTCCTCGACGCAGCACACGCCCGACGAGGTCCACGCGGCCGCCGAGAAGGCCCGCAGGGAGCTCGCGACGAAGGACAAGCCCCTCTCCGACGCCTGAGGTCCCAGCGGGTCACCAGCCCCGGGTGCCGGGCTCTCCCTTGAAGGGGCCGACGACCCGGCCGGTGATCCACCCGCCGTAGAAGCCGCCGGCCTGCGGGAGGACGACCTCGCCGTCGACGGTGCAGCGGTCGACCGCCCCGGGCATGACCGCGACGTGGCCCACGAGCGGCTCGAACCCGCGGCTCGGGCGCGGGTAGGTCCACGCCGCCCGCGGCGCGACGACACCGCCGCCGGTGAGGTCGAAGTACGCCGCCTCCCCCTTGAACTCGCACCACGTCGAGCCGGCGACCGGCCGCAGCGCGCCCGGGGCGACGTCCTCCACCGGCACGTAGTACGTCGGCGGGTGGCTCGTCTCGAGGACGCGCAGGCAGCGGTGCGAGGACGCGACGCGCTCCCCGCCGAGCCACACCTCCACGGCCTCCGGGGATGGCTCGACGCGCGGCGGCCTCGGGTAGTCCCACACGGACTCCTGCCCGGGTCCGGGCCGCTGGGGGACGGGTCGCTGCGTCACGCCCCCATCCTCACCCCGTCACCCACCCGGTCGGAAAGGCTTCGACACGCCGAGGGCCCCCACCGTGGTGGGGGCCCTCGGCACGCTGGAGCCGCCTAAGGGAATCGAACCCTTGACCTATTCATTACGAGTGAATCGCTCTGGCCGACTGAGCTAAGGCGGCGTGCTCCCGAGCGGGCTCGGGCGCGCCGGACGAGTATACGAGCCGACCGGGGTCGCGGCGCAAACCGGGGTCGAGCGCGCCGACGGCTCAGCAGCGCAGGCCGTCGCGGGGCTGGGTCCCCTCGAGGTAGTAGGCGTCGACCGCCTCGTCGACACAGGAGTTCGACCGGGTGTAGGCGGTGTGGCCGTCGCCGTCGAAGGTGATGAGCGACGCCGACGCGAGCTGCTCGCGCAGCCGGACCGCCCACTGGTAGGGCGTCGCGGGGTCGCGTGTCGTGCCGATGAGGACGATGGGCGCGGCCCCCTCCGCGCTGACCGTCCTCGGCTCGCCGGTGGCCGGCGTGGGCCACGTGCCGCAGGGGAGGGTGCTCCACATGAGGAACCGGCCCCACGTCGGTGCGGTCTCCACGGCCTCGTCGGCGAGGCGCCGGCGCTCGGCGAGGTCGGCGTCCTCGGGCTTGTCGAGGCAGTTGACGGCGTAGATGGCCTCCATGATGTTGCCGGCGTACTGGCCGCCCGGGTTGCGGTCGGCGTACTGGTTGGCGAGCTGCATCAGCGCCGTGCCATCGCCGTCGAGGCCCTGGCGGAGCGCGTCGACGAGGCTCTGCCACTTGCCCTGGTCGTACATGGCGGCGGCGATGCCGAGGGTCGCCCACCCCTCGGTGAGGCGCGGGACGGCGCCGTCGCCGGTGCGGGGCAGCGGGTTCTCGTCGACGCTGGCGAGGAAGGTGCGCAGGCCCTCCATGACCCGGTCGACCGACCGGCCGAACGGGCAGTCGCCCTCCTCGACGCAGTAGGCGGCCCACGCGCGGGTGGCCTGCTCGAAGCCCTGGGCCTGCCCGAGGTTGACCTCGGCGGCCGTGAGGTCCGGGGCGATGACGCCGTCGAGGACCATCCGTCCCACCTGGGCGGGGAACAGGTCGGCGTAGGTCGTGCCGAGGAAGGTGCCGTAGGACTTGCCGAGGAAGGTGAGCTTCTCCTCGCCGAGCGCGGCACGGAGGACGTCCATGTCCTTGGCGACCTCGACCGTGGAGACGTGCCCGACGAGGGCGCCCGAGCGGCCGCAGCCCTGGGCGAAGGAGCGGGCCGCGGCGGCGAGCTGCTGCTGCTCGGCGGCGTCGTCGGGGGTCGGGTCGCCGCCGAGGAAGGCGTCGAGGTCGCGGTCGCTGACGCAGTCGATGGGCGCCGAGCGCTGCACCCCGCGGGGGTCGAACCCCACGATGTCGTACGCCTGGCGGACGCCGGCCCCGACGATGAAGTCGGCCCCCCGGGCGTAGTCGACCCCGGAACCGCCCGGCCCGCCGGGGTTGACGACGAGGGACCCGAGACGCGAGGACGGCCGCTTCGCGGGGACCCGGACCACGGCCAGCTCGATCGTCTCCCCGTTCGGGGCGTCGTAGTCGACGGGGACGCGCAGGCGCGTGCACTCGGCGCCCTCGCAGTCGCTCCACGCGAGCCGCTGGCCGTAGAACGCGGCGAGCGACTCCGAGCCGGGCGGGGGTCCCTGCGGCGTCACGGTGGCGGCGGGGCCCCGGTCCCCCCCGGTGGCGTCCTCGACGAGCGAGCAGCCCGAGAGCACCGCGAGGACGGCGAGGACGGCGGCCGACGCACCGGCGAGGGCGGAGGTGCGGCGGGTCATGGGCCGCACCCTAGGCGAGCCGTCTGGGGGCGTGACCTGCGGGGCAGGTCACGATCCGGCTCCATTCACCGTCCGGACGCGGGACGGCTGCCGGCTCAGCGGGGAAGGCGCAGCTCGAGGCTCATGGCCTCGAGGGCGATGAGCGGGTTGACGTTGGCGTCGATCCGCTCGCGCGCCGTGCCGATGGCGTCCATCGCCCGCAGCAGCGCGACGGGGTCGAGGAGGTCGGACACCTTCTGCACGACCTGGCGGCTGTCCTCGTTGACCAGGGCGGTGCCGGCGCGCGCGCTGAGGACGAGCGCGTCGCGGTAGACCGACAGCAGGTCGACGAGGGCGCGGTCGACGACGTCGCGGGTGAACCGGGTGGCCCGTGCCTTCTGCTCCTTCTCGAGGGCGCTGACCTGCGAGCGCACGTGCGGAGGCTGGGTGCGGGACGTGGGGTCGGCGCCGAGGACCTCCAGGAGTCGGGTGCGCTCGGCGGCGTCGCGGTCGGCGGAGGCGGCGGCGGCCTCCTCCTGCGCGATCGTCATGATGTCCTGCGCCGCGCCCACGGCCTCGCCGACCCCGGTGATCCTCGTGGCGAGGGTGATGACGTCGTGGCGCCGGATGCGGGCGTGCTCGTCGCGCGCGAGTCGTCGGGCGAGCCCGACGTGGGACTGGGCGGCACGGGCGGCGTAGAGCGCCATGGGGGGGTCGACGCCGTCGCGGCGGGTCAGGAGGTCGGCGACGGCCTCGACCGACGGGGTGCGCAGCCGAACGTGCCGCGAGCGCGAGCGGATGGTGATGATGACGTCCTCGACCGAGGGCGCGCACAGCATCCAGACGGTACGGGGGGCCGGCTCCTCGAGGGCCTTGAGGAGGGCGTCGGCGGCGCGCTCGGTGAGGCGGTCGGCGTCCTCGACGACGATGACGCGGTACCGGCCGACGGAGGGACGCCGCGCCGCGAGCTGGACGAGGTCGCGGGCCAGCTCGACCTTGATGGAGAGGCCCTCGGTGGCGACGACGTCGACGTCGGCGTGGGTGCCCTCGAGGGCGGTGCGGCACTCGCGGCACTCCCCGCACCCGCCTCGGGGACAGAGCAGCGCCGCGGCGAACGCCCGCGCGGCGACGGAGCGCCCCGACCCCGGCGGGCCGGTGAACAGCCACGCGTGCGTCATCGCGCCGGGTTCGCGGACCGCGTGCTCGAGCGTGGCGACGGCGGCCTCCTGCCCGATGACGTCGCGCCAGACGCTCACGGCTCGACCACCCCCATGGCGACGAGGCGGGCCAGGACGGCCTCGTGGAGGCGCTCGGGGCTCTCGGTGCCGTCGAGGACGAGGTAGCGCTCGGGGTTGCCGGCCGCCATCGCGAGGAAGTGCTGCCGGACGGCGTCGTGGTAGGCGTCGGCCTCGGACTCGAGCCGGTCGTGGACGTCGCCGCGGCGGCGGCGCCCCTCCTCGGCGGTGACGTCGACGACGACGGTGAGGTCGGGGACGAGCCCGCCCACGGCCCACATCTGCAGGTCGTGGACCTCGGCCGCCCCGAGGTCGCGCCCGGCGCCCTGGTAGGCGACCGAGGAGTCGGTGTAGCGGTCGGTGAGGACCACGTCACCGGCCTCGAGCGCCGGGCGGATGACGAGGTCGACGTGGTGCGCCTTGTCGGCGGCGAAGAGCAGCGCCTCGGCGCGCGGCGACACGTGCTCGCCGTGGAGGACGAGGTCGCGGATGGCGGCGCCCAGGTCGGTGCCGCCGGGCTGGCGGGTGACGAGGACCTCCCGGCCGCGGTCGCGCAGGGCCTGCGCGAGCAGCCGCACCTGGGTGGACTTGCCCGCGCCGTCGCCCCCCTCGAAGGCGATGAACAGCCCGTCGCGTCGCGTCACGCCAGCGAGCCTAGGCCAGCCCCGCGACATGCCAGGCGCCGGCGTCGAGAGTCGCTCAGGCCTTCTCGTGGCGGTCGGCGTTCGCGTGGATGGCGTCATGGACGTACCGCGCGAGCCCGGGCGCCTGGTCCTCGTACGTCGTGGTGAACCGTGGGTCGCTGACGTACATGTCCGCGAGGCCGCGGTGGAAGCCGTGGTCGAGGTCGTAGAACCACTTCTCGATGACGCGCCGGTTCGCCTCGGCGGCGTCCATCGCCCGCTCCGAGTCCGGTGCGGCGCCCGACTGCATCGCCTCGACGAGCAGGCGGCCGGCGGCCTCCTGGTCGGCCTTGACCTGCTCCCAGTCGGCCTTGGCGTAGCGCTTCGTGCGGGCGGCGCTCTGCGTCCACGCGTCGCTGTCGCCCCAGCGCTCCTGCGCCTCGGCCCGGTACTCCTCGGTGTAGCCGTCGCCGAAGAGCTCCTTGAGCTCCTCGGTCGTGGCGGGTCGCTGCTCCATCTCTCGCTCCAGTGCTCGGTCGATGGCCGTGACGAGCTCCTCGAGCTCGCCCAGCCGGGTGACGACCGCGTCGCGCTGCCGGCGCAGGTGCTCCTCCGGGGTCCCGTCGCCGTCGAGCAGGGCCTGCACCTCGTCGAGGGACAGACCGAGCCGGCGGTAGGTGACGACGGAGGCGAGCCGGGTGAGGTCGGCACCGGTGTACAGGCGGTACCCGGCGGGCGTGCGCGCGCTCGGGACGACGAGACCGACGGCGTCGTAGTGGTGCAGCGTGCGCACCGTGACGCCGAAGGTCCCGGCCACCTGGCCGACGGTGAGCTCCACCGTCGCAGTGTGCTGGCTCGTCGCGGTCATGTCATCACCGTGAGGCCTCACGTCGCGTGAGGGTCAAGCCTGTTCGCGCGGCCGCCGCCGGCGAGCCGGGAAGCCGGGTCAGGCCTTGGGGGTCTCGAACCAGGTCGCCAGGGCCGTCGCGAGGCCGAGGTCGCCCTTGGCCTTGATCTTGCCCATCATGAACATCATCGCGGGGTTGCCCGTGCCGGTGACGAGCTTGAGGAACTCGACCGGGCCGAGCTGGAGCGAGAGGTCGGGGGCGGCCGTGGGGTCCTTCTCGACCGAACAGGTGCCGTTCTCGACGACGACGGCGTAGGTGTCGACGGAGTCGCCCGGGCCGCCGGTGAGGCGGAAGTCGATCCGGGCACTGCGGTCGCCGGCCTTGTCGGCGCGGAACTGCTCGGGGAAGCGGGCGAAGACCTTGTCGAGGACGGCGCCCCGGTCGGCCCCGCCGAGGTCGTCCTTGATCTGGGTGTCGCTCATGCCCTTGACGAGGGCCACGAACTCCGGGCCGCTGAGCCCGGAGATGGTCTGGGGGTCGAGTGCCATGCCGACGAACCTACTCGCGGGTAACCCTCACCGGCAACCAGGGCCCTGTGAGGACCGCCTCACCCCGCCCGCTCAGCGGAACGTGGGTGAAGAACGTCGGCCCACCGACGCTTTTCACCCACGTTCGCGCGCCGCAGCACGCGGGGGCGGGCGGGCGGGAGGGCGGGCGGGCGGTCAGGCCTTCCTGGTTGCGGCCTTGCTCGTCGCCGTCTTCTTGGCGGCCGTCTTCTTCGTCGCGGTCTTCTTGGTCGTGGCCTTCTTCGCCGTCTTGCGGGTGGTCTTCTTCACCGGACCGCGGGCGCGCTTGTCGGCGAGCAGCTCGTACCCGCGCTCGGGCGTGATCTGCTCGGGGTCGTCGTCCTTGCGCAGCGTCGCGTTGGTCTCACCGTCGGTGACGTACGGGCCGAAGCGGCCGTCCTTGACGACGACCGGCCGGCCCGACACGGGGTCGGTGCCGAGCTCGGCCAGCGGCGGCTTGGCGGCGGCCCGGCCGCGCTGCTTGGGCTGCGCGTAGATGGCGAGCGCCTCCTCGAGCGTGATGTCGAAGAGCTGCTGCTCGGTGGCGAGCGAACGCGAGTCCGACCCCTTCTTCAGGTACGGCCCGTAGCGCCCGTTCTGCGCCGTGATCTCGACCTCGCTCCCGTCCTCCTCCGTCGAGACCCCGACGACGCGCGGCAGCGAGAGCAGGCGCAGGGCGGTCTCGAGGTCGATGGTGGCGAGGTCCATGTCCGTGAAGAGCGAGGCCGTGCGCGGCTTGGCCTTCGCGGCCTTCTTGCCCTTGCCGGCGGTCGGGGCGTCGTCCTCGGGCAGGACCTCGGTGACGTAGGGCCCGTAGCGCCCGGCGCGGGCGATGATCTCGTGGCCCGTCCCGGGGTCGGTTCCGAGGACGCGCCCGTCGTCGGCCGCGGTGTCCAGCAGCTCGCGCGCCCTGGCGGGCGTCATCTCGTCGGGGGCGATGTCGTCGCCGATGGTGGCGCGGCGCGGCTGGGAGGAGGCGGAGTCCGCGGCCGCGGCGTCGGTGACCTCACCGGTCGCGGCGTCGACCCCCGCGGGCACGACCTCCTCGACGTAGGGCCCGTAGCGACCGACGCGCACGACGATGCCCTCGCCGATGTCGATGGTCGAGACGGCGCGGGCGTCGATCTCACCGAGGTCGGTGACGAGGTCGCGCAGCCCCTCGGCCGAGGACGCCTCGTCGCCGAAGTAGAAGCGGTGCAGCCAGGCGGCGCGCTCCTCGTCGCCGCGGGCGATGGCGTCGAGGTCCTCCTCCATCGTGGCGGTGAAGTCGTAGTCGACCAGGCGGGAGAAGTGCTCCTCCATGAGCCGGGTGACCGCGAACGCGAGCCACGACGGCACGAGCGCCGAGCCGCGGTTCGACACGTACCCACGGTCCTGGATCGTCCCGATCGTCGAGGCGTACGTGGAGGGGCGGCCGATCCCCATCTCCTCCATCGCCTTGACGAGCGTGGCCTCCGTGTACCGCGCCGGCGGGGACGTCTCGTGGCCGAGGGCCTCGGCGCGCGTCGTGCGCAGCACCGTGCCCTCGCCGAGCCGGGGCAGGCGGCGCTCCTCGTCGTCACCGCGGCGCGCCTCGTCCAGGCCCTCCTCGTAGGCGGCGATGAAGCCCTTGAAGGTGATGACGGTGCCGCTGGCCGACAGCTCGACCTCACGGGCCGGCGCGCCCTCGCCCAGCGTCGCCGCGAGTCGGACCGAGGCCGTCGAGCCTCGGGCGTCGGCCATCTGCGAGGCGATGGTGCGCTTCCAGATCAGCTCGTAGAGGGCGAACTCCTCGCCGCGCAGCTCACCGGCGACCTGGGCCGGCGTGCGGAAACGGTCGCCGGAGGGACGGATGGCCTCGTGGGCCTCCTGGGCGTTCTTGACCTTCTTCTCGTAGCGGCGCGGGGCGTCCGGGACGTACTCGGCCCCCCACATCTCCCGGGCCTGCTGGCGCGCGGCCGACAGGGCGGCATCGGACAGCGTCGTGCTGTCGGTGCGCATGTAGGTGATGTAGCCGTTCTCGTAGAGGCGCTGGGCCACGCGCATGGCGTTGCGGCTGTTGAGCCGCAGCTTGCGCGAGGCCTCCTGCTGCAGGGTGCTCGTCGTGAACGGCGCGCTCGGGCGGCGGGTGTACGGCTTCTCGCTGACCTCGGCGACCCGCACCTGCGAGGCCGGCAGGGCCTCGGCGATGCCGCGCGCCGCGACCTCGTCGAGCTGGGTCGCCTTCGCGTTCCTCAGGGTGCCGTCGTCGGCGAAGTCGCGGCCGGTCGCGACCCGCGAGCCGTCGACGCCGGTGAGGCGGGCGGTGAACAGGTCGGACTCGGCGCCCGGGGTGACGTCGGCCTCGACGTCCCAGTACGACGCGGCGCGGAACGCCATCCGCAGCCGCTCGCGCTCGACGACGAGGCGGGTCGCGACCGACTGGACGCGCCCGGCGGACAGCCCGGCCTTGACCTTGCGCCACAGCACCGGCGAGACCTCGTAGCCGTAGAGGCGGTCGAGGATGCGGCGGGTCTCCTGCGCGTCGACGAGGCGCACGTCGACGTCGCGGGTCGTGTTCGCGGCGCGCTGGATGGCCTCCTTGGTGATCTCGTGGAAGACCATCCGCTTGACGGGGACCTTCGGCTGGAGCGTCTCGAGCAGGTGCCAGGCGATGGCCTCGCCCTCGCGGTCCTCATCAGTGGCGAGGTAGAGCTCGTCGGCGTCCTTGAGGAGCGACTTGAGCTCACGGACCTTCTTCTTCTTGTCCGCGTCGACGACGTAGTAGGGCTCGAAGTCGGCGTCGACGTTGACGCCGAACTTGCCGAAGGGGCCCTTCTTGATCTCGGCCGGCATCTCGCTCGGCGTGGGGATGTCGCGGATGTGGCCGACGGAGGCCTCGACGTCCCATTCGCTGCCGAGGTAGCCGGCGATCGTGCGCGCCTTCGCGGGCGACTCGACGATGACGAGCTTGCGTCCTGCCACTGGTGCACCTGTTCCCGTTCCGTCCGGTCACGTGCAGCGGATTCGTCGCTGCTCCGACGTGCGGACGCCCCGACGGTAGCGCCAGGGACGCCGAACCGCGCAACCCGGTCCTCGACGCGGCCCGGTGTCGGGGCCACCATGGGAGGGCCGCCGCGCCGCGGGAACATCTCTCCGGCTCCTGTGGTTGAATGTTCAACTACGCTACTCGAGGAGCCCCGATGACGACCGCCGCACCGAGCGTCGCGCGCCCGCGCCCGCCCGTCCTCTACCTCAGCCACGGCGCGCCGCCGCTCGCCGACGACGCGACCTGGACGGCCGAGCTCGGCGCCTGGGGCTCGGACCTGGCCAGGCCCGCGGCCGTCCTCATGGTCTCGGCGCACTGGGAGCTCGCCCCCGTCGCCGTGTCGGCGACCTCGGGCGACGTCCCCCTCCTCTACGACTTCTGGGGCTTCCCTCAGCGCTACTACGAGGTCACCTACGACGCGCCGGGCGCACCCGGCCTCGCCCGCTCGGTGGCCCAGCTGCTCGCGGGCGCCGGCGAGCAGCTCCACCAGGACCCGAGCCGCGGCCTCGACCACGGCGCCTACGTCCCGCTCAAGGAGATGTTCCCCGAGGCCGACGTGCCCGTCCTCCAGCTGTCGATGCCGACCCTCGACCCCCAGCGCCTCTTCGAGCTCGGCCGCCGGCTGGCCCCGCTGCGCGACGAGGACGTGCTCATCGTCGGCTCGGGCTTCACGACCCACAACCTCGGCTGGTTCAACCCGTCCGCCGGCTCGGACGCGGCGCCCCCCACACCGTCGGCCGAGTTCGACCACTGGGCCGCGGAGGCCGTCGGCGCCGGTGACGTCGACGCCGTCCTCGACTTCCTCGCCAAGGCCCCGGCCGCCCGCGAGGCGCACCCCCGCACGGAGCACTGGGCGCCGCTCTACGTGGCGCTCGGCGCCGCCTCGGAGAGCGGGACCCTCTCGGCCGACACCGTGCGCAGCGTCATCGACGGGTTCTGGTTCGGCCTGAGCAAGCGTTCCTGGCAGTTCTCCTGAGCCTCGGCCTTCCCGCCTGATGCCGGAACCACCGGTGCCCAGCGGCAGGCACCGTCGATGCAGGACCCCTCCGCGCGGGACACTGCGGGGATGACGTCCCCCACCGTCGAGGACCACCTCGCCGCCGTCTCCGCCGGAGCGCGGCGGATGGCCGATGGCGCCCGCTCGGCGGGGCTCGAGGCCCCCGTGCCGACCTGCCCGGGCTGGACCGTCCGCGACCTCCTCGCCCACCAGGGGATGGTGCACCGCTGGGCGACCGCGCTCGTCCTCGGCGCCGAGCCCGGCGCGGTCGGTGAGGAGCGGTTCGAGGCGGAGGGCCTGGCCCACCCGGACCCCGCCACGTGGCTCGAGGAGGGCGCTGCCGACCTCGTCGCGGCGCTCGAGGAGGCGCCCGACGACCTGCGGGCACCGGCCTTCCTCGTCGACGCCCCGCCGCCGCGGCGGTTCTGGGCCCGGCGGCAGTGCCACGAGACGACCGTCCACGCGATCGACGCCCTGTCGGCCGCCACCGGACGACGGCCCACGGCCGGCGACCTGTGGCTCGACGACGCCCTCGCCCTCGACGGGGTCGACGAGCTGCTCGTCGGGTTCTGGCAGCGTCGCAAGGGCGGCCCCCGGGCCGACCCGCCCACCGTCACCGTCGTCTCCGCGACGACCGGGCCCCGCTGGCTGGTCGACGCAGGGCCCGAGCGCGCCCGCACCCGCCGGCTCGAGGCCGACGACGCGGTCCCGCCGGGCACACCGCACCTGCGCGGGATCCCGGGCGACCTCTACCTCGCGCTGTGGAACCGTGGCGGCACGGTGGACGACCCGGGCGGCGTCCTCGACGGCTGGCACGTGACGGGCGCCATCCGCTGGTAGGCCCTCAGCCCGCGAGGTGCTCGGTGAGGAAGCGACCGATGCGTCCCCAGGCGTCCTCCGCCGACGCCGGCTCGGGCCCGGCCCGCAGGACGAAGCGGCTGACCGGGGCCGCGTACCAGGGCGCGTTGTCCGCGTCGTTGAGGAACGAGTGGCCTGCGGCCGGGTACTCGCGGACATCGTGGGGGATGCCGCGCGCGGCCAGCCCGGACTCGAGGCGCGCCGCGGTCCCCCGCGTCCAGCGGTCCCGCCCCCCGTAGCTGGCCACGACCGGGCACGCGCCGTCGAGCGCGGTCGGGTCCGCCGGGAGGTCGCCGTACCCGACCGCCGCCGCCTCCCACCCCGGCCGACCGGCGAGGACGAGCGCGAACGACCCACCCAGGCAGAACCCGATGACCCCCACCCGACCGGTGCAGCCGGGGTCGTCGAGGAGGACGGCGCGCGCCCGCTCGATGTCGTCGAACGCCTGGCCGCTCCCTCGCCGCAGCGCCGCGAAGGTCCTTGCGAGACAGACGATCCGGCGGCCGCGCGCCATCAGGTCGGGAGCGAGGACGAGGAAACCCATGGAGGCCGCCCGGTCGGCCGCGCGGCGCATCACCGCGTCGAGGCCGAACGCCTCGTGCACGAGGACCAGCCCGGGCCACGGCCCGTCACCGGTGCCGGGGCGCGCGAGGTAGGCCGGGAGGTCGCCGACCCGCGTCTCGCCCACCGCGCCGGCTCGGGTCAGTGTCCGCCGCGCGGGCGCTTCTTCGGCGCCGGTCGCGTCGGGTCGTCGGTGACCGGCTCCACGTGGTCGGGCACCTTGATGGGCCGCAGCCGCGCCCAGGCGATGAACCCGGTCCCGACGGCGAGGAGGACGAGGCCCGCGTGGAGGTTGGCGTTCGTCCCGCCCGTCTTCTCGGTCTCGGGGTCGGCGAACAGGCCCATGAGGGTGAGGATGACGCCGTAGATCGCGAGGAGCAGCCCGATGATGGTGCGGATGTCGAAGACTCCGGCGCTGTGCCTGGTGTCGGCCATGACTGCTCCTGCCGTCAGAAGATGATGTTGAGGACGGTGACCATGACGAGCGCGAGGCCCGCCAGGGGGACGGTGCGCCGGTACCACGGGTAGGTGTGCTCGTTCGGGTCGGTGCGGTCCTCCTTCGGGGTCTCGCTGTAGACGAGGCCGACGAGCTCGGACGCGGGCTTGGGCTGGGTGACCATCGACACCACCACGGACACGACGATGTCGACGACGAAGGCCGTGGACGCCGCGACGAACGCCGCGCCCTGGCCACCGAGCGGGATGACGCCCAGGCTCGCCGACCCGAAGGCGTCCTCGCTGAGGAAGGCCACGAGGACCGCTGACAGGGTGCCGGAGACCAGGCCGGTCCAGCCCGCGGCGGCCGTCATCCGCTTCCAGAACATGCCGAGGATGAAGGTCGCGAACAGGGGGGCGTTGAAGAACCCGAACAGCGTCTGGAGGTAGTCCATGATGTTCGAGAACGAGCTCGCCAGCAGCGCGGTGAAGATCGCGATGAAGGTGGCCCCCACGGTCGCGAGCCGCCCGATCCGCAGGTAGTAGTCGTCGCTGCGGTCCTTGCGGATGTACCGCTCCCACAGGTCGTAGCTGAAGACGGTGTTGAACGCCGAGATGTTCGCCGCCATGCCGGCCATGAACGCCGCCAGCAGGCCCGTGATGGCGAGGCCGAGCAGGCCGTTCGGGAGCAGGTCGCGCATGAGGAAGAGCAGCGAGTCGTTGTATGCGACACCGCTGCCGGACGCCCCGCCCGGTGGTGACCCACCGTTCTTCAGCTCGATGATCTCCGGCACGAGGACGGCCGCGATCATGCCCGGGACGATCGTGATGAAGGGGACGAACATCTTGGGGAAGGCGCCGATGATCGGCGTCTTGCGCGCGGAGGCGATCGAGTCCGAGGCCATCGCGCGCTGCACCTCGACGAAGTTCGTCGTCCAGTAGCCGAAGGAGAGGACGAAGCCGAGGCCGAAGACGATGCCGACGACCGACCAGAAGGGCGACTCGAACCCGGCGAGCGCCTGGCCGGGCCACGAGTTCAGCTGCTGGTCGGCGGGTGGGATCTCGGCGCCGTCCGGAGCGGCCGCCGCGGCCGCGGTGATCTTCTCCTCGAGCCCGCTCCAGCCGCCGACCCGGTTGAGCCCGAGCCACACGAGGGGCAGCAGCGAGGCGACGATGACGAAGAACTGCAGCACCTCGTTGTAGATCGCCGCCGACAGGCCACCCAGGGTGATGTAGGACAGGACGATGACGGCGGCGACGATGAGCGCGACCCAGAGCGGCCAGCCGAGCAGGGCGTGGACGATCGAGCCGAGCAGGTAGAGGTTGACACCGGCGATGAGGAGCTGGGCCACCGCGAAGGAGATCGCGTTGACGAGGTGGGCCTCCCTGCCGAAGCGCCGGAGCATGAACTCCGGCACCGAGCGCACCCTGCTGCCGTAGTAGAACGGCATCATCACGACGCCGAGGAAGAGCATCGCGGGGATCGCGCCGACCCAGAAGTAGTGCACGGTGGCGATGCCGATCTCGGCCCCGTTGGCGCTCATCCCCATGATCTCGACGGCGCCGAGGTTCGCCGAGATGAAGGCCAGGCCCGTGACCCAGGCCGGCAGCGAGCGGCCCGAGAGGAAGAAGTCGATGGAGTCGGAGACCGACCGCCTCGCGAGGAGGCCGATCCCGAGGACGAAGGCGAAGTAGACGACGAGGATGAGGTAGTCGACGGGTCCGGCGTCGATGATGGTCTCGGTCCCCACCGCTGTCGCGACCCCCGTCGCGGCCTGCGCCACACCCACCATCTGCGCCCACCAACCTCTCCGTCGCGGAGGTCACCGGTGCCGGCGACCGCTCGTCACGCTAGTGGACGGGTCCGGCCCGGTCGCGCCGAGCGCCCACCGGGTCCTCGGGGCTCCCCGAGCCCGTGTCAGGCGGGCGCCCCGGCCCCCACCGTCTCGTCGTCGGGGTCCACCGCGCCCCGGAACTGGGCGGCGTAGAGCGCGGCGAACGCGCCTCCTGCCGCGAGCAGCTCTGCGTGCGAACCCTGTTCGACGATGCGACCGTCCTCCATGACGAGGATGAGGTCGGCATCGCGGATCGTCGACAGGCGGTGCGCGATGACGAAGCTCGTCCGGTCCGAGCGCAGCGCGGACATCGCGTGCTGGACGAGCAGCTCGGTCCGGGTGTCGACCGAGCTCGTCGCCTCGTCGAGGATGAGGAGCGAGGGCTGGGCGAGGAAGGCCCGCGCGATCGTCACGAGCTGGCGCTCCCCGGCGCTGATGTTGCCCGCCTCGGCGTCGAGCACGGTGTCGTAGCCGTCGGGGAGGGAGTGGACGAAGCGGTCGACGAAGGTCGCCCGGGCCGCCTCGAGGACCTCCTCCTCGGTGGCGCCGGGACGGCCGTAGGCGATGTTGTCGCGGATCGTCCCGGCGAACAGCCACGTGTCCTGCAGGACCATGCCGATCCGGCTGCGGAGGTCGCTGCGGGTCATCGCGGTGATGTCGACGCCGTCGAGGGTGATCCGCCCGCCCCGCAGCTCGTAGAACCGCAGGACGAGGTTGACGAGGGTGGTCTTGCCCGCGCCCGTGGGCCCGACGATGGCGACCGTCTGCCCGGGCTCGACGACGAGGTCGAGGTCCTCGACGAGGGGGACGTCCTCGCGGTAGGAGAACGTGATGCCCTCGAAGGCGACCCGCCCGCGGGGGTCCTCGACCCGCACCGGCGAACCGGTGTCGGGCTGCTGCTCGTCGGCGTCGAGAACCGCGAACACCCGCTCGGCGGAAGCCACCCCGCTCTGCATGAGGTTCGCCATCGACGCGACCTGGGTGAGCGGCTGGGTGAACTGCCGCGAGTACTGGATGAACGCCTGGACGTCTCCGAGGCTCATCGTCCCGCTCGCCACCCGGAGCCCGCCCACGACGGCGATGGCGACGTAGTTGAGGTTCCCGATGAACATCATCGTCGGCATGATGACGCCGCTGATGAACGCGGCGCGGAAGCTCGCGTGGTGGAGGGCGTCGTTCTTCTCGTCGAACGCGGCGTCGGCCTCGGCGCGGCGGCCGAAGACCTTGACGAGCTCGTGGCCGGTGAAGGTCTCCTCGACGACGGCGTTGACCTCGCCGGTGCTCTTCCACTGCTCGACGAAGTGCCTCTGGCTGCGCTTGCCGATGGCCGCGGTGACGACCATGGTGACCGGGATCGTCACGAGGGCGATGAGCGCGAGCAGCGGCGAGATCCACACCATCATCGAGACCATCGCGACGACGGTGAGCAGCGAGGTGAGGAGCTGGCTCAGCGTCTGCTGCAGGCTCTGGGCGACGTTGTCGATGTCGTTGGTGACCCGGCTCAGCAGCTCGCCGCGGGGCTGGCCGTCGAAGTAGGGCAGGGGCAGTCGGTGCAGCTTGTCCTCAACGTCGGCGCGCAGCTGCCGGATGGTCCGGTTGACGGCGCCGGTGAGGAGGCGCCCCTGGACGAGCTGCAGGGCGGCCGCGACGAGGTAGATCCCGAGGACGACGAGCAGCACCCGCCCGAGGGCGGCGAAGTCGACGCCCTGCCCGGGGACGACGTGGTCCATCGCGGCCAGGACGTCGGCGACCTGGTCCTGGCCGCGTGCCCGGAGGGTCTGCGCGGCCTGCTCCTGGGTGACCCCGGCCGGGATCTGCCGTCCGAAGAAGCCGGCGAAGACGAGGTCGGTCGCGGTGCCGAGGAGCTTCGGGCCGATGGCGTTGAGGACGACGCTGCCGACCGCGAGCCCGATGGTGGTCCACACGACGACGCGCTCCGGGTGGAGCAGCGCGAGCAGCCGCTTGGCGCCGCCGACGAAGTCCTGGGACCTGTCCGTGGGGACCCCGATGGCGGCGTGCGGCGGTCCGCCCCGGTGCGCCGACGCCGGGCCCCGGCGTTCCTTCGCGGCGCGTTCCTCGGCGGTCGCGAGCTCGCTCATGCCGCCTCCTCCCCCGCCTGCTGGCTCTCGACGATCTCGACGTAGGTGGGGCAGGTGGCGAGCAGCTCGTCGTGCGTGCCCTGGCCGACGACCACCCCGTCCTCGAGGACGACGATCGAGTCGGCGTGGACGATGCTCGACACCCGCTGGGCGACGACGACGACGGTGGCCTCCCGGGTGACCGGCCGCAGGGCGGCGCGCAGTCGGGCGTCGGTGGCCACGTCGAGCGCGCTGAACGCGTCGTCGAAGAGGTACACGTCGGCCCTGCTGACGAGGGCCCGGGCGATGGCGAGGCGCTGGCGCTGCCCGCCGCTCACGTTGGTGCCGCCCTGCGCGATCGACGCATCGAGACCGTCCGGCATCGCCCGGACGAAGTCCTCGGCCTGGGCGATGCGCAGGGCCTCCCACAGCTCCTCGTCGGTGGCGTCGGGGTCGCCGTGGCGCAGGTTGGTCGCGACGGTGCCGGTGAACAGGTAGGGCCGCTGCGGCACGAGGCCGAGGTGGCTCCAGAGGTCCTCGGGGTCGACGTCGCGGACGTCGACCCCGCCGACGAGGACCTGCCCGCCCGTCGCGTCGTGGAGGCGGGGCACGAGGCCGAGCAGGGTCGTCTTGCCGGCACCGGTGGACCCGACGACCGCGGTCGTCGTGCCGGGGCGAGCCGTGATGGTGACGTCGCGCAGGACCGGCTCTGCCGCACCGGGATACGCGAAGGTGACGTTGCGGAGCTCGATGCCGACCGGGCCGCCGGGGATCGGGACGGACGCCTCCGGGGCGTGGACGGTCGGCTCGGTGTCGAGGACCTCGCGGATGCGCCCGGCCGAGACGCTGGCGCGCGGCACCATCATCGCCATGAAGGTCGCCATCATGACCGACATGAGGATCTGGATGAGGTAGCTCATGAACGCGGTGAGCGCCCCCACCTGCATCTCGCCGCTGTCGACGCGGAGGGCCCCGAACCACAGGACGGCGACGGTCGACAGGTTGAAGACCACCATGACGAGGGGGAAGGCGAGCGCCATCAGCCGACCGACGGCGACGGCCGTCGCGGTGTAGGTGTCGTTCGCCGCACCGAAGCGCTCGCGCTCGACGTCCTCGCGCACGAACGCCCGCACGACCCTGACGCCGGTGATCTGCTCGCGCAGGATGCGGTTGACCGAGTCGACGGCCTTCTGCATCGCGCGGAAGTGGGGCACCATCCGGCGCGTCACGAGACCGACCGCGACGCCGAGCGCCGGCACGGCCACGGCGACGAGCCACGACAGGCCGATGTCCTCGCGCAGCGCCATGACGACGCCGCCGACCATCATGATCGGGGCCGACACCATCATCGCGAGGGCCATGTAGACGACCTGCTGCACCTGGGTGACGTCGTTCGTGCTGCGGCTGATGAGGGTCGGGGCGCCGAAGCGGGAGAGCTCCTGGGCGGAGAAGTCGCCGACCCGTCGGAACACCGCGGCGCGGACGTCGCGGCCCAGCGAGGCGGCCGTCTGCGCGCCGATCCGGGTGGCACCCACGGTCGCGAGGATCTGGACGAGGGAGACCGCGAGCATCGCCGTCCCGGCGCCGAGGATGAACCCGGTGTCACCGACCGCGACCCCCTCGTCGATGATCCGGCCGTTGAGGCTGGGCAGGTACAGCGACGCGAGGGTGCCGACGAGCTGGAGCGCGAGGAGCACCACGAGCGGGGTGCCGTAGGGGCGCAGGTGGGTCCGGACGAGCGAGGACAGCATCAGGACCTCCGCCGGGTGCCGTCGAGGACGACGTCGACGATCTCGTCGGCGTCGAGGCGACGGGTCGCCATCAAGGGGTGCACGCTCGAGAGCGTGAGGAGCTGGAGCAGGGCGACGACCTCCTCGACCGGCTTGCGCAGGGCGTCGGCGTCCTCGCCGATGAGGTCGGCGAAGGCGGCGTCGACGGCCGGGTCGGCCGGGCGGCCCCGCCGCTTGGGGTCCATCGGCGGGGCGACCCCCGCGTGGTGGAGGACCGAGATGAGGCCGACGATCCGCTCGACGTGGCGCTGCATCACCGCGACGCCGGCAGCGAGCCGTTCGTCGAGGGTGAGGGTCGGGTCGATGCCGCGGAGCTGAGCCACGGCCGGCGTCGAGTCGAAGACCGCTGTGGCACAGGCCTTCACCAGCTCGTCCTTGCTGCCGAAGGCGCGGAACACGGTGCCCTCGGCGATGCCGGCGGCCTCTGCGACCTGCCGCGTCGTCAGCGCGGGGCCGTGCTCGCGCAGGAGGGGGATGGCGATGTCGACGATCGCGGCGCGCCGGTCGTCGGGGCTCATCGCGGGCGCTCGGGGGGTCACCCGGACGATGATAAGTGAGTGAGCACTCACTCACAAGCAGCTTTCCGGCTCCGTCCTCCCGGCCGCCCCGCCGGCGCCGCGCGGTCAGCGGTCAGCGGTCAGCGATCAGCGGGTGAGGCGCGCCTCGGCGGCGTCGAGGAGCTCGTCCACCCCCGTCGGTCCGTGTCCGTGCAGGGCACCGGCCGCGAGGGAGAGCAGGACGCCGGCCGTCCGCACCGCGAGGGCGTGCGGGTCGGTGAGCGTGGCGGCCTCGTCCTCCCAGCGGGCGGCCACGCGGGCGCCCGGCTCGCCCATCGCCACCGCGTGCGCCACGAGGCAGGCGAGGTCGTCGACCCGGTGACCGGGGCCGACCGTGTCGACGTCGAGCAGGCCGTTCACGACCCAGCGGTCGTCGGCCCGCTCGACCATGAGCTGGGCGGCGTGGAGGTCGCCGTGCGTCGGCACCACGGGCCCGAGGTCGAGGCGCTCGGACCGCTCGCGCACCACGCGGGCGAGGTGGGCTGCCCGGGAGGTCGCGCCGTTCGAGGTGCGGGTCCCGTCGGCGGCCGCCAGCGCGGCGGCGTAGAGGTCGACCCGGTCGGCCCATGCCGGCCGCCGCGGGAGCCGGACGGCGTCCGCGGGCAGGCGGTCGAGGAGGGCGGCGGCGTCGAGGGCACCGAAGCCCTGCGCGTCGTCCTCACCGATCGCGGCGAGGAGCGGGGTGCCGTGGAGGTGCTCGAGGACGACGAGGCCGTCGGAGGTCGAGGCGAGCACCCGCGGGACCGGCAGGCCCGCGTCGCGCAACCGCTCGTGTCGGTCGACGACGTCGAGCGCACGACCGGGCCCCGCCCCGGGGCGCAGCACCTTCACCCAGTGCGTCCGGCCCGCTCGCTCCGCGCGGAGGACCGCGCGCCGCAGCGGCCGGTAGCCGACGAGCTCGAGCGCGGTGACCGGCCCGGCCCCGGGGAGGACGTCCTCGAGCCGGGTGGGGTCGCACCCGGCACCGAGGGCCGGGATCGCGGGGTCGTCCGGGTGCCGCCAGGCGACGAGGCGACCGGACGGGCCCTCCAGCCGGGCCACTCCGGGGGCGTCGTCGGGGACGTCCCGGCCCGCCGTGGAGCTGACGAGGACGTACTCCTCCGCCGTCGGTACCGCATCGGACGTCGGGGTCGGCGCCGAGGCGGGTGCCGCGACCTCAGCGGCTGCGTCGGGGACCCCTGCCGCCCTGACCCACACCCGGTAGCCGACGGTGACGCCGTCGCCCGGGCGGTGCTCGACGCGGTGGACCTCGTGGCGGGCCCGGGCTCCCCCGGCCGTCGCGAGGACGGCCTCGAGCACGTCGGCGGCGTCGGGTCCGGTGAGCAGGGCCAGCACCGCGGCCTCGCCCGCCGGGTCCGCCGCGACGCGGCGGGGAGGGGCGGACGAGGCCACCGGGCCGGCCGGAAGGGGCCGGTTCAGTCGGCGCTGGGCGCCGACGCGGGGCTCGCCGGGGAGGCCGGGCTCGCGGCGGAGACCGGGCTCGGCGGGGAGTCCGCGCTGGGCGCCGAGGCCGGGCTCTCGGCCGAGACCGGGCTCGCCGGCGACACCGGCGACGCGGCGGAGGGAGCCGACGGCGCCGAGGCGGGAGTGGCCGCCGACGCCGGGGAGGCGGGCGTGACCGCGGAGGCGGCCGTCGCGGTCGACGGCGTGGAGTCCGCGGCCACCGCCGCCGCGGCGGTCGACAGGCCCTCACGCGCGTTGTCGGCCGCGGGCACCAGGGACGGGTCGGCCTGCGACGCCGCGGCCACGGACGCGGCGCGGCGCTCGGCCTCGTCGGCGTTCGCGGCGCCTGCGGTCGCGACTGCGCCGGCCACGGCGAGCGCACCGAGCGCTCCGGTGACGGCCCAGGCCTTGCGGGGATGCTTCGTCATGACGATCTCTCCTCGTGTCGGGCGGCACGATGCCGCCGGGTACTCATCAGCCTCCCTGCAGGCGATGGACCCATCATGGCCCCACCACGAGGAGGCTTCATCCCGAACGGCCATCTGGTCCGGCGTCTCCCTCAGGGTTCGTTCAGTGCCGCAGCACGCACGAGGAGCGGGGCGGCCCCTGATTGCCGCCCCGCTCCCGCACCCACCGGTCAGTGGTCGTGGTCCGCCTCCAGCTGCCCGCGGACGGCGCCGTCCGGGTACTCGGTGTTGTGGACGTTGACGTAGTAGTCGCTCGGGTTGGCGAGGATCCGCTGCACCTCACCGGCATCCAGGCCCTTGCCCGCCTCGCCCTCGGTCAGGCAGTCGGCGGCCTGGCCGTCCTGCGGCCACGCGAGGTTGACCTCGACCGGCCCGTTCGTGCCCGCGGTACCGAGGTGGATGTGGGCTGCCCGGCCGTTGCCGGGCGCCTGCTCCGTCTCGGCGATCTTGTCGACCTCGAGGACGTAGCAGAGCGTCGTGGGGTCGCCGTCGATGCCGAAGACGTAGACGCTCCCCCGTCCGTTCGGGTCACCCGAGAGGCCCCTCGACCCGTCGGCGGCGACCTGGGCGCGACCGGTGAGGTCGGCCTCGAGGAGGGTGTTCGTGTGGCCGGCGAACGCGGGTGCGGCCACGAGGGCCCCCGCTCCGACGACTCCGACGACGGTGGCGATGACTCGTGTGCGCATGTCCGGCAACCCTTTCGGCGGGGTCGGCCTGCTGCGACCCATGCCGACGGTTCGGAGCGGCAGGGCGTCCGGATGGGACGCCCTCACGGTTCTCTCAGCGAAGGAGCAGACCGTCCTTGACGGCGTCCCGCAGGAAGCCGACGACCTCGGCGCGGACCTCCTCGGTCGCGACGCCCAGCAGGCCCGCGATGGCGCCGGCGGCGACACCGGCCGCGAGCTCGCCGTCGCAGACCGAGGCGAACGCTGCGGTCACCGTCGTGAGCGTCAGCTGCCGCCGCAGGCCGCCGCCCTGGCGCAGCAGGATGACGCTCGGGTCGGCGGCACCGGGCATCGTGTGCCGCTCCTCGTGGACGTCGGGGGCACACCGCCAGGCGGTGTCGAGGAGCACCGAGTCGTCGGACTCCGCGAGCCAGGACCGGGCGTCGAGACCGGCGAGGACGGTGGGACCCATCGGGGCCGCGACGGGACCGGTGACCTCCATCAGGTCGACGAAGAGGTCGCGGTCGGTGCGCGGGCGCTGGAGGGTCACGACGCCGAACCCGATCGACTCGATGTCGCGGGCGGCGAAGTCGTCGAGCCACGCGGCGTACATCGTGTTGAAGTCGGCTGTGCCGGAATGGTGTCCGCCGTCGCGGGCCCACGTCTCGGCGTACTCGGCGGGGTCCTGCACCTCGCGCTGGACGACCCACGCGTCGAGACCGGTGCCGTCGAGCCAGCCCCGGAGCCGGTCGGTCCACGTCGTGCCGCGCGGGACCTCCCAGTTGCCGAGGAACTGGGCGATGCCCCCCGGCTCGAGGTGCTCGCCGACCCCGCGCACGAGGTCGCGGACGACCGTGTCGCCGGCGGCGCCACCGTCGCGGTACTCGAACAGCGGCACCTCCCCCGAGCGGGGCGTGATGACGAAGGGCGGGTTGCTGACGACGAGGCCGAACCGCTCGCCCGCGACCGGCTCGAGCATCGACCCGGCGCGCACGTCCCACTCGGCCTCGTCGAGGGCGGCGTTGAACCGCGCGTAGGCGAGGGCGCGCTCGGACAGGTCGGTGACGACCACCTCGTCGGCGTGGGCCTCGAGGTGCAGCGCCTGGACCCCGCAGCCCGTCCCGACGTCGAGGGCCCGCTCGACGTGCGGGCGGGGCGTCCACGCGGCGAGGGTCGCGCTGGCGCCGCCGATGCCGAGGACGTGGTCCTCGCGCAGCGGTCCGCCGGTCGCGAGCTCACCGAGGTCGGAGGCGACCCACCAGTCGCGACCGTCGGCGGCGTGGGGGCGCAGGTCGCAGCGGGCGACGACACCGTCGCCCTCGGGCACGACGAGGTCGAGGGCGCGGGCGCCGTCGACGCCGAGGGTGGGCAGGGCCGCCGCGACCTCGGCGAGGTCGACCGGGTCACCGAGGGTGAACAGCCGCACGAGGGTCGCGCACGGGCTGGCCGAGGACGCGGTGACGCGCTGCGCCGGGAGCGACTGGTCGCGGTCCAGGGCGGCGGACGCCATGGGGCCGAGCAGGTCGCGGACGCCGGCGACGGTGAAGCCGGACGCCACGAGGTCGGCGCGCAGGGCGCGAACGAGGTCGGGGTCGACGCGGGGCGTGGAGGCGGTCATCGGGGACGAGCCTATTGGTCCGCGCCGCGACGGCCGAGGGGCCGGGTTCCCCGTCGGAACCCGGCCCCTCGGTGCGACTCGCGCGCGGCGCTCAGACCTGCACGGGGTGCGGCTTCTCGGCGGGCGCCGCGTCGGGGTCGGTGTCGCCGCCGATCGCGAGGTCCTTGCTCTTGGAGTACGCGACCGCCGCGACGACGATGACGATCGCGACCCCGGCGATGCCGTAGCGGATCGGCGCGCTCTCGCCCTCGCCGATCGACAGGGCCACGATCGCCGGGGCGATGAGCACCGACACGAGGTTCATGACCTTGATGAGCGGGTTGATCGCGGGACCGGCGGTGTCCTTGAACGGGTCGCCGACGGTGTCGCCGATGACGGTCGCGGCGTGGGCCTCGGAGCCCTTGCCGCCGTGGTGGCCGTCCTCGACGATCTTCTTCGCGTTGTCCCACGACCCACCGGAGTTGGCGAGGAACACCGCCATCAGCGCACCGGCACCGATCGCGCCACCGAGGAACCCGGCCAGCGGGCCGATGCCGAGACCGAAGCCGACGGCCACGGGCATCAGGGCGGCGAGCAGACCAGGGGTGGCCAGCTCACGGAGCGAGTCACGGGTGCAGATGTCGACGACGCGGCCGTACTCGGGCTTCTCGGTGTAGTCCATGATCCCGGGGTGCTCGCGGAACTGACGGCGGACCTCGAAGACGATGGCGCCGGCCGCGCGAGTCACCGCGTTGATGGCCAGCCCCGAGAAGAGGAACACCACGGCCGCACCGAGGATGACGCCGACGAGGGTGTTCGGCGCGGTGATGAGGCCCTGGGCGGACTGGATCCACTGCTGGGCGGCCTGGATCTGCTCCTCGTCGAGGGCGCTCGCGTCGATCTCGTTGACGGCGCTCTGCCAGGCGTCGGTGTACGAGCCGAACAGTGCGGTCGCGGCGAGGACGGCCGTCGCGATGGCGATGCCCTTGGTGATGGCCTTCGTCGTGTTCCCCACGGCGTCGAGCTCGGTGAGGATCTGCGCGCCCTCGCCGTCGACGTCGCCCGACATCTCGGCGATGCCCTGCGCGTTGTCCGAGACCGGGCCGAAGGTGTCCATGGCGACGATGACGCCGACGGTCGTCAGCAGGCCGCAGCCGGCGAGCGCGACGAGGAACAGGGACAGCGCCACGGCACCGCCACCGAGAAGGTAGGTGAGGTAGACCGCGCCACCGATGATCGCGGCGGTGTAGACGGCCGACTCGAGGCCGACGCCGATGCCCGAGAGGATGACGGTCGCGGGGCCGGTGAGCGAGGTGCGGGCGACGTCCTTCGTCGGGCGCTTGTCGGTGCCCGTGAAGTGCCCGGTCAGCCAGAGGATGACGCCGGCGAGGACGATGCCGATGACGACGGCGAGGACGGCGGCACGGCGGGGGTCGCCGGTGAGGGCGTTGATCTGCTCGTTGCTGCTGCCGAGCTCGGCGTACGTGGCCGGCAGGTACACGTACGCGGCGGCGGCCGACAGCACGGCCGAGATGGCGGCGGCGATGTAGAAGCCCCGGTTGATGGCGCTCAGCGCGTTCTCGCCCGGGCGGGCCTTGGTGATGTAGACGCCGAGGAGGGCGGTGACCGCACCGATCGCGGGGACGATGAGCGGGAAGACCAGGCCGTACTCGCCGAAGGCCACCGAGCCGAGGATGAGCGCGGCGACGAGGGTGACGGCGTAGGACTCGAAGAGGTCGGCGGCCATGCCCGCGCAGTCGCCGACGTTGTCGCCGACGTTGTCGGCGATGGTGGCCGCGTTGCGCGGGTCGTCCTCGGGGATGCCGGCCTCGACCTTGCCGACGAGGTCGGCGCCGACGTCGGCGGCCTTGGTGAAGATGCCACCGCCGACCCGCATGAACATCGCGAGGAGCGCGGCGCCGAAGCCGAAGCCCTCGAGGACCTTGGGTGCGTCGCCCTTGTAGAGGAGGACGACGATCGCGGCGCCGAGGAGGCCGAGGCCGACGGTCGCCATCCCGACGACACCGCCGGTGCGGAAGGCGATCCGCACGCCGACGTCGCGCCCGTTCTCGCCGCGGGCCGCCGCGGCGACACGGACGTTGGCCTTCACGGCCAGGCTCATGCCGAGGTAGCCGATGGCGGCGGAGAACAGCGCGCCCACGACGAAGAAGATCGAGCGCCCCGCCTTGATCGCCCAGTCGTCCGGCGGGAGGAGCAGCAGGAGGAGCGGCACGAGCACGACGAAGACGGCCAGGGTGCGGAACTGGCGGCGCAGGTAGGCCTGCGCGCCCTCCTCGACGGCCGCGCCGATCGAGCGCATGTTGTCGGTGCCGGTGTCCGCGGCCAGGACCTGCCTCCGGAACACGAAGCCCATGACGAGCGCCACGATCGCGATGACCGCGATGGTGACGACGTACGTGGTGTTCGTGCCGGAGAGGCCGAGGGCAGGGCCCGACTCGGCCGAAGCCAGGGCGTGGGGTGCCATTCCATCCTCCTTGACGGGTGCTTGTCGCGTCCCCGGGCGCGAGCACGCCGACGGGCAGGGACGCCCGCGCGCACTGTACCCGGCGGGTGAGGGGGCCGCTCCACCCGGACCGGCGTGGCGCAGGTCACGCCGGGGCCCGTGCATGGGCCGGCGCGAACGGGGAAGGGCGCGCGGCCGTGAGCAGGTGACGGGCCCGGCGGCGCCTCATCGGGGCGCGACGGCGGCGGTCAGGCGGCGAGCGCCTCGTCGACGGAGGCGTGGATGCCGAAGACCTTGTCGAGGCCGGTGATGCGGAAGACCCGCAGGATCCGCTCGTTGGAGCAGACGAGGCGCAGCCAGCCGGACTGGTTGCGGACGAGCTTGAGGCGGCCGACGAGGACGCCGAGGCCGGTGCTGTCGAGGAAGGTGACCTCGTCGAGGTCGACGACGAGCTGCACGTGCTCGGCCGCGACCTCGTCGTCGAGGGCGGCGCGCAGCTGCGCCGCGGTGTACACGTCGACCTCGCCGGCGACGGACACGATGGTGACGTCGTCCTGGCGGGACGTGGTGACGGACAGCTCCACGGGCGCGGCTTCCTCTCGAGCACTGCAGGTCGGTGTCCCCGACGTGATGTCGGGGACGAGGATTACCGTAACCGTCGTGTCCTCTCCTGCCCAGCACCTCGCGGTGCTGACATCTCAGGGACGAGGCGACCGGCTGCTGCACGTCGAGCGCCTCCCGGCTCGCGAGGCCCGCCTGGCGCAGTGGCCGGCCGAGGTGGCGCCCGTCGTGCTGTCCGCCCTGCTCGCCGGGGGGATCGAGCGTCCGTGGTCGCACCAGCGGTCGGCGATGGACCTCGCCCTCGCCGGTCGGCACGTCGTGCTGGCCACCGGCACGGCCTCGGGGAAGAGCCTGGGCTACCTCGTGCCGATGCTCTCGGCGGCCGCCGAGGGCGCGGCCACCCCTGGCCGGCGGGGCGCGACGGCGCTCTACCTCTCGCCGACGAAGGCGCTCGCGGCCGACCAGCTCGCGCGCATCGAGGCCCTCGCCGTGCCCGGGGTGCGTGCCGCGACCTACGACGGCGACACCCCGCCGGACGAGAGGCGGTGGGTGCGCGAGCACGCCAACGTCGTCCTCACCAACCCCGACCTGCTCCACCACTCCCTGCTGCCGGGCCACGAGCGGTGGTCGCGCTTCCTGCGCGCCCTCACCCACGTCGTCGTCGACGAGTGCCACGTCTACCGCGGGGTCTTCGGGTCGCACGTCGCGTCGGTGCTGCGCAGGCTGCGCCGGGTGGCGGCCCGCTACGGCTCCTCGCCGACGTTCGTCCTCGCCTCCGCCACGGTCAGCGACCCCGCCGCCCACGCCTCGGCCCTCGTCGGGATGCCGGTGGCGGCCGTCACCGAGGACGGCTCGCCGCGGGGGGCGATGACGTTCGCCCTCTGGGAGCCGAGCGCGGACGAGGAGGGGTCGCGGCGGTCCGCGACGACCGAGGCGGCCGAGATCCTCGCCGGCCTCGTCCTCGACGGGGTCCAGACGGTGGCCTTCGCGCGCAGCAGGGCCGGCGCCGAGGCCCTGGCGACCAGCGCCCGGCGCCGGGTGGAGCTCGACGACCCGACCGGGGCCGGGGGGATCGCGGCCTACCGCGGCGGCTACCTCCCGCAGGACCGCCGCGAGCTGGAGGGGCGACTGCGCTCGGGGGACGTCCGCGGGCTCGCGGCGACGAACGCCCTCGAGCTGGGCATCGACGTCAGCGGTCTCGACGCCGTGGTCATGGCCGGGTGGCCCGGGCGGCGCGCGAGCCTGTGGCAGCAGGCAGGTCGGGCCGGCCGGGCCGGCGAGGAGTCGCTGGCGGTGCTCGTCGCGGCCGACGACCCGCTCGACACCTACCTCGTGCGCCACCCGGAGGCGATCTTCGGGGCGCCGGTCGAGACCACGGTCATGGACCCGTTCAACCCGCACGTCCTCGGGCCCCACCTCGCGGCGGCGGCGGCCGAGCTGCCCGTCGGCGAGCAGGACCTGTCGATGTTCGGCCCGGACGCCCGCCGCCTCCTCGACGCCCTGGTGACGAAGGGGATCCTGCGGCGCCGTCCCGCCGGCTGGTTCTGGGCGCGCGAGGACCGGCCGGCCGACCACATCTCGCTGCGCGGTGTCAACGACGTCGTCGCCGTCGTCGAGACCCGCACGGGGCGGGTGCTCGGCACCATCGACGAGGCCGCCGCCCACAGCCAGGCGCACACGGGCGCCGTCCACGTGCACCAGGGCGACACGTGGGTCGTGACCGACCTCGACCTCGAGTCGCGGGCGGCCCACGTCGTGCGGGGCGACCCCGGGTGGTCGACGAGCGCGCAGTCCGTGAGCCGGTTCGACATCCTCGACCGCGAGCGCAGCGTGCGGCGGGCCCGGGCCGAGGTGTCCTTCGGGTCGGTGCGGGTCACGACGCAGGTGACGGGGTTCATCCGGCGGCTGCCCTCGGGCGAGGTGATCGGGACCCACCCCCTCGACCTCCCCGAGCGCTCCCTGGCGACCCGGGCGGTGTGGTGGACCGTGCCGGAGGAGGTGCTCGAGGCGTCCGGGGTCGACCCGGCCCGAGTGCCGGGCGCCCTCCACGCGGCGGAGCACGCTGCCATCGGGATGCTGCCCCTCGTCGCCACCTCCGACCGCTGGGACGTCGGTGGGGTCTCGACCGCCCTGCACCCCGACACCGGCCTCCCGACGGTCATGGTGTTCGACGGCTACCCGGGCGGGGCGGGCTTCGCCGAGCGCGGGTTCACCGCCTTCGAGACCTGGGTCCGTGCGACGCGTGACGCCGTCCTGGGCTGCGGGTGCGCAACGGGGTGCCCCGCGTGCGTGCAGTCGCCCAAGTGCGGCAACGGCAACGACCCCCTCGACAAGGCGGGCGCGGTGACCGTCCTCGAGCTGGCCCTGGCCCCTGCCACCGGCTGAGCCCGGGGCGACGTCACGGGGCCCCGGTGCGGTACGGCGCGGCTGCCCGCGACAGGTCTGCGCAAGCACGGCACGGGTAGGGTCCGGACCATGGTGCTCCTCGGGCTGATCCTCGTCCTCCTCGCCGCCGGGGCCGGGGTGCTCCTCTTCGCCGGCACCGCGCGGCTCACCGACACGGTCGACATCGAGATCCTCGGCGGGACGCTGAGCCTGCCGCCGCTGACGCTGCTCGTCACCGGGATGGTCGTCATCACGGTGTTCTGGCTGGGGTGGGCCCTGCTGCGCGCCGGGCTCCGCCGCGGCAAGCGCAAGCGCGTCGAGGCCAAGGAGGCCGCCGCGGCAGCCGAGGCGCGGCGGGTCGCCGACGAGCAGCGGATGAAGGAGCAGATGGCGGCCCGGGACCGCGAGCTCGCGGACGAACGCCGCCGTCGCGAGGAGGAGACCGCCGCCCTGCGCCAGCAGCCACCGGCACCGGCACCGGCGGAGCACCGCGACATCCCGGCCGACAGCCGTCAGGACTCCCCGACCATCGCCCCGAGCGGCTCGACGCCCCCTCCGCCCCCGCCGTCCGGGCACCGACCGTCCCCACCGTCCGGGCACTGACCGTCCCCACCGACCGGGCGGCGACCGTCCTCGCCGTCCGCTCGCAGGCCGCCGCGGACCCGTCGGATCGGTGCGGCTCGACCGCCGAGGGCTCGACGACCGAGCCGTGGCGCCCGGCGGCGCGAGCCCGGCCCGGGCCCTCGCCACGGCGACCTCGAAACCCAGGGCGCGCGCGGGCCGGCGCAGGGGGACGACGACCGACACCTCGACCGCGTCGCCCGCAGGGGCCGCGCACCCGGTGAGCGTGGCCCCGTTGGCCGCCGCGACCGACAGGCCCGCGCCGCAGTCCGGCCCGCCGCCGAGGACGAGGGGCGCCGCTGCCGCGAGTGCCGCGAGGTCCGCCGCTGACCGGGCACGGTGCACGTCGGCGGCCACTCCGCTGAGGACGAGCGCACCGGTGAGGAGAACGACGACCGCAGCCATCGCGCCGGCCACGAGGACCGATCCCGAGCCGCCTTCGGTCCCCCGGGTCATGGGGCGCTCTCGAGCCGGGCGACGGCGACCGCGCGCGGTGGTGCGATCCCGAGGGGGCGCAGCAGCGCCGGAACGGGCGCCGTGACCACCACGGTGACCCGCGGCCCGGCGAGGGCGGACTCGACGGAGGAACCGGAGGGGGCGGCCCTCCTGGCCTCGGTGAGCGCGCCCGCCCCGTCGTCGCCGCGGGCGAGCGCGCGGGCTGCCGAACGTGCGGCGTCGACGCAGCGGACGTGGGCCACCCCGAGGTCGACGGCCGCCAGGGCCACCGCGAGCACGAGGACGAGGGCCGGGAGGGCGACCGCGAGCTCCGCGGTCGCCGCCCCCGCCTCCCCTCGCTGCCCCGGTGACCCCGCCGGCCGTCGGAGCGTCACGAACCGGAGCCCAGCGCGCCCACGATGACCTGCGACAGGGCGGACCTGACCGGGCCGGACCGGACGATCGCCAGCAGCAGCGCGGCGAACGCGACCGCCGCCAGCGTGCCGACCGCGTACTCGGCGGTCGTCATCCCCTCCTCGCCCGTCGTCCGGACCCGGCGGACGATGCCGCGCAGCCTCCGCACCGTTCTCGTCGTCATCGGAAGACCCCCTCTCGTGACGCGACCGTCGCGCCCTCTGCGACCACTGTCGTCCGCGCCGGGCGGCCGCGGGAGCGGCCCCGGAAAGCTGTGGACGGGGGCCTCCGCACGACGGGGCTGTGGACGACTCGTGTCGGGGGTGTTAGGTCGCGAGGACGCTGCCGACCAGCTGGAGGACGACGGGGGCGACCGTGGTCGCGACGAACCCCGGGAGGAAGCAGAGGCCGAGCGGCAGGACGAGGAGGACGCCCGAGCGCTGGACGGCTGCCTCGAGTCGTTGCCGTTCCTCCTCGCGCATCCGGCGCGCGGCGGCGGCGAGCAGGCCGGCCGGAGCCGCCCCGGCGTCGTGCGCGGCGTGCCACGCGACCGCCGCCGCGCCCCACCCCGGCCCGACGTGCGCCCAGGCGTCCTCCGGCGTCTCGCCCCACCGGTGGGCGGCGGCCACGACGGCGAGCTCGCGACCGGCCGGCCCGGGGACGACCCGCGCGACCGCTTCGAGCGCCTCCACCGCACCGGACCCTCCCCGCAGCGTGGCCGCGACGAGCGCAAGGGCGCCGGCAGCCTCCTCGACGCCGGCCGGCCCGGCACCGGGTCGGTGTGCCCGGCGGCGCCCGGGAGCGACGACGCGACGCCCGGGGGCGACCAGGACCGCGAGCGCGGTGAGGAGGACCGCGGCTGCCGTCACGGGCCGGACCCCCGCGCCACCGGCACCGGTGGGGGCCCGGGCTCGGCGAACGGCGCCAAGCCCGTGGTCGCCTGGCGCCCGGCCCGCGAGAGCAGGCGCCGGGCCCACAGCCAACCGAGGCCGGTGAGGACCAGCCCCGCGACCGCGGCCACCCGGGCACCGGGTGTCGCGTAGAGCCGCGCCGGTCCGAACCCCACGAGCGCGGCCCCGAGCGGACCCGCGACCGGCAGCGCGGTGAGCAGCCACATCGACGTCCGCGGACCGGAGACGACCACCGCTGTGCGCTGCCGCGAGGCCCGCCGCTCGCGCACCGCCTCGGCCGCCGCGGCGGTGACCACGGCCGCCGGGGCGCCGGACTCCTCGGCCAGGCGCCAGGACGCGGCGAGCAGGTCGAGGTCGCCCTGCGTCGCGGCCGGGGTGCGCCCGGGAGGGTCCAGGCACGCCGAGACCGCACCTCCGGCCAGGAGCACCTCGCGGACCCGGCCTGCCAGCCACGGCGCCGACCCGCGGACCGACGGTGAGCGCGCGGCCGCGGCGACGGCGCGGGGCAGGTCGAGCCCGGCGTCGAGCCCGACGGCCACGACCTCGGCGACGTCCGCGACCCACGCGTCGTCGCGCCGGTGCCGACGGGTTGACGGGGCCCCGGCCCCCCGTCGGCACCGGAGCCGACGGGCCGAGAGGGCTCCGGTTCCCCGTTCCACGCCGTCCCCTCCCCCTCCTCGGCGCCGGCCCTCCTCTGCCCCCGTTCGTGGCGCCCCCTCTCCCCCGGTGGACCCGGAGGGCGGAACGGACGGCCCGGCGACCGGCCACAGGAGGACCGCGGCCAGGGCAAGGAGCGTGGCGGTCAGCACCGCTCCCCCGCAGCGCCCGCGGCGTCCAGCAGCCCTGGGACGAGAGCGACGAGCCGCGGCCAGCCGGACCGCCGGACCTCGGCGCCTCCCGCACCGACCGACAGGGCCGGCTCGACCGCCACGAGTCCGGCCTCGACGGGATCAGGCACGACGACCCCGACTCCGGCGACGCGCCGCACGCCCTCGGTGCGTTCGACGTGGACGACGGCGTGGAGGGCCTGCCGCAGCTGGGCGTGGGTGGCCCTGCGCGACAGCCCGGCGAGGGCTGCGAGGGCCTCGAACCGGGCGGGCACCTCCTCGGGACCGTTGGCGTGCACCGTGCTCATCCCGCCCTCGTGGCCGGTGTTGAGCGCCGCGAGGAGCTCGCGCACCTCGGCGCCGCGGACCTCTCCGACGACCAGGCGGTCGGGCCGCATCCGCAGCGACTGGCGGACGAGGTCGACGAGCGACACCTCGCCGCGGCCCTCGACGTTCGCCGACCGCCCCTGGAGCCGGACGACGTGTGGGTGGTCGGGGGCCAGCTCTCGGACGTCCTCGACGACGACGACCCGCTCGCCCGGCGGGCACTGGGCGATGAGCGCCGCCAGCACGGTGGTCTTGCCCGCGCCCGTTCCCCCGGTGACGACCACGGAGGCGCGAGCCGCCACCAGGCCCCGGAGGGCGGCCGCGACGAGGGGACCGGCCGCGCCCAGGCGGACCAGTCCGTCGACGCCGCCCGGCCGGTGCCGGGCCACGCGCAGACTCAGCTGCGGTCCGGCGTCGGCCACCGGGGGCAGCACCGCGTGGAGCCGGACGCCTCCCGCGAGGACGCCGTCGACCCAGGGCTGGGCGTCGTCGAGCCGTCGCCCCGCGAGGCCTGCGAGACGGACCGCGAGCGGACGGACGTCGGAGACGGGCAGCGCCCCCGCCGGCTCGACCCCGATCCCGCGGTCGACCCAGATCCCTCCGTCGCCGTTGACGAGGACGTCGGTGACGGACGGGTCGGCGACGAGCGCGGCGAGCGGCCCGAGACCCACGAGGCGGGCCTCGAGGTCTGCCGCCGTCCCGGCCTGCCGGGCCACGCCGAGGTGCCCCGCCTCCTCGGCCGCGACCCGCGCGATGCCCGCCGGCGTGGGGCCGGCTCCCGCGCGGATGGCGCGGAGGACGACCCCCGGTCGGGCAGCCGACGACGTCACGACGCGACCGCCTCGGGGTCGAGGGCCGCCAGCACGACGGCGTCGGCACAGCGGCGCACGACGTCGCGGGCGACCCCCGGGAAGAGCCCTCGCTCCCCGTCGCGTGCGACGACGGGGTCGTCGCGCACGTGGTGCAGGTGGGCGACCCCGAGGTGGGTGACGACGTCGTCGACGACGTCCGGGCCGGCCCGGGCCCCGCGCGTCACGAGGTGGAGGACGGGACGCGCACCGGAACACTCGGCCGCCGCGACGACCCGCTCGACCGTTGCCTCGGCATCGGCGAGGGCGCGGGCCCGCAGCGCGGTGAGGACGACGACGGCGCCGGCCCTCGCGACCACGTCGTCGAGGTGGGGGCTGGACGACGGGACGTCGGCGATGACCGAGGCGCCGCCCTCGAGGAGGGAGTCGACCACCTCGAGGACGACGCCGCCGTCGACGTCCGGGCGGGCGCCACCGAGGGCGGAGAGGACGTGGCAGCCCTCCTCACCCGGCAGCGACCCGACGAGCCGCCGGGCCGGGACCCGGCCGCGGACCTGGCGCAGGTCGTGCCACCGGCGTCCGGGGAGGTGCTCGACGCCCGCGGTGACCTCGAGGCCTCCGCGCGCGAGGTCGAGGTCGGCGACGACGACCGGCGGGCGGGCCCCGGCCAGCCGCCGTCCGACGGCGAGGGCCAGCGTGCTGGCGCCGAGGCCGCCGGAGGCCCCGACCACGGCGAGGAGGAGAGGCGTCGTCATGGGCCCAGCCTCGGCGGGCCGACCGACCCGGAGAAGGCCGCCTCGACTTCTGTGGACGACGCCGGTCGCGGCCCCCGCCTGTGGACGGCCGTCACCGCAGCACGCTGACCTGCGGGAACCCGAGTCCGGACATGGGACGGCCCCGGTCGGGGGCGGGGACCCCGTGCGCGGGGGCGGACCAGGACGGACGGAGTCCGGACATGGGACGGCCCCGGTCGGGGGGACAACCGGGGCCGTCGGCGAGCCGAGCTCCGGGGGGGAGAAGCCGGTCCGCCGTTCGCTCGACCCCGAAGGGGAGCGAGTGACTTCATCGTGCTCCATCGAGGGGTGTCGACGCAAGCCCCGGCCTTGAGCTGCGCGATTCGTTCTCAGCGATGCCTCAGGACGATGGAATCCGAAGGTTGGGGCCACGAAGTTTAACGCTTGACCACCGTCTGACCGCGTCGGCGCCGCGGCTCCGGTGGCGACGGCCGTCACCGGGCACGACGGCGCCCCCGCCCGAGCCCGGGTGGGGGCGTCGTCCCGCCGCGGACCTCCCGGGCGACCAGGCGTGCTCCATGCCGTCATCGCACTGGGACGAGCCCATCACGATCGGTCCATCAGTGGACTGCCCGCGCGTGGGTACCCGTTCGTTCCGCGGTAGTTCTCGTGCGTCGGCCCGAGGGCCTCCGCACCTCTGTTGTACTCCCGCCCCGGGCCCGCGGCAACCGCTGGCGAGAACGCCCTGCTCAGGACAGCCGACCGGCCAGCACGGCGTCCGCCACGCGCTCGCCGTCGTCCGCCGCGGCGCGAACCGCGGTGCAGCAGTGGGAGATCCACAGGCCCACACCGGCGACGTCGCCCCGTCCGTAGGCCGCCAGCGCGCCGAGGTAGGCCGCGCCACCCCCCGCCGCCCCGTGACCGGCCTCGGTCACGGCCACGCCGGTGGGGTCCAGGCCCCCCACCTGCACGATCGCCCGGTCGAGGGCCCTGGCCACGACGGCGTTGCCCCGGACGAACGGCCGGACGGTGGCCAGCTCGGCGTGGACGACGGCCGCCGCCACGACGACCGGCAGGCGCGGCAGGGCGAGCAGCACGTCGGCCACCCCGCGCAGGCGCGCCGCGACCTCCGCACCGTCGGGCGCGGCGCCGAGGTCGGCCAGCTCGAGGCAGTCCTCCCCGGACAGCCGCGGCCTGCCGAGCAGCGCGGGCTCGACGAGCCCGGAGGCCGCCGCCGCGTGGAGCCGGGCCAAGGCCTGCAGGGGGGCGGAGAGGACGACGGGCGCCAGGCGCTCGGTCTCCGCCGTCGCGGCGACGACCCCGCGGACGACGACCTCGACCGGGTCGGGCGACACCGACCACGTCGCCGCGCCGCGCATGATGTCGCGCACGGCGTCGACCGGGACGGACGCGCCCTCGAGCTCACCGCTCGCGGCAGCGCCGCGGACGCGCGACTCGGCCGCGGCCTCCGGGATCCGGCGGCGCAGCGCCTGGTGCCAGCGCAGCCGCGTGCACGCCTCCCGGGCGGCCTCGACCTGCTCGGGGACGCCGGGCAGCTCGGCCAGCCGCGCCACCGCCTCGACGGCGGGACCGACGGAGCCACCTGAGGACGACGCACCACTCACGCCGTGAGCCTAGCCAGCGTCCGACCCGCCACCGGAGGCCGCGTCCTCCGCGGGGAAGCGCACCGACGCCAGCTGCCGCGAGCGCGCGACGAGGCGGCCGGTCGAGTCCCAGACGCAGGCGTCCTCCACGACGAGGTCGCCGACGACGGTGTCGGTCGTCAGCTCGACGAGCAGCCACCCCGGCGCGGGCCGTCCGAGCACCTGACCGGTCAGCTCGAGGGTCGGCGCCCAGCCCGGGACACCGAGGTCGAACGACACCGGCATCAGCGCGTCGACGGCGTACGGGAGCATCGCGGCGTCGGGCTTGCGCCCGTCGGCCATCCGCAGCCACGCCCGGATGACGCCGCGCCGGCTGGGGCGACCCACCGCGAACCCGGCGGTCGCGGGGTCGACCCGCACGTCGAGGCGGTCGAGCATGACGATCGACCGCGCCACGGGAGGGGTCCCACGCTCTGCGTGGGCCGCGTCGCGGCGCGCAGGAAGGCACTCGTCCGGACCCGGGACGGAGGGCGGGGACGGCGCCCGGCGCACCGGGTCGGCGCGGCCGAGGTCGCCGAAGGTCCCGACGAGTCGCACCCGCTCAAGCAGCCCCTTCCCGGCGCCGCCCGGCTGGAGCACCCGGACCGACACGGTGGAGACCGACCGCCCCGTCCGCAGCGGCTCGACGTGCACCTCGACCGGGCCGGCCACGGCCGCCGAGAGGAAGTGCGCCCCCCACGTCAGGGGGTCGGTGTGCCGGGCACCGGCGAGCACCTCGGAGGCCGCCCGCGTCCCGAGCGCCATGAGGACGCCGCCGTTGATCGCGTGGCCGATGAGCCAGCCCTCGTCGAGCTCGCCCCGACCCACGACGACCGACCCCACGACGGCCGGCCCCACTGCGGGCTGCGGGCGCCCGCCCTCCCACGCCAGCGACAGGACGTCGTCGAGCTCGGCCACGGGTGCATCCTCCTCGTCAGGGGTCCGGTCCCGCCCCCGACCCTAGGGTGACCCCATGACGGGAAGCATCCACTGGCCGACGGCGGTCGTCGTCGCCGGCACGATGCTGCTGCTCGCGCTGGCCGTCGTCCTCCTGCGGCGCAACCGGCGCCGCGGCTTCCTCTCCGCCGTCGACCGGGCCACCTACAACACCCTCCACACGGCCTCGCTCGCGAGCCAGCACCTCGGCGACGGCCTCACGCCCGAGGCCGCCGAGCGGGCCGGCCGCCACCTGCTGTCCATCCTCGGCGCGCACGCCGTCTCCGTCTCGGACCCCGGCAGCGTCCTGTCCTGGACCGGCATCGGCGAGCACCACCGCCCGAGCGCCCTCGGGCTCGGCACCGAGACCCGCAGGACCGGACGCACCGTCGTCCACGGTTCGCACGACGTCACCTGTGGCGAGCCGGACTGCCCCCTGCGCAGCGCGGTCACGGCCCCCCTCGTCATGGACGACCTCGTCGTCGGCACGCTCACCGCCTGGACCGAGCACCCCTCCCCGGGCCTGGCGAGGGCCACGGAGGAGGTCGCGGCCTGGGTCTCGAGCCAGCTCGCCCTCGCCGAGCTCGCCCGCACGCGGACCCGGGTCATGGAGGCCGAGCTGCGGGCCCTGCGCGCGCAGATCAGCCCCCACTTCATCTACAACTCGCTCGCCGCGATCGCCTCCTTCGTCCGCACCGACCCCGACCGCGCCCGCGACCTCCTCCTCGACTTCGCCGACTTCACCCGATACGCCCTGCGGGCGGGCGGTCCGTTCACGACGCTCGCGGAGGAGCTGCGCAACGTCGAGCGGTACCTCGTCCTGGAGCAGGCCCGCTTCGGCGAGCGGCTCACCGTCTCGCTGCTCATCGCCCCGGAGGTCCTGCCGGTGACGCTGCCCTACCTCGCCGTCCAGCCCCTCGTCGAGAACGCCGTCCGGCACGGGCTCGCCGAGAAGGAGGGCGTGGGGCACCTGACGATCACCGCGAGCGACCGAGGGTCCGACGCCGAGATCAGCGTCGAGGACGACGGCGTCGGCACCGACCCGGAACGGGTGCGCCACATCCTCGACGGCGCCCACGCGAGCGACTCCGTGGGCCTGGGCAACGTCGACGCCCGGCTTCGCCAGGTGTACGGCGACGACTTCGGCCTCGTCGTGGAGACGGCCGTGGGGGCAGGCACGAAGGTGACGTTCCGGGTGCCCAAGTTCGCCCCCGGCATCCACGCCGGGTCCTGACGCGGCCCCGTATCCTGCGGGGCATGTCCACCACCGCCGTGGGACTCACCGCGCTCGTCGTCGACGACGAGCTGCCCGCGCTGTCCGACCTGGACTACCTCCTCGGCCGTGACGAGCGCATCGGCGAGGTCATCACCGCGTCCTCGGGCACCGAGGCCCTCCAGGTCCTCGACTCGCGCGACGTCGACGTCGTGTTCAGCGACATCTCGATGCCGGGCCTGGACGGGATGGCGCTGGCCCGCGTCATCGCGCGCTTCACCGTCAGGCCGCAGATCGTGTTCGTCACCGCGCACGACGAGCACGCCGTCGACGCCTTCGCGCTCGCCGCCACCGACTACGTGATGAAGCCCGTGCGGGCCGAGCGGCTCGGCGAGGCGATCCGGCGCGTGGTGGCGGCCAAGGACGAACGGCCGTCCGGCACAGCGGATCCCGTTGCGGCGGCGATCGAGGACGAGACGATCCCGGTCGAGCTCGGCGGGGTCACGCGGTTCATCACGCGCACCCAGGTCCGCTACGTCGAGGCGCACGGCGACTATGCACGGCTGCACACCGAGAAGGGTTCCCACCTCGTGCGCGTGCCGCTCAGCGTGCTCGAGGAGCGGTGGGGCGAGTTCGGGTTCGTCCGCATCCACCGCAGCACGCTCGTCGCCCTCCCGCACGTGTCCGAGGTGCGCATGGACCGCGGCCGGTGCGCGGTGCTCGTGGGCGACGTCGAGCTCCAGGTGAGCCGACGGCACACGAAGGAGCTGCGCGACACCCTGCTGCGGCGCCCGATCGGTGACCGCCGCCCGGTCGGCGGCTGAGGTGTCGACGCCCGACGACCCGCCCCCCGCGCGGGTCCGCGTCACCAGCTCGCGCACCGGGGCCGCCCCGATGCGCTCGCGCCCCGTGGCCCGCGAGCTCGACGAGCAGACCGGCCTCGGCGACGTCTACCTCGCGGGGCTGATGCGGGCGCAGCTGCGGCTGTCCGTGGCCGTGCTCGTGCTCATGGTCGTCGGGCTGGCGGGGCTGCCGGTCGTGCTGACCCTCGTTCCCGCGACCCGCACCCTGACGATCGGCCTGCTGCCCTTCCCCTGGCTCGTCCTCGGCGTCCTCGTGTACCCGAGCGCCTGGTTCCTCGCCCGCTGGTACAGCCGTCAGGCGGAGCGGATCGAACAGGACTTCGCCGAGGTCGTCGAGTCATCGTGAGCCATCCGCTGTCCCTCGCGGCCGTCGTCCTCGTCTGCCTCACCACGCTCGCCGTCGGCGGCCTCGGGCTGCGGCTGTCGCGGCGGACGAGCGACTTCTACGTCGCCGGCCGCACGGTGTCGCCCCGGCTCAACGCGTCGGCGATCGGCGGGGAGTACCTCTCGGCGGCGAGCTTCCTCGGCGTCGCCGGGCTGCTCTACGACCGCGGCATCGACATGCTCTGGCTCCCCGTGGGCTACACGCTCGGCTACCTCGTCCTCCTCGTCATGGTCGCCGCCCCGATGCGCCGCTCGGGGGCCTACACGCTGCCGGACTTCGCAGAGGCCCGGCTCGGGTCGAGGGCGATCCGGCTCGTGTCGTCGGGCCTCGTCATCGCGATCGGCTGGCTGTACCTCGTGCCCCAGTTCCAGGGCGCGAGCATCACCTTGACCCTCGTCACCGGGGCGCCCGGGTGGGTCGGCGGGCTCGTCGTCATGGTCGTCATCGCCCTCGCGGTCGGCGCCGGCGGGATGCGCTCGATCACCTTCGTGCAGGCCGTGCAGTACTGGATCAAGCTCACCGCCCTCGCGATCCCCGCGTTCGTCCTGCTCGCGCTGTGGTTCCGCTCCGGAAGCCCAGCGCCGCAGGTCGACCCGACGTGGAGCATCCCCCTCTCCCCCACCGGTCCCGACGACCACCCGGTGTACCGCACGGCCTCGACCGTCATGGCCCTCTGCCTCGGGACGATGGGGCTGCCGCACGTCCTCGTCCGCTACTACACCAACCCCGACGGCATCGGCGCCCGGCGGACCACCGTCACCGTCATCGCGCTCCTCGGGGTGTTCTACCTGCTGCCGCCGGTGTACGGCGCGCTCGGCCGCGTCGCCTTCCCCGAGCTCCCGGAGGGCGTGGGCGCCGACACGATCGTCCTGCGCCTGCCCGGCACGCTCGTCGACGGCCTCGCCGGGCAGCTGCTCACCGCGATGCTCGCCGGCGGGGCGTTCGCCGCGTTCCTCTCCACGGCGTCCGGGCTCGCCATGTCCGTGACGGGCGTCATCGACCAGGAGCTGCTCCGGCCCCGGCTGGCCCGCTTCGCCGGCGGCGACGTCCCGGGCATCCGCGGGTTCCGGGTCGCGGCGGTCCTCGCCGTCGTCCTCCCGTACGTCCTGAGCCGGGCGACCGAGCCCCTCGGCCTCGCCACGACCGTGGGCCTGGCGTTCGCCGTCGCCGCCGCGACCTTCGCGCCGCTCATCATGCTCGGTGTCTGGTGGCGCCGGCTGTCGACGACCGGGGCGATGGCCGGCCTCCTCGTCGGGGCCACGAGCGCCGGGGGGTCGATCGTCACGACGATGGCCGTCGGCGACCCCGGCGGGTGGACCGGCGCCCTCCTCGCCAACCCGGCCCTCTGGGCGACGCCGCTCGCCATCGCGACGTCGGTCCTCGTCTCGCTCGCCACGCCCTCACGCATCCCGGCGGGCACGACACGCACGATGGTGCGGCTGCACACGCCCGAACGGGTCGCCCTCGCCCGTTCCCGGGTCCGCGACTGACCCCGGGAAGAGGGGGAAGCAGGGATCAGGCGACGGCGTCGCGCGCGGCCACGAAGGCGTCGACGCACCGGCGCACGTCGTCCTCGGAGTGAGCCGCCGAGAGCTGCACCCGGATGCGCGCCTTCCCCCGGGGCACGACGGGGAAGCTGAACGCGATGACGTACACGCCGTTGCCGAGCATGTGGTCCGCGATCTCGGCCGCCCGGCGCGCGCCGTCGTCGCCCGGGAACATCACCGGGGTGATCGGGTGCGACCCCGGCAGGAGCTCGAAGCCTTCGCCCTCCATGAGCTCCCGGAACCGGGCGGCGTTGCGCCGCAGCGTCTCCCGCGCCTCGCTCGAGGACGACACGAGGTCGAGCGCCTTGAGCGAGCCCGCGACGACCGCGGGCGCCACCGAGTTCGAGAACAGGTAGGGGCGCGACCTCTGGCGCAGGAGGTCGACGACCTCGCGGTGGCTCGCCACGTACCCTCCGGACGCACCGCCGAGCGCCTTGCCGAGGGTCCCCGTGATGATGTCGACCCGGTCCAGCACGCCGAAGAGCTCGGGGGTCCCGCGACCGCCCTCACCGACGAAGCCGACGGCGTGGCTGTCGTCGACGAGCACCATCGCCTCGAACTCGTCGGCGAGGTCGCAGATCTCGTCCAGCGGCGCGGAGGAGCCGTCCATCGAGAAGACGCCGTCCGTGACGACGCAGACGCGCCGGGCCCCGGCCTCGCGGGCCGCCGTCAGCTGCGCCCGCAGGTCGGCCATGTCGGCGTTCCGGTACCGGTACCGGGCCGCCTTCGACAGCCTGATGCCGTCGATGATCGACGCGTGGTTCAGCTCGTCCGACACGATGGCGTCCTCGGCCCCGAAGAGCACCTCGAACACGCCACCGTTGGCGTCGAAGCACGAGCTGTAGAGGATCGTCGCCTCCTGGTGGAGGAACTCGGACAACCGCGACTCGAGCTCGGTGTGCTGGGTCTGGGTGCCGCAGATGAAGCGGACCGACGCCATCCCGAAGCCCCACCGGTCGAGCGCGGCCTTGCTGGCCTCCACGACCTCGGGGTGGTCGGCGAAGCCGAGGTAGTTGTTGGCGCAGAAGTTCAGCGACTCACCCCCGGTGGTGCCCACGTGCGAGGACTGCGGCGTCGTCAGCTCGCGCTCGCGCTTGTACAGGCCCGCCTGCTCGATCTCCTCGAGCGTGGCCGCCAGCTCGTCCTTCACCGCGCCGTACACGGGTCCTCCTGGGGTCGTCGGGGGGCGCCTCGAGGACGTCCGCACCGGGATCGGGGTCGGGGTCGCCGACCGAGCCAGCCTAGGCCCGGACGGTCAGCTCCAGTCGAGGACGACCTTGCCGCCGGTGCCCGACCGGGTCTCGGCGAACGCGGCCTGCCACTCCTCGGCGCGATAGCGGCCGGTCACCACCGACGACACCGCACGGCGCAGCTCCGGCGACGACGCGAGCATCGAGCCCATGAGGTACCAGGTCTCGAACATCTCGCGGCCGTAGATGCCGCGCAGCGTGATCATGTGGGTGATGACGCGCCCCCAGTCGATGGCGTAGCGGTCCTTCGGCAGCCCCAGCAGCGCCACGCGACCGCCGTGGTTCATGTTCGCGAGCAGGTCCTCGACGGCCGCCGGCGACCCGGACATCTCGAGCGCGATGTCGAAGCCCTCGACCATCCCCAGCTCGGCCTGCGCGGCCCGCAGCGAGCCGCCCGAGCCGACGTTGACGACGAGGTCGGCCCCGGCCGCCGAGGCCAGCGCGAGCCGCTCGTCGCTCATGTCGGTGACGCAGATGCGCCGGGCCCCGGCGTGCCGGACGATCGCCGTCGCCATGACGCCGATGGGGCCGGCGCCCGTGACGAGGACGTCCTCGCCGACGACGGGCCACTGCAGCGCCGTGTGCGTCGCGTTGCCGAGCGGGTCGAAGAGCGCACCGAGGTCGGGGTCGAGGTCGGCAGGCTGGACCCACGCGTTCGTCGCCGGGATGACGACGTGGTCGGCGAACGCGCCGTCCCGGTTGACGCCCACGCCCACGGTGTTGATGCACAGGTGGCGGCGGCCGGCGCGACAGTTGCGGCACGAACCGCACACGAGGTGCCCCTCGCCGGAGACGCGGTCCCCGACGGCGACGTGGTCGACGTCGGCCCCCACCTCGACGACCTCGCCGAAGAACTCGTGGCCCAGCGTCATCGGGACCTGCACCGTGGCCGCGGCCCACTCGTCCCACTGCTCGAGGTGGAGGTCGGTGCCGCACAGGCCCGCCCGCAGCACCCTGATCTTGACGTCCTTGTCGCCGCAGACCGGCTCGGGCACCTCCACGAGCTCGAGTCCGGGGCCGGCCGTCACCTTCCGCAATGCACGCACGGGCCCATCATGCCGGTCGCGCCCCGGACCCGACGCGGGGTCGACCCCAGCGCCGTTCGTCGCTCCGCCCCGACCGTTCGGCGCAGCGTGACCCACCGCACACCGCGCGCCCGACCCGCCCGGCGAGGGGCCTGCTCCGGGCCGTTCACAGGCCCCCCGACGCCCACCACCCTTGGCTGCGACCGGGCCGCCACGGACCCGGACCGACCCTGGAGGTGACCGTGAGCAACGACGCTCGCACGCGGACCGAGGACTCCTACCTCGCGCTGCAGTCCACTTCGGAGTTCCAGGAGCTGCGCCGCAAGTTCCGCAGGTTCGTCTTCCCGACGACCGCGTTCTTCCTCGCCTGGTACTTCCTCTACGTCCTGCTGTCGATGTTCGCGCCCGGGTTCATGGGGACCCGCGTCTTCGGCACCATCACCATCGGCCTGCTCCTCGGGCTGGGCCAGTTCGTCACGACCTTCGCCATCACCTTCCTCTACGCCCGGTGGGCGAACCGCGAGTTCGACCCCCTCGCCGACCGCCTCGGTGCCCAGCTCGACGGCACGAAGGAGCACTGAGCCATGGCCTTCCTCCCCGCGGCCGACGCCGCCACCTCGGTCGGCAGCCCGGCCCTCAACATCGCCATCTTCGCGGCCTTCGTCGTCGTCACCCTCGTCATCGTCATCCGGGTCGCGTCCGGCAAGAAGACCGCCGAGCAGTACTACACGGCTGCCGGCGCGTTCTCCGGTCGGCAGAACGGCGTCGCCCTCGCCGGTGACTACCTCTCCGCCGCGAGCTTCCTCGGCATCGCCGGGGCCATCGCGCTCCAGGGCTACGACGGCTTCCTGTACTCGATCGGCTTCCTCGTCGCGTGGCTCGTCGCGCTCCTGCTCGTCGCCGAGCTCATGCGCAACACCGGCCGCTTCACGATGGCCGACGTGCTCTCCTACCGCCTCCAGCAGCGGCCGGTCCGCATCGCGGTCGCCATCTCGGTCATGGCCGTCTCGTTCTTCTACCTCCTGGCCCAGATGGCCGGCGCCGGCGGCCTCGTGTCCCTGCTCCTCGGGATCAGCGGCGAGGCCGCGCAGAACATCGTCATCGCCGTCGTCGGTGCCGTGATGATCGCCTACGTCCTCATCGGCGGGATGAAGGGCACGACCTGGGTGCAGATCATCAAGGCCGTGCTCCTCATCGCCGGCACCGCGGTCATCACCGTCTGGGTCCTCGGCAAGTACGGGTTCAACCCCTCGGGGCTGTTCCAGGCCGCGGCCGACAACTCCCCGACCGCCGGGGAGAAGCTCTTCGAGCCGGGCATCAAGTACGGCAAGAACCTCACGACGAAGATCGACTTCATCTCCTTGTCGATGGCGCTCGTCCTCGGCACCGCCGGCCTCCCGCACGTCCTCCAGCGGTTCTACACCGTCCCGACGAGCAAGCAGGCCCGCAAGTCGGTGGAGTGGGCGATCTGGCTCATCGGCGGGTTCTACCTGCTCACCCTCGTCGTCGGCTACGGCGCCGCCGCCCTCGTCGGCCCGGAGGCCATCAACGCGGCGCCGGGCAAGGCGAACTCCGCTGCCCCGCTGCTCGCCTACGAGCTCGGTGGGTCGGTCCTGCTCGGCATCATCTCCGGCATCGCGTTCGCCACCATCCTCGCCGTGGTCGCGGGCCTGACCATCACGACGTCCGCGACGTTCGCCCACGACCTCTACAAGGAGGTCTTCAAGCGCGGCGAGACGACGCAGGAGAACGAGGTCCGGGTCGCCCGGATCGCGGCCATCGTCATCGGCGTCGTCGCGATCGTCGGCGGCATCTTCGCCAAGAGCCAGAACATCGCGTTCCTCGTGGCCCTGGCCTTCGCCGTCGCGGCGAGCGCCAACCTGCCGACGATCCTGTACTCGCTGTTCTGGAAGGGCTTCAACACCCGCGGCGCCCTGTTCTCGATCTACGGCGGCCTCATCAGCGCCATCGGGCTGATCATCTTCAGCCCGGTCGTGTCCGGGAAGCCCCCGCTCGTCGAGGGCGGACCCAGCCAGTCGATGATCACCGACACCGCGGTCGACTTCCACTGGTTCCCGCTCGACAACCCGGGCCTGGTCTCCATCCCCCTCGCGTTCTTCCTCGGGTGGCTCGGCTCGGTGACGAGCAAGGAGCACAACGCCCGCAAGTACGCCGAGATGGAGGTCCGCAGCCTCACCGGTCATGGCGTGGCGGAGGCCGTCAACCACTGAGCGGGGCGGCCGGTACACGGCCACCCGACCACGACGCAGCGGCCGCGGGGAGACCTCACCCCCGCGGCCGCTGTTCCGCGTCAGCGAGCCGGGTGCCGGTGCCAGCCGTCGACGACGAAGGTCCCGCCCTCGACGACGTCGGCGACGAAGCCCGCGAAGCGCGGGCAGGCCGTGATGTCGTGGGCGCGGCAGCGCAGGGCGTGCTCGGTCATCTCCCTCGAGCGCTCGATCGACTCGGCGCGCGCGGCGAGGTCGCGCAGGTGCGCCTCGAGGACCTCGTGCCGGTTCGCCGCGCCCCCGTCGAGGAGGACGCCGACCTGCTCGAGCGTCATCCCCGCCGCCTTGTTGCGGAGGATGACGGCGACCCGGGTGGCGTCGTCGGGCCCGTAGCGCCGGTAGCCCGACGCGTCGCGCGCGGGTCGCAGGAGGCCCTCGTCCTCCCAGTGGCGCAGTACGTGGGTGGGGAGATCGAAGCGCGCGGCGAGCTCGCCGACGGTCCACTGCGGGTGGGAACTTGCCTTCATGTCGACCTGAAGGTCCACGGTGGGGTCAGACATTCCCACCGACACGAGGAGCACCACCGTGGACCCCCACCTCGACCTTGACGTCGCCGTCGTCGGCGGCGGCCCCGCCGGCCTCCAGGCCGCCCTGACGATCGGGCGCGTGCACCGTCGCGCCGCCCTCTTCGACGACGGCCGCTACCGCAACGCGACCGTCGCCCACATGCACAACGTCGCCTCGCACGACGGCACGCCGCCCGCCGAGTTCCGCGCCGCGGCCCGTGCCGAGCTCGCCGCCTACGACACCGTCGAGGTGCGGACCGAGCGGGTCGAGCGGATCCGCCCCGCCGAGGCCGGCGGCTTCGTCCTCACGACCGGTTCCGGTGAGGACGTGGGCGCGGCGGCCGTCGTCCTCGCCACCGGCATGCGCGACGTGCTGCCCGCCGTCGAGGGGCTGGGCGCCCTCTGGGGCGACCTCGCCGCCGCGTGCCCGTTCTGCCACGGCCACGAGGCCGCCGGCCGCCGGGTCGGCATCCTCGGCGCGGTCGCGGCACCGCACCAGTCCCGGATCCTGCGCCCCGTCGCCGGCTCGCTCGTCGTCCTGCCCCACGAGGACGACGCACCGGACGACCTGCCCGAGGGCGTCGAGGTCGTGACGGGACGCGTCGCGCGCGCCGGCCGCGACGGTGACGAGGTCGTCCTCACCCTCGAGGGCGGCCGTCAGGAGCGCGTGGCAGCCCTGTTCGTCGCCCCCAGGGCGGTGCAGGCCGCGCCGTTCGCCGAGCAGCTCGGTCTCGAGCTCAACCCGTCCGGCGGCATCCGGGTCGACGAGCTCGGCCGGACGAGCCTGCCCGGCGTCAGTGCGGGCGGCGACCTCGCCCACCTCGCGGCCCTCCCGATGCCGATGGTCTCGGTGGTCCAGGCGATGGCGGGCGGCCAGCTCGCCGCGTCGAGCGCGCTCATGGGCCTGCTGGCGGCCGGACGCTGACGCCGCCGTATCAGCGGGGCGGCCCGCCCCCTCCTCCTCGTGTCAACCGGACCCGCCTCCCGCGCGTCCCATGACCAGAGGTGTCACCCCGACACCGTCACGACCGCGAGGAGGTCGCCATGCAGCCGTCCACCACCCCCAGCCGCCGGGTTCCCCGCCGAAAGGCACTGCGGGCCCTGACCGCCCTCGCCGCCGCGGGCACCCTCCTCGCCACCCCCGCGGCGGCGACCACGGCCACCGCGAGCGCCACGACCTGCAGCACCGCCTGGGGCTCGCTCGCGAAGACGTCGTCGCCGATGGCGACCGGCCGGGTGACCGGCGTGCGCGCCGGCCGGCACGCCTGCTTCGACCGGCTCGTCGTCGACATGACCGGCCGCGCCCCCGGGTACGACGTGCGCTACGTGTCGACGGTGTACGCCGACGGCTCGGGCTTCCCGGTCCCGGTGTCCGGCGGGGCCCGCCTCGCCGTCGTCGTCCGCAAGGGAGCGACGAGCGTCCCGGCGATGCCGTCGGTGGCGGGCTTCACGACCTTCCGCCAGGTCCGCTGGGCCGGCTCGTTCGAGGGCCAGACCACGCTCGCACTCGGCGTGCGCGCCAGGCTGCCGTTCCGCGTCTTCACCCTCTACGACGCCGCGACGAACCGCAGCCGTTTCGTCGTGGACGTCGCCCACACCTGGTGAGGACGGGCGGGCGACCGCGTCACGGTCGCCCCGGCACGACGCAGGGCCCCCGACGTCGTCGTCGAGGGCCCTGCGCCGTCGGGGTGGGTCCGGTCAGGCCGGGGCGTGCGCCTCGGCCCGCAGACGGGCCGCGAGGTCGTCGTCGACGGTCTCGAAGAAGTGCCCGACGACGCCCTCGAGGTGGTCCAGGCTCTCGGCGCGGAACAGGACCGGCTGGTAGGCCGTGATGTCGTAGTTCTGCGTGCCCATGGCGTGCAGGTCGAGCGGGCGGATGTCCATGTGGCCGAACTCGTCCATCTCGCCGTAGCTGGACAGGATGCCGGCACCGTACGCCTTGGTCTCCCCGTCCTCGGCGATGACGCCGAACTCGATGGAGAACCAGAAGACGTCGGCCACGAACTGCATGGCCTCCTCGGTCTCGAGGCGTCGGCTCGCCTCGCCCGCTGCCCTGGTGATCGCGGCGAACCGGGGGCTCGCGAGCTGGTTCGCGTGCCCGATGACCTCGTGGATGATGTCGGGCTCGGGCGTGTACAGCGGCTCGCTGGGGTGGCGCAGGTACTGGGTGGAGTTGAACACGCCACGGCCGAGGTCGGCGTAGAACTCGCGCAGCGGGACCAGGCCCGGCGCCGCGGTGTACGACCAGCCGGTGAGCGGGCGGAGCAGCTCGGTGACCTGCTCGAGCTGCGGCACGTGGTCGGTGGGCAGGCGGAGCGCGGCCTTGGCGGCGAGGAACTCGCTGTGCGCGTACTTCTCGTGCTTCGGCGCGAGCTCGGCGGACACGAGCCGCCAGATGCCGTGCTCCTCGTCGGTGTACTCGATGGTGGGCACCGGGTCGCCGGGCCGTCGGGCCAGTGACGCGGCGGCGATCTCGCCGCGACGGGCGCGGTAGGCCGCGTCGGTGAAGCCGGGGTGGTTCTCGCCGAGGTGCACCTGCACCTGGCCGTCGGCATCGGTCGTCACGGCCGAGTAGAGCTGTCCCTCCTCGAACACCGTGCTCACCTCCTCGTGAGTGGGCGTGGCCTCGTGGGCCGGTCCTCACACGTAACCACGAAGCCGGTCACGATGGAACCAATGCCGCAGTTGCTGGGCAACGAGCGCACATTTTCTCGCCTCCATCCGGCGAAGTACCGGACAACGTGTCCAGTACTGGGGGCATGGCACCTCATCGGACCCACTGGCCCCACGAGTCACCCGAATGGTCAGGAACTGGTCAAGAATCCGTCAAACTCGTCAGTCCTTGACATCCGGCGTGTCAGCCTTGACAACCAGACACCGGTCAGCGCCTGCAGGGGGTGCTCACACCGGCCCGGGACGTCACCGCGACGACTCGGGACTCCACCCGGAGAGGAGCGTCATGAGCACCCCCGCCCGACGGCGAGTCGTCGGTGCGCTCGCCGTCCTCGCCACGGCCCTCGTGGGCACCGTGGCGGCCGCCGCGCCCACCCAGGCCCTGACCGCGAGCCGCTACACCTCACCCACCGCGACGCTGCGCCCGGCCCTCGTCGCCGGCAGCACCGACGTCGCCAACGCCCTCCGCGGGCAGTACCGCTGGCTCGGCAGCGCCCCCACCCCCTCGACGTGGACCGCCAACGACTTCTACTACCGCGACCAGGTCTACTGGGGCCGCCTCGAGCAGACCAAGGGCACCTACGACTTCCGCTGGATCGACGAGGGACTCGCCCGCGCGGGTGCCGTGGGGGGCAAGTTCGGCTTCCGCGTCATGGCCTACTGCCCCTACTGCTGGATGAACTCCCGCCCCGACTTCCCGAAGGTCACCCCGGCCTGGCTGCCGCTCCAGCCCGGCACCGACATCCCGGACTGGAACAGCGAGACCTTCCTCTCCTCGTGGGAGAAGCTCATGGCCGAGCTCGGCCGCCGCTACGGCAACGACCCGCGCCTGGGCTACGTCGACGTCGGCGGCTACGGCAAGTACGGCGAGTGGTGGGTCGACTACCCCACCCAGAAGATCACCGACGACAACGGGCTGCGCCTCGTGCGCGCCGTCAACACGGCCTTCCCGAAGCAGCACGTCCTCATCAACACGATGACGACCGTCGACTTCACGCTCAAGGCGCTCGCGACGAACCCGCGGATGGGGCTGCGCACCGACAGCCTGGGCGCCCGGAACATGAACTCGATGATCGCCGTCGACGAGCGGCTGCAGTCGGTCTGGAGGACCCGGCCGATCTACACCGAGTGGGCCCAGAACGGCGAGCCGGTGCTCGGCCGGGACCAGGTCCGGCAGTACCACCTCTCGACGATGTCGAGCGGCAACCTGCGCCTCACCTACGACCAGATGACGACCACCCAGCAGAGCGCCTACCGCGAGGCGATGACGGTGGCCGGCTACCGCTACGCCGTCTCGGAGCTGCGGACCTCGGGGCTGGTGTCCGGCGGGACCGCGAAGGTGGCGATCAAGCTCTCGAACCTGGGCACCGCGCCGACCTACGACGCCTGGAACGTCAACCTCGTCCTGCGCAGGACGTCCGGTGCCATCGTCGCGACGGTCCCGCTCGGTATCGACCTGCGGACGGTGCTCCCCGGCACGCAGACCCTGCAGCGCGACGTCCGGCTGCCCGTCATCGCCCCCGACAAGTACGTCGTGGCGCTCTCGGTCGCCGACCCCGCGGGGTACCTGGCCCCGATGCGCCTGGCCAACACCAGGCGCCTCGCCGACGGCTCCCACCAGCTCGGCGCCCTGCAGGTCATCGCCCCGACGAAGAACAGCGCCCGGCTGCTGCGCCGGTGACGGACCGGGGGGTGGGGGCGTGGCGTGCGTCGCCCCCACCCCTTCCCGCTCCTCCGACCGCCTCGTCGAGGCGGTGGGGCGGTCAGTCGTCGCGGGGGCCCGGCCCGTCGAGCCAGCCCTTGCGCACCGCGTTGGCCCCGGCCTGGAAGCGCCCCTCGGCCTGCAGCTCGGCGAGCGTGGCCGAGATGAGGCGGCGCACCGTCCGCACCGAGACGCCGAGGCGCCGGGCGACGCTCTCGTCCTTCAGCCCCAGTGACATCAGGTGCGCCACCTGGCGCAGCCGGGCCTGGCTGAACACCGATGACGAGCCGGATTCCTGTCCCGGCAGGCCCTCCGAGCGCGACCACACCTCCTCGAAGAGCGCGACGACCGGCGCGACGAGCGGCGCGCCGTGCAGGACGTAGGCGCCCGGACGCTCGGCGTCGGTGGCCGGGATGACGGCGCAGTCACCGTCGATGACGATCGCGCGGTAGGACGCCGTCTCCGACACCCGCACGAGGTGGCCGAGGGCCTCGACGTCGCGCAGGTAGGCGTCCCAGTGGGCCGCGCCGAGGGACCCGGCGCCCACGACCATCCGGCAGTCCACCCCGCGCTCGGCGAGCTCACGGTCGAGCGGCAGGCTCGCCGCGACCGCCTCCGGGGACAGGGCACCGCCGGGGCTGACCGACCACGCGGACAGCCGGGCCCGGGCGGTCAGCTGGTAGAGGCGCGAACGCACGAGCTCGGGGTCGGTGAGGAGCTCGACGCCGTCGCTGACGAAGGAGCGCCGGACGTCGACGTAGCTGGCGACGAGGTCGGGGATGGCCTCGCGGGTCTCCTGGAGGCGGGCCCGGCGGGCGAGGAGCTGCTCCTCCTCGCGCAGGATGAGCAGCTCGAGGGCACGCTCGGGCGCCACGGGGGTCCAGCGACCCTCGGCCTGGTCGACGAGCTCGCGCCCGGCGAGGGCGGACAGGGCGCCGCGGACCGTCTCCGGAGCGAGTCCCGCGACGGCTGCGAGCTCGTCGGGGCCGGCGTCCGGGGAACGGACGAGGGCGCGGTAGACCGCCTCCTCCTCACCGCTGAGCCCCAGCTCGTCGAGCACGAGTCCTCCTCCCCTCGCCCCGGCGTCCCTCGGGGTCGTGGCTGGAATGCGCCACGGCCTCAATGTGCCACAGGAGGACGTGGCGGGCCCGGGCATCGCACCGGAGGATGGGCACGCCCGCCGAGGTCGTCGGCGGGACGTCCCCACGGAAAGGCCCCTCATGCGTCGTCTGGTCATCGCCCTCGTCGTCCCCCTCGCCTGCGCCGCCGGCGCCGCGAGCGCGATGGCCGAGCCGGCACAGCCCAAGCCGACGATCATCTGGCCGGCACCCGGGACACCCTGAACAGCTCCGGGGGGAGCCGGACGGGCGTGCGGTCGCCGCTGGGCGCGCCGCACGCCCGTCCACCGTGCGCGGGAACCCCGGCGGTTGATCCCCTGCGCGAGGCACGGTTGGCTGTGCTCAGTCACCCAACGAGGAGGAGCACGCCGTGACCGACGACAGCCTGTCCAGCCACGTGCACGAGATGGACTTCGCCCCCGACCCGGCGTTCGCCGCCCAGGCCAACGGCACGGCCGACCTCTACGACGCCGCCGCCGCCGACCACGAGGGGTTCTGGGCCGAGCAGGCACGCAGCCGGGTCACGTGGGCCACGGACTTCGACCAGACCCTCGACTGGAGCGGGGCCCCCGTCGCCAAGTGGTTCGTGGGCGGGCGGCTCAACGTCGCGTACAACTGCGTCGACCGGCACGTCGAGGCCGGCAACGGCGACCGGGTCGCCATCCACTTCGAGGGTGAGGGCGGGGACACCCGCACGATCACCTACGCCGACCTCCAGCGCGAGGTGTCGAAGACGGCGAACGCGCTGACCGAGCTCGGCATCGGAGAGGGCGACACGGTCGCCATCTACATGCCGATGATCCCCGAGACGGTCTTCACGATGCTCGCCTGCGCGCGGCTGGGAGCGCCGCACTCGGTGATCTTCGGCGGCTTCTCCGCCGAGGCGCTGCACACCCGCATCGACGACGCCCAGTGCTCGCTCGTCGTCACCAGCGACGGCCAGTTCCGCCGTGGCAAGCCCGCGCCGCTCAAGGCCGCCGTCGACGAGGCGCTGACCCGCGAGAGCCCGGTCCGGAACGTCCTCGTCGTCAAGCGCACCGACACCGAGGTCGAGTGGACCGAGGGTCGCGACGTGTGGTGGCACGACCTCGTCGACCGCCAGGCCGACACGCACGAGGCCCAGCCGCACGACGCCGAGCACCCCCTCTTCATCCTCTACACGAGCGGGACCACCGGGAAGCCGAAGGGCATCTTCCACACGAGCGGGGGCTACCTCACCCAGGCCGCCTACACCAACGCGGTCGTCCACGACGTCCACCCGGACACCGACGTGTACTGGTGCACCGCCGACGTCGGCTGGGTCACCGGCCACAGCTACATCGTCTACGGGCCGCTCGCCAACGGCGCGACCCAGGTGATGTACGAGGGCACGCCCGACACCCCGCACCAGGGCCGCTGGTGGGAGATCATCGAGAAGTACGGCGTGACGATCTTCTACACCGCGCCCACGGCCATCCGGACCTTCATGAAGTGGGGAGACGACATCCCCGCGAAGTTCGACCTGTCCTCGGTGCGCGTCCTCGGGTCGGTCGGGGAGCCGATCAACCCCGAGGCGTGGCTCTGGTACCGCAAGAACATCGGGTCCGACACTGCCCCCATCGTCGACACGTGGTGGCAGACCGAGACGGGCGCGATCATGATCAGCCCGCTGCCCGGGGTCACGACGCTCGAGCCCGGGTCGGCGCAGCGCCCGATCCCCGGCGTCTCCGCCGAGATCCTCGACGACGACGGCAACCCCTTCACCGAGGCCGAGAAGGTCGGCTACCTCGTCCTCACCAAGCCGTGGCCCTCGATGCTCCGCGGCATCTGGGGCGACCCCGAGCGGTACCGCGAGACCTACTGGAGCCGGTTCGGCCCGAAGTACTACTTCGCCGGGGACGGCGCGAAGTACGACGAGAAGGGCAACATCTGGCTGCTGGGCCGGGTCGACGACGTCATGAACGTCTCGGGCCACCGCCTCTCGACGGCCGAGATCGAGTCGGCCCTCGTGTCGCACCCCAAGGTCGCCGAGGCCGCCGTCGTCGGCGCGTCCGACGAGACCACCGGGCAGGCGGTCTGCGCGTTCGTCATCCTGCGTGGTGGCGCCGCCGACGAGGGCGAGACGACGATCCAGGAGCTGCGCAACCACGTGGCCAGGGAGATCGGCCCGATCGCCAAGCCGCGGCAGATCATGATCGTTCCCGAGCTGCCGAAGACCCGCTCCGGGAAGATCATGCGGCGCCTGCTCAAGGACGTCGCCGAGAACCGCGAGGTCGGTGACGTCACGACGCTCGCCGACTCCGCGGTCATGAGCCTGATCAAGGACGGCCTGGCGAGCGGGGCGTCCTCCGACTGACCCCACGGGTCCCGGCTCATACGGTGGTCCACCCGTACGGTTGGATCACCGTATGAGTCGCCCCCGCATCGGCATCGTCACGGCGAGCACGCGCCCGAACCGAATCGGCCACCACGTCACCGCCTGGGTGACCGGGCTGGCCCCGGAGGACGTCGAGCTCGTCCCGGTCGACCTGCGCGAGCTCGCCCTCCCCCTCCTCGACGAGCCCGAGATGCCGTCGGAGGGCCACTACGCGCACGAGCACACGCGGCGCTGGGCGGCGCTCGTCGAGTCCCTCGACGCGGTCGTCCTCGTCATGCCCGAGTACAACCGCGGGTACAACGCGGCCCTGAAGAACGCCATCGACTACCTCTACGCCGAGTGGGAGGGGATGCCCGTCGCGTGCGTCGGGTACGGATGGAGCGGCGCCTCCTACGCCCGCTCAGCCCTGCGGCAGACCCTCGAGCGGATCAGGATGGTCGTCGTCGAGGGCGCCGCGCTGCGCTTCGAGCACACCCTCGACCTCGACGGCACCGTCCACGCCGACGAGGCAGCCGACGCCGACGTCCGCGCGATGTTCGCCGCCCTCACCGCGGCCGCCGCCACCCGCTGACCCCGTCGTCCGGGCACCGGGCGCCGACGCCGCTCCGCGCCCGCCTCGGTAGAATTGGCCCCGGAGCGCCGGGAAGTCTGGTCGGCAACGAGTTCTGGTGTGCCCGAGGGCCACCGACACCCCGACCGGAGGAGCCCGATGAGCCCCGCACCCGACCAGCGCCGCCCGCGGCTGTTCCGCCGCGCGCCGTGGGCGGAGACCCAGTTCGTCGCCAACGCGCTGCGCACCGAGACGATCGGCGGCGCGGTCCTCCTCGTCGCGGCCCTCGCGGCCCTGCTCCTCGCCAACAGCCCCTGGCGCGACGCCTACACGACCCTGCGCGACACCCCCGTCGGCACCGACTGGGGCCACCTGCGCCTCACCCTCGGCCACTGGGCCGCCGACGGCCTCCTCGCCGTGTTCTTCTTCGTCGCCGGGCTCGAGCTCAAGCGCGAGTTCATCGTCGGTGAGCTGAGGACGCCCGCCCGCGCGGCGATGCCCGTCCTCGCCGCCGTGGCCGGGGTCGTGACGCCCGCCCTCGTCTTCGTCGGCGTCGTGTCCGCGCTCGGCGCCGAGGGCGACGCCCTGCGCGGCTGGGCCGTCCCCACGGCGACCGACATCGCCTTCGCGCTGGCCGTCCTCGCCGTCATCGGCTCGTCGCTGCCCTCGGCGCTGCGCGCGTTCCTCCTCACCCTCGCCGTGGTCGACGACCTCATCGCGATCACGATCATCGCCGTCTTCTACACGGCCGACCTCGAGGTCGTCCCGCTGCTCCTCGCCCTGCTCCCCCTGGCCGCCTTCGCCACGCTCGTCCAGCGCCGGATCACCTCCTGGTGGCTGCTCGTGCCGCTCGCCCTCTCGACGTGGGCGCTCGTGCACGCGTCGGGGGTGCACGCGACCGTGGCGGGCGTCCTCCTCGGCCTCTCGGTCCCGGTGAAGCCGCGGCGCCGTGTCCCCGCCGTCAGCGCCATCGCTCCGGACACCGACGTCGCCCACCGCTTCGAGCACCGGCTCCGCCCGCTGTCGGCCGGGGTGGCGGTGCCGGTGTTCGCGTTCTTCGCGTCGGGGGTGACCGTCGTGGGGGGCGGGTTCGCCGCGGCCCTCGCCGACCCGGTCGCGCTCGGGGTGATGGCCGGGCTCGTCGTCGGCAAGCTCGTGGGCGTCCTCGGCGCGACGTGGCTGCTCGCCCGGTTCACCCGGGCCACCCTCGACGACGACCTCGCGTGGTCCGACGTCGCCGGCCTGGCCCTGCTCACCGGGGTGGGGTTCACCGTCTCGCTGCTCGTCGGGGAGCTGGCCTACGGGTCGGGGAGCGAGCGCGACGACCACGTCAAGCTCGCCGTCCTCCTCGGGTCGCTCCTCGCGGCGGTCCTGGCCACGGTCGTCCTGCGCGTGCGCAACCGCGTCCACCGCCGGATCGCCGAGCTCGAGAGCCACGACGCCGACGCCGACGGGGTCCCTGACGTCTACCAGCGCGAGGAGCAGGGGTCCTGAGCAGCGAGGCCACTCGGTAAGGTCGGGTGCGAGGCCCTCCGGGGCACGACCACACGTGAGCGAGGCGGAACGCATGGCGACGGGAACCGAGCGCACCATCGGCCAGCTGGTGGCCGACGCGACCCACGACCTCGAGGGCATCGTCCGCGGTGAGATCGCCCTCGCCAAGGCCGAGGTCACCACGGGCGCGAAGGTCGTCGGCAAGGGGGTCGGGCTGCTCGCCGGGGCGGGCTTCTTCGCCCTCATGGGGCTGGTGTTCGTGCTCCACGGGCTGTCGTGGGTCATCGCCGAGTGGCTGCCGGTCTGGGCCGGCTACCTCATCGTCGCGGTCCTCGTGCTGCTCGTGGCCGGCGTCCTCGGCCTCCTCGGCAAGAAGGCCCTCGAGACCGCCCGGCCCGCGCCCGAGCGCGCCATCGACCAGGGCAAGCAGACGATCGAGACGCTCAAGGGCCACGGCAGCGCGAGCTGAGGCCTCACCGGTCGGAGCAGGCCCCCGTCGGGACCCGTGAGTCGGCCGCGAGGCCCTGCCGCAGCACCGGCCCGACCTCGTCGAGGGTCAGCGCGTAGCCGGTGTCGGGGTCGTCGAGCGAGGTGGCGAAGACCATCCCGACGACGTCGCCCGACTCGTCGAGCACCGGGCCTCCCGAGCCCCCGCTGCGCACCTGGGCCCTCAGCGAGTAGATCTCGCGGACCACGCCCGGCTGGCCGTAGATGTCGGCGCCGCGGGCCGCGAGGGTCGCCCGGACGCGGGCGCTGCCCACCCACAGCCCGCGGTCGCCCGGGAAGCCGGCGAGGACCGCGGGGTCGCCGGCGTCGAGCTCGCGGCCCCGGCCGAGCGCGGGTGCCGGGAGGCCCGGGACCTCGAGGACGGCGACGTCGCGCTGCGGGTCGAAGGCGACCACGCGGGCGGCGCGCTGGCGACCGGTGCCGCGGACGCTGACGACGACCTCGGCGGCCCCGGCCACGACGTGCGCGTTGGTGACGACGCGCCCCGGCGCCGCGACCCATCCGCTCCCGACCCGGGCGCGGTCGCACGCCCCCGCGTCGGCGCGCACGTGGACGACGGAGTCGAGGGCGGCGTCGATCGCGGGGGCGTCGGCGAGGGCCGGGTCCGGCGCCGCCACGCTGGGGATCGGCTCGGGCCCGAGTCCCTCGAAGACGCGCGGGAACCCACCGGCGTCGAGGGCCCGCGTGACCCCGTCGACGAGGCGCTGCGCCGAGGACGGCACGACGTCGTCGATGGTCTGGACGACGAGGGAGCGGGCGACGAGCGAGCGCAGCTCGGTGGGGCCGCCGTGGCGCACGGTGCCGGCGACGGTCCACACGACGAGCACGGCCGCGGCGAGGACGACGACGACGCCGAGGAGGGAGTCCAGGACGCGGGCGAACGGTGCCCGGACCGCCTCGCGGACCTGGCGCCCGAGGAAGAGCATGAGCGCCTGCCCCAGGGCGGCGACCACGAAGATGACGACGACGAGCGACATCGACCCCACCGTCGTGCCGACGTGGATGCCGAACCGCTCCTCGAGGACGTCCGGGGCGAACCGCACGGCGAGGAAGGCCCCGGCGACGAGCCCGACGAGGCCGAGGACCGACGCGATGACGCCCTGCCTCCACCCCGACACGGCGTAGCCGGCGAGGGCGAGGACGAGCACGGCGTCGAGGACGACCGAGCCGGTCACCGGCCGAGCCCCCTCATCCACGGCGAGATGACGCGGTCCGGCAGCGGCCGCTCGTCGCCCTCGTCCCACGGTCGCTCGAGGCCGGCGAGCTCGAACACCGTCCCGAGCAGCTTGGCGGTGAAGCCCCACACGTACAGGTCACCGACCTCGAACGCGGGGCCGCGGTACGGCCCGAACACCGCGGTGAACCGGTTCGCGGGGTCGAGGAGGTCGGCGACCCTGACCCGGACCACGCTCTCGACCTCGCCGCGGTCGACGACGCCGATCTCGCCCGGGACGGGCCACCACGCGAGGACGGGCGTCACGGCGTTCTCGCTCGGCGTGAGGTAGAGGTCGGGCAGCGTCGCGAGGACCTCGACGCCCGCGGGGTCGAGGCCGACCTCCTCCTCGGCCTCGCGCAGCGCCGCGCCGACCGAGCCGTCGTCGCCCTCGTCGAGGCGGCCACCGGGGAACGAGACCTGCCCCGGGTGCGAGCGCAGGGTGTGCGAGCGCTCGGTGAGGACGACGTCCTCACCGCCGTCCAGGTCGGGGCCGAACAGCATGAGCACCGCCGAGCGCCGGCCCAACCCGACGGCCGGGGCGAACTCGGCGAACCACGGGTGGGCGCCGACGTCGGTGCGGGCCGCGAGCGCCGTGAGCCACGGCGGCGCGGGGGCGGGTGTCGTCATCAGGGAGCCGGTGGGTCGTCGGGGAGCGGCCCGGGCGGCGGGTCGGGAAGGGCGGCACCGGGCGCGAGCTCGTAGGCGAGCAGCCGGCGGGCCTTGACCGGGTCGGTCTCGCCCTCGCCGTAGGACGGGCAGAGGGCGGCCACCGGGCAGGCACCGCACGCGGGCTTGCGGGCGTGGCAGGTGCGGCGGCCGTGGAAGATGAGGACGTGGCTGAGCATCGTCCAGTCGCGCCGCTCGAACAGCGACCCGAGGGAGGTCTCGACCTTGACCGGGTCGGTCTCGTCGGTCCACGCGAACCGGCGCGCGAGCCGCCCGACGTGCGTGTCGACCGTGATGCCGGGGACGTCGAACGCGTTGCCGAGGACGACGTTGGCGGTCTTGCGCCCGACACCGGGCAGCGTGACGAGGTCCTGCAGCCGCCCGGGGACCTCGCCGCCGAACCGCTCGACGATCGCCTGCGACAGCGTGATGACGGAGTTCGTCTTCGCCCGGAAGAAGCCGGTGGGCCGCAGCACGGCCTCCATCTCCTCGCGGTCGGCGGCGGCGAGCGCCTCGGCCGTGGGCCAGCGGGAGAACAGCGTGGGGGTGACGGAGTTCACCATGACGTCGGTGGTCTGCGCCGAGAGGACGGTGGCGACGAGCAGCTGGAGCGGGGTCTCGAAGTCGAGCTCGCAGTGCGCGTAGGGGTAGCGGTCGTGGAGCGCACGGTACGTGCGGCGCGCCCGGCGGGTGCGGGCGACGGGGGTCTCCTCGCCCGCACGGGCACGCCGGACCACGGCGGAGGTTCGGGGCACGGACCGAGCCTACGTGCTGGCGCCGACGGTCCCCGGCCACCGTCCGCTCCTGGTCCGGGGGCCGCTCGACCTCTGGCACACTGTGGCCCGTGGACCACGACGTCGTGCGCCGAGCGCCTCTCTTCGCCACCATCGACGACCAGACGGCCGAGTCGCTCATCTCCTCGATGAGCCCCGCCCGCCTCGAGCGCGGCGACGTCCTGTTCCACGAGGGCGACCAGGGCGACCGGCTCTACGTCATCGGCGAGGGCAAGATCAAGCTCGGCCGCACGAGCAGCGACGGGCGCGAGAACCTCCTCGCCATCCTCGGGCCGGGCGAGATGTTCGGCGAGCTCTCGCTCTTCGACCCCGGGCCGCGCACCGCCACCGCCACGGCCGTGGCCGAGACCCAGGTGGTGTCGATGGGGCACGACCAGCTCAAGGAGTTCCTCCACGAGCGGCCGGGCGTGGCCACGACCCTGCTGGCCGCGCTGGCCCGCCGCCTGCGCCGCACCAACGAGTCGCTCGCCGACCTCGTCTTCACGGACGTCCCCGGACGCGTCGCGAAGGCCCTGCTCGACCTCGCTGGGCGGTTCGGCCGCCCGGTCGACGAAGGCGTCATGGTCGCCCACGACCTCACCCAGGAAGAGCTCGCCCAGCTGGTCGGCGCCTCCCGCGAGACCGTGAACAAGGCCCTCGCCGACTTCGCCTCGCGTGGCTGGCTCCGCCTCGAGGCGCGCGCCGTCCTCCTCCTCGACGTCGAGCGGCTCAAGCGCCGGGCGCGCTGACCCAGGCGACGCCGAGGAAGTCCAGCTGCGCGCGGATCGACATCCGCGCCGCCGGCCACACCTCCTGCGGCACCCCGGCGTAGACCCGCGTCAGCACCCCCTCGACGGGGTCGGCCTCGGTGGCCGCGCCGTCGGCGAGCGCCTGGCGCACCTGGTCGAGCCGCTCCGTGCGGTGGGTGGCGTAGAACGCGACCATGGCGGCGGCATCCGGCACGACCGGGCCGTGCCCGGGGAGGATCGTCGTCACCGCGCCGTCGCCGGTGAGGGCGCGGAGGCGGTCGAGGGAGTCGAGGTAGGCGGCGAGCTCGCCGTCGGGGTGGGCGACGACGGTCGTCCCGCGCCCGAGGACGGTGTCGCCGGTGAGGAGGGCGTGGTCCGCGGGGAGCGCGAAGGAGATCGAGTCGGCGGTGTGCCCGGGGGTGGCGACGACCCGCACGTCGAGGCCGCCGGTCGAGACGCGCGAGCCGTCCGCGAGGTCGTCGTGGCCGGTGCCGACGGCCCTCGTGGGGGCCCCGGTCAGCTCGGCGAACCGTCCGGCGGACTCGGCGTGGTCGTGGTGGCCGTGGGTGAGGATCGTCAGGGCGACTCGGGCGCCGCGTTCCCCGACGTGGCGGAGGACGGCGGCGAGGTGGGCCTCGTCGAGGGGGCCCGGGTCGACGACGACGGCCTCGGTGGAGCCCGGCTCGAGGAGGACCCACGTGTTGGTGCCGTCGAGCGTCATCGGTCCGGGGTTCGGGGCGAGGACGCAGTGGGCCCGCTCGGTCACCGTGCCCCCGCTCCAGGGAGCGCGCGTCGAGGGCGGCGGCATCGCGGTCACGCCCCCACCCTGCCACCCCGGTCCCCACCGACCGACCGGACACGGGCCGGGTCGCCGACGGCCGGCCGTCGGCGCACCGGCAGGAGGGGACGGCGCCCGCCGGGGGACCTACGTGCTCCCGGATGCCGGGGAGCACCTCGCCGCGGCACGTCTGCGGACGGTGCTCGACTTCGGCCGCGTCCTCCCTTTCCCCGAAGGCCTGGCCGTCGCCGACTCCGCGCTGCGTTCGGGCAGGGTCACCGCGGGCGAGCTCGCCGATGCGGCTCGCCGTGCGAGGGGCCCCGGCTCGCGCGAGGTCCGCCGCGTGGCTCTGCACGCGGACGGGCGGGCGGCGAACCCGTTCGAGTCGGTGCTGCGCGCGCGCTCGCCATCGAGGAGGGGTTCGACCTCGCCTCGGCTGGAGATCAGCGACTCGGGCCTCCACGCGATCGTCGACCTCGGGAGCGAGGAGCTGCGGCTCGTCGTCGAGGCCGAGGGGTTCGAGCACCACGGCGCGCGTGAGGGCTCCGCAAGGACTGCCGCCGGCACACCGAGCTCAGCGTGTTCGGCTGGTGGTGTGCTGCGAGCGTGCGGGAGGGACTCGCGCCGACGTCGCAGCGTCGATGTCCGGTCGGTCCGTCGGCCGGCGTCCCGATGACGCCGTCAGGGGAGGACGGTGCGCAGCACGAGCGTGCCGTCGTCGCGGCGGACGAGCTCGGGGAGGACGCGCGCCACCCTCGGCCGGTCGGCGAGGAAGGTCCTCGCGTCGTCGAACGCCTCCAGCTGCTGGAGCGAGACGACGGTGGGCGGCAGCATCCGCACGTCGCCGGCCGCGTGCCGGGTGAGGAGGTCGGCCGCGCGCACCCATCCGCTGCGGTCGGACTCTGTCGAGGTCTCCCGCGCCTCCTGGTCCTCCGGCATGAGCGCCGCGAGGATCCACGTGTCGTAGCGCCGCGGCTCGAACGCGGGCGTCACCCAGTGGGCCCGCCCCCGCAGGTCGGACACCGAGATCCGCACACCGCACTCCTCCTCCACCTCGCGCACCGCGGCCGCGGCGAAGGGCGCGGCCTCCGCAGCCGTGACCCCCATCGCGCCGGCCAGCTCGGCGAGACCGGGCGTCGACGGCGGCAGGGCGTGGTCGGCAGGGTCGACCCCACCGCCGGGGAAGACGACGGTGGAGGGGGCGAACGCCATCGACCGCACCCGCCGCTGGACGTACACCTCGGGACCGGCGGAGCCGTCCCGCACGAGCATCACCGTGGCGGCCGCGCGCAGCGGGCCGTCGACGCGCTCGGCCGCGGCCATCCACTCCTCGGCCCTCGCGGCCAGCCCGGGGTCGCGGGAGACGGGGTGCTCGACCACCCGGCCCGAACCGTCGCCGGAGACGGCGGCGCCCTCAGCCACGGACGTGGACGATGACCTCGACCTCGACCGGGGCCCCGAGCGGCAGGGCCGCGACGCCGACGGCGGACCGGGCGTGCACGCCCGCCTCGCCGAAGGCCGACCGGAACAGCTCGGAGGCGCCGTTGACGACGCCGGGCTGACCGGTGAACGAGGGGTCGGAGGCCACGAAGCCGACGACCTTGACGACGCGCTCGACGCGGTCGAGGTCACCGATGACCGACTTCACGGCGGCGAGGGCGTTGAGGGCGCACACCTGCGCGAGCTCCTTGGCCCGTTCCGGTGACACCAGCCCCTCGCCATCGCCGACGTGCCCGCTCTCGAGCAGCGTGCCGTCGACGACGGGCACCTGACCCGAGACGTAGACGCGCGACCCGTCGAGGAGGGCCGGCACGTACGCGGCGACGGGCGTAGCGACCTCGGGGACCCTCAGGCCCAGCGCCGCCAGGCGGTCCTCCACCGCTCCCACCGGGCTCAGCCCTTCGGGCGCTTGAGGTAGGCGACGAGGTTACCCTCGGGCATGGTGAGGACCTGGACGAGCTCCCAGCCGTCGGCGCCCCACTGGTCGAGGATCTGCTTGGTCGCGTGCACGATCAGCGGAACGGTCGCGTACTCCCACGTGGTCATGACGGGGAGCCTACTGCCGGGCGGGGACCCCGCCCCGGCCTCCCCCGCGGCTACCGTGGCGACGATGAGCGAGAACCAGACCGACATCCTCTTCCGCAGCGCCCGGCCGCCGGACCGCACGGAGGTGACCGGTCCCGGGCCCACCGACCTCTACGACGTCTGGGAGCCCACCCCCGAGCGGGCGCGCGGCATCACCGTCGCCCTCGTCCACGGCGGCTTCTGGCGCGCCGAGTACGACCGCACCCACCTCGCGCCGCTCGCCGAGGCCCTCGCCCGCGACGGCTTCCACGTCGCCAACGTCGAGTACCCGCGCACCGGGATGGACGGCGGCGGCTGGCCGGGCACCGGTGCGGCCGTCCGCGCCCGGATGGAGTCGGTCCGCGCCGACGAGCACCTCCCCGGCCGCGTCGTCGCCGTCGGCCACTCCGCCGGCGGCCACCTCGCCCTGTGGCTCGCCTCGGAGGACCGCCTCCCCTGGCTCACCGGCGTCGTCGCCCTCGGGCCGTGCGCCGACCTGCGCGAGGTCGACCGGCTGGGGCTGAGCGCCGACGCAGCCCGCGACCTCCTCGGCGGCACCCGCGAGGAGCGCCCCGACGCCTGGGCCGACGCCGACCCGGGGCGACAGCGCCTGACGACCCCGGCGGCGATCGTCACCGGCGAGGCCGACGACATCGTCCCCGCGAGCGTCACCGAGGCCTACCGCGCCGGCCGCGCGGACGGCGAGCCCCTCAGCACCGCGGTCGCCCGCCGCGCCGACCACTTCGACCTCGTCGACCCCGCCACGGACGCCTACCTCCTCGTCCTCGCCGAGGTCGAGGAGCTCACCCTGCGCTGAGCCGGCCGGGCGGCCCACCTAGGCTGATGGCGTGGCGAACCCCCCGCTCCCCCGGGTCCTCGACGGCGTGCGCCTGCACGTCGTCACCGGCAAGGGCGGTGTCGGGAAGACCACCGTCGCGGCCGCCCTCGCCCTCGCGCTGAGCCGCACGGGCCGCAAGGTCCTCCTCGTCGAGGTCGAGGGCCGGCAGGGCATCAGCCAGGCGTTCGACGTCCCCCCGCTCGGCACCGAGGAGGCCCGCCTCGTCACGCACGCCGGCGGCGGTGAGCTGTGGGGCCTGTCGGTCGAGGCGAAGGCGGCCCTGCTCGAGTACCTCCAGACCTTCTACAAGCTCGGCCGCGCCGGCGGGGCGCTGGAGCGGATGGGCGTCGTCGACTTCGCCACGACCATCGCACCGGGCGTGCGGGACGTCCTCCTCACCGGCAAGGTCTACGAGGCCGTGGGGCGCACGACCGGACCGAAGCGCGGGCAGGGGCGCAGGGTGTGGGACGCCGTCGTCCTCGACGCCCCGCCCACGGGGCGGATCACCCGCTTCCTCGACGTCAACGTCCAGGTCGCCGACCTCGCCCGGATCGGGCCCATCCACAGCCAGGCCGAGTCGATCACCCGGATGCTCAAGGACCGGCAGACCGTCGTCCACGTCGTCACCCTGCTCGAGGAGATGCCGGTGCAGGAGACCGCCGACGCCGTCGCCGAGCTGTCCGCCGAGGGGTTCGGGCTCGGCGCCGTCGTCGTCAACCAGGTGCGCGAGCCGCTCGTCGACGAGGGCCTCCTCGACCTCGCCGCCGCCGACCCCGGCCGCGTCGAGGCGCGCGTCCGCGACGACCTCGCCACGGCCGGCCTGCGAGCGAGCGGGCGCACCGTCACCGGGCTCCTCGAGCAGGCCCACGACCACGCCGAGCGGGTCGCCCTCGAGCACTCCCTCGAGGACGACGTCGCCGCCCTCGGCCTCTCCGTGGTCACCCTCCCGGCCCTCGCCGCCGGCATCGAGGAGGGCGGCATCGCCGTCCTCGCCGACGTGCTCGCCGAGCAGGGGGTGCACTGATGCCGCGCGCCTCCTCCCCGACCCCGGTGACGCTCGACGTCGACACGCTCCTCGCCGACCGCGGCACCGGGATCATCGTGTGCTGCGGGTCGGGGGGCGTCGGCAAGACGACCACGGCCGCCGCGCTCGGCGTGCGGGCGGCGGAGGCCGGTCGCCGGGTCGTCGTCCTCACCATCGACCCCGCCCGCCGGCTGGCCCAGAGCCTGGGCCTCACCGAGCTCGACAACACCCCCCGGCCCGTCGAGGGCGTGGGCCGCGACGGCGGCTCGCTCGACGCGATGATGCTCGACATGAAGCGGACCTTCGACGAGGTCGTCGAGGCGCACTCCACCCCCGACAAGGCCGCGCAGATCCTCGCCAACCCCTTCTACCAGGCGGTCTCGAGCTCGTTCGCCGGGACGCAGGAGTACATGGCGATGGAGAAGCTGGGCCAGCTGCGCGCCGAGGCCGAGCGCGAGGGCACGTGGGACCTCGTCGTCGTCGACACCCCGCCCTCGCGCTCGGCCCTGGACTTCCTCGACGCCCCGAAGCGCCTCGGCTCCTTCCTCGACGGCCGCTTCATCCGCCTCCTCACCGCACCGGCGCGGGCCGGCGGGCGCGCCTACCTCAAGGTCTTCAGCGTGGGGGCCACGGTGACCGCGGCGGCGCTGACCAAGGTGCTCGGCGGCGCCTTCCTCACCGACGTCCAGACCTTCGTCGCCGCGCTCGACACGATGTTCGGCGGGTTCCGCGAGCGCGCCGACGTCACGTACGCCCTGCTCAAGGAGGACGTCACCGCCTTCGTCGTGGTCGCCTCCCCCGAGCGTGACGCGCTGCGCGAGGCCGCCTACTTCGTCGACCGCCTCGCCGGCGAGGGCATGCCGCTCGCCGGCGTCGTCGTCAACCGGATGCAGGCTCTCGCCGCCCCCGCCCTCTCCGGAGGACGCGCGGCCGCGGCCGCCGAGCAGCTCGAGGACGCCGCCACCGCCGACGACGACCTCGCCGGGCTCACCCCGGCCCTGCTGCGCCTGCACGCCGACCTCGCCGACGTCGCCACGCGGCACCAGGCCCACGTGTCGCGCTTCGTCGCCGGGCACCCCGGGGTCCCGGTCGCCACGGTCCCCGCGAGCGCGACCGACATCCACGACCTCGACGGTCTGCGGGAGGTCGGGGCGGCCCTCGGCACCGGCTGACGGAAGTCCCGCCCCGTCCCGCCCGTCCCGAGATCGACCAGGACGTCGATCTCGGGACACGGCATCAGCACGGCCGGGACGTCCCCGGGCACACGGACGGGCCCGACACGTCGGTGACGTGTCGGGCCCGGGTGGTGAAGGCCCGGAGAGGCCGGCCGTGCCACGCGCGACTGCAGGGGGATGCCACGCGGGGCTGCAGGGGTTGGTCGGCCCCTCCGGGTGTCTGTGCGGTCTAGGCGATGGCCCCGTGGGTCATGCCGACCTTGGCCTGGGTGAGGAGCTCGGTCCAGGAGCGGACGTCCGGGCGGCGGCGGAGGAGGGCGCGGCGCTCGCGCTCGGTCATCCCACCCCACACCCCGAACTCGGTGCGGTTGTCGAGGGCGTCGGCGAGGCACTCGGCGACGACGGGGCAGCCCTTGCAGACGGCCTTCGCGGCGCGCTGGGCCTTGCCCTGGACGAACAGGGCGTCCGGGTCGGTGCCGGCGCAACGTCCGAACGGCGCCCAGTCACTGATCCACTGGTCCGTGGGGGCTGCTGCGGGAGCGATGCTCATGTCCACCTCTTCTCCGGGTTCCCTGCGACTGCTGGTTGTCCGTCACCACCACCGAGGTGGCGACCTGCAACGACGGTACGGATTGCGCACGCGGGGCGACCATCGGTCGAACCGTCCGACGCCGTTGGCCGAACGGTGGAACCCCTGGCCGAACGGTTGATCCCGCAACGAACCCGGCCACCGGATCCGTCGAGGCCGCGCGGGGTCGCCGGGCCCACCGGACGCGGAGGGGCGACCGCCGCGCAGCGGCGCGGTTCGGCGGCCGGGGCCGCGCAGGTCGGCGGGTTACCCTGATCCGCATGGACGGACGCGCCCACAACGTCTCAGCCGTGCTCAGGCTGCTCCTCGGCTTCGTCGTGCTCAGCACGGTGGCCGGCCTGCTCATGGCCGGGCTCGCCATCCCCGCCGTCGGCGCGTCGGGCCAGGTCGCGAAGGGTGGCGTCGCGTTCTTCAACGACCTGCCGAGCGAGTTCACGGTGTCACCGCTCGCCCAGCAGTCGCGGATCCTCGACGCCGACGGGAAGCTCATCGCCAACCCGTACGACGAGAACCGGATCATCGTCCCGCTGAAGAAGATCAGCAAGAACATGCAGAACGCGCAGATCGCCATCGAGGACGCGCGGTTCTACGAGCACGGCGGGCTCGACGTGCGCGGCTTCAGCCGGGCCATGATCTCGAACCTGCAGAACCCCGGCGGAGAGGTGCAGGGCGCCTCGACGCTGACCCAGCAGTTCGTCAAGGTCACCATCCAGGAGACGGCGCTGCGGCGGGGCGACAAGGAGGCCGCGCGCGCCGCGGTCGACAAGAACTACGCCCGCAAGCTCCAGGAGCTCAAGTACGCGCTCAACGTCGAGGAGAACTTCACCAAGGAGCAGATCCTCGAGGGCTACCTCAACCTCGTCTACTACGGCGACCAGGCGTACGGCGTCGAGGCGGCGGCCCTGAACTACTTCGGCGTCACCGCGGCCAAGCTCGACCTCGGGCAGTCGGCCCTGCTGGCGGGGATCGTCCAGCAGCCCACCGCCTACAACCCGGTGCTGAACCCCAAGGACTCGCAGCGGCGGCGCAACCTCGTCCTCGACCGGATGCAGGCTCTGGGGATGGCATCCGCCAAGGACGTCGCGGCGGCCAAGAAGGTCGACGTCACGAAGATGATCAACCGCAAGCCCCCCAAGGGCGTGTGCCACCGCTCCGCGCAGCCGTACTTCTGCTCCTTCGTCATGGAGTACCTCCAGAAGTCGCCACAGATGGCCGTCCTCGGCAAGACCCCCGCCGACCGGATGAAGGCGATCAACCAGGGCGGCCTGACGATCCGGACGACCCTGAAGAACGGCTACCAGAAGACGGCCCAGAAGGAGCTCGTCAAGGCGGTTCCCGTCAACAACAAGCAGAACCTCGCCGGCGCCGTGACGATCATCGAGCCCGGCACCGGCAAGATCCTCGCGATGGCCCAGGCCACCGACTTCTCGAAGTACCAGACCAACCTCAACGTCGACCAGAAGTACGGCGGTGGCCCCAACGGCTACCAGATCGGCTCGACGGCGAAGACGTTCGCGCTCGTCGAGGCGCTCGAGCGCGGGATGCCGCTGAACTCGACGATCACCATCCCGTCGACGAGCCCGGAGCGGCCAGCGACCTTCCTTCCGTCGCAGATGAAGGACGAGTGCGGCACCGTCGAGCCGTGGAAGGTCCGCAACGACGTCCCGGTCAGCGGCGGGCCGATGTCGCTGCGCGAGGGCGTCATCAAGTCGGTCAACCCGTTCTTCGCGGCGCTCAACGTCAAGCTCGGCGCCTGCTCGGTGCGCGACACCCAGGTGAAGATGGGCCTGCACCGGGCGGACGGCAAGGCGATCTCCGACACGATCGCCGGCATCGCCCTCGGCGCCGGTGAGTCGACGCCGATGAGCGTCGCCAACGCGTACGCGACGCTCGCCGCCAACGGCAAGTACTGCGAGCCGATGCCGATCACGTCGATCACGACTCCCGACAAGAAGGAGATCAAGGTCCCGGGCCCGCAGTGCAAGCAGGTCATCTCGGCCGATGTCGCCGCGGGGGTCAACGACCTCCTCCAGAGCGTCGTCCGCGAGGGCACGGTCCGCCGCCTCTGGGACAGCAACGCCCGCCCGGCGGCCGGCAAGACGGGAACGACCGAGAAGCACAACCAGATCTGGTTCGCCGGCTTCACCCCGCAGCTGTCGACGACGGTCTGGGTCGGGAACCTCAAGCCGGCGAGCAAGAGCGGCAAGCTCTACACGCTCGCCGGGAAGTGCTTCGGCGAGTACGGCTGTGTCCCACGGGTCTACGGCTCCACCGTCGCCGCCCCCGTGTGGTCGAAGATCATGAAGGCGGTGTCGAAGGGGATGCCGGTCAAGCAGTTCAAGGCGCCGAGCAGCGACATCCGCAACGGCAAGTACGAGTCGTTCCCGAACGTCATCGGCCGCGGCATCGAGAACGCGCAACGCATCCTCAAGGAGGCCGGCTTCGACTCCTACGTCGCGGGCCGGGTCAGCAGCAGCGCGCAGATCGGCACCGTCGCGTACACCGACCCCGCCGGCTCGGCCCTGCCCGGCACGAGCATCGGCCTCTACATCTCCACGGGCCAGGCTCAGGCACAGGCGCCACCGGAGCAGCCCAAGCCGAAACCCGGTCGCGGCGGCGGAGGTGGCGGGGGCGACGGCTGACGCCCTCCGGGCGCGCTCAACGCCCGGCGAGCACCTCCCTGACGACGGCGGCCACCCGGCCGCCGTCGGCACGTCCGGCCACCTCGGCCTGGGCGGCCTTCATGACCAGGCCCATCTGCGGCATCCCCGTGGCGCCTGTCTGCTCGACGGCACGCACGACGATGGCGCGCAGCTCGTCCTCGCCCAGCTGCGCCGGCAGGTAGCCCTCGAGGACCGCGAGCTCGGCGTCCTCGGCGTCGGCGAGCTCCGGGCGGTTGGCGTCGCGGTAGGCGGTCGACGCCTCCTTGCGCTTCTTGGCCTCCTTCGCGACGACCTTGAGGACCTCGTCGTCGTCCAGCTCGCGGGCCTCGTCACCGGCGACCTCGGCGTTCGTCACGGAGGTGAGGACCATCCGCAGCGTGCCCGAGCGGACCTTGTCGCGCTGGCGCATCGCGTCGTGGAGGTCGTGCTGGAGCCGCGCCTTGAGCGTCGTGTCGGTCATGACGCCCATCCTCCCACCCGTCCCGGTGAGCCCGAGTTGGGTCCTCGACCTCCTCGTTTGTGATGATGGGCGGATGCATCCCGTGGCCCGCACCGTGCTGCGCTCCGCCGGCGGCATCGTCGGTGCCGGCGTGGCCGGGGTCGCGTACGCCGCGTTCGTCGAGCGCACGTGGTTCACGCTGCGGCGGTTCGCGGTGCCCGTCCTGCCGCCGGGCTCGGCGCCCGTGCGCGTCCTCCAGGTGTCCGACCTGCACCTGACGCCGGGGCAGGCCAGGAAGATCCAGTGGGTCCGCGACCTCGCCGCCCTGCGGCCCGACTTCGTCGTCAACTCCGGTGACAACCTCGCCCACCTGCGGGCCGTGCCTCCGCTGCTGCGGGCGATGGAGCCGCTGCTGGAGTTCCCCGGGGCCTTCGTCCTCGGCTCGAACGACTACTTCGGACCGGTGCCCAAGAACCCCGCCCGCTACCTCACCAAGCGGCACGCGGCCGCGCCCCCCGAGCGGATCGAGCTGCCCGTCGACGACCTCGTCGCCGGGCTGCGCGACGGCGGGTGGCACGACCTCGACAACGCCCGAACGACCGTGGAGATGGGCGGGCACCGGGTCGAGCTGGTCGGCGTCGACGACCCGCACGTCCGCTACGACCGCTACGACCGCGTCGCCGGCCCGGCCGCCACCGACGTCGCCCTGACGATGGGCCTCGTCCACGCCCCGTACCAGCGGGTGCTCGACGCCATGGTCGCCGACGGCGCCGGGCTCGTCCTCGCCGGGCACACCCACGGCGGCCAGCTCGCCGTGCCCCTCTGGGGCGCGCTCGTGACGAACAGCGACCTCGACACCCGCCGGGCCAAGGGTGTCTCGCGGTGGTGGCCCGGCGCCGGCACGGCCGGCCGCGCGGGACGAGCCGCGCCGTCGTCGCAGGCCCCGGAGGACGCCGCGTACCTGCACGTCTCCGCCGGGCTCGGGACCTCGCCGTACGCGCCCGTGCGGTTCGCCTGTCGGCCCGAGGCGACCCTGCTCACCCTGCTCCCCCGCGACCCCTGACGCCGGTTGATCGGCGGCCCCGGCGCCACCGGCGGGCGGGGCTGCGAACCGATTTCGGGGCGCCGGGGGTGGTCGGCTATCCTCGGGTGTCGCTGCGGCCCCGGGGCCTCGGCGACATGCCACGGGGTGTGGCGCAGCTTGGTAGCGCGCGTCGTTCGGGACGACGAGGTCGCAGGTTCAAATCCTGTCACCCCGACTCGACGAGAGGGTCGTTCATCCGACGAAGTCGGAGTGAACGGCCCTCTCGTTCGTCGGGGGACAGGAGCCGGGAGCGCACCGCGGCCGCGACGAAGGAGCCGGCACGGTGCGCGGCTCTGCCACCTGACAGCTGTCTCGAGACGTGCCGGAAGGCTGACACCACGACAGGTGGCGTCAGCCCTGGTCTTCGAGGGTGCGGGGCCCCGGTGGGCGTCGGGTGCTTGGTTGCGCTGGGTCGTGCCGAGGAGGTGCTGGCGGAGGAGCCCGCCCGTGGCGGCCGTGCGTGAGGCCGGTGCGCTCGGGCGGACCGAGGGAGCGCCCATGGACCCTCACTCGTCACAGCGCATGCGGACGCCCTCGGCGACCCGGTAGGGGGCCGTCGCGACGAGTGCGCCGACGACCCGCCGCAGCCGGCTCACCTCGGCCCGGACCGTCACCTGGTGCTCTGTGTCGCCGAACAGCAACTGGCTCAGCTGCGCCGCGGACAAGCCGTCTCGGCCCGCCGTCGCGAGCAGCCGAAGGATCGCGGCGTGCCGAGGCGTCAGGGCGACGCGCCAGTGGGTCGTGTCGGCCGCCCCGGACACCTCGAGCACGACCTCGTGGCCCATGTCGCGCAGGCGGGCAGTCAGCTCGACCGCCCGCCCACGGGGACGGACGAGCCACCCGCCGTCGAGCCTTTCGGGGAGGCACAGCCCGAGGCCGGGCACCGATAGCGGCCGGTCGGTCCGCGGGGAGGCAAGGCGCTCCCGGACGAGGATGCCCGCCTGGTGAGCAACCCAGCCGTCGTCGTCGACCACGAGCAGCGGGCCCGACGCCGTGGCCACGAGGTGCTCGGCCGACCGGCGCAGAGCGAGCAGCGACTTCTCGTGCCGCCTGCGCAAAGCGGCCTCCGCGAGCGTCGTCGCCGTGGCGACGAGGGCCACGATCGCCGGATGGAACGCCCCGGCGGGGCCGCTGACGTCGACGACGCCGAGCAGGGCTCCGGTGCGGGGGTCGTGCACCGGAGACGCGGTGCAGTACCAAGGATGCTGGACCTCCTCGAAGTGTTCCGCCGTGAACAGCTGCACCGGGGCCTGCTCCGCGAGCGCGGTCCCGATCGCGTTGGTGCCGACACGCTCCTCGGTCCAGGTCGCACCCTCCGCGAACCCGATCGCGTCGGCCTCGCGCAGGACCGCCGGAGCGCCCTCGCGCCAGAGGACGACGCCGTCCGCATCCGTGACGACGACGATGAACCGTGATGCGTCGGCGACGGGGGTCAGCACCGCTCGGATGTCCTCGACCACGAGCGAGAGAGCCGATGCCCGTCGACGTCGTTCCAGGTCCGCCTGGGACTCCACGAGTCGTGGTCCCGGACGGGACGGGTCCAACCCAGAGGCCAGGGCCCTGCTCCACGAGCGTGCGACCAGGGGCCGGGGTCCGGACGCCGAGGCCGTTCCCTCCATGAAGGCGGCGTGGACCCGCCGCAGCGTCTCGGTGCCGCACCCCGGGTCAACGAGAGCCCCGGGCCCGTTCGCGCGCCGTCTCACGGGCGGCTCCGTCCGACCGGGCCGGACGAGGACGAGGGGGGGACCGCCGCGTGGCCCCACCGCGCCGAAGGGCGTCGCGCCGAGCCGACGTCGATGCAACGGCCTGCAACCCTTTCCTGACCGTGGGCACCACGCTGTGCTGGTGCGTGGGCATCGGTCGACGGGGACCGGGCCGCATCGTGAAGGAGCAACGGATGACCGATACCGAGCCGCGCACCGCAACCCTGGACGCCCCGGCGCATGCCCGTGCCGAGGCGTGGCTCGCCGACTTCGAGGAGGCCCTGACCGCCCACGACATCGACCGGGCCAGCGCGATGTTCGCACCGACGAGCTTCTGGCGGGACGTGATCGCCTTCTCGTGGAACCTGCTGACCGTCGAGGACCCCGACGGGGTCCGCGACCTGCTGGCGGCGACCCTGGCGTCCACGGCGCCCGCCGGGCTGACCCTGACTGAGCCACCGACGGAGGACGGCGGAGTCGTCACGGCGTGGTTCACCTTCGAGACCGCGGTCGGTCGAGGCACCGGGGTGCTCCGCCTGATCGAGGTCGACGGGCGGGACCGGGCCTGGACCTTCCTCACGACCCTGCACGAGCTCAAGGGCCACGAGGAGCCGCGCGGCACCCGTCGGCCGAAGGGGGCCGAGCACGGGTCCAGCAAGAACCGCTCGACCTGGATGGAGCGGCGCCGGTCCGAGTCCGTCAGCCTGGGCCGCACGACCCAGCCCTACGTCCTCGTCATCGGCGGTGGACAAGGGGGCATCGCGCTGGGGGCGCGACTGCGCCAGCTCGGGGTGCCGAGCCTCGTCATCGACAAGCACCCGCGCCCGGGTGACCAGTGGCGGCGCCGCTACAAGTCGCTCTGCCTGCACGACCCGGTGTGGTACGACCACCTGCCCTATCTCAAGTTCCCGGACACCTGGCCCGTGTTCGCGCCCAAGGACAAGATCGGCGACTGGCTCGAGTCGTACGTCTCGGTCATGGAGGTGCCGTACTGGTCCAACGCCGAGGCGACGAGGGCGACATGGTCGGAGGAGACGGGTGAGTGGACCGTCGAGGTCGACAAGGATGGGGAGGCGGTCGTGCTCCGGCCGACGCACCTCGTGTTCGCGACGGGCATGTCCGGCAAGGCGCGCGTCCCCGAGGTGGAGGGGCTCGACGTGTTCCGCGGCGACGTCCACCACAGCTCGGACCACCCCGGGCCGGACGCTTACCGAGGCAAGCGCGCCGTCGTCATCGGGAGCAACAACAGCGCGTTCGACATCTGTGGTGCCCTGTGGGAGAACGACGCCGACGTCACGATGGTGCAGCGCAGCTCGACGCACATCGTGCGGAGCGAGAGCCTCATGGAGTACGGGCTCGGCGACCTGTACTCCGAGCGAGCGCTCGCGGCCGGCGTCACCACCGAGAAGGCCGACCTCGTCTTCGCCTCCCTCCCCTACCGGATCCTCCACGAGTTCCAGATCCCGATCTACGAGAAGATGGCGCAGGTCGACAAGGACTTCTACGACCGGCTCGAGAGGGCCGGGTTCTGGCTCGACTGGGGCGACGACGACTCCGGCCTCTTCATGAAGTACCTGCGGCGCGGCTCGGGCTACTACATCGACGTGGGCGCCGCCGACCTCGTCGCGAGCGGTGACGTCCGGCTCGTCCACGGCCAGGTGACCCGCCTCACCGAGGACGCCGTCGTCCTCGACGACGGCGTCGAGCTGCCGGCCGACGTCGTGGTCTTCGCGACCGGCTACAGCTCGATGAACGGCTGGGTCGCCGATCTCGTCGACCCCGAGACGGCCGCCCGCCTCGGCAAGTGCTGGGGTCTCGGATCGGGCACGACCAAGGATCCGGGGCCGTGGGAGGGCGAGCTGCGGAACATGTGGAAGCCGACCGCCGTCGACAACCTGTGGATGCACGGCGGGAACCTCCACCAGTCCCGGCACTACTCCCTGTACCTCGCTCTCCAGCTCAAGGCCCGCTTCGAGGGGATCAAGACCCCCGTCCACCGGCTCGCCCCGGTCCACCACACGGAGTGAACCGAGACCGGCGGCACGACCGAACCGTTGTCGAGGTCGTGCCGCCGGCGCATCGGGCGGATCCGCCCTCGACGGGCTCACCGATCGCCGGCGTGTCGGCCGACCATGGAGACGATGTCCAGGAAGGACCGAGCGGTCCAGCCGGCTCGCCCCACGAAGAGCCCGTCGACCCCGGCCCCCGAGACCATCGCCGTGGCGTTGTCGCGTGTCACGCTCCCCCCATAGAGGACGCCGAGGGCGCTCGCGCCCTCCGCCGAGCGTCCGACGGCTTCCCTGATGGCCGCGATCACGGGGGCGACGTCCTCAGGCTCAGCGGGCGCGCCCTTCGGGCCGATCGCCCACACGGGCTCGTAGGCGACGAGGACGTCGTAGACCTCCTCGCGCTCGAGCAGCGCCAGGGCCGAGGTGACCTGCGCCGCCACATGGTCCACGTGGGCTCCGGCCTGCCGGACGGCCGCGGGCTCGCCGACGCACAGAAGTGGGACCAGTCCGAAGTCGACCACCGCGCGAACCTTGCGCGCCACGACGTCCTCGTCCTCACCGAGGCCGAGGCGGCGCTCGCTGTGTCCGACCTCCACGAGGTCGGCGCCGGCATCGGCCACCTGCTGCACCGAGACCTCACCGGTCCACTCGTTCTCCGCCGACCAGTGGGCGTCCTGGGCCCCGACGAGGAGGCGGTGTCCCGGTGGTACGCAGCCGCGGACCGCGGCGAGCGCGGTGTGCGGCGGGAGGACGAAGGCCGTGACACCGTCCGGGACGGGGACCGCTGCGACCTCACGCGCCCACGCGCGGCCCTGCGTGATCGTCTTGGTCATCTTCCAGCTGGTCCCGACCCAGAGCTCGTCCGCCATCGTCAGTCCCGCGGTCCCTGGCTGGCGGCCCCCTTCAGACCACGAGCCGCCTCGATGCACCGGCTCAGGTCGTCGAGAGTCACGAGGCCCTCGATGCCGATGCCGGCGCGGTCGGCGAGCACCTCGACGGGCGGGCGCCCGGGGTCGCCGAGCTCGGAGACGACGGCGACGGCCTCCGAGAAGTCCTCCTCGCGCGTGTAGCCGTTGACCGTGACCAGGCACGGGAGACCCGCGCCGACCGCGGCCCGCAGCCCGTTGCGCGAGTCCTCGACGACGAGGGTGTCGGCGGGGTCGAGACCGAGCTCCTCCACCGCGAGCAGGTAGATCGCCGGGTCGGGCTTCTTCGCGGGGACGACGTCGCCGGCGAAGATCGGGATCGCGGCAGCGGCCGGTTCCCCGACGGCGTTGACGAGCACTGCCCGCACCGACTCCAGCGCCGACGTCGAGGCGACGGCCACGGTCCACCCGGCGTCGAGCGCCTCGGTGATGACACGGCTGACGCCCGGCCGCGGCGGTAGGTCTCCGGCGGCGACCATGTCCTTGAAAGCCGCCGTCTTGGTCCGGTGCCAGGTCGCAAGGAGCTGCGTGCGGGCGTCCTCGTCGTCGGGGATGCCCGCCTGCTCGGCGAACCCCGGGTCCGAGAACAGGCTCGCCATCCGCTCCTTTCCCCCACCGATCCGCAGCCGCTTCGCGTACTCGTCCTCGTCCCATCGGACCGGGAGGCCGAACTTCTCGAACGTGGCGTTGAAGGCCGGCAGGTGGCCGTAACGCTCGGTGTCGGCGAGCACCCCGTCGCAGTCGAACACGAGGGCCGGCATCACGCACGCCCCGAGCTGCCGAAGATCTGCATGTGCTCACGGGCCATGCCGACGACGGCCTCCCGCTGGTGGCGGAACAGCGACGGCGGGTCCCACTTGTCCTCGGCGGAGGCCTCCTGGAGGAACTGCAGGGAGGACTTCATGTAGACCTCCTTCAGGGCGGTCGAGATGTTGACCTTGGCGCACCCCCGGGCGATGAGGTCCTTGAACTGGTCGGCCGACAGGCCGGTGCCGCCGTGCAGGGCCATCGGCACGCCGGTGGCGTCCACGAGGTCGCTGACCCGCTGCGCGTCCAGGACCGGGGCCGCCTTGTACTGGCCGTGGGCGTTCCCGATGGCCGGGGCGAAGCAGTCGACCCCCGTGCGCGTGATGAAGTCGACCGCCACCTCGAGAGACTGCTGGACGGAGGCGTCGTCGGAGCCGATGCCGTCCTCGACACCCTGGATGCCCTCGATCTCGCCCTCGACGTGGGCCCCGTGCGCGCGGGCCTGCGCCACGACCTCGGTCGTCTGGCGCAGGTTCTCGGCGACGTCGAGCTCGTGGGCGTCGAACAGCACCGAGTTCCAGCCACCCTCGAGACAGTCGCTGATCACCTCGCGGTAGGGGCAGTGGTCGAGGTGGAGGGTCACGGGAACAGGCACGTCGCGGACCAGTGCCTCGAAGATCGAGAACAGCTGGTCGCGACCGTACATCCGCACGGTCTTGACCGAGGTCTGGAGGATGACGGGGGACTGCTCCTCCACCGCTGCGGCCAGGACCGCCTCGATGGTCAGGTCGTTGACGATGTTGAACGCGGGCACGCCGTACCGGTCGGCGAGCGCACGGTCCAGCGTCTCCTTCATCGAGACGACGGGCACGGTGGGCTCCTCTCGAGGGGGTCCCGGGCGGTTCTCCGGGCTGGGACCCAGTCAAACGGTGTCCGCACCCGCCACTCCATGGGGGAATTCCCCCGACCTGCTGACGTACGCGTCGTCGACCGTCCTCGGTCGGTCAGGGCAGCCAGCCCTCGTCCAGGGCGCGGACGACCGCAGCGGTCCGGCTCGTCGTGCCGCTCTTGCGCAGGACCGCGCTCACGTGCTTCTCGACGGTCTTGGGGGACAGGCACAGCCGGGTGGCGATGGCCCTGTCGCTCAGTCCCTGCCAGAGCAGCACCAGCACCTCCTGCTCGCGGGCCGTGAAGGGAGCGGCATCGGTGGCGTCGCCCGTACCCCGGGCCCCGGCGCGGGCGCCGGCCAGCGTGGGCGCGTCCGCACCGTCGGACCCCTCGATGACCTCGTGCCAGCGCAGGGTGCCGCGCCCGACCACGAGGTCGTCCTCCGAGCGGACGAGCAGGCGGTGGCGGTCCTCGTCGCGGACGACGCGGACCTGAAGGTCGCGATGGTTCCCGAGAGCACCCCCGGACGCCCGCTGCGCGAGGTCGACCAGGTCGGCGACGACGTCCTTGACCGACGGGACCTCCGGAGCCACCTGAGCCGGCAGGGCGGTGAGCCAGTGCTCGTCCCGGCGTCTCGTGAGCGCCTTGTCGGGCAGCTCACGCTGCACGGCGCTGACCAGCCCGGGGGCGACGACCTGGGTCACCAGCTCGAGGCTGTCGACCTCACCCGTGGTGAACGGCCGCGGCGACCCGACGAAGATGACGTTGACGGCGACGATGTCGGCGCGCCACCAGATGGGGATGGCCGCCACGGCACCGTCCCACGCGGCGTGCCCCGGCTTGAGGTGACCGGTCCGGATGTCGCGGTAGGAGCCGAGGATGACCGGCGCGCGCCGGTTCACCACCTGTCCGGTGACCCCCTCGTCGATGGGGAAGCTCTCGCCGAGCTGGCAGGCGGTGCCGAGCTCGGCGATCTTGGTGTAGCGGCCGGCCGCGGAGTCGACGAGCGAGACGCTGCCCCCGACCGCACCGGTGATCTGGCAGGTGCTGCGCACGAGCTGGCGGAGCATCGGCATCAGCCGGGAGTCGTCGTAGAGCTCGCTCGCCTGGCGCGAGAGCATCGTGAAGACGTCCGCGGCGGCGAGGTCGCTGCGCTGCGACTCGACCATGAGGTCAGTGTAGGCCGCATCCCCGCTGGTCACCGCGACCTCCTCCTGAGGAGCCACACAGCGGTCACCCCGCGACGGAGGGCAGGGGCCGGCCGTCCAGCACGGCGACCGCGTGCCGGGTCAAGGGCGCCCCGGTGCTCCAGGCGGCGACGCTGAGCGCGCGCAGCGCGTCGATCCGGGGCCCTGCCCCGGCGACATGGATGACACCGTCCCCCAGTCGGCAGTCCCAGCCGCCGCACGACCACGTGCCGCCTCGGCGCACCACGGGAGGGTGGGGTCGCAGCAGTCCATCGGGAAGGGTCTCGGCCACCCAGGTGGGCCGGTGCGACGGCTCGGCCATGACCACGTCGAGGGGAGTGGTGATGCCGGTGAGGACGAGCAGGGTGGGCACACCCGCCCGGTTGCCGCCCTCGATGTCGGTGTCCAGCCGGTCCCCGACGACAAGGGGGCGCTCGGAACCGGTTCTGCGCACCGCCTCCCGGTGCAGCGGGAGCTCCGGCTTGCCGGCGGCCAGCGGGAACGAGCCGGTGGCGCGGGCGACGACCCCCACGAGGGTGCCGTTCCCCGGTGCGGGCCCGCGGGGGGTCGGCACGGTGAGGTCGAGGTTGCTCGCGACCCACGGCAGGCCGGCCCGCACGGCGAGCGCGCCCTCGGTGAGCTGTCGCCACCCGACGTCGGGAGCGAAGCCCTGGACGACCGCGTCCGGCTCGTCGTCGGCCGACCACACCGGCCGCAGCCCCCTCTCCTTGAGCGCCTCCTCGAGTCCTGCCCCGCCGACGACGAGCACCCGCGAGCCGGGTGGCACCAGTTCGGCCACGAGCGTCGCGGCAGCCTGGGCGGAGGTCACGACGTCCGCGGCCACCGCGGCGATCCCGAGCTCCGTCAGGTGCTCGGCGACGACCTCGGGCGTGCGCGAGGCGTTGTTCGTCACGAAGGCGACCCGCATCCCGGCGCGGCGCGCGGCCTGCACCGCCTCCGGGGCGCCCTCCACCGCGCTGCGTCCGACGTAGAGCACGCCGTCGAGGTCGACCAGGGCAGCGTCGAACCGCTTCGAGAGCGGGTCCACACTGCCCTGGCCGAGTGGCTCGATCACCTCGTCACACCCCGTGGGAGGTGGTGACCGGCATCACGACATCCGGTCCGCGATGGTGCGCACGATGAGGGCGAAGGACACGGCGCCGGCGTCGGGGTGCCCCACGCTGCGCTCGGCCAACGGCCGAGCGCGGCCGATCCGAGGGCGCAGCGGGGCCGTGGCCCAGGCAGCCGCCTCGGCTGCCTCGGCGGCGGCCCTCCAGGCCTGGGCCGGCGAGCGCCCCGCGCCGAACTCGGCCTCGAGGGTCTCGACCGCCGGGATGAAGGCGTCAAGCATCGTCTTGTCGCCCGGCTGGGCACCGCCGATGCGCTGGAGCGCGTCGAGCCCGGCCCTGGCCGCGCGGGCGTGCGCCTCGGGGCCCACCCCCTCGACGTCACCGAGTGCGCTCCCCGCGGCAGCAAGGACCGCGCCCCACAGCGCGCCCGAGGTGCCGCCGGCCTGCTCCGACCAGCGCGACCCTGCCCCGGCGAGGACGGTCTGGGCGCCGCCACCACGCTCGGCGAGCTCGCGGGCCGCCGCGTGGCCGTTCTCGGCTCCGCGCACCATCCCGACGCCGTGGTCCCCGTCACCGGCGAAGGCGTCGAGCCTGCCGAGCTCCTCCTGCTGCTCCCGCAGGCTGGCGAGGACGGCCTCGAGCCCGTCGACGAGGTGCTGCGCCACCGCGCGGGACTCGGGAGAGCCCTCCTCCTTGACGACGAGCTCGGGCGCCTCCACGGACAGCTCGCCGTCGTCGACGAGCTCGACCTCCCCGACGGCGCCGCGACGAATGGCCGGGGTGTCGCACGGCGCGTTCCAGAGCCGTTCGATCTCCTCGTCGGTCCAGGTCAACGACAGCGAGACCCCACCCATGTCCATGGAGGTGGTGAGCTCGCCAACCTCGCAGTCGACCACGGTCACACCGTGGTCGGCCAGCAGCCGCTCGACCGCCCCGTAGGTGACGAAGAGCTCCTCGTACGTCGTCGAGCCCAAGCCGTTGAGCAGGGCGATGACCCGGTCGCCCGCGTCGTCGGGGCGGTCCTTCAGCAGGCCCTCGACGAGGACGCGGGCGACCTCGTCGGCAGTGCCGAGGTCGGCGTCGTAGATTCCCGGCTCGCCGTGGACACCGAGGCCGACGCCCATCTTGCCGGTCGGCACGGTGAACAGCGGACCGTCGGCGCCCGGGAGGGTGCACCCGGAGAAGGCGACGCCGAAGGTACGGGTGCGACGGTTGACGTGGTTGAAGACCTCGACGACCTCGTCGAACGAGCGACCCTCCTCACACGCCGCACCGGTCACCTTGAACACGGTGACCCAGCCGCAGATGCCGCGGCGCTTGTGGGCCTCCTCCGCGGGCGCCGAGGCGATGTCGTCGGTGACGACGGCGATCGCGGAGTTGATCCCCTCGGCCTTGAGGGTCTCGGCCGCCTGCCCGAAGTGCAGCACGTCGCCGGCGTAGTTGCCGAACGCGATGAGGACGCCGCCGCCCTGGTCGGCCGCCCGCCCGACGCTGACGGCCTGGCCGGCCGAGGGCGAGGAGAAGATGTTCCCGAAGACCACGCCGTCGGCCATTCCCTGGCCGACCCAGCCGGCGAAGGCGGGGTAGTGGCCGGTTCCGCCCCCGACGACGAGCGCCACCTTGCCCGGGCGGCTCTTCGTGGCGCGGACGGCGCCGCCGAAGACCTTGCGGACGTAGCGGCGGTTCGCCGCGATGAAGCCGTCCGCGAGCTGGGTCGGGAAGTCGGCGGGGTCGTTGAGCAAGAACGTCATTGGTCTTGGCCTTTCTCGGGCTGGGTCTCGCGTTCAGGCGAGGATGGTGATCGGGTTCTCGAGGAGCGACTTGAGGTGCTGGAGCCACTGCGCCGCGAGGGCGCCGTCGACCGGGCGGTGGTCCACCGAGAGCACGACGGTGAGGCACCGGCCCAGCTCGAGGCCACCGTCGGCCGCCTCGAAGGCCTGGGGGACCACGGCGCCGACGGCGAGGATGCCGACGTGCGGGGGGTTGATGATGGCCGCGAACTCCTCGACGCCGTACATGCCGAGGTTCGAGATGGTCAGGGATCCGCCCTCGAGCTCCTGCTGCTTCAGGCTGCCCGCGGACGCCCGCGCGGCGAGGTCCTTGATCGCCGCGGAGACGTCGGTGAGCGAGCGGGACCCGACGGAGCGGACCACGGGGGTCATCAGGCCGCGCTCGGTGGCCATGGCCACCGCGACGTCGGCCGACTCGAACCGACGCACCGCGTCGCCCGTCCACACGACGTTCATCTCGGGCACCCGGAGCATCGCGGCGGCCGCGGCCTTGACCACGAAGTCGTTGATCGTGACCTTCGGGCCGCCACCGGCGTTGACGACCTCGCGCAGCCTCAACAGCTCGTCGACCCGACAGCTGGCCTTGAGGTAGAAGTGCGGCACCGTCTGCTTGCTCGCGGTCAGGGCCGCGGCGACGGCCCTGCGGAACCGGGTGGCCGGCACGTCGGTGTACCCGGCGGCCGACGGCTGGGCGGAACGGGCGGTCGCAGTGGTAGCGGCCTGAGCCTGCGCGCCCGCTTCGGCCGGGGCCGCAGCCGGCGCGGCGGCGGCATCGCCGGCGGGTCCGCTCGGACGCTCCGCCAGGGCTGCCTCGAGGTCCCGTCGGCGGATGCGCCCGTTGGGGCCGGTCCCGGTCAGCTCCTCCAGGGCGACGCCCGCCTCGGCCGCGAGACGGCGAACCAGCGGGGTGGCGAAGACGCGCCGGCCCTCACCGGGTTGGCCGCCCGGCTCGACGACCTCGTCGCTCGTGTGCTCGATCGGAGGCCGGGCCCCCGGGACGAGGGTGTCCTGGGAGCGCTCCTCGTCGACGGCGTCGAGCGGACCCGCCGCCTGGGGCCCGAGGCCCAGCTCGGCAAGGAGCTCGGCCTCGTCACGGCCGGCGTCGTCCTCGGAGACGAGGACGGCGATGGGGCCGCCGATGGCGACGGACTCGCCGGCGACGGCGAACGTCTTGAGCAGCGTGCCGCTCGCCTCGGCCTCGATGTCGACGACGGCCTTGTCGGTCTCCACGGTGGCGATGACGTCACCGCGGGTGACGCTGTCGCCGGCGGCGACGGCCCACTCGACGAGGGTCGCCTCGGCCGCGTCGGCGGAGACCCCAGGCATCCTGACCACGCTTGCCATGCGTTTCACACCCTTCCGCGTGCTGGGTCGGTCAACTGCAGGACGACGCGCGGGGCCCTCACGGGGTCCCCACGAGGGCGGTGAGGGCGGCGACGACGTCCTCGGTGTTGCCGAGGGCGGCGCGTTCGAGGACCTTGCTCACGCTCGGCGACGCCTCGCCACCAGTGACCCGCTCGACGGGGGCGTCGAGCCAGTCGAAGTACCGCCGTTGGATCTCGTCGGCCAGCCTCGTGCCCCAGGAGGTCCCGATCGCACCCTGCTCGACGATGAGCACGCAGTTGGTCTTCTTGACGCTGGCCTCGATGAGGTCCCAGTCGAGGCTGGCGTGATCGAGCCAGCGCAGGTCGATGACGTCGGCCGAGACGCCGGACTGCTCGACCGCGTCGAGGCACCGCGAGACCATCGACAGGTACGAGATGACCGTGACGTCCTCGCCCTCGCGCCGAAGCGCCGCCTTCCCGACGGGGAGGCAGTAGTCGAGGTCCTCGGCAGGTACCTCGCCCATGGAGGAGTAGAGGTCCGCGTCGTGCTCGAGCACGGCCACCGGGTCGTCGCACGCCAGGGCGGTGTTCATCAACCCGATGTAGTCGTAGGGCGTCGACGGCGCGATGATCCGCCAGCCGGCCGCCGTCGCGAGGATGCCCGCGGGGTCCATCGAGTGCTGGGAGCCGTAGCCGGTCCCCGTGCCGATCTTGATGCGCAGCACGTACGGGACCGGGCTGTCGCCGCCGAACATGTGCCGCATCTTCCCGACCTGGTTGAACAGCTGGTCGGCCGAGACCCAGATGAAGTCGGCGTACATCAGCTCGGCGACCGGGCGGTAGCGGCCGTCGAGGGACAGACCGCCGGCGAGGCCGACGAACGCGTTCTCCGCGATGGGGGTGCCGAGCACCCGGTCGGGGAACGCGGCCTTGAGCCCGCGGGTCGCGCCGCGCGGGCCGCCCTTGAGCTTGTGCACGTCCTCGCCCATGACGACGATGCGCGCGTCGGTCTCCATCCGCCGGTGCATGACGTCCGCGACGACGTCGACGAACTTCTTCGTCACGAGCTCGCCGGTGTACTCGGTCGGCTCCATGTAGCGCGCGCCCTCGAGCTCGGAGAGGTCGCCGCGCACGCCCACGTCGACGAAGGCCGGGTCGGGCAGCAGCGCCGGCCGGTAGCGGCGTGCGCCCTGCTTGCCCTGGGGGTCGGGCTCGGTCATCGAGCCAGAGATGTCGGCCATCGCCTTCTTGCAGGCGTTCCAGTGCGCCTCGACCTGCTTCTCGGTGAGGAGCTTGCGACGGACCAGGTGCCCGGCGACACGCGCGATCGGGTCCCGCTCGCGCCAGCTCTTCTCCTCGTCCTTGGTGCGGTAGCCGAAGGCGCTGCCCGGGAAGGGACCGTTCTGGTGGAAGTACCGGTAGAGGTCGGCCTCGACGATCGTCGGTCCACCGCCGCTGCGCATGTGCTCGACGGCCTCGCCCATGGCGAAGTGCACCGCGAGCGGGTCCATGCCGTCGACGCGCCAGCTCGGGATCGCGAAGCCCAGACCGCGGCCGGACAGGCGCGGCTCGCCGGTCGCCTCCTCAGGGGTCGTCGACACCGCGTAGTGGTTGTTCTCGATGAAGAAGCAGACCGGCACGCTCCAGGCGCCGGCGAGGTTGAACGTCTCGAGCACGGAGCCGATGTTGACCGCGCCGTCACCGAAGTAGGTGACCGAGACGGCATCGGTGCCGGCGTGCTTGTCCGACCACGCGAACCCCGCCGCCTGGGGCACGGCGCCACCGACGATGGCGTTGGTGCCCATGCATCCGGCCTCCATCCACTGCAGGTGCATCGACCCGCCGCGGCCGCGGCAGTAGCCGTCGCTGAGGCCGCAGATCTCGGCGAGGGACCTGGTCAGGACCTCGATCACCTCGGGCTTGAGCTCGGCCTTCGGGTCGAGCCCGTCCGGGGCGACGTGCCCGAGCGCCTTGGCGAGGAACTGGTGGTGCCCGCGGTGCGACCCGGTGACCTGGTCGTCCGAGCGCAGCGGCAGGCACGAGCCCACCGCGCCGCCCTCCTGCCCGATGCTCGAGTGCGCCGGACCGTGGACCAGCCCGAGGGCGGCCAGGCCGAGCACCTCCTCCTCGAACGCGCGGATCAGGTGGAGCTGGGCGAGCATCGTCGACAGCAGGCCGGGCGCGGCCTCGTCGTAGTCCTCGTCCGTGCAGGTCAGCTCCACCCAGCTGCTCGTGGGGGCGAGGGGTGTGGACTTCGGCATCGTGTCCGATCCTTCTGGCGTCGTCGTGTCGGGGTGTCGCTCGTGAGGGGCCCGGGCCGCGTCAGCGGATCGCCAGGCCCGTCGTCGGGTCGAAGAAGTGGAGCTTGTCGGGTCGGTAGCCCAGGTAGACGGCCGCGTCCATGTCCTCGTTCGTGACCGTCCCGAGCTCGGCACGCACGAGCACCCGGTCCTCGCCGACGCGCACGTCGATGACCTCGACGTCGCCGAGGGGCTGCACGGCGTAGATGCGCCCGACGATCGGGTGCGCGGCATCGGGGGTGGACGACAGCGAGAGCGCCTCCGGGCGCACGCCCACCTGGACCCGACGGTCCTTCAGGGGAGCGGCGGTGAGGGGTCCCTCCATCGCCGCGGGCACGTGGATCTCGAAGGCGGCCGCCTTGACGGCCAGCCGCCCGTCGGCCCCCTCGAGCTCGCCGGTGAGGACGTTCATCGGCGGGTCGCCGACGAAGGTCGCGACCCAGACGTTGGCGGGCCGGTTGAACACCTCGAAGGGGGTGCCCACCTGCTGGAGGACGCCCTCGCGCATGATGGCGATCCGGTCCGCCATCGACATCCCCTCGAGCTGGTCGTGGGTGACGTAGACGGTCGTCGTGCCCAGGCTCTTCTGGATGTGCTTGAGCTCGCCGCGCATCCGGGCCCGCAGCTTGGCGTCGAGGTGGGCGATCGGCTCGTCGAAGAGGAAGGCCTTCGGCTCGCGGACGAGGACCCGGCCGATGGCGACTCGCTGCTTCTGCCCACCCGAGAGCTGCGCGGGACGCCGCTCGAGGAGCCGCTCGATCTCGAGGATCCGCGCCGCCTCCCGCACCCGCTTGTCGATCTCGTCCTTGCCCATCTTGCGCAGGCGCAGCGGGTTCGCCATGTTCTCGTAGACACTCTTCTGCGGGTACAGGGCGTAGGACTCGAACACCATCGCGATGTCGCGGTGCCGGGGCTCGAGGTCGTTGACCCGCTTGTCGCCGAGGCGGATGTCGCCCTCGGAGATGAACTCCAGGCCCGCGATCATCCGCAGCGACGAGGACTTGCCGCAACCGGACGGGCCGAGCAGGCAGAGGAACTCGCCGTCCTCGATCTCGAGGTTGAGGTCCTTGACGGCCTCGACCTGGTCGTATCGCTTCCACACGCCGTCGAAGGTCAGAGATGCCACGGGTACTCCTTGGTCAGGCCTGCCGAGGGCAGGGAGAGCTCATTGGTGCTGACTGTTGCACTGGTGCTGGAAACTGCGCTGGTTCGGGGAGACCCGGTCGGGAGTGGGCGGTGGATGGCACTCACTGCTTCACCGCGCCCATGGTGAGGCCCTGGACCATGTACTTCCTGATGACGATGCCGAGGAGCAGCATCGGAGCCACCGTGACGATTCCGGCGGCCATGATCTGTCCCCACTCGATGCCGCTGGCCGACTTCAGTCCCTGGGTCGCGACAGGCAGCGTCTTGGCCGACTCCCCACCCATGACGGCGGCGAAGATGAAGTCGTTCCAGGCGAGGAGGATGCACAGGACGAGCACGGCGGCCAGGCCCGGGACGACGAGCGGCACGATCTTCAGCAGCGCCTGCCACCTCGAGTGGCCGTCGACCATGTAGGCCTCCTCGATCTCGTAGGGGACCGAGTCGAAGAACCCCTTGAGGATCCAGATCGAGAAGGGGAGGTTGAAGACGGTGTACGCGAGGATCAGGCCGGGGATCGAGCCGAGCAGCCCGAGGTTCTTGAAGATCGCGTACAGCGGGACCGTCACGGCGACGACGGGGGCCATGCGGGTGGAGATGATCCAGAAGTACAGGTCGCTCTTGCCCCGGAACCGGCCGCGAGAGATGGCGTAGGCCGCGGTGGTGCCGAAGACGATCGAGATGACCGCGGATCCGAGGGCCGCGAGGACGCTGTTCGTCATGTAGCGCTCGAAGTCTCCGGCGCGGAACAGCGCGGCGAAGTGCTCACCGGTGGGCTCGAAGACGAACAGCTTCTTCGCCGCGCCGCCCCAGTCGCCCTCGGCGGGGAGGTTGAAGGCGCTGCCGCGCTGCTTGAAGGCGCTCGTCACCATGATGTAGAACGGGGCGAGCGTCCAGAGCACGTAGAGGCCGAGGAAGATGCTGATGGCAGGCCCCGAGAGGCGGGCCCCACGGCCCCGGACGACCTGGTCCTTGGGGTTGATGGCCGGACCGGGGAGGAGGTCGTCCTCGTCGCGACCGACGACAGGGGTGGCGATGTCGACCATGGCTCAGACCAGCTCCTCGTCCTTCTTGGCGATCTTGGGCTCCCGCTCCTCGAACGTCGCGACGACGAACTTGCCGAGCAGGATCGTCACGAGGAGCAGGGTCAGGGCGATCGAGGAGCCGTACCCGAGCTCGAAGAACGAGAACGACTGCTCGTAGAGGTAGAGCGGCAGCAGCTTGGTGCTGTTCGCGGGACCACCGCCGGTGAGGGCGATGAAGTGGTCGATGATGCGGATGTTGTCCATGAACCGCAGCAGGATGGCGATGAGGAGCGAGGACTTGATGCTCGGCAGGGCCACCTGGAAGAAGCTGCGCACCGGGCCGGCCCCGTCCATCCAGCTGGCCTCGAGCTGGTCGGTCGGCACGAGCTTGAGGCCGGAGAGGACGATGAGCGCGACGAGGGGCGTCCACTCCCACACGTCGACGGCCACGATGGCCCACAGCGCGTGGTCCGAGCTGCCGAGGATCGTGCCGCCGTCGAGGAGGCCCAGGCTGCGCAGCAGCCAGAAGTACCAGCCGAAGGTGCCGTTGTAGAGGTACTGCCACAGCAGGCCCGCGACGACCGGCGCCATCATCATCGGCATGAGGAGGATCGTGATGAGCAGCTTCTCGTGCTTGCTCCGGTTGATGAGGACGGCCAGGAGCGTGCCGAGTCCGACCTCGAGGACCATGCTCACGCCGGAGTACTTCGCGAGGATCCCCCAGCTCGCCCAGTACTGGCTGTCGCCGAACAGCTTGCTCCAGTTGTCCAGTCCCACGAACTCGTTCGGCGCGCCTGGGGCCAGGCCCACGGCGTTGAACGACATGTAGATGAGCCACACGAACGGATAGATGCTGAGCAGCGCGAGCAGGATGACCGCGGGCAGCAGCAGGGGCACGAGGAACCGCCGGGGCTGCTCCTTGTTGGGCGGGCGCGTGGGCCGGTCCTGGCCGGAGCCACTCACCGTCGAGTCGGCAACGGACATCATCACTCCTCTGGTGTGGCGGGGGCGGCTGACCGGGGCGCCGCCGCCCCCGCGAGGGGTGGCGGCGCCCCGGGCGTCAGACGCCGTGGAGCTGGTCGGTCTGGGTCTTGATGGCCTTGGCGGTGGCCTCGGGCGACGACTGGCCGGCGCACATCTTCTGGACCTCGTTGCCGACGATCGTCACGTACTGGTTGAACTTGGGGATCTTCGGGCCGAGGACGGCGTTGGGGGCCGCCATGCCCTTCGAGATCGCCGGGAAGGTGAGCGCGTTCGGGAAGTCCGAGGGACCGACGCGGCCGGTGTCACCGGTACCGAAGGCCTTGCCCTCCGCGGCCTTGATCTCCGCGATCTCACCGACCCCGACGCGCGTGGGGGTGCCGCCGGAGATCGCCAGGTTCTCCTTCTGCACGTCGACGCTCGTCGACCAGGCGAGGAACAGCCATGCCGCGCGCTTCTTCTCGTCGGAGGACGCCGCGTTGATGCCGATGCCTCCGATGCCGCAGTTCGTCCCGTTGACCAGCTGCCCACTGCCGGCGAGGTACTCCGCGTCACCCTTGGGACAGATGTCGTAGGCGGTCTTGCCGCCCCCGCCCGCCGAGGTCTTCGCCTCGAAGGACGCCGCGAACTCGTGGAACTGGGACTGCATGACGAGCTTGCCCGCGTTGTACGCGTCCGCGACCTCGACGGTCCCGAGCGAGAGCGCGTCGGGGGTCGAGGTGTCGAAGAGCGCCTTGTAGAGCTCCAGCCCCTTGATGGACTGCTCGTCGCCCCACTTGGTCGGGCCGGGGTTCTTCGAGCCCTGCACGTCGTCGATGTCGAACTCCCGCCACTGCCCGTGGGCGTAGAGCAGGCGCTGGATGTCCAGCTGGGTCGTCCAGGCGAACTGGCCGAGGTGCAGGCCCATGCCGTACGGGACGGTGGCGTCCTGCTCGTGGAGCTTCTTGAAGAAGCGTCCGATGTCCAGGACGTTCTTGTAGGTCGAGTCGGGCCCGTACTCGAGCGCGTAGCCGTACTCGTCCTCGAACTGCTTGCCGTACTTCTCGAACAGGTCGCGCCGGTAGCAGAACACCGAGTCCGCCGCGTCGTACGGCAGGGTGATGAGTCGCTCGCTGTAGGCATAGCCCGAGACCGCGAGGTAGTTGGGGTACCAGCTGGCCTCGTCGTACCCTTCGGCCGCCTGCGGGAGCGAGGAGTCGGCGGTGTAGGGGCGCAGGTCCTCGAAGTAGTCGGCGAGGACGCTCGTCACGGGCTTGTCCTGGCCGTAGATCAGGTCGTAGGACGACCCTCCCGAGCGCAGGTCGAGCTCGGCCTTCTGGAGCATGACGGGGAGGTCGTACTGGAGGATCTCGACGTCGATCCCCGTCAGCTTCTTGAAGTCGCCCCGGTCGACGAGCTGCTTGATGCCGGTCGAGGGTGGGGTGTTCTCGGTGATGAAGGTCAGCTTGGTGCCCTTGGCCTGCATCCACTTCTCGCCCTCGTTGGCGAAGGTGCGGTTGGCGCTGCTGGTGGCGCCGTCACCCGCACAGCCGGTGAGGAGGAGGCCGGCGCCGGCGAGGCCGCCGCCGAGGAGGGATCGGCGGGACAGGTGGCGCTGGCCCAGCAGGTCGAAAGTGCTCATGTCAGGTGGCTCCTAGCTCTGGCGGTCAGACGAGGGTCTCGGCGGCGTACTTGGGGTGGAACAGGCGCGTGGTGCCCTTCGCCTTGGCCTCGTTGTCGAACACCGTGCCGCCGGGGGCGGAGACGACCTCGAGCTGCATGCCCCACGGGGCCATGAAGTAGCACCAGGTGAGCCCGAGGTTCGGGCCCTCCGTGTAGGCGGTGGGCTCACCGAGCACCTCCACGTCGTTCTCCCGGAGGTAGGCGATCGCGGCGTCCATGTCGTCCACGTAGAAGGCGAGGTGGTGCCCGCCGACGTCACTGTTGCGGGGCGGGGTGGTGACCTGCCCGGGCGACTCGTACTCGAAGACCTCGAAGTTGGTCCCGTTGCCCACGCGCAGGTACCGGAACTCCTTGATGACCGACCGCGGGTGCACGTGCAGGTGCTCCTCCATCCAGTCGTCGTCGTCGTGGCGGAAGTCGGTCGCCGCCGTGTACAGGACCTCGGCACCGAGGATGCGCACGAAGAAGTCGCACGCCTCGTCGATGTCGGGGACGGTGAACCCGATGTGCTCGGTTCCGTGAATGCCGGGGATGGCCATGCGACCGTTCCTCTCCTCGTTGAGATGACGCTGGGCTCGTGACGCGGGGGCGGCGGTGGCTGACCGGCCGTTTGCCACGTTTTCAGGAGGTTAGGCAGCGCGGCCGGACCGGCCTATGGGGAAGATCCCCCATAGGTGGCCCCATGGGCGCCGGGAGCCGCTGGTAGCGTCCGCGTCCACCGGAGCGGATCGCGACGGGATGCCGGTGGGCGACGAGCGAGGTGAGTGATGAAGGGTCAGGAGCTCGCGGGCCAGGTTGCCTTCGTGACCGGAGCCTCCACGGGGATCGGACGCGCGATCGCCGCGGGCCTGGCCGAGCGCGGCGCCGCCGTCGCCGGCATGGCCCGCGGGGGCGAGGCCCTTCGTACGGCGATGGAGCAGATCGCGGCGGAGTCGGGGGCTCGTACCGCGGCCGTGACCGGCGACGTCACGAGCGCACCCGACGTGGCAGCCGCGGTCGCGCAGGTGGAGTCGCGACTGGGACCGGTGGACCTCCTGGTCAACAATGCCGGCCTCGTCGACGCCGCCGAGGTCCCGATGTGGGAGACCGACGCCGACCAGTGGGTCGCGGTCGTCACGAGCCACGTCGTCGGCGCCTACCTCACGGTGCGCGCGGTGGTGCCGGGGATGGTGGCGCGCGGACGCGGTCGTGTCGTCAACATCGCGAGTGGCATGGGCACCAAGCCCCAGGCCGACTACTCCGCCTACTCCGTCGGCAAGGCTGGGCAGATCCGGCTGACGGAGTCACTGGCCGAGGCCCTGCGTGGCACCGGCGTCGGCGCCTTCAACATCGCGCCGGGTCTCGTCGAGACGACCATGACCCGGTCGATGCCCAAGTGGGACAACCAGACGTCGTGGACCCCTGTCGAGCACGTCGTCGAGCTCGTCACCGCGGCGGCCAAGGGGGAGCTCGACGCGTGGAGCGGGCGGTTCCTGAGAGCGGGGGTCGACACGCCGGCAACCGCCCGCGATGTCCTGCTGAGCGGCGGACAGCGACAGCTTCAGCTGCAGCCCTACGGCGCCGAGGACCCCACGGCCCGTTGATCTCCGCGCGGCGCGACCCCGGACCGGTCAGGCGTCTCGGGGTCGCGCTGACCGACATCGACGTCCACCACCTCGACGTCCCCTTCTCCCGGCGGCTGGACACGCCTCTCGACGCGCGGCCCGTTGCGAGCGATGATGGCCTCCCGCCCCGTCCCGCCGAGAGGGCCCTCCATGAGCCCGATCCGCTCCCGCCGTCGTCGTTGGCTGCTCTACGTCGCGCCGATGGTGCTCGTCGGCCTCGTCGTCGCGCTCGTGTTCTTCGAGCCGTGGAAGCTCGTCGTCGACGACGTCGTCGACGAGGCCCTGCCGACCGTGTCGTCCACGGCGCCCACGACACCGGCCACGGCACGGGCGGGGACCCCCGCGCCGGCCCCACCGACGACGGAGGCGGCCACCGTCCTCGCCGAGGGCAGCCTCATCAGCCACGAGCACGAGACGTCCGGGACGGTCCGGGTGCTGCGCCTCGGCGACGGCAGCCGCGTCCTGCGCCTCGAGGACCTCGACACGAGCAACGGCCCCGACCTCAAGGTCTGGGTCACCGACGCCCCCGTCATCGAGGGCCGCGACGGGTGGTTCGTCTTCGACGACGGGGAGTACGTCGACCTCGGGGACCTCCGGGGCAACCGCGGCAGCCAGAACTACCCGCTCCCGGCCGAGGTCGACCTCGCCGAGCTGTCGAGCGTCAGCATCTGGTGCGCCCGGTTCCGGGTCTCCTTCGGCGCTGCCGAGCTGACGCCGGTGGCGGCCTGACCCACGGTCGGCCGGGCCGAGGGCCCGGGTGACGTGGCCGACGTTCTCGTGCCGGCCGCGCCGGACGGTCCTACCGTCGAGGTGGAGGATGCTCCGCCACGAGCCGCTCGCGGTGCCATCCGCACCGAGGAGGTCGCCATCGCCACCACCGCAGCCGACCGCCGTCCCACCCGGACCGTCGCCGGTCCCGTCGGGCGCAGGGCCGGCCGCGCCCTGGGGGCCGCGGCCAGCGCCGTCCTCCTCGTCCTCGTCAACGACCCCCCCGGATGGCGCGCGGTCCCGTTCCTCACCGAGGACGTCACCGCCGTGCTGGGCATCGTCAACGCCTCGCTCGTGGTCGGCGCCGTCGTGAACGCCGCGCTCGTCGTCCGCGACCCGCCGTGGCTCGACGCCCTCGGTGACGTCGGCACGACCTCGGTCGGGCTGGCGGCGCTGACGGCCCTCTGGCAGGTCTACCCCTTCGCCTTCGCCGACGCCTTCGCCATCCCCTCGCTCCTGACCCGCTGGGTGCTGGCCTTCGGGATCGCTGCGAGCGTCATCGGGGTCATCGTCGCGATGGTTCGCCTCACCAACGCCCTGGCACGGTGGTCGTGAGCGCCGAGACCAGCCCGCCCCGCGCGGAGCCCCTGAGCGCCGCCGACACCGCCCACCTGGACATCGAGGCGGCAGGGCAGCCGAACGTCGTCCTCCTCGCGGCGCGGCTCGGCGTCGGCGGGATCGTCCGCGCGGACGGCTCGGTCGACCTCGAGCGCCTGCGGGCCGAGGTCGGCGCCCGGCTCGAGCGGGACGACGGCACCCTCCGACGGCTGCGCCAGCGGGTCGACGCGAGCGGCCACAGACCGGTGTGGCGCGACTGCGCGCCGGACCTCGAGTGGCACGTGCGGCCCGCCGACGGCCTCGCCGGGGACGCGACCCTGGCCGGCCTGGCCGGGCGACTGGTGGCCGAGCCGTTGCCCCTCGACCGGCCTCCGTGGGAGCTGTTGCTCGCCTCCGGTGGGTCGACCTCGGCGCCCGGCCTCGTGCTGCGGCTGCACCACGCGGCGGCCGACGGCGTCGGAGGCATGGCCCTCGTGTCCGCCCTGTTCGGTGCCGCGCCGGGCTCTGCCGACCAGGTGTCGCCCCGGCCGCTCGACGTCCCACCGGACCTGCCGGACCGCCGAGGACGGCGCGGTGGGTCGCTGGCCGTGCTGCGCGGCGTCCGGCGGGCCGGAGCCGTCCTCGGACGCTCGGTCGGCCCGACCCCCCTCCTCGGACCCATCGGCCCCACCCACGGCGTGGCCTTCGTCGAGGTCGACCTGGCCAGACTGTCGGACCGGGCCCACCGGCTCGGCGCGACCCTGAACGACATCCTGCTCACCTCCGTCGCCGACGCAGCCGTCGCGGCCCTCAACCACCTCCACGCACCTGTTCCAGCCGCCCTGCCCGTCAGCGTGCCGGTGGCGCTGGCCGAACGGGTCGGCACGTCGAACGCCGTCGGCGTCATGCTCGTGCGCGTCCCCACCGGGCCCGAAGGGCTCGGCGACCGGGTCTCACGAGTGGCGCGGGCCACGCGCGAGGGCAAGGAGGTGGCCCGGTCGCGGGGGGCCTTCGCGGTCACCCGGCACCGCTGGGGCACCAGACTCTTCGCGCGGTTCGCCCGTCACCAGCACGCCGTGGCGATCTTCGTCTCGAACGTCCGCGGCCCCAGCGCCGGCCTGCGGGTCGCGGGCGCGCCCGTCACGGGCCTGTGGGCGGTGACCCCGCTGCAGGGGAACGTCCGGCTCGGCGTGACGGCCCTGTCCTACGCGGGGGTCCTGTCCTGCAGCGTCCACGTCGACGCCGCCGCCGTTCCCCTCGGCGTCGTCGCGGCAGGCCTGGCGACGTCGCTCCACCGGCTGGCCGGGACACCGGTGCTCCCGCACCCGGTCGGGACCACGGGCTCCTAGCGGAACGAGCGGACGTCGGCGAGGAGGGCGGCGCGCCCGCGCAGCGTCACGTCCATCGCGTCGTGCATCGCGACGACGGTGCGGACCGCCCACACGATGACGCCCATGCGCTCCGCCTCGGAGGCGGTGAGCAGGTCGACGGCGGGGTGGTGAGCCGCGATCCGGCAGGCGCCGCGACCGGGCAGCCGCTCGAACTCGAGGTCGACGCCCGAGGCGACGGCCCACTGGGAGCTCGTCGCGTCCATGAGCTCGAGGAGCGAGGTGTTGCGGCCCGGGTCGCCGCAGTCGAGGCGGGCCTCGACGCGCAGCCGGCCGTCGCTCGCCTGGGTCAGGCCCCAGCTGCCGAACGGGCCCTCCGCGAACGAGATCCAGCTGCTGTTGTGGTTGCGGCCCGGCGCCTCGATGGCCGGGCGGCTCAGGGCGACGGCCGCGAGGATCTCGGCGTAGAGGTCCTGGCGGACGCGGTTCTCCGCGGACTCCGGGACGGCCGCGCGCGAGCGCCCGACGGGGCCGGCCGTCATCGCCGCGTCGTCCGGGCGGACGGCCACGTCGAGGACGGGGGCGAACGCGTCGTCGTCACCGAGTCGCACGAGGCCGACCTCCACGCCGAAGAAGCGCACGGTGTGGTCGGTGCGCTCGTTGAGCCAGTCGAGGGCGCGGCGCACGTCGGGGTGGAGGTGCCGGCCGAGCCAGACCACCGCCGAGGCGTCGAGGGCCGCAGCGCAGGACAGCGCGGAGCCGAGCCGCTCGAGGTCGGAGCCCTCGAAGTCGGCGACGACGAGGACGGCGCGGCCCTCGGCGTCGGTGGCACGCAGGCCGACGCGGACCCGGCCGACGAGGACGTCCGAGCCGACGACGGTGAGGGTGCCGCCGACGACGTCCTCGAGGAGGTCGACGTTGAGGGACAGCCATGCCGGGAGGTCCTCGGCCATCGTGGGCCAGACCTCGTCCACGTCGGTGACGCGCCGGAGGCGTCCGAGGATGCGGGGGCCGGCCGGCGTCGCCGCGTGGCGGGCGGCGCGGGTCGTCGGTGCGGTGTCGGTGCCGCCGTTCGAGTCGGCGGCAGCGGGTCGTGTCGTCGTCGTGGTCAGAAGCGTGCCGTCCATCGTGCGCTGCCTTCCCCTGCCGCGGAGTCATGCCGAGCAGGGACGTGTCGAGGCCCTACTCCTCGGTGGTCGGCGGCCGGTGCGAGAGGTCTCCGACGAAGTGGCCCGACTGTGACACCGCCCGAAGGCCCCCGACCGGCGCGTCAGGGGCGGGTCGGCCGTTCGTCGCAGGACCTCTGGCCGAACGGTGGAGGCGTTGCGCGCCCCCTGAGCACGAGTCCGTCGTTTCCGCAGGTCAGCCCCGCGTCGCCGAAAAAGCCGCTTCCGGGCCTCTTGACCCGGGCTTGACCATCGCCTGACCGAGCCCTGACCGGACCATGACCAGGCGCTGACCCTCGGGCGCGCGACGTGGCGGTCAGTCGCGCAGCGGGGCGCCGGCGCGGGCGATGACCGTGCGCGCCAACGCGTCGACCGAGTCGACGACCGTCGGGTCGTCGATGCCGAGGTCGCCGTGGAGCACCGACAGCTCGGTGCAGCCGAGCGCGACGACCTCGGCTCCCTTGGTGCGCAGGTGGTCGACGAGGGCGTCGAACCGGTCACGGGACACCGGGTTCCCGGCCTTCACGCCGTCGTAGATGACGGACATGACCTCGCGCTGGACGTCCTCGTCGGGGATGACGAGCTCGAGGCCGAGCCGTTCGGCGACCCCGGCGTAGGTGCCGGCCAGGAGGGTTCCGTCGGTGGCGAGGAGCCCGAGCCGGCGCAGACCCGGCTGGGCGTCGACGGCCGCGGCGACCGTCTCGTCGACGATGCTCAGCACCTCGACGCCGACGGCCGCCCGCACCGCGTCGAGCCAGGCGACCCCGGTGTTGCACGGCATCGCGATGAAGCGCGCGCCCGCCGCCTCCAGCTCCGTGGCGTTGCGGACGAGGGCCGGCTCGGGGCTCTCGCCCTCGCCGCGGAGGAAGGCCGTGCGGTCGGGGGTCGACCCGTGCTGCCAGACGAGGAGGTCGACGTGGTCCTGGTCGCGGGCGGCGTCGGTGAGCTCGACCATCCGGCGCATGAAGTGGACCGTGGCGGCGGGCCCGAGCCCCCCGACGACCCCGACCGGCTCGACCCGTCCGCTCATCGGGCCACGAAGTGCTCGCGGAACTTGCGCACCTGGTTGACGTGGTAGGCCAGGTTGTAGGCCCGGCGCTTGAGGGTGAGGTCGGGCGCGTACACGTTGGGGTCGCTCGCCCGGCCGGCCTTCATCAGGGCCAGGGCCTTGTCGCGCAGCACCGGGTCGAGGACGTACTTCTTGATGACGGCCTTCGGGACGAACGCGAACAGGTGCTCGCCGCGGGCGATCTCGAGGCCCTCCAGCTTCTCGTGGCGGACCCAGTCGCGGACGTACCAGTCCGAGACGTTGTAGCCGTTGGCGGTGACGTAGAAGTTGCTGCGCCCGAGCCGGACGTTGATCTCGAAGAACTTGTACGTGCCGTCGCGGCGGTCGTACTTGAGGTCGAAGTTCGAGAACCCGACGTAGCCGATCTTCTCGAGGAATCGCTGGGCCTGCTCGACGACCTCGTCGATCTCGGTCGTGATGATGACGCACGGGTTGCCGATGGCCATCGGGTGGTGCTCCTCGAGGAGGACGTGCCCGACCGAGCCGAAGCGGACCTTGCCGTCGCGGTCGGAGTAGCAGGTGAGGACCCGCATGTTCGTGTCGTCGCCGGGGACGAACTCCTGGAGGAGGAAGTTGCCGTCGTAGTTCGAGGCGCGGACGGCGGCGAGGGCCCTGTCGAGGTCCTCGCGGCTGTCGTGGATGAAGACCTTCTTCTTGCCCGGGTACTTCGCGTAGTGGTGCAGCGCGCTGTCGGCGGGCTTCATGACGACGGGGAACCCGAACGGCAGGTCGTCCTCCTCGCCGAGGTCCTGCGACATGTCGACGACGACGGTGGCCGGGTGCGGGACGTCGACGTCGGCGAGGTGGGCGTGGAAGCGGTCCTTGCGGACGATGTCGTCGAGGAGCGGGAGGTCGATGTAGGGGATCGTGAACCACTGCGAGAGGTGGTCCTTGTTCTCGATGATCATCCGCACGTACCAGTCGCCGGCGGCGACGAGGAGCAGCGGGACGCCGGCGGCGGAGTGCTCGCGGCCGACCTGCTCGAGAGCGCCGACGAACACCGCCTCGCTCTCGAGGTCGGGGACGTAGACGTGGTCGCAGACGGTGCTCATCCCGATGGGGCCGCCGTCGGTCATGTTGACGACGAGGGGGCGCACGCCGTGGCCCTCGTGGAAGGTGCGCACGAGGCTGTAGGCGGTGATGTCACCACCGAGGATGACGGGGCGGAAGTCGGTGGCCGGGGCGGCGGGCACGCGGGGTCCTCCGGGGTCGGGGTCGTGCGCAGGCGGGTGCGCAGGGCGGCCTCAAGGGTCCCACAGGGCAGGTGGCCACCCCCAATCCGCGGCGTCAGGCGGGGGCGACGTGCTCGAACGCCCCGCCCCGGAAGGCGTCGACGAAGAGCTGGTGGTCCTCGCGGGCCCGGTGGGCGTAGTCGTGCGCGAACGAGGTGAGGACCTCGACGAGCGCGTCGACCTCGCCGCCGATGCACCGCCCCACGGCCTCCTCGACGCTCACCGTGACGAGGTCCTGGTCGGACTCGGTGTCCGCGACGCAGTGGATCTTGGCCGTGGCCCGGCCCAGCTGGGGCACGAGGACGGCGAGGTCGTCGGGCTCGGAGACCTCGCCCCAGGACAGGTCGGCCTCGTAGGGCGAGACCTCGCTGACGACGTACCCCACGTCGCCGCCGTCGCCGCCCGGGAGCGAGGTCCAGCCGAGGAAGCGGTCGGCATGCGCCTGGAGGGCCCGCTGGGAGATGGCGGTCCGGTGGCCGTGGTGGTCGAAGTAGCCGTAGCCGCGCTCGTCCCGGACGACCCGGCTCGGTGCGGCGACGTTGCCCTGCTTCATCGACAGGACCACGTCGTTGTCGAGCGCCTGGGTGAACCCCTCGATGAGGATGCTGTAGGCCGGCAGCCCCGCCGACCCGATGCCGAACCCCGACCGGCCCACCGCGTCGAGGACGTCGAAGGTCACGACGTCCTGCCTGCGCTCGGGCAGGGTGCGCCGGTAGCGCTCGAACGCGTCGCGGACGCGGCCGGCCTCGTCGTCGTCGAGCCGTCGCACCCCGGGGGCGTCCGCGAACCGGCGGGCGTGGTCCTCGACGACGGTCATCGACTCGAGCATCGCGAACCGGGTGGCGAGCTTGGCCCGGTGGAGGGAGTCGAGGACGGCGCCCTCGGCGGTGTCCAGGGTCAGGGCCCACCCGGTGTCGTCGGCGACCTCGCGGTAGTGCTCGACCTGGTCGGCGTACGCGCGCACGTAGGCGGCGACCAGCGCGTCGATGACGTCGTCGGGCAGGGCCTTCTGCCAGCAGAGCAGCGCCAGGCTCGCGACGAAGCGGGCGAGGTCCCAGGTCCAGTGTCCGAGGTAGGCCTCGTCGAAGTCGTTGACGTCGAAGACGAGCCGTCCGTCGGCGTCGAGGTAGGTGCCGAAGTTCTCGGCGTGCAGGTCGCCCTGGATCCACACCCGCGAGGACTCCTCGTCCACCCAATCGGCGTCGAACCCGGCGAAGCGGCCGCCCTCGCCGACGTCGGCGTAGAACAGGCACGCCGTGCCGCGGTAGAACGCGAACGGGTCGCGGGCCATCTTGCGGAACTTGGTCCGGAAGCCGTGGGGGTCGGCGACCATCAGCGGCTCGAACGCCTCGAGGAGCGTGGTGACGATGAGGTCGGCACGCTCACCCTGGTCACGGTCGGTCATGCCGCACTGTCGCACAGCATCCTGCGAGCCGGCCCTGCTCAGGCGCTCGCCCCGCTGTACCGGCGCAGGGCCGCCCGCCAGCCCAGGCTCGCCGCGGCGACCGCAGCCACCGCGACCGCCGGGGACACGAGCAGCCACCACCACCCCAGCCGCCCGAGGAGCGCCTCGGCGGGGACCGTCGTCAGGAGCGCGACGGGCACGACGACGAGGAGGGTCGTGAGCGGCTGTCGATAGGCCTGCACCGGGAACCGCGAGAGCTCGACGAGGGAGAAGGAGACCTGGCCGAGGTCCTCGGCGCCAACGAGCAGCACGCCGAGGGCCATGAGGGCGAGGACGAGGGCGTACAGCAGCGCGACGGCCGCCGCGAACAGCAGGACGAACGAGGCGAGGTCGCCGACCGACGGGACCCGGCCGAGCAGGCCGAGCCCGACGCCGGCGAGCACCAGGCCGAGGACCGGGTCGACGAGGTTGTGCATGCCGATGTGCCGCAGGGTGACGAGCAGCTGCGCGTCGACGGGCTGGCTGAGGACGTGGTCGAGGGTGCCGCGGCGCACGTACTCGCCCATCCGGTCCTGGTTGGGCTCGAAGAAGGCCTGGCGGACGCCGTTGACCGCGAAGAAGAGCCCGACGACGACGAGCACCTCGCCGTACGACCACCCCGCGATGTCGCCCGTGAAGCGGAAGTACACCGAGACGCCGACCCCCGCCCACGCCATCCAGAACATGCTCATGAGGGTCTTGGCGAGCAGGTCGGCGCGGTACTCGAGCTGCTCGGCGACCGCCGCGCGCCAGCACACGGCGAGGACGTGGACGTAGCGCCGCCAGCCGTCGGGGACCTCCTCGCGCACGTGGCGCACCCGCGGCGCCGCGCTCATCCGGCCACCGCCTGGTAGCGCCGGATGCCGCGTCGCCAGCCGAGGACGAGGGCGGCGGCGAGCACCACCGTCCAGGCCAGGCCGACCCCGAACCCGAGGGCGGTCTCCGCGCCGTCGAGGCGGCCGGCGACGAGCTCGGCGGGGAAGCCGATCGTCGAGCGGAACGGGAGGACGAGGCCGAGGTCGTGCAGCCACCGCGGCATCAGCTCGAGCGGCGCGACCCACCCCGACGCGAACGACCCGAGGCCCCACACGAGCATCCACACGTTCGTCGTCTGCGTGCTCCAGAAGCCGAGGATCGCGACGACCGACGCCATGACGAGGCTGAGCACCCAGGCGATCACCATGGCGAGGACCGCGAGCAGGAGGTCGAGGGGGCCCAGCTCGTAGTCGAGGCCGGGCAGGGCGAGGGCGGCGACGACGAGCACCGGCACGAGGAAGGTGGCGAGGACGAGCCGGTGGCCCAGGTCGCCGGCGGCGAACTGCCAGAACGGGTGGACCGGCCGGAGCAGCTTCGTCGACAGCTCACCGGTGCGCAGGTCGTGGTCCCAGTCCCAGACGACGTGCTGGCCCGACGCGTGCGACACGAGCGCGGCGGCGGCGTAGTAGGCGAGGAAGTCGCCGGTGGTCCACCCCGCCGGCGGGCCCGACTCGGCGACGACGGTGAGCCACACCGCCATGAGGAGCAGGGGGAAGAACCCCGTGACCGCCCACAGGACCATCCGGCCCCGGTAGGTCACGGCCACCTGCAGCGACGCCCGCAGCAGGCCGGCGCCGGTGCGCAGGAACGCGACCTCAGCCACGCGCGAACACCGTCCGGATGACGTCCTCGACGGGCGGGTCGTCGATCGAGACGTCGTCGACGGGGTGCTCGGCGAGCAGGCGGGCCGTGACCTCGGCCGTGCGGGTGCGGGCCACCTCGAGCGTGGCGACGACACCCTCGGACTCCACGACCCTGCCGAGGGCGGCGAGGGCCTGGGCCGGCACCGGCTCGCGGAAGGAGACCCGGACCCGGCGGTGCGGCGCGTGCTGCTCGACGAGGGCCGCGAGGTCGCCGTCGAACCGCAGCCGGCCGTGGTCGATGACGAGGACGCGGCTCGCGAGCGCGGTGACGTCGCCCATGTAGTGGCTCGTGAGGAGGATCGTGGAGCCGCGGCGCCGGTTGTGCTCCTTGAGGAAGGACCGGAGGACCGCCTGCCCGCCGACGTCCAGGCCGAGCGTGGGCTCGTCGAGGAACAGCACGTCGGGGTCGTGGAGCAGGGCGGCCGCGAGCTCACAGCGCATCCGCTCCCCGAGGCTGAGGACGCGGACCTGCTTGCCGAGGAGCGGCTCGAGCTCGAGGAGGTCGACGAGCTCGTCGAGCGTCGCGCGGTACCGGGACGCCGGGACCCGGTAGATCGTGCGGTGCACCTCGAACGCGTCGAGGGCCGGGAGGTCCCAGAACAGGGAGCTGCGCTGGCCCATGACGAGGGCGATGCGCGACAGGAAGGCGCCCTCGCGGCGGTGCGGCTCGTGGCCGAGGACACGGACGTGACCGGAGGTGGGGTGGAGCAGCCCCGAGAGGCACTTGAGGGTGGTCGTCTTCCCGGCGCCGTTGGGCCCGAGGAAGCCGACGACCTCGCCCGCGGCGATCTCGAACCCGACGCCGTCCACGGCCCGGACGTCGGTGTACTCGCGGTGGAGGACGCTGCGCAGGCTCGCCCGCAGCCCCGGCTCGCGGCGATGGACCCGGAAGTGCTTGACCAGCTCGCGCACCTCGACACTCACCGGGCCGAGCATAGGCAGCCCCTCCGACGGGCGCCTCCGGGTTTCGCCCCCGTGCGGCCCCGACCCCGCCCGTGCGCCGCGCGTGACCGTCAAGACCTGAGCGATGCAGCCGGACCGCACGGCGAGCCGACGAACTGGACGACCGGGTGCCCGAGCGTTCCCGCGAGGCTGCTCGGAGCACGGGCACCCACCCGGGCCGGTTCGGTGTCCGGTTGGCCGGTCGGCGCACCAGCCCCTCGGGCCGCAGCTCCGCGCGGGGTCAGATGCTGTCGGACTTGCCGAGGGTGCCGTCGGGGTCGAAGAGCTCGTAGAGGCGCGGCGCCCACATCAGCTGCGCGCGCGTCAGCTCGGGCGGCTGGATCCGACGCAGCCGGCCGAGGGGCCGCTCGACCCCGGTCGGGCCGGACCGCGGCCCCGACCGGCGGCGCCAGCGGACCGCGGTACCCCTGATCGGCGCCTTGGGCCGCGGCACGTGGTGGTGCCCGCGCGGGGGCGACCCCGCGGAGTACCACTGGTCGAGCCGGTCGGCGCAGGTCGCCATGAGGTCCCAGACCTCGTCGGGGTCGTCGGGCACGTCGTCGGGGTCGACGCCGAGGTGCTCGCCGACGAGCTCGCGCCGTAGTCGCCGGGCGAAGGCGTCGCGCGGCACGTCCTCCCGCTCACCGCGGACCCGGGTGTCCTGCACGGCGCACGCCAGCTCGGAGTCGCTCGACCACGACCTGCGGTTGAAGTTGTCCGACCCGACCGACGCCCACACGTCGTCGACGATGCAGACCTTCGAGTGCACGTAGATCGGGTAGCCGGCCTCGTTCGTCAGCCCGTAGACGGCGACGCGGTCGCCACCGGCCTCGGTGAGGAGGTCGATGGCCAGCCGGCGCCCGTAGAGCTGCGGCGGGAGCGAGACCGCCCCGTCGACGTCCGGGTGCAGCGGGATCACCGCGATGAGCCGGAGCTCCGGGTTCTCGCGGAGGGAGCGGGCGAAGTGCCGGCCGACGTCCTCCGACCACAGGTACTGGTCCTCGAGGTAGATGAGCCGGCGGGCCCGGGCGGCCGCCTTGGTGTTGGCAGCGGCGATGCTGCGCTCCCCCCACCGCGCGAAGTCGTAGCCCTTGGGGAGGATCGAGGGGTAGGTCCGCACGACCTGCAGCGCCTCGTGGCCCTCGTCGACCGCGGGCGGCGGAGGGGCCTGCTCCGACAGGGGGCGCGGCGTCAGGACCTCGCCCTGGGTCAGGCTCGACAGCAGCCGCCCGGGGTTGAGGGTGAGCGGTGTCGAGTCCTCCCAGCGCTCACGGAAGGAGGACTCGACGTCGTAGACCGCGGGACCCTGGACCGCGAGGTGCACGTCGTGCCAGGCGGGGTACCGCCCGAACACCTGGGGCATGGGCATGACCTGGCGGTCGCCCTCGTGGTCGATGTCGTCACGGCGGCTGTGGCAGAGGTCGATGCCGCCGACGAAGGCGATGTCGCGCGTCGGGTCGTCGCGGTGGCGCAGGACGACGAACTTCTGGTGGTGCGCCCCGCCCGTGCGGACCCGCATGTCCCGCAGGCACTGTCCACCCGCCTCGTTGATCTCGATGCCGAGCAGGCGGGACTTCTCCGAGTGGAAGCCGAACTTGTGCCAGTGCGAGCGCCACAGCAGCCCTCGCACGTCCACTCCGCGGCGGGCCGCTGCCGCGAAGGTGGCCGACACGGTCGCGCCGTCGTCGGTCAGCCGCTGGTCCGGGTCGCCGCGCCAGTCGACGAAGTAGAGCAGGTCACCCTCGCCCATCTCGGTGACGCGGTCATGGAGCTCACGCATGTAGGGAGCGCCGTGCACGACCGGCCGGACGCTGTTGCCCGTGCTCCAGGCCGTGCCGTCCGGGTGGTGGTCGTCGACGTGGGTGTCCGGGTTGTCACGCTCCTCGGGGAGCAGGAAGAGGTCGGAGAGCACCTCCGCATCCTGCCCCCTCGCGAGGCCCGCAGGGGACTTGCCCGCGAGATGCCGGGGCGAACGCCCTCGCGCTCCTACCATGCAGCCATGCCCGGCATGAAGGTCGTCCTCGCCGAGGACAGCGTCCTGCTCCGCCAGGGACTGGTCGCCCTCCTCACCGAGCACCCGTCGGTGACCGAGGTCGTCGAGGCCGGCGACCTCGGCGAGCTGCTGGACGCCGTCGAGCGCGACCGCCCGGACGTCGTCCTGGCCGACATCCGGATGCCGCCGACCCACACCGACGAGGGAATCCGCGCGGCCGAGCGCTTCCGCACCACGCACCCCGACCTCGGCGTCGTCGTCCTCTCGCAGCACGCGGATGCCGAGGGCGCGCTCGCCCTCGTCGCGGGCGGCAGCACCGGACGCGGCTACCTGCTCAAGGAGCGCGTCGCCGACGTCGAGCAGCTCGTCGCCGCGCTCGAGGCGGTCCGTGGCGGCGAGAGCGTCATCGACCCCCACGTCGTCGACGCGCTGATGCGGCACCGGATGCGGTTCGAGGCGAGCCCGGTGGCCCGCCTCACCGGCCGCGAGCGCGAGGTGCTCGGGCTCATCGCGTCGGGCGACTCCAACAGCGCCATCGCGACCCGCCTGCACATCACCTCGCGCGCCGTCGAGAAGCACATCAACTCGATCTTCACCAAGCTCGACCTGCCGGTCGGCGACCGCACCCACCGCCGGGTCGCGGCCGTGCTGCTCTATCTCGGCGACAGCGGCTCCACCCCGTCGACGGACGGCGTCGGGGCCTGAGGTGGCCGAGCAGACCGCGATCGAGGCCGACCGACCCCGGCTCCGCAGTGCGAGCGCCGAGGCCCGGCTGCGCCGCTACCTCCTCGTCAACGCCATCGCCGTGTGGGTGTCGGTCGTCGTCCTCCTCGTCCTCCGCACGGTCGTCGGGGGCGAGTCACGGACGATCCTGTGGACCGTCGAGGTGCTCGTCGGGGCCGGGGTCCTGCTGCTCACCGCCGTCCTCCTGGCCGGTCGGGCGCGCTCGGGGCTGGCGGCGGGGATCGTCGTCGTCGCGACCTGGGTGGTCGCCGTCTCGATCACCTGGTTCACGCCGTTCATCGCGCCCGTGGGGCTGCTCGCCCTGTTGCTGCCCCTCGTCATCGTCGCCGACCACCTCCCGCGGCGAGGGCGCCCGCTCATCGTCGTCGCGACCACGCTGCTCTCCGGCACGATCGTCGCGGTCGGGTCGCTGCGCACTCCCGAGTACGAGCTGACCCACCCCCACTCGCCGATCCAGGCGGTCGTCCTCGCCCTGTTCGTCCCGCTCCTCGTCACCGTGCTGGTCCTCGGGCTGCGCGACTACGTCCTGCGCCTCCACGAGCGCACCCGCGAGCTCGAGGAGTCGCGGGCGCGCCTCGCGCAGGCCTCCGTCGAGGCGCGGCGCGCCATCGAGCGCGACCTGCACGACGGGGCCCAGCAGCACCTCGCCACGCTCGCGGTCGACGTCGGCCGGGTCACCCGGCTGTGCGAGACCGACCCGTCGAGGGCGCGGGAGGCCGTCCACGCGCTGCTGCCCACGGTCGAGCTCGCCATCCGTGAGCTGCGCGACCTCGCCCACGGCATCTACCCCACCGCGCTCGGTGAGAAGGGGCTGCCGGGGGCCCTGCCGGCCGCGGCGCGCCGCACGGTGCTCCCCTGCTCGGTCGAGGCGCGCGACGCCGGGCGACACGCACCGGCGGTCGAGGCCGCCGTCTACTTCTGCTGCCTCGAGGCCATCCAGAACGCCGACCGCCACTCGTCCGGGTCACTCATCGCGGTGCGCGTCACCGACGAGGACGGTCCGGACGGCGGGCTGGCGTTCAGCGTCACCGACGACGGCGTCGGGTTCGAACCGGCGTCGGTGCTCTCCGGGCACGGGCTCACCGGGATGCGCGACCGCATCCGGGCGGCCGGGGGCGAGCTGCGGGTCGAGTCGGCACCGGGGCGCGGGACGGCCGTCCTGGGCCACTTCCCGCCCGGCACGCGCCAGCCCCGGCGCTGACGACCGACTCCCGAATCCGTGGTCCGTTCCTCTCCGGCCCACTGGATCCGAAGGGAGGGCTGCCTCTGCAGTTCGAGAGCAGTGTGGCACTGGTGCAGGCACCACCATGGATTCGGGGGGCCGCACACCCGATCCACGAACCCGCCCTCCGGCACGATGAAGGCCGTGACCGTCGCAGGGGACGGTGCACGAACCCACCGGGAGCGGGTCGACGGATCCCCCCGATGAGCGGTGGGCCACGCAGCGAGATCGTGGCCCACCGCCGTGGGCCGCGGGGTCAGATCGCGAAGAGGGCGATGAGGACCGCGAAGACCAGGGGCACCCCGAAGACGACGTCGAGGACGTGGAACGGCACCCAGAACAGGTGGGTCACCTTCCACCCGTAGTCGGCCTCGGGCCACTCCGGCGGCACCCACGACCGGGCCCGCCACAGCCGCTGTCCGACGAGGAGGAGGACGTAGACCCCGACGGCGACCCACCAGCCGTCCACCAGGCCCGTCGTCTCCCTCATCGCACCATTGTCAGCCCTGCCCGATGGACGTGAGGAGCTCGGTGAACCACGGCGCCGAGGTGTCGAAGGCCTTGCCGCCCTTGATCCGCGGGAACTCGACCGCGCGCAGCTCGTCACCGCGTTCCTCGTCGTGCCCGACGACCCCGGACTCACCACGCAGCGCGGCGTCGACGGCGAGGTCGGTGCACTCCTTGATGAGGGCGAGGTCGCGGTCGTTGGCCGCCGCCGAACGGGAGAAGTAGCCCGACTTCTGCACCATCGTCTTCTCGGCGCCGAGGAGCTCGGCGAACTGCTTGGCGAACCACGCGCCGGGGTTGACCTTGTCGAGCTGGACGTGGCCGAAGGGGTCGCGCGGCACCTCCTGGCCCGCGGCCTCGAGCTCGGCGACGACCTCGGCGACGCCGGCGCCCTCGGAGAGGAAGACGTTGACGCAGCCGATCTCGTCCATGACGGCGGTGAGGCGCTCGGACTCAGCCTTGAGGTCGATGGGCTGCTCGGGCACGAAGACGGCGTGGACGTCCCATCGGCGCGGGTCGTTGCCGATCCCGGGGACGTACTCCTGCTCCCCGACCCACCGGTGGTACTCGGCGGCGGTCGCCGCCGTCAGCCAGCCGCAGTGCCGGCCCATGACCTCGTGGACGATGAGCATCCGCGGGTTGGAGGAGTGCTCGGCGATGACGTTCTGCGCGAAGACCGACCCCTGCTCGGCGGCCGTCCACGCGCCGAGCGACTGGCGGATCGGGACGACGTCGTTGTCGATCGTCTTGGGCAGCCCGACGACCGTGAGGGCGTAGTCGTTCTGCGCGAGATAGGCCGCGAGGTCGGCGGCGGTGGTGTTCGTGTCGTCGCCGCCGATGGTGTGCAGGACGTCGACACCGTCGGCCGTCAGCTGCTCGGCCGCGACGTGGAGCGGGTCCTGGCCCTCCTGCACGAGGCCGCGCTTGACGCAGTCGGCGACGTTGGTCAGCTTGACCCGGCTGTTGCCGATCGGCGACCCGCCGAAGCGGTGGAGGAGGTGGGCCTTCTCCCTCACCTCCGGCGTCACCTCGACGTACTGCCCGCGCAGCAGGCCGGCGTAGCCGTTGGTGTAGGCGATGATCCGCACGTCCGGGGCGACCTCGGTGTAGCGCTCGATGAGGCCACCGACGGCGGACGAGAGACACGGGGCGAGCCCACCGGCGGTGAGCATGGCGACGGTCCGGACGGTCATGGGTGCGCTCCTGCGGTGCAGTGGTCGGGTGCCGGTCGTGGCGGGCGTGGGGACTGGTGGGCGGCGGGACCGCGCTGTCCCTCCACCGACCATCGTGGCAGAGCGGGCGTGACGCGGGTCACTCGACCACCATCCGGTCGGCGGACGGTCGTCCTCCGGTGCGCGTGGCCGTCACCCGCGCGCGGACTCCTGCGCCACCAGCTCGGCCGTCTGCACCATGTTGAGCGCCGCCCCCTTGCGCAGGTTGTCGCCGGAGATGAACAGGTCGAGCGTGGTCGGCTCGTCGGGCGCCTGCCGGATGCGGCCGACGAACCGCGGGTCGGCGCCGACCACGTCGTTCGGCGTGGGGAACTCCGGCTCGTCGGGGTCGTCGAGCACGACGACCGCCGGGGCCTCGACGAGCGCCTGGCGGGCGTCCTCCACCTTGACCCTCCGGCCGAAGGTGGCGTGCAGGCTCACCGAGTGCGACGAGACGACGGGGACCCGGATGCACGTCGCGGAGACCGTCAGGTCCGGGAGGTCGAGTATCTTGCGGGTCTCGTCGCGGACCTTGCGCTCCTCCGACGTCCAGCCGTCGCCGACGTGGTGCCCGACGAACGGAACCACGTTGAGCGCCAACGGAGCCGGGAACACCGACTCGCCGAGCTCGTTCTCGATGAGACGCCGCACGTCGCCGGGTCGGGTGCCGAGGTCGCGGTCGCCGTGGACGACGTCGAGCTCGTCGTGGAGCCGGTTCATGCCCGCCCGCCCCAGGCCCGAGGCGGCCTGGAGGGTCGTGACCACGAGGTCCTCGAGCTCCCAGCCGGCGTGGAGGACGGCGAGGACGTCGATCATCGTCATCACGGTGGCGCCGGGGTTGGCGATGATGCCGCGGGGCCGGTCGGCGACGCGGCGCGGGTTGACCTCCGGCACGACGAGCGGCACGTCCGGGTCGGTGCGGAAGACGGTGCTGTTGTCGATCGCGACGACCCCGCGCGCGGCGGCGAGCTCGACCCAGTCCCGGGCGATGGCCGGCGGGATGTCGAAGATCGCGACGTCGACGCCGTCGAAGAAGTCCTCGGTCAGCGCCTCGACCGACACGTCGGTGCCCCCGACCCGCCGGACCGCGCCGACGTCCTCGGCGCCGGCGGCGAGCCGGACCCCGTCCCAGTGCGTGTCACGCGTCGGGAGGACGTCGAGGACGACGCGGCCGACCGCGCCGGTGGCGCCGACGATGCCGAGGGTCGGCCTGCCGCCCCCGGTCGGGTCCTGCCCGTGCCCGATCACGTCAGCGGCCGGTGCCCCCGTAGACGACGGCCTCACCCTGCGTGGAGTCGAGGCCGAAGGCGGTGTGGACCGCACGGACGGCGTCGTCGAGGAGGTCCTCGCGGGTGACGACCGAGATCCGGATCTCGGACGTGGAGATCATCTCGATGTTGACGCCGGCCTCGGCGAGAGCGGAGAAGAACGTCGCCGAGACACCGGGGTTCGACCTCATGCCGGCACCGACGAGGCTCAGCTTGCCGACCTGGTCGTCGTACTGGATCTGCCCGAAGCCCACGGCGTCCTGGATCGCCTGGAGCGCCTTGACCGCTGTGGGCCCGTCGCTCTTCGGGAGGGTGAACGAGATGTCGGTGAGGCCGGTCTCGGTGGCCGACACGTTCTGGACGATCATGTCGATGTTGATCTCGGCGGCGGCGACGGCCCGGAAGATCTGCGCGGCCATCCCGGTGCGGTCGGGGACACCGACGACGGTCACCTTCGCCTCGCTGCGGTCGTGGGCGACACCGGCGATGATCGGGGCTTCCACGGGGACTCCTTCGGGGTCGGGCTGGTCCGTGACGATGGTGCCGACCTTCTGCGAGAAGGACGAGCGGACGTGGATGGGGATGTCGAATCGGCGCGCGTACTCGACGCTGCGCAGGTGCAGGACCTTCGAGCCGCACGCGGCGAGCTCGAGCATCTCCTCGGCGGAGATGCGGCCGATCTTGCGGGCCGCCGGGACGATGCGGGGGTCGGCGGTGAAGACGCCGTCGACGTCGGTGTAGATCTCGCAGACGTCGGCCTCGAGCGCCGCGGCGAGCGCGACGGCGGTGGTGTCGGTCCCCCCGCGGCCGAGGGTGGTGATCTCCTTGGTGTCCTGGCTGACGCCCTGGAACCCGGCGACGATGACGACGTGGCCCTTGCCGAGGGCCTCGGTGATGCGCCCCGGCGTGACGTCGATGATCTTCGCCTTTCCGTGGATGCCGTCGGTGATGACGCCCGCCTGGCTGCCGGTGAAGGAGCGGGCACTGTGCCCGAGGTCGGTGATCGCCATGGCGACGAGCGCCATCGAGATGCGCTCGCCCGCGGTCATCAGCATGTCGAGCTCGCGCGGCGGCGGCAGCGGGCTGACCTCCTGGGCGAGGTCGAGCAGCTCGTCCGTGGTGTCGCCCATGGCCGAGACGGCCACGACGACGTCGTTGCCGGCCTTCTTGGTCGCCGAGATCCGCTGGGCGACGCGCTTGATGCTCTCGGCGTCGGCGAGCGAGGAACCGCCGTACTTCTGGACGACGATGGGCACGTGGAACTCCCGGGGGCGTGGTGCTGGGGGCGGCCCCAACTCTAACGGCCCGTCCACGGACCGGACACGACGCCCGCCATCCGGTCATGCTTGCCGCCCCTCCGCGTACCCGATCGACCAGTGCGTCGATCTCGGGACGCCGGTTCGTCCGCAGATCGACCGAACCGTCAATGTCGGTACGCCGTCGCCGGGCGTAGCGTCGGGGCATGTCGATCGTCATCGTCGGAGCCGGACTCGCCGGTGGCACCGCCGCCACGGAGCTGAGGGAGCAGGGGTACGACGGCCCGGTCGTGCTCCTCGGAGCCGAGCACCACCCGCCGTACGAGCGCCCGCCCCTGAGCAAGGGGTACCTCCTCGGCAACGACCCGCTCGAGGACGCCTTCGTCCACCCGCGCGAGTGGTACGCCGAGCACGACGTCGACCTGCGCACCGGGGTCGAGGCGACATCCCTCGACATCGACGCCCACGTGGTCACCACGACCGCGGGTGACGTCACCTACGAACGCCTCCTGCTCGCCACCGGCGCCGAACCGAGGCGGCTCACCGCGGTGGAGGACGCCGGTGTGCCGGTCGCCTACCTGCGCACCATCGAGGACTCCGACCGGCTCAAGGCCGCCTTCGGCGAGGGGAGGCGCATCGCCGTCGTCGGCGCGGGATGGATCGGCCTCGAGGTCGCCGCCGCCGCCCGCGAGGCCGGGTCCGACGTCACCGTCTTCGAGACCGCCGACCTGCCGCTGCTGCGCGTCCTCGGCCCGACGGTCGCCGAGGTCTTCGCGGACCTGCACCGCGAGCACGGGGTCGACCTGCGCCTCGGGGCGTCGGTGACGCCGGACGACCTTCGCGACGCCGACCTCGTCGTCGCGGGCATCGGGGTCGCACCGCGCCTGGACCTCGCGCGCTCCGGCGGCCTCGCCGTCGACGACGGCGTCCTCGTCGACGCCGGGCTGCACACCTCCCACGCAGAGCGTGGGACCCGCGTGCCGTCGGTGCTCGCGGTCGGCGACATCGCGAGCCACGCCCATCCCGTCCTCGGCCGCCGGATCCGGGTCGAGCACTGGGACACCGCCATCAACCAGGCGAAGACGGCCGCCCACAACCTCGCAGGCGGCGACGAGGCGTACGACGCGATGCCCTACTTCTTCACGGACCAGTACGACCTCGGCATGGAGTACGTCGGACACGGCAGGGCGGAGGACGAGGTCGTGGTGCACGGCGACCTCGCGGGAAAGACGTTCCGCGCGTTCTGGATCCGCGAGGGCCGCGTCGTCGCGGCGATGCACGCGAACGACTGGGACGCCACCGACGACCTGCGAGCCGCCGTCGCGTCGGGCGACCTCCCCACGCTGGGCTGAACCCTCACCGGCGCGAGCCGTTTCGCCGTTTCGGTTGACGCGCCTCGCGGTCGTGGAGGACCGTGGTCTCTCCTTCAGCAGGGGAAGGACCCACAGATGAAGAAGCAGATCGCTGCCGCTCTCGCGGCGGGGGCGGCACTCGTCGCCGTCCCCACTCCGGCCTCCGCGGCCGGCTGGCAACCGACGTCCGGCGGCGCCACCGCCGAGGTCGTCAACCCGTGCACGGGAGAGGCGACCGACGTCACCTTCTCGTGGACCTCCGAGCACGTCTCGGCGACGAAGAACGGCGCGGTCTGGTCGACCGTGCGCGGCACCTACACCGCGTCCGACGGATCGTCCGGCACGGTGCGCCTCGGGAGCGGCTCGGCCCCCACGCAGGACGGCTACACCGACTGGTTCCGCCGCCACGCCACCGGCGAGTACGACGGTCGGCAGCAGCGGCTGACGTTCCTCTTCCGGGTCAGCGTCGGCGACACGGTCGACGTCAAGGTGCAGCGCGACTCGGGCAGCTGCGCCTCCTGAGGCCGGCGGCGCCCTCCGCCCTCAGGGGTGGAGGGCGTCGAACTCGGCCTCCGACACGGCATCGGGGTCGGCGTCGAGGCGGACGTGCGCGAGGAGCGCGTGGACGACCCGCAGGGCCGCCGCCGCGCGCTCGCCCCAGTGCGACAGGTAGCTGAACTGCCACCACCACAGGGCCTCCACGCGCCGGCCGGCCTCGTGGTGGACGAGGCCGTGCGCGAGCGCCGACGCGATGTCGACGAGGTCGTCGGAGAGGCGGCCGACGGCCGGCTCTGGGTCGAGCACCGGGTCGGCGAGGTCGGCGTACTCGTCGAGGCCCTCGAAGACGTTCGCGAGGCTCTCGCGGAGCGGGTCGAGCTCGGGGTCGGGCCCCGAGTCCGGCTCGAAGCGCTCGACGGGCACGACGTCCTCGACGGCGCCCAGCCGCGCGCCCATGACGGTGACCTGGGAGAGCGCGAGGAGGGCCATCGGCAAGGTGGCGTCGGGACTGTTGCCGGCCGCGATCTCCCGGATCGTCAGCAGGTACATCCGGGCGTCGGCGGCCGACTCCTCGGCGAGCACCGCCCACTCGTCGTCAGACATCGAGCAGCCTCCGTCCCTCGAACGCCCGGCCCAGGGTGACCTCGTCGGCGTACTCGAGGTCGCCGCCGACGGGCAGGCCCGACGCGAGCCGGGTGACGCGCAGGCCGAAGTCCTTGAGCATCCGCGACAGGTAGCTCGCGGTGGCCTCGCCCTCGAGGTTGGGGTCGGTCGCGATGATGACCTCGGTGACCGTGCCGTCGCCGAGACGGGTCAGCAGCTCGCGGACGCGCAGGTCGTCGGGGCCGATGCCGTCGATGGGGCTGATCGCGCCGCCCAGCACGTGGTAGCGGCCGCGGAACTCGCGGGTGCGCTCGATGGCGACGACGTCCTTGGGCTCCTCGACGACGCAGATGGCGTGCTCGTCGCGGCGCGGGTCGCTGCAGATGCGGCAGCGCTCGGCCTCGGCGACGTTGAAGCAGACGACGCAGAACCGGACCCGGGCCTTGACCTCGGAGAGCGCGTGGCCGAGCCGCTCGACGTCGGCGGGGTCGGCCTGAAGGAGGTGGAAGGCGATCCGCTGGGCGCTCTTGGGCCCGACGCCCGGCAGCCTGCCGAGCTCGTCGATGAGGTCCTGGACCGCGCCTTCGTACACGACGTCGAGCCTACGACCTCCGGGCACCGCTGTGCCTCGGCGCCGCGCCCGGGCCCGCCACGCGTCGACGCCAGAGGGGTCAGATGCCGACCGCGGCGCCGGTGGACTCGGGCGGGAGCTCGTTGTAGGTGTCGGCGCGCTCCTGACCGGACAGGCGGGCGATCGCCGCCATGACCTCGTCCGTCAGCTGCCGCCGGGCCCTCCCCGCCGGCACGCCCTGGTACGTGTCGGGGCTGATCGGGGTGCCGAAGGCGACCCGGACCTTGGCGAGGCGGGGGAAGCTGGTGCCGATCGGCTGCACCTCGTCGGTGCCCGTGAGCCCCACGGGCACGATGGGGACGCCCGCGGTGAGCGCGAGCCACGCGACGCCGGTGCGCCCCTTGTAGAGCCGGCCGTCGCGCGAGCGGGTGCCCTCGGGGTAGATGCCGAACGCCCGCCCGGCCCGCAGGACCTCGAGCGCGGCGTCGAGCGACTCCTGCGCGGCCCGCGAGGAGTGGCGGTCGACGGGGATGGACCCGATGCCGTCGAAGAACCCGCGCCGCACGGCGCCGCCCAGCCCCGTGCCGGTCCAGTAGTCGGACTTGGCGAGGAAGACGACGGGGCGCGGCGCGACGATCGGGATGGCGAAGGAGTCGATGAAGGACAGGTGGTTGCTCGCGAGGAGGACGCCGCCGGTCATCGGCACGTTCTCGCGCCCGGTGACCGTGGGCCGCCACAGCGCCTTGGACAGGGGGGCGACGACGCCGTGGCTCAGCGTGTAGGCGAGCCGGGTCACCGCTCCTCCTCACGGATGACGGTGCCGCCGAGGAGCCGCTCGACGACGGGGACGCCGACGTCGCTGAGGTCGTCGAGCGACTCGTCGTCGTCGCTGACCGCGCTGTCGTCGACGACCCGCTCCTCGGGTGCGACCTCGGGGTTGTCGGCGACCTCGGCGCGAGCCCGTTCGAGGGGACTGCCCCAGGAGGGTGCGTCGTCGCCGGGGGGCGGAGGCGCCTCGGACCAGCTCGTCGCCGGGGTGCCGGGCGGCGTGGACCAGCCCTCACGGGGTGGCGCCGAAGCCCCGGCGGCGGCGGGTGCGGCGGGTGCGGCGGTCGCGGACGGCGCGGGACCCGGTGCGGCGTCGCGGGCGTCGCCGGCCGGAGGCGGGACGGCGCCGGGTGCCGGGGAGGCCGGGACGGATGCCGGGCCCGAGGCCGACGCCGCGGGGGTGGGCCCCTCGTCCGGCGGCGGCACGGGGCTCGACGCGCTCACGGCATCGGTGGCCGGCACGCCCTCGACCCGGGCGTCGACGCCGAGGACGTCGATGAGGGCCTGCCGCAGGTAGTCGGCGTGGGGGCCGCGGCGGAAGGTCTCGGCGAGGCCGACGGTGGAGATCGCGAGGAGGACGCGGCGGCCGTCGTAGTCGGCGACCTGGGCGTTCTGCGAGACGAAGGTCCACGTGGAGCGGCGCATCTCGAAGAGCTTGGCGAGGACGTCGGGCCACGAACGGCGCAGCGCGTCGGTGTCGAGGCCGCCGGGACCGCGGGGCGTGGCGGGCGTGGCGGGCGCGGCGGCCGGACCCGGTGCGGCGGGCGATTCCACGCCGGCCGGCGGTGCCACGGCGGCCGGAGCCGCCGGGGCCTCGGGCCCAGCCGGCGGGACGTCCTCGGACGGTTCGTCGGCTGCCTCCGGTCGCGTGGCCGCCGTCGAACCCGGCTGCGGCGCAGCCCGGTCCGCGTCCACGGGACCGGCGCCGACCCGGCTGGAGTCCACACCGGACCGGGCGTCGGACGGAGCAGGCTCCGGCGCGACGGTGACCGGCGCGGGAGCAACCGGCGCGACCGGGGCGGCGGGCGCCGCGGCCGGGCTGGCGTACGAGGGCGCCGAGCCGCTCGGGACACCGCCGACGTCGAGGCGCCGTTCGAGCCGGTCGAGGCGGGCGGCGTACCCGGCCTCCCCGGCTGCGGCGGGGAGCAGGATGCGGGCGGCGATGAGCTCGAGCTGGAGGCGCGGCGCCGTCGCGCCCGTCATCTCGGTGAGGCCGGCGTTGACGACGTCGGCGGCGCGGGAGAGCGCGCCGGCCCCGAAGGCCGCCGCCTGTGACCGCATCCGCTCGAGCTGGTCCTCGGGGACGTGCCGAAGGACGGCCGACGCGCCCTCGGCGGTCGCGTGGACGACGATGAGGTCGCGCAGCCGCTCGAGGAGGTCCTCGACGAAGCGCCGGGGGTCCAGGCCGGTCTCGACGACCCGGTCGACCACCCGGAACACCGCCCCTGCGTCCCCCGCGGCGAAGGCGTCGACGGTGGCGTCGAGCAGCTCGCCGTCGGTGAACCCGAGGAGAGCGGCGGCCGACTCGTAGGTCAGCCCCTCGGAGCCGGACCCGGCGATGAGCTGGTCGAGCACGGACAGGGAGTCACGCACCGAACCGCCACCGGCGCGCGTGACGAACGACAGCACGCCGGGGGCGACGGCGACCTGCTCCTGCGCGCACAGCCGCTCCATGTAGTCGGAGAGCTGGCCCGGCGGGACGAGCCGGAACGGGTAGTGGTGGGTGCGCGAGCGGATCGTGCCGAGCACCTTCTCCGGCTCGGTGGTCGCGAAGACGAACTTCACGTGCTCGGGCGGCTCCTCGACGATCTTCAGCAGGGCGTTGAAGCCCTGCGAGGTGACCATGTGCGCCTCGTCGATGATGTAGATCTTGTAGCGGCTCTGGGCCGGGCCGTAGGAGGCCCGCTCGCGCAGGTCGCGGGCGTCGTCGACACCGCCGTGGCTCGCGGCGTCGATCTCGATGACGTCGACGGTGCCCGGGCCGCCGCGCGCCAGCGCCACGCACGAGTCGCACGCCCCGCACGGGGTCGGGGTGGGCCCCTGCTCGCAGTTGAGGCAGCGGGCCAGGATGCGTGCGCTCGTCGTCTTGCCGCATCCGCGGGGGCCGCTGAACAGGTAGGCGTGGTTGACCCGGCCCGTGCGCAGGGCCTGCATGAGCGGCTCGGTGACGTGCTCCTGGCCGATGACGTCGGCGAACGTCTCGGGCCGATAGCGGCGGTACAGGGCGGTGCTCACGGCGTCGACCCTAGTGCCGATGACGGACACCCGGAACGGCGAGGCGCGGGTGTGGACACCCGGGCCCACGGACCCGCCGCGACGGATGACGGGTCCGCCGTCGCGGCGGGTCCTCCGGCCCCGAGGGGGTCCGGGGCGGGCGGCCCGGGGGGGTGACGGCCGCCCGAAGTGCGAGCCTCCGGGGTCTCCCGATCAGGGTGCCGAACCGTCCTCGCGGACGCCTCTCGCACCCCTCACGTCGTCCTCTCGCCCACCCCTTGGGCGACAGGTGCGCCGTTCCCTGAGAAGTCCCTCATGCATAGCCATTTCGGGCCATTGCGCAGGTCACGACACCCAGACATGGTAACGATCGTTTCTGCAGATGGTAAAGACATCGTAAAGAACTCGGCCGAACGGCCGACCGAGGGGAAGGGTTCCGCGATGACGGTCCTCCTGGTCGTCACCCACGACGGTGCACCGACCGCGGAACACGTCGCGCGTGCGGTCCCCGACCGCGCCGACCTCACCACCCTCCCGGACCGGCGGCTCGGGGACGTCATCGACGACCGTGGGCTCGACCTCGTCGTCGTCGCCTCCGGCGACGACACCGACGCCGGTCACCGGGCGGCCCGAACCGTCCGGGCCGCGACGACGGTGCCGCTCTGCCTCGTCACGCCCAGCCGGCGCGAGGCCGACGAGCTGCTCGCCTTCGCGCGGGGGTGCGACGACTACGTGACGACCCGTGTCTCGCCCGAGGTGCTGCGCGCGCGGCTCGGCGGGCTCATCGCCCGGGGACGGCGCTGGACGGCCGGCGACGGCACGCGGTTCGCCTGTCTCACCCTCGACCCGATGCTGCGCACCGCGACCCTGCACGACGAGACGCTGTCACTGACCCGCACCGAGTTCGACCTTCTCCACGCCCTCGTGACCGAGCAGCGCCGCGTCGTCTCGCGCTGGGAGCTCCTCGAGCGCGGCTGGAGGGGCCTGGCCCCCAACGACCACGTCCTCGACGTCCACCTCAGCCGGCTGCGCCGCAAGGTCCTCCACGCCGGCGGGCCGAGGCTCGCGGACCCGGTGCCGGGCGTCGGGTACCGCATCGGGTCGGCGGCGTGCACGAGCCCGACGTGCGGAGCCCGGCTGCGCTCCGTCGCGTCGGTGTCGCAGCCGGCGGACCGGGCAGCCGCGCCTCGTGGCGAGGCCGCCCGGGGGCGGCGCGTCACCGCCTGAGCCCGCCGACCGCACCGCGCGACCACTCCCGCACGCAGGGGTGCGTGCCGCGAGCGGGGAGTCCGGGACGCACGGCGGATGACGGCGCGGCGGTTCACGCCACGTACCCTCGTGTCGTGCGCATCGACGTCTGGTCCGACATCCTCTGCCCGTTCTGCCACCTCGGCCGACGGCACCTCGAGCTCGCCCTCGAGCAGTTCGAGCACGCCGACGAGGTCGGGGTCGTCTGGCACAGCTTCCAGCTCGACCGCAACGCCCCGGCCGTGGACGACGCCCCCGTGATCGACAAGGTCGCCGCGAAGTACGGCGCGAGCCGCGAGCAGATGGTCGCCCAGCACGAGCAGATGGCGCGCGACGCCGCCGCCGTCGGCCTCGACTTCGCGTGGGCCGACCTCAAGGGCGGCAACTCCTACGACGCCCACCGCCTCGTCCACCTCGCGCGCAGCCTCGGGCGCGAGGGCGAGGTCACCGAGCGGGTGATGCGGGCGTGGTACTCCGAGGGTCAGGCGATCGGCGACCGCGAGGTGCTCGTCCGCCTCGCCGTCGAGTCCGGGCTCGAGGAGGACGTCGTGCGCGAGACCCTGGAGTCCGACGACTTCGGCATCGACGTGCGCACCGACCTCGCGCTGGCCTCCCAGATCGGCATCACGGCCGTCCCGACCTTCGTCCTCGACCAGAAGTACGGCGTCAGTGGCGCCCAGCCGGTCGAGGTGCTGCTCGGCTCGATCCGCCAGGTGTGGGACCTCCAGGGCACCGAGCCCGAGGAGGTCGCGGCCGCCGGCGGTGGGTGCGGTGGCGGCTGCTGCGGCGGGGCGTGCGGCTCCGGCGCGGCGCAGGACGCCGTCGAGGACGCCGCGGAGCCGGCGGGTGCCGGGTGCGGCTGCGGCGCCGGCGGTGCCGCCGGTGGTGGCTGCGGCGGCGGGGTCTGTGGCCCCGAGCACGCCACCGCCGCCCGCTGACCCGGTCCCCCACCCTTCCCCGGACGCGAGGACACCCCGCGTACCTGGAAGAGCCCACCTGCCCTTGCTGCATTCCTGCCCTGGGGGGGTTCGGCGGGGTACCACCACGCGGGGTGCCGTGTCCGATCGTAGGTGAGCGCCCGTCCTCCGGGGAAATCCGCGACCGACCGGCGGCCCCGCCCTCCACCGCGAGTGTCACCGAACCTCACGAATGTCGCCCGACATCGGGTGGCGTCCGCGAGGTTCGGTGACCGCCGTGGCGGCACGGACGGTCGACGTCGCACGGGTGTGTGGCCGGAGGCCACCGTGCGCGGGAACGTGTGGACGCACCAGACATGCCACGGTGGTGGGGGCCCCCCTACGGTCGTCCGCAAGCCCGAGACACCCGTCGACGGCGGCGCGACGTGGCGCAGGGACCCTGACGACGCGCCGGTCACGACGAGCCTCCCGCGGCTCCCACGCCCTCCGCACGAAAGGCCCATCGCATGAGCACCGTCAGCCAGGACAGCCCGGCCGGCGCCACCACCGACGAACCCGGCCGGACCAGCATCGTCAAGGTCGTCTTCGCCAGCGTCGTCGGCACGGCCGTCGAGTGGTACGACTTCTTCCTCTACGGCTCGGCCGCAGCCCTCGTCTTCGGCGTCCTCTTCTTCCCCGAGAGCGAGCCGCTGACCGCGACGCTCCTCGCGTTCGGCACCTACGCCCTCGGCTTCGTCGCGCGCCCCCTCGGCGGCATCGTCTTCGGGCACTACGGCGACCGGGTCGGCCGCAAGAAGATGCTCGTCACCTCCCTGTTCATGATGGGTGCGGCGACCGTCGCCATCGGCCTGCTCCCCACGTACGCGACGATCGGCGTCGCCGCGCCGATCCTGCTCCTCGTCTGCCGACTGGTGCAGGGCTTCGCCGTCGGCGGTGAGTGGGGCGGCGCCGTCCTCATGGTCGCCGAGCACGGCAAGGACGAGCACCGCGGCTTCTGGTCGAGCTGGCCGCAGGCTGGTGTCCCGCTGGGCAACCTCCTCGCGACCGCCGTGCTGTGGGTCCTCTCGGTCGTCCAGCCCGAGGACGCCTTCAACAGCTGGGGCTGGCGCATCCCGTTCCTGCTCTCGGCGGTCATGGTTCTCATCGGCCTGTGGGTCCGCCTCAGCCTCGAGGACTCCCCCGTCTTCGCCGAGGCCAAGGCCGAGATCGACAGCCGCGACGAGAAGCACCTGCCGATCCTCGAGGTCGTCAAGCGCTACCCCAAGGAGGTCTTCCTCGCCATGGGCATGCGGATGGCCGAGAACATCTCCTACTACATCTTCACGATCGTCGTCATCACGTACGTCACCACCTACCTCGACCAGCCCAAGGGCGTCGTCCTCGGCGCGCTGCTCATCGGTGCCGCGGTCCAGGTCGTCCTCATCCCGCTCATCGGGGCGCTGTCCGACCGGGTCGGCCGCCGACCCCTCTACCTCGTCGGCGCGGTCGGCGTGGGCGTGTGGGGTTTCGTGTTCTTCTCGCTCATCGACTCCCTGAGCAGCGGGAGCATCCTGCTGGCCGTCGTCGTCGGGCTGGTCTTCCACGCGCTCATGTACTCGCCGCAGGCGGCGTTCTTCTCCGAGCTGTTCGGCACCTCCGTGCGCTACACCGGCGCGTCGGTCGGCTACCAGCTGGCGTCGATCTTCGCGGGTGCGCTCGCGCCGATCATCGCCCTCCAGCTGCTCGGCTCGGTCGAGACGAAGAACACGACCGCGGTCGGGATCTACCTCGCCGTCGCGGCGGTCATCACCGTCGTCTCGGTGCTCCTCGCCAAGGAGACGAAGGCGACCTCGCTCCGGCACGACCGGGTGCTGCCCGAGGCGCACTGACGCCGCCCCGTCCTCCGACGGCCGGTCCCGCACCACGCGGGGCCGGCCGTCGGCGTCCGCGGGGGTCGCCGGGTCCGCGGCGGGACCGGAGGTGGGCTGCCGACGGCCGTGTGGTGGGCCGGATGCCGGCGGCTCGCGGCCGTGGGTGACGATGGAGCTCCCCGACCCGGAGGCCGTCATGACCCCCCGCACCCTGTTCACGTGGCTCGCCCGAGCCGAGGTCATCACGTGGACCCTCCTGCTCATCGGCATGTGGCTGAAGTACCTGACCCGCGCCACCGACCTGGGCGTGCGGGTGTTCGGGCTCGCCCACGGGGTCGTCTTCCTCGCCTACGTGCTGGCCGTCCTCGTGCTCTGGGTCGACCAGCGGTGGCGGCTGCGCGAGGTCGTGGCCGCGCTCGCCGCCGGGGTGGTGCCGTTCGCGACCCTCTGGGCCGAGCGCCGCGTCGAGCGAGCCGGCCTCGCCCCGCGCCACTGGCGCCTCGGGCCCGGTGGGCAGGCCGCGTCCTCGGTCCCGGAGCGGGTCGTGGGGGCGGCCCTCGCCCGGCCGGCGACCGCCTCGGTCGTCGCCGCGGCCGGAGTGGGCCTGATGACGGCGGCGCTGCTCGTCATCGGTCCCCCACCCACGCCGGGTGCGTGACCTGCGCGACGCCCGTCGGCCCGATTTCTGGCAGGACCGTGGCCTCTAGTAACCTCGCCCGCGGAGGATTCGCATAGTGGCCTAGTGCGCACGATTGGAAATCGTGTTGGGATAAAACCCTCGGGGGTTCAAATCCCCCATCCTCCGCCAGCAGAAGCGCCCCACGAGCTCGCTCGTGGGGCGCTTCTGCTGTGCGGTCGGACGGGGGGGTGCCAGCACCGAAGACGGCGGTTCGAGGTGGAAGAGGACCTCCAGGGGGTCGGGTTCCACCTCGACCCGGCCGGAGGTGGCCGTCACGCGAGGGGGTCGCGCACGTGGGTGCGGGTCCGCTCGTCGTGGAGCTCCACGAGCCGCCGCTCGTCCTCCCCGGGCACCGGCCCGGAGGCACTGATGAGCCGGCAGGTCGACCACCCCAGCGCCGCGTCCTCGTACTCGTCGACCCACCGCAGCCAGGCACGCTCCAGCTCCTCGGACGGGCAGGGCCACCCCACGTGCAGCGCCGCCATCCCGACCCTGAACGGCTTGGGGGTGAGCCGCGCCCGGTAGCTGTCGTGGGTGGAGCAGAGCTCGACGTAGAGCGGGTCGGACCCCAGCTGGGTGAGGATGTCGCGCCCGCGCTCGGACATCGGGGGCGCGTCGGCGCCGGTGACGATGACGCGCAGCCCGGCGCGGGTCCGGTACACCCGCACGCCGAGATCGGGATGGCGCTGGGCGAACTCCCAGACCGGCTCGCACGCCAGGGCCTCGGCGACGCTCGGCCCACCGCTGCCCGTGGCCGGCCTCGGCCCCCCGAGCCCGGCAGAGAACATCCCGTGACCGCCCGCCGAGGGCGACGGTGGCGCGTCGAGGCCGGCGGCGTCCTCGCCCCGCCGGTCCTGCGGCTTCGGGTCGGGGCGGCCCATGACGAGCCGACGGAGGAAGGAGGTCACGCCGCCACCGGTGTCGGAGGGCCACCGGCGCCGCTCTCCCGCCCCGTCCTCGAGCTCGGGGACGTCGACGTCGGCGATGAGCAGGACGTCGGTGCACAGGACCTCGCACCCCATCCGGTTGCGGGTCACGACCGCGAGGCGGCGGCCGTCGTGGCCGCGGACCTCCTCGAGGACGGGCTCGCGCAGCGGGGTCCGCGGGTAGTACCCGCGCGTGGAGGGCAGGCGCCCCTCGACGCGGATCCGATCCAGGAGCTCGGCGAGGCGGACCCGGCCGACCTCCAGGGCCTCGTCATCGGACTCGGTCGACCAGCCCCACACCGCGACCGTGCCGCCCGACGACCCCAGGTCGGGGCTGAAACCCTCGACCTTGACCCAGTGCTGCGGCACCTCCATGGCGGGGAGTCTGTCAGGCCACGGGCGCCGCCGGGCTCAGGCGGAGGGCGCCGGCCCGGTCGACTCGCGGACGACGAGCTCGGTGGGGAGGACGGTGCGCCGCGGCGCGCTCGGTTCACCGGTCAACCCGTGACGGGCACTCCCTCAGCGCGGCGCCTCGCGGCGCGTGTGCTCAGGTGGTCGCCCCGACAGCCGCTCGAGCACACGCCGCTGGAGGGCCGCGGCGCGTGGGCTCAGGTGGTCGCCCCGACAGCCGCTGGAGCACACGCGGCCGCAGACCTGGGGGTGCACGGTCCCCGCAGGCGCGGCAGCCCGGGGCGGGTCGTCAGGGGCGGGGGGCGAGGTGGACGTAGCGCTCGTGGGTGGGCACCGCACCCGTGCGCGCGAGCAGCTCGCCGAGGTGGAGGGCGCCGTCGAGCGCACCGCCCTTCGCCTCGACCGGTGCGGGGCCCACGGCCGCCACCGCCTCGACGAACGCGTCGTGCACGACGTGGGCGCCGAGCAGCCCCCCGGTCCCGACGAGGACGGGGGCGGCGAGCGGGGCAGCGGCCGCGAGGAGGGAGGCCGCGAGCGCGCGCCCGGCCCCGGACGCGATGGCCCCGGCCACGGGGTCGCCCGCGGCGGCCGCCGCCGTGACGAGGGGGGCCGCCGAGGCGAGCACCTCCGGGGCGTCCGGCCCCGTCATCACCCGTCGGGGCCAGGTGTCGCACGGCCCGAGCAGGCCCTCCGCGGCAGAGAGCAGGCCCGCGGAGCCGCCCACCACACCGTCGCGGTGGCGCAGGGCGGCCCGCAGGCCCTCGAGCCCCACCCACGCCGCCGACCCGCGGTCCCCGAGCACGTGCCCCCACCCGTCGACCCTGACCCAGGTCTCGCCGAAGTCGCTCCCGAACGCCACCGCGCCGGTTCCTGCCGCCACGACCGCCCCGGGGCGCACCCCACCCACCGCGCCGACGAGGGAGGCCACGGCGTCGCTGACCACGGCCAGGGCCCGAGGACGCAGCGCGGCGGCGACCGCGGCGAGCACCTCCGCCGGGTCGGCGAGGTGGAGCAGCCCGCGCATCGACCAGCACACGGCGTCGAGCCCCGTCGACCCGGCCGACGACCCCGGCCCGCCCGCCGCGCCCAGCAGGCGGGAGGCATCGGCGGCCAGCGCCGCGACGTCGACCCCTCCCGGCCCCACGCGCGCCCCCGGAGCCCGCAGCACCGGCCCCGGCACCCCGGAGCGGGACGCCACGAGGCGCAGGCCGGACCCGCCGACATCGACCGCCACGACCGTGCTCACGGCCGTGAGCCGATCACTTCGACATGCCCGCGGTCAACCCGGCGACGATCTGCTTCGTCGCGAAGAGGAAGAGGATGACGAGCGGCACCGTGGTGATGACGAGCCCGGCGAACACGGCCGCGTAGTTCGTGGCGTTCTCGCCGAAGAACGTCGTCAGGCCGACGGGCAGCGTGTACTTCTCCTCGCGCCGGAGCAGGACGAGGGGGAAGAGGAAGTCGTTCCAGATCGGGACGAAGCGGAACACGGCCACGGTCGCGAGGGCCGGCCGGACGAGCGGCACCATGATCCGCCAGAACGCCTGCCACGCCGTGGCGCCGTCGAGGAGGGCCGCCTCCTCGAGCTCCTCGGGCAGCTGCCGGAAGAACGTCGTGAGGACGAAGACCGAGAAGGGCACACCCGACGCCGCGTACATGAGCGTGAGACCGAGCCGGCTGTCGATGAGCCCGATGCCGTCGAAGAGGAAGAAGATCGGCAGGATCGCGAGGTGGATCGGGAGCATCAGCCCGGAGAGGAACAGCGACTCCAGCCAGCGGAAGACCCGCGAGCGGCCCCGCGCCAGCGCGTACGACGCCATCGTCGCCACGGCCGTCGAGATGGCGACCGCGCCGAGGGTGACCATCAGGCTGTTGCCGAAGTACGTCGCGAACGAGCCGGCCGTCCACGCCTCCCGGTACGCGTCGAACGACAGCGGCCACGGGGCGCCCAGCGGGTCGGAGATGAGGTCGGCGTTGGTGCGGAACGAGCTGCTGACCATGAGCAGCAGGGGCACGAGGGCGAACGCCGCGTAGGTCCACAGCAGCACGCTCGCCGTCGCCCCACCGACGGGACGGCCCCCGCGACGACGGCGGCGCGGCGAACCCCCCTCGGGGGCAACGGCATCCGACTCGATGTCGACACCGCGGTCGTCGGTGCCGATGCCGGCGGGCACCACGCTCATGAGGTGATCCTCCGTTCGTGGCGGCGGAGCACGGCGGTCGCCCCGAAGGCCCCGCCGAAGATGAGGAGGAAGAGCAGGGTCGCGAGCGCCGAGGAGGTGCCGATGGCGTCCGTCGCGCCCGAGTCGAACGCGGTCCGGTAGAACAGCAGCGAGAGGAAGTCGGTGGCCCCGGCGGGGTTGCCGGTCGAGCCGCCGAACGCATACGGCAGCGCGAACGCCTCCATCGCGAAGATGAACGTCAGGACGCTGACGGTGCCGATCGCGGGGACGAGCAGCGGGAGGGTGATCCGCCGGAAGGTCTGCAAGTACGACGCCCCGTCGACGCGGGCGGCCTCGGACAGCTCCTCGGGCACCCCGCCCAGCGCGGCGCCGTACAGCAGGACCGGGAAGCCGATCCACTGCCACACCGACACGAGGATGACGACCCACAGCGCGGTGTCCGGGTCGCCGAGCCAGGGCAGTGCCCAGCTCTCGAGGCCGACGGCGGTGAGGAGGCTGTTGACGGGGCCGAACGTCGGCGACAGGAGCAGGGTCCACAGGTAGCCGATGACGATCGGGCTCACGAGGTACGGCATCGCGTAGAGCGTCTGCAGCGCCCGCCGGGTCCGTTCGCGCCGGTGGAGCAGGAAGGCGATCGACAGCCCGACCGTGTTCTGCACGAGCATCGTGCCGACGAAGAACAGGACGTTGTGGAGGAGGGCGCGGGGCAGGTCGGTCGTGAACGGGGCCCGGGTCAGCAGGGTGACGAAGTTGTCGAGCCCGGCGAAGCCGCCGCGGGCCGTGCCGCGCCACTCGAAGAACGCGTACGAGAACGCGGTGAGCATCGGGTAGAGGACGAACACCCCGAACAGGAGGAGGGCCGGGGTGACGAAGAGGAGGCCGGTACGTCGTCGCATGGAGGGGCTTCGGGGTCGGGACCGCCGGTCACCCGGCGGCCGGGCACGAGGTGCGCCGGCCGCCGGGGTGGCCGAGGGTCAGCTGACGGGCTTGAACCAGGTCTTGACGCCGGTGTCGAGGTCGCTGCTCACGGTCTTGGCGTCCTTGCTGCCGAGGAACATCTCCTGCACACCCTTCCCCAGCAGCTCGGTCCCGGTGGGGGTTCCGTACCGGAAGTCCGTGAGGAGGAGGTAGGGCGAGCCGTTGCTGTCGTAGTTGGCGCTGATCTCCTCGAGCACCGGGTCGGCGTAGGTCACGCCGGGGACCGCGGAGATCTGCTTCACCTCGTCGGCGACGAGCTGGCCGAACTCGGGCGTCGCCATCCACTTCACGAGCTCGAGGGCGGCCTCCTTGTCGGGCGACTTGGAGTTGACCGCGAAGTTGCCGTCGGCCCAGCCGGCCGTCGTGGCCTCGGAGCCGGCGGGCGCGCCCGTGGCCGGCGGCACCTGGAGGACGCCGATCTCCATCTCGGGGTTGCCCTTCTGGAGGGTCGCGAGGTCGTAGGAGCCGCCCGGGTACATCGCCGCCCTGCCCGCGGTGAACAGCGTCATCGCGTCGGTCACGGCCACGCCGGTGACGTTCTTCGGCATGTACTTCTCGAGCGACTTCAGCACCTCGACCGAGGCGACCCAGTCGGGGTCGGTGAAGTCCTTCTCGCCCGTGAGGACCGCCTCCTGGAAGGCGGCGCCACCGAAGCGGGCGCCGCCGAGCACCTCGTGGACGATCGGGAGCGTCCAGTCGTCCTTCGCCCCGACCGCGAGCGGCGTGACGCCCGCGCCGAGGAGGGTGTCGTTGGCCTTGATGAAGTCGTCCCACGTCGTCGGGACGTCGATCCCGTTGTCCGCGAACAGCTTCTTGTTGTAGAAGAGCACCGTCGCCTGCCGGGCGAGCGGGACGGAGTAGATCTTCCCGTCCTCCTTGCCCTTGGCGCTGGCGACGACGTTCTCGTCCCACGACGACAGGTCGACCTGGCCGTCGAGCGGCAGGAGGGCCCCCGACGCGACCGTCGCCTGGAGCTGGCCGTACGAGCGGACCTGCGGGATGTCGGGACCGTCGGAGCCGGCCAGGCCCGTGGCGAGGATCTTGTTGTACTCCGTCGCCTTGAACGGCTTGAACTCGACGGTGACACCCTCGTGCTTGCTCTCGTAGACGTCGAAGATCTTGTCGTAGGCCGCCTGGTCCTCGACGCGCCACGACCACACGGTGAGGGTCGTGCCGTCACCCTCACCGGAGGTGCCGGTGTCGGAGGACGGCGCGCAGGCCGTGAGGGCGAGGGCGCCGGCACCGATCGTGACGGCGAGGTGCTTCCAGGAACGCGGGGTCATGCGGGATCTCCTGTCGGGACGGTGGCCACGGGGTGGGCCGCAGGGGTGGTGGTGCGCGGTGACGCGGGGTGGGGTGCCGCGCCGTTGGGTCCGGTGGCGCCGAGGGCGGCGAGGGCCCGCGCCACGGACCCCCCGTTGCCGCGCAGGGCCGCGCGGGCCTCCTCGGCCCCGGAGCCGCAGAGCAGGGTGACGAGCGCGGGTTTGAGCTCGCCGTCGGCGTCCTCGAGGGCGCGGCGGGCGTCGTCCTCGGAGGCGCCGCTGGCCTCGCGCAGGATGCGCAGCACCCGGCCGCGGAGCTTGGCGTTCGTCGCGACGACGTCGACCATGAGGTTGGACCAGGTCCTCCCCAGCCGCACCATGACGGCGGTCGAGAAGGCGTTGAGGACGAGCTTCTGGGCCGTGCCCGCCTTGAGCCGGGTCGACCCCGTGATGGCCTCGGCCCCGGTCGCGACCGGCAGGAAGTGGTCGGCGAGGGGGGCGAGCTCGGCCTCCGGGTTCGAGCTGACGAGGGCGGTCACGGCGCCGCGCTCACGGGCCAGGGCGAGCGCCCCGCCGACGTAGGGGGTGCGCCCGGAGGCGGTCAGGCCCACGACGACGTCGGCCGCGGTCACGGCGTCGACGTCGGCCCGGCCCTGCTCGGCGTCGTCCTCGACGTTCTCGACGGCGCGCACGAGCGCCTCGCCGCCCCCGGCGTGGTGCGCGACGACGAGCCCGTCCGGGGCGTTGAAGGTGGGCAGCAGCTCGGCGGCGTCGAGGACGGCGAGCCGGCCGGAGGTCCCCGCGCCGACGTAGTGGATGACGCCACCGGCCTCGACGGCCGCGACGGCGAGGTCGACGAGCGCGGCGAGGGCGGGGAGCACCTCGGCGACGGCGCCCGGGACCGTGGCGTCCTCGGCGTTGAGGACCCGCAGGATCTCGAGGGTGGAGAGCCCGTCGATCCCCGCCGTCCCGGGATGGCGGTCCTCGGTGGGCGCGCTGACAGTGGCCTCGGTGCTCACCCGGAGGACGGTACTTTCTTACGAACTTCCCGTCAAGAGTGTGAATCAGTGACGGACATGGTGTCCGGCGACCGCCCGCCGGGTGTCCTCGACGGCCGTGCGGGCCCGGTCGAGGTCGAGCTGCGCGACGGCGATGTAGAGGCAGTCGACGACGGTGAGGGCCGCGATCCGGCTCGCCGTGGCACCGGAGCGCAGGCTCGACTCGCGGGCCGCCGTGGCGAGGACGAGGTCGGCGTCCCTGGCGAGGCGCGACAGCGGGAAGTTCGTGATGGCGACCGTCGTCGCGCCCTTGCCGCGCGCGAGCGCGAGCGCCTCGACCGTCTCGGTCGTCGTCCCGGAGTGCGAGATCCCGATGGCGACGTCGCCGGGTCCGAGCAGGGTGGCGCTGGTCAGCGCGACGTGGGGGTCGTTCCAGCAGAACACCATCGAGCCGATCCGGTGCAGCTTCTGCTGGAGGTCCTTGCCGACGAGGGCGCTGGCCCCGATGCCGTAGACGTCGACCCGGCCGGCGCCCGCGATGGCCCGCGCCGCCGTCGACAGGGCCCCGCGGTCGATCGTCTCGGCGGTCTCCTCGACCGCGCTGGCGTCGGCGTAGGCCACCTTCGCGATGACGTCGTCGATGGAGTCGTCGGCGCTGATGTCGGACGTCGGCGCGGCCTGCGTGCGCGGCTGGGTGCCGGCCTCGGCGAGGGCGAGCCGCAGCTGGGGGTAGCCCGGCAGCCCGAGGCGCTTGCAGAACCGCAGCACCGTGGTCTCCGAGGTCCCGGCCGCCACCGCGAGCTCGGTGATGGTCAGCCCCGCCGTGCCTCGGGGGTCGCCGAGCACCCGCTCGGCGACACGGTCCTCGGCGGGCGAGAGGGAGGGCCGCAGCCCCCTCAGCTGCACGAGCAGCGAGGGGGCGACGGCGTGGCCCGTGGCGGCGGGCTCGGGATCGCGCGGCATGCGCCCTACGCTACGGCCCGCTCGCGCAGGAGGGTCCACCCCGCCGCCGTGAACGCGCCGGGGTCGCGCTCCCCGTCGAGGACCACACCCGCCGGGCTCGTGGCCCGCACGCCGTCGACGACCACGCCGCGGCCGAGGTAGGCCCCGTCGGTGGTCGTCCTCCACCGCAGGAGGAGGTCGCCGGCCGGCAGGTCGGCGCGCACCTGGGTCCAGCGCCGCTCGAAGGTCCCGGCGATGACGCCGTCGGTCTCCAGGGCCGTACCGCGGTCGCGGTGGGTGAACGGCAGGGCCTGCCACGTCGCTCCGCCGTCGGAGGACGTCTCCAGGGCGAGCGGGTCCGTCTCCTCCGTGTCGAGGAAGAGGTCGAAGGCCAGCTTCGCGCCCTCGGCCGGGACCTCGACAGGGGCCGTGAGGGTGGCCGTCGTCGCGTCGGACCCTCCCGAGTACCAGGCGGACCCGCCGTCCCTGGGTGCGAGTGGCATCGCGGCGGCGAGGCCGTGGGCCCACTCGCGGCGGGCGATGTTGTTGCTCCCCCAGGTGCGTGACGGGTGGACGCGGTTGGTCAGCAGGATCGCGAACGACCGCGAGGCGAAGTCGATGACGAACGAGGTGCCCGTGTACCCGGTGTGGCCCGCGGTGCGGGGTCCGGAGAGCGCGTCCATGTACCAGCGCTGGTCGAGCTCGAACCCGAGGCCGTGGCTGTCGCCGGGGAACGCCTCGGTGAAGTTCGTGGTGAGCAGCCCGACGCTCTCGCGGCCGAGGATGCGGCGCCCGTCGTACGTCCCGCCGTTGAGGAGCGCCTGGGCGAGCACGGCGAGGTCGTCGGCCGTCGAGAAGACCCCCGCGTGGCCGGCCACCCCTCCGAGCGACCACGCGTTCTCGTCGTGCACCTCGCCCCGCACCATCCCGCGAGGGGGCGTCGCCTGGTACTCGGTGGCCGCGGTGCGTGCGCGGTCGGTGGGGTTGTAGCCCGTGTCGTCCATGCCCAGCGGCTCGGTCACCTCGGCGCGGACGACCTCGTCGAGGCCCTTCCCGGTGAGCCGCTCGACCATGACGCCGAGAGTGATGAGGTTGAGGTCGCTGTAGAGGTAGGTCGAGCCGACCGGGTTGGTGAGCTTCTGGTCCATGACCGCCTTGACCCGCGACGCCTCGTCCGGGTAGCGGCTGTGGAGCGGCAGCCAGGAGGTGAAGCCCGAGGTGTGGGTCAGCAGGTGCCGGACCGTCACGGCCTCCTTGCCGTTGGCGGCGAACTCGGGCAGGTAGGCGGCGACCGGCGCCTCGAGGTCGACGGTGCCGTCCTCGATGAGCTGGACGGTGACGATCGAGGTGAACAGCTTGCTCACCGACGCGAGGTCGAAGACGGTGTCCTCGCGCATCGGGACCCACTGCTCGCGCGGGAGCTCGGTGGTGCCGTCCTTCCAGCGCAGGGCGTGCCCGCTCGTGTGCCGGCCGACGACCCTGCCGTCGTGGCCCATGATCCCGACCGCGCCGGCGTACATCGGCCGCCCGCCCGCCGGGGCGGTCTCGTGCGACTCGACGAGCTCGCCGGCGCGGGCGATCGGCGCCGGGTCGAGGCCGGCGTCCTCCGGCGAGGTCTCGCGCAGGACGGTGGACGCGGGCATGAACCCCTCCCGGGGGTCGTCGAAGTCGTGGGCCTGCGCGGGTGCGGCGACGACGAGCGAGGCCGCCACGGCACCGGCGAGGACGCCGGCGGCACGGCCGGGACGGGTCACGAGACGGGCCCGCGGTAGATGAGGTACTGCTGACGGCGGGCGTCGAACGCCGCCAGCTCCTCGCGCCAGGCGCCGACGACCTCGTCGGCGGAGGCCCCGGCGTCCACCTGCTCGCGAAGCCGGGTCGAGCCGGTCAGCTTGTCGATCCAGTACGGGCGCGCGGCGTCCCAGCTGTCCCTGCGCCACTGGAAGTCGGCGACGGTGGCCTTGGCGGCGACGAGCATCTCGGCGCCCAGGCGCGGCCCGTCGACGGCGCGGGGGTCGGTGACGTGCACCTGCACCCCTCCGCAGACCTTGCCGACGTGCTTGTTGACGACGGGGTTGAAGTACGCCTCGCGGAACTCCACGCCGGGCACGTCGCGCCCGGCGAGCCGCTCGGCCCAGCGGTGGTCGACGAAGGGCGCACCGATGAGCTCGAAGGGCCGCGTGGTCCCGCGCCCCTCCGACAGGTTCGTCCCCTCGAACAGGCAGGTGCCGGGGTAGACGAGCGCGGTGTCGGCGGTCGGCATGTTCGGGCTCGGCAGCACCCACGGCAGGCCGGTCGCCGCGTGGGTCACGTCGCGGCGCCAGCCGGCGACCTCGACGACGTCGAGCCGGGTGAGCCGCCTGCCCTCCTCGGCCTCGAGGAACTCGCCGTCGAAGAAGCGGGCCAGCTCGCCGACGGTCATCCCGTGGGCCTGGACGATCTCCTTGGCGCCGACCCCGGAGGTGAAGGCGGTCGTCATCATCGGGCCACGGGCGGTGCCGCCGACCGGGTTCGGCCGGTCGAGGACGACGAACGAGGCGCCGGCGCGGACGGCCGCGCGCATCGCCGTGTACATCGACCAGATGTAGGTGTAGAACCGCGAGCCGACGTCCTGGATGTCGAAGACGACGGTGTCGACCCCGGACTCGGTGATCATCCGGGCGAGCGTCGTGGCCGAGGCGCCGTACGCGTCGTAGACGGTGACGCCGGTCCGCGGGTCCACGAAGGTCTCCTCGGCCTCGCCCGCCTGGGCCGTGCCGCGGAACCCGTGCTCGGGGCCGAACACCGCCTGGAGGTCGACCGTGCCCGAGTCGTGCATCTCGTCGACGATGCTGCGCAGGTTCGTGAGGATGCCGGTCGGGTTGGTGAGGACACCGACCTTCCGGCCGGCGAGCGCGCGCCAGCCGTCGGCGGCGGCGCGGTCGGCGCCCGGGGTCACCGGGCGGGCCGGCATGGGTGACGCGCCGGTGGCGGCCAGCGACGGGGCAGCGGCCCCGAAGGTCGTGGCGGCCGCACCGAGGGCGGTGGCGGTGATGAGCTGGCGGCGGTCGAGGCCGGGCATGGGGGGCTCCTGGGGGTGGGGAGGTCGGTCAGTACCGGAGGCCGTGGCCGAACGGGTACAGGACGGTGTCGGGGTCGTCCTTCGTGGGGATGTCGACGGGGAGGGTGCCCGTGGGCTTCACCTCGCCGGTGATGACGCGCGCCACGGCCTCGATCGCGACCGGGCTGTACGAGTACGTCGCGAGGTAGGTCTGCACGTCGCCGAGGTGGGCGATGTCGTAGGGGTCGCGCGTCGCGACGACGACGACCGGGATCCCGGTCGCCCGCAGCTGCGCGACGAGCTTCTGCTGGCCGCGGTTCTTGTCGGTGACCTTGGTGTCCCAGGCCTTCATCGTCGTGACGACCACGGCGTCCTGTCCGGCGGCCTTCGCGACGGCGGCGGCGACCGCGGCGTCGGAGGGCGAGGTCCCGGTCTGGTGGACCGTGGTGGTCGCGCCCTTGGCCGACAGGCCGTCGGCGAGGATCCGGGTCGTGGTGACGCCGTAGCCGGTGACGAGGACCTTCTTGCCGGACACCGCCATCGGCAGGACGCGGTCGTCGTTGCGGACGAGGGTCGTCGTCCGGTTCGTCACGGCTGCCGCGGTGGCGAGGTGCTCGGGCGTCCCGACGCGCTCGGCGACCTTCGCGACGTCGACGAGGGCGTCGTCGACGAGCCCGCGGTGGTACTTGAGCGCGAGGACGCGACGCACCTTGTCGTCCAGGTCCCCCTCCGCGATCCGGCCGGACTCGACGGCCCCGATGACGGCGGCGTACGCCGCGTCCATCGCGGGCGTCATCAGCAGCTGGTCCGCGCCGGCCAGGAGAGCCCGGACGGCGACCTCGGCGTCGCTGTAGAGCGCCCGCACGCCCGCCATCTCGAGGGCGTCGGTGATGATGACGCCCTCGTAGCCGAGCTCCTCGCGGAGCAGGCCGGTGAGGATGGGGTGGCTCAGGGTCGCGGGGAGGCCGGAGTCGTCGAACGCCGGCACGGCGAGGTGCGCCGTCATCACCATGTCGATGCCGGCGGCGAAGGCGGCCCGGAACGGCGGTGCGTCGAGCTCCTCCCACTCCTCGCGGGTGTGCGTGATGACCGGGAACGCGACGTGGCTGTCGGTGGCGGTGTCGCCGTGGCCGGGGAAGTGCTTGGCGGAGGCCGCGACGCCGCCGTCCTCCTGGTAGCCGCGCACCTGCGCCGCGACCATCTCGGCGGCCAGCTGCGGGCTCGAGGAGAACGACCGCGTGCCGATGACGGGGTTGAGCGGGTTGACGTTGGTGTCGGCGACGGGCGCGAAGTTCGTCGTGACACCCATCGCGCGAAGCTCCGTGCCGGTGATGGCGGCGGCGGTGCGGGCGTCCTCGGTGCTGCGGCCGGCGCCGAGCGCCATCGAGCCGGGGAACTGGGTGGCGGGCGGGCCGATGCGCGTGACGACGCCCTGCTCCTGGTCGATGCTGATCGTCAGCGGCACGGCGGCCTTCGAGGGGCGCTGGGCGGCCGCGCGCTGGAGGCCGTTCGAGAGCCCGGCGATCTGCTGCGGGTTCTTGACGCTGTCGGTCCACGCGAAGTAGATGACGCCGCCGAGCGCGTACTTCTGGACGACCTCGGCGGGGCTCGCGACGCCGTAGAGCGGGAGGTTGCGGCTGTCCGGGGTCGTGGCGTCGCTGCCGTAGACCTGCTGGACGAACAGCTGGCCGACCCGCTCGCGCAGGGTCATCCGGCGCAGTGTGGCCTCGGCCCAGCCGCGGGCCGCGGGGCCGGGTCGGACGGGGGCCGCGACGGCGGTCGGGAGGGTCGCGCCCGCGAGCGCGAGGACGAGCCCTCCGGTGAGGGCGGTGCGACGGGTCAGCGTCCGGGACATCAGGGTCTCCTCCGAGCGTTACTTGTTCACAACTCTGCGACAGATCTTGCAACTTAGTTACCGATCTCGGGGAGGTCAACGGGAGGAGGGCCGAAGGAGGGTAAAGACTCCGTCAGGGTTTCCGGGTCGTGTGCCCAGGCCGTTCGGCGCGGAGGACGCCCGCCCGGCTCGCGCCCGGCTCCCGCTCGCCGCACGGGGGCTGGTGGCCCGGCGACGCGGGGCGCACGATGGGGTCCCATGAGCACCGGTGCCTGGGCGGCGGCCCACCAGCAGTCCATCGCGGACCCGACGGCCTTCTGGGGAGCGGCGGCCGAGGCCATCGAGTGGACCACTCCCCCGGCGACGGTCCTCGACTCGACGAACCCGCCCTTCCACCGCTGGTTCCGCGGCGGACGGCTCAACACCTGCTTCAACGCCCTCGACCGGCACGTCCGCGACGGCCGCGGCGACCAGCCCGCCCTCCACCACGACAGCCCGGTCACGGGGACGAAGCAGACCTTCACCTACCGCGAGCTCCTCGACCGGGTGGCCGTGCTCGCGGGCGCGCTCGCCTCCCTCGGCGTCGAGAAGGGCGACCGGGTCGTCGTCTACATGCCGATGGTGCCCGAGGCGGTGTTCGCGATGCTGGCGTGCGCGCGCCTCGGGGCGGTGCACTCCGTCGTCTTCGGCGGGTTCGCGCCGGCGGAGCTCGCCGCGCGGATCGACGACGCCCGCCCCAAGGTGATCCTCTCCGCCAGCTGCGGCATCGAGCCGACCCGTGTCGTCGAGTACAAGCCGATGCTCGACGGCGCCCTCGACCGCAGCACGCACACACCCGAGACCGTCGTCGTCCTCCAGCGACCGCAGGCCCGTGCGGCCGTCGGCGAGCGCGACACCGACTGGGAAGAGCTCGACTGGGACGAGCTCGTCGCCGACGCCGAGCCCGCCGACTGCGTCGACGTCGAGGCCACCGACCCGCTCTACGTCCTCTACACGTCGGGGACGACCGGCCGGCCGAAGGGCATCGTCCGCGACAACGGCGGCCACGCCGTCGCGCTGCGCTGGTCGATGGAGAACGTCTACGACATCGGCCCGGGGGAGACCTTCTTCACCGCGTCCGACGTCGGGTGGGTCGTCGGGCACTCCTACATCGTCTACGCGCCGCTCCTCACCGGGGCGACCACCGTCCTCTACGAGGGGAAGCCGGTCGGCACCCCCGACGCGGGCGCCTTCTGGCGGGTGTGCGCCGAGTACGGCGCGAAGGCGATGTTCACCGCGCCGACGGCCTACCGGGCCATCAAGCGGGACGACCCCACGGGGGCGCTGCTCGCCGGCCACGACCTCTCTCGCCTCGAGACCGTCTTCCTCGCCGGCGAGCGGCTCGACCCGGACACCTACGAGTGGGCGACCTCGACCCTCGGCGTCCCGGTCGTGGACCACTGGTGGCAGACCGAGACCGGCTGGCCGATCGCGGCGAACCTGCGCGGTCTCGAGCCCATGCCCATCAAGGCGGGCTCCCCCACCGTGCCGGTGCCCGGGTACGACGTGCGCGTCCTCGACGAGCGGGGTGAGGAGGTGCCGCCGGGCACCGAGGGCGCCATCGCCATCCGGCTCCCACTGCCCCCGGGCACCCTGCCGACCCTCTGGGAGGACGACCAGCGCTACGTCGACGGGTACCTCTCGGTCTACGACGGGTACTACCTCACCGGCGACGGGGGCTCGGTCGACGAGGACGGCTACCTCTACGTCATGGGCCGCACCGACGACGTCCTCAACGTCGCGGGGCACCGCCTGTCGACGGGGTCGATCGAGGCCGCGCTCGCGGGGCACCCCGACGTCGCCGAGTGCGCCGTCATCGGGGTCGCGGACGAGCTCAAGGGCCAGGTGCCGCGCGCGCTCGTCGTCCTCAAGGGCGGGGTCGACGGCGAGGCCGAGGGCGAGCGCATCCGCGCCGAGCTGGTGCAGCGGGTGCGCGACGAGGTCGGCGCGGTGGCGAGCCTGCGCCAGGTGGATGTCGTTGCGGCACTTCCGAAGACGCGCTCGGGCAAGATCCTCCGCAAGACGATGCGCGAGATCGCCGACGGCAAGGTCCCGAACGTCCCTGGCACCATCGAGGACGCCTCGGTCCTCGACCGGCTGGCACCGGTGCTGCGCCCGACGCCCTAGCCGTCCCGCACGCTCGGCCCCCACGGGGGCGGGCGCACCCCTAGTCTCCGGGGACCACGACTCGGGGAGGGCGCATGGCGGGGCGGATCGGCACGTGGTTCGCGCGGCGCATCCTGCGCGCCGACCTCGAGGACAGCGAGATGGTCGCGAGCACGGGGGCGGGCGTGGTCTCGCTGCGGGAGTACCTGGAGGACGGCCGCGGCGGACGGTGGTTCTGGCTGGTCGCGGCGGTGACCCAGCTGGTCGTGTTCCTTGCCGTGCCCTTCGCGCTCGCCTGGGGCATCTGGGGCCGCAGCGACCTCGACCGTGGCGACCCAGCCCGCCTCGGGATCGTCGTCCTCGTCGCGGTTCCCTCCTGGTGGGCCGCGCTCGTCTGGCAGTCCTCGGTGCGGGCCATGGTCCGCGCCCGGTCGGCGCCACGCCGCCCCTGGGACGCCGACGACGACGAGGACGCCCGGGACGACGACCAGGACTGACCCGGGGCGGAGCACCGCTCGGAGGAGGACGGACCGACCGGCGGGGAACGGCGCAGCGCCCGGGTCACGGACGCCCACCCGCCCGGCCCGACGACGCGGCAGGCTGGGGCGCGTGGAGGGAGTGCTGCTCGGGTTCGCGACGATCGCCGCGGTCATCGCCGTCGGGGCCCTGGTCGCGCACCTCGGCCTCGTCGACCTCTCGGCGCAGGCCGTCCTCGCCCGGATCTCGTTCTTCGTCGCGACGCCCGCCCTCCTCGTCACCACCGTGTCGGAGGCCGACGTCCACGACGTGCTCTCGCGCTCGCTGCTCGCGACCAGCGTCGGCGCGGTCGTCCCCGCCGCGGTCTACCTGCTCGCGGCCCGGCGATGGCGCAGGACCACGGGTGAGCGGGTCATCGGCGCCCTGTCGAGCTCGTACGTCAACGTCGCCAACCTCGGCCTGCCGATCGCGGCCTACGTCCTCGGCGACGCCGCCCTCGTCGCGCCGACCCTGCTCCTCCAGCTCCTCGTCCTCCAGCCCGCCGCACTGCTCGTGCTCGACGCCGACGTCGCCGGGCGCCGCCCCCGTGTCCGCGAGCTGCTGCGCGGACCTCTCACCAACCCGCTGACCGTCGGCACCCTCGTCGGCCTGCTGCTCGCCCTCACCGGTTGGCGGCTGCCGGAGGTCGTCGCGGCGCCGGTCGAGCTGATCGGCGCGATGGCCGTGCCGGGAGTGCTTCTCGCGTACGGGATCTCGCTGCGCCTCGGGCCCGGCTTCGGCGGCGACGTCCCCCGCGGCGAGCTGGCCCTGACGAGCACGCTCAAGCTCGCCGTCCAGCCGGTCGTCGCGTGGGCGGTGGCGCACCTCCTCCTCGGCATCGACGGGGCGGCGCTCCTCGCGGTCGTCGTGTGCGCCGCCCTCCCCACGGCGCAGAACGTCTTCGTCCACGCCACCCGCTACGACCGGGCCACCACCCTCGCCCGCGACACGATCCTCGTCACCACCCTCGGAGCGGTCCCGGTGATCGCGCTCGTCGTCCTCCTCCTCGGGCCCTAGCCGGGAGACACTGGGCCGGTGATCACCGTCGAGCTCGCCCGCGCCCTCCTCGACGCGGGCGTCCTCTGGGAGCCGCGCGCCGGCGACCGCTTCGTCATCGACGCCGAGCTGCTGACCGAGGAGGTCTTCTGGATCAGCGACCTCACGGTCGAGGTGCACACCTACCGCGACCAGTCGCTGCTCGGGTTCAACGGCACGACCGAGTGGGCGCTGGACTCGGTGACGCTCGACCAGGCGCTGTGGCTCCCCCGGGAGGACCAGCTGCGCGGGCTCCTCGGCGACCGGCTCGAGTCGGTCCACCGCATCGACGACGGCTGGCAGGTCACCTACGCGGTGCGGCCCGGGTACGTGAGATCCGTCTCCGACGCCGACCTCGAGTGCGCCTACGCCCGCGCGGTGCTCAGCCTGTGAGCGGCCGGCGGCGGGGGGCCGTGTCCTCGGGCACGGCCTTGGTGGCGGTGGCGGTGGTCGCCGTCCTCCTGGCCCTCGTGTGGTGGGCCGGGCGCGGCGAGGACCCCGCGTCCGCCGGCGACGGCAGTGCCACCGCGACCGCGGCCTCGACCGTGGGCGGCACCGGCCCCTCTGCCGCGCCACCGCCGGCGCGCGACGGGAGCGGGCTGCCGGTCGTCCGCGTGGCCGACCTGCCCGACGAGGCCCGCGAGACCCTCGACCTCATCGCCGCCGGCGGACCCTTCCCCCACGACCGCGACGGCGCCACCTTCCACAACCGCGAGCGCCTCCTCCCCCGGCACCCGAGCGGCTGGTACCGCGAGTACACCGTCCCGACACCCGGCGAGGACGACCGCGGGGCGCGCCGGATCGTCACCGGTCGCGACGGCACGGCCTACTGGACCGACGACCACTACGACTCGTTCAGCGTCATCGAGGAGGCGCCGTGACCCGCGTGCTCGGGGCCGACACCGCCATCGGCCCCCTCGTGAGGGCCCTGCGCGCGGACGGGGCGCTCGTGCGCGTCGTCCCCGCAGGCGCCGACAAGGAGGAGTCGCTCGCGCGGTTCGGCGACGCCCTGCGCTTCCCCGAGTGGTACGGCCACAACTACGACGCGCTCTACGACTGCCTCCTCGCCGTCGTCCACGCGGCCGACGGCGACATCCGCGTCGTCTGGGACGGCACCGCGCCGCTGCGCACGGAGCACCCCGACGTCTTCGACACCGTCGTCCGGCTGCTGTCCGACGCCGAGGACGAGCGCCCCACGTTCCGCGCGACCGTCGTCGACCGCTGACAGGGCCCGTGGCCGGCGACCGAGGGCCGGCTCAGCGGCGGCGGCTCGTCCCGAAGATCGAGCGGGTGATCTCGCGGCCGATGACGGTGCCCGCCGATCGGAGCATCGACCTGAAGGCGCTGCTCTTGACGACCGACTCGACCATGCCCGGCTCGCTCGCCCGACGGCGCTCCTCGGCGGCCCTGGCCTTCTCGGCCGCCGCGGCCTCCTTCGCTGCGGCCTTCTCGGCGGCCATCCGCGCCTCCTCGGCCTCGGTGGCGGCCGCGGCATCGGCCTTCGCCTTCTCGGCCGCTGCGGCGGCGGCCTCGTCGGCCCTGACCCGCTCGGAGGCGGCCCGGTCCAGGAGCTCGAAGGCCGACTCCCGCTCGACGGCGGTGCCGTACTGGGCCAGCAGCGGTGAGGCCGCGACCGCGGCATCGATCGTCGCGTCGGGAGAGGGCGCCATGAGCGACTCCGGTGCGCGCATCCGGGTCCAGGCCACCGGGGTCGGCGCCCCCTTCTCGGACAGGACGGTGATGACGGCCTCGCCGGTGCCGAGCGAGGTGAGCAGCTCCTCGAGGTCGTAGTCGGTGTGCGGGTAGGTCTTCACGGCCGCCTTGAGCGCCGCCGCGTCATCCGGGGTGAAGGCCCGCAGGGCGTGCTGGACGCGGTTGCCGAGCTGGGCGAGGACGTCGGCCGGGACGTCCTTCGGCGACTGGGTCACGAAGAAGACGCCGACGCCCTTGGACCGGATGAGCCGCACGGTCTGCTGGATCGCGTCGAGGAACTCCTCGCTCGCGTCGTCGAAGAGCAGGTGCGCCTCGTCGAAGAAGAAGACGAGCTTGGGCTTGTCGACGTCACCGACCTCGGGCAGGTCGTGGAAGAGGTCGGCGAGCAGCCACATGAGGAAGGTCGAGAACAGCTCAGGGCGGTCCTGCACCCTCGGCAGCTCGAGCATCGACACCAGGCCCCGGCCGTCGGGGGCGGTGCGCATGAGGGCGGCCGTGTCGAGCTCGGGGAGGCCGAAGAACGCGTCGGCGCCCTGGTCGGAGAACGCGATGAGCTCGCGGAGGATGACGCCCGCCGTCGCCGACGACAGGCCGCCGAGCTCCTTGAGGTCGGCCTTGCCCTCGTCGGAGGTGAGGTGCTGGACGACGGCGCGCAGGTCGGCGAGGGTGTCGAGGTAGTACCCGTGCTTGTCGGCGTAGTGGAAGACGAGGCCGAGGCTGGACTCCTGGGTGTCGTTGAGCCCCAGCACCTTCGAGAGCAGCGTGGGTCCGAACGTCGACACCGCGGCCCGCACCGGGATGCCCTTGCCGATGCCGCCGAGGGCGTAGAACTCGACCGGGTAGGCGGTGGGAGTCCACTCCATCCCGACGTCGGCGGCCCGGGCGGTGACCTTCTCGTTCGGCACGCCGGGGGTCGCCATCCCGCTGAGGTCGCCCTTGACGTCGGCCAGGAACACCGGCACGCCCTGGGCGGCGAGCTGCTCGGCCATCAGCTGGAGCGTCTTGGTCTTGCCGGTGCCCGTGGCGCCGGCGACGAGGCCGTGCCGGTTCATCGCGGACAGGGGGATCCGCACGGTCGCGTCCGGGTGCGCGGTGCCGTCGACGACCGCGGCCCCGAACTCGAGCGAGGCCCCCTCGAAGGAGTACGCCGCGCGGATCTCGTCGACGAGGGAGGACGCTGCGCTGCTCTCGTTCTCGGTCACGTCGGTCAATCTAGCCGCCTCCGGGGCGGCGGTTCCGTCCGTGGCGGAGACCCGTCATACAGTGAGTGCCGTGATCTTCAAGGCCGTCGGCGACACCCGCCCGTACCCCGACCACGGGTACTCGACGCGGCAGTGGTCGACCGTGCCACCTCGCCTGGTGCGCCTCGACGAGCTCGTGACGACCAAGCGCGAGCTCGACCTCCAGATGCTCCTCTCCGAGGACTCGACCTTCTACGGCGACCTGTTCGCCCACGTCGTCGAGTTCGACGGGACGCTCTACCTCGAGGACGGCCTCCACCGCGCGCTGCGGGCCGCCCTGCACCAGCGGCCCACGCTCCACGCGCGCGTCCTGACGCTGTAGGGGGAACCGTGAGCGAGTACACGACCGAGTCGGAGGGGTCTGCGCGCCGCCGGAGGCAGCGCCGCACGCTCGTGACGTTCGGCGTCGTGCTCCTCGCCCTGTTCTTCGCGTTCTGGTACGCCCTGTCCTACTACCAGGCCGACAGCGCCGCGCGCTCGTCCCGGACCCCGGCCCCGACCTGCGTGCCGTTCGACCCCAAGGCGCTCACCCCGCAGAAGGTCACGGTCAACGTCTACAACTCCTCGACCCGCACCGGGCTCGCCGGCGCGGTGTCGAAGGACCTCGCCGAGCGCGGCTTCACGATCGGCAGGGTCGCCAACGACCCGTCCTCGCGCAAGGCGCCCTCCGTCGCCGAGGTGCGGCACGGGCCCGCCGGCAAGGCCCACGCCGCCCTCGTCGCCTCCGCGCTGCCGAAGGGGACCAAGGTCGTCGCCGACAAGCGCAAGGGCGCCGGCGTCGACGTCGCCCTCGGCGCGAAGTTCACCCGGCTCAACCCGGTGCCGTCGGCGTCCGGGCTGCCGACCTGTCCCCCGCCCTCCGAGGAGTGAGCGCGCCCACCGAGCCGTCGGGCATCGCGGCAGCTCTCCGGCTCGACGAGCCGGCCCGCAGGTCCGACGCCGTGGAGCTCTCGGCGTCGATGTCGCATGCGGCGGCGTTCTCGGTCGTCGCCGCGGAGTGCGTCGACCACTGGCGGTCCAACGAGGCCGAGCTGCGCCTCTCCCGCGCGGCGCCGCACCTGCACCAGACCCGGGTCGGGCTGCGGCGGCTGCGGTCCGCCGTGTCGCTGTTCCGGCGCTCGCTCGGCTCCACCCCCGCCGACGACGTCCGCCGCTGCGCGCACGAGCTGCGCGCCCTCGCCCTCCCGTTCGGCCACGCCCGCGACCTCGACGTCCTCCTCATGGGCCCCTTGGTCGACGACCTCGACGAGGTGCAGGCCGCGGGCCTCCTCGCCGACCGGGAGGCCGCGTACGACGTCGTGCTGGCCGTCCTCCGGTCGTCCTCCTGGGCCGGCGCCTGTGGGCGGCTCGACGACGTGCTGGCGGCGCTCGCGCGCGTGGGCGCGCCGTTGCCGCTCGTCATCGAGGCTGCGCCGGCCGCTCTCGACCTCCGCCTTCGCCGCGTGGTCCGTTCGTCCGGCCACCTGTCGTCCATGGAGGCGGCTGCGCGGCACCGGGTCCGCATCGAGGCCAAGAAGCTCCGCTACGGGTGCGAGTTCTTCACCTCGCTCTTCCCGGCCGGCGAGCCGCGGGTGAGCACCGGGTCGGGCGAGGTGCTCGTGGGGATGCCGGCCTTCGCGACCGCGGTCGAGGACGTCCAGTCGGCCTTGGGTGCCCTCAACGACCACGCGACCGCCGACGCCCTCCTCCGCCGCGTCGGCTCACACGCGCCGGCCGTGCACGAGGCCGACCCCCTCAGCGCGGCCGAGACCGCCGTCGCGCACCTCACCGACCTCCCCGTGCCCTGGCACCGCTGACCTCACCGTGCGCGTCGACCGGCGCGGGACCGGTGGGGCGTCAGGGGTCGATGACGGGAGCGGGGGCCGGTCCGGCGCCGGCCACCGGTGTGAGCAGCTGGCGGGTGACGAGTCCGACCATGGAGGCGCGCGACCGAAGGTACGCCTCGTACGCAGCCTCGTCCGTCTGGAGGGCCCACTGCACCGTGGCGCTGAGCCACGAGGCGTCACGGGCGGCCTCGATGCTCCAGGCGCCGACCACGTCCAGCACGGGCGAGGCGGCCCGGTCGACGTGGAGGGCGAGGCCGTCGAGGTAGGACGCGCGCACCTCGTGCACCGCGGCGGCGAGGATCTCGTTGATGGCGAGGAAGTCGGCGCGCACCCCCGGCGAGTCCAGCGTCCGGCCCAGCTGGCGGCAGGTGCGCACCAGGGCCAGCCCGAGGTCGACGTTGATGTGGGCGTTCATGCCGGCCAGGGCGTACTGCAGGCCGGCCGTGCCCGGCTGGGCCCGGAGCTCGAAGAGCGGCTGCCAGGCGCTGCTGCGCGCCTCGTCGGTGGCACGGCAGGCGTCGAGGTACAGGCCGGCGAACACGCAGTCCAGGCGCTCCATGAACGCCGCGTCGCGGAAGGAGCGAGCTGCCGCCGCCGCGCCGACGAGCTCGGTGACGTGCAGGTACGTGCGGTGGAAGTCGGCGACCCCGTCATCGGCGGGCATCGCTGCGCCGAGGACCCGCATCTGCTCGATGACCTGCGCGATGGAGGTGGGCTGGCCCGGCGGCGGGTCGAGCGGGCGCAGGGGGCGCAGCCCGTTCAGGGCGGCGGTCACGGCGGTCACCGCCCGCGAGCCCCGGCCGAGCCCCCGCCGCACGGCCCTGGTCACGTCGCCGAGGAAGCCCACCGCGTGACCCCCGTTCGTGCCCGGACCGATGACCCTCACCCTAGGGGCGCAGCCCCGGCCTCGTCACCGGTGCTCGGTGGCGTACCCCGGCACCGGCGGCGAGGGACCTCACGCGTCGCGGGCTCCCTCGACGTGGTCGCGCCACGAGTGTCGCGGCTCGTACCCGAGGACGCGCCGGGCCTTGTCGATGCCGAGCAGCGTCTCCGTGCCCGCGACCTCCCGGCGCAGCGGGACGTCGGGGAACACCTCCGCCATGAGCTCGGCACTCGGCCGGAGCATGACCGTGTCCGCGTTGGCGATGACGAACACCTCGGCGCCGGGGACGTCGTGCCGCAGGCCACGCTCGACGGCCTGCGCGCCGTCACGGGCGTCGATGTAGCCCCAGAGGTTCCAGCGCCGCAGCTGCGGGTCGTCCTGGAACGAGGGAAAGGCGGCGTAGTCCTCGACGTCCATGACGTTGGAGAACCGCAGGCCGACCATGACGAGCTCGGGGTCCCACCGGCAGAAGTGGCGGGCCATCTCCTCCTCGAGCGCCTTGGCCAGCGAGTACGTGGACTCGGGCCGCGGCGCGTACTCCTCGTCGACGGGCGCGTAGGGCGGCAGCGTGTCGAACGGCAGCCCGAGGACGGTCTCGCTCGACGCCCACACGACCTGCTTGACCCCGGCGGCCCGGCAGGCGGCGAAGACGTTGTACGTGGCGGTGGCGTTGTTGGCGAACGTCGCCGCGTTGGGTCGCAGACCGGGAGCCGGCACCGCCGCGAGGTGGACGACGGCGTCCACGGGGCCGTGCTCGTCGACGGTGCCGGTCACCGCCTCGAGTGCCTGCCCGTAGTCGGTGAGGTCGCACAGGAGGAACTCGCCGGAGACGTCACGGGCGTCGGCCGCCGCGGCTCGGTCGACGGCCAGGACGTCCAGCCCGACGTCGCGCAGGTGCCGGACCACGGCCCGGCCGAGCTTGCCGGTCGCCCCCGTGACGAGGACGCGCTGCGGGGTCCGGGGGGTGTCGTTCGCAGTGGATGTCATCGGCCCATCATCACCCGCTCCCCGGCCCAGGTGCCGGGCGGTGACCGACGAGCAGTGACCGGGCGCATCGCCCGCGAACATCGACCGTCGCACCGGAAGGGTTCCAGGGCGATGCTCGACACCTGCGGATCAGGCGGGAAGGTCGGGGAACGACGTCCCCGGTGGGGTGCCCCCTCACTGACACCTCCACCGGGGACGCCGGCCGGCCGTCGAGCGGCGGGAACGACGGCCGGCCACCGGCTCCCGTCAGTCGCCGGAGCTGAACGCGGCGTCGAACGCCGCCTCGGGACGGTCGAAGGCCAGCCGGCGCACGAAGCCCACGGCCTCGGCGGCGCCGACGAGCCGGTCCATCCCGGCGTCCTCCCACTCGACGGAGATCGGGCCCTCGTACCCGATCGCGCCGAGCGTCCGGAAGCAGTCCTCCCACGGGACGTCGCCGTGCCCGGTGGAGACGAAGTCCCAGCCGCGCCGTGGGTCGGCCCACGGCAGGTGCGAGGACAGGCGGCCGTTGCGGCCGTTGCCGACCCGCTTGCGCACGTCCTTGCAGTCGACGTGGTAGATCCGGTCCTGGAAGTCCCAGATGAAGGCCGCCGGGTCGAGGTCCTGCCACACCATGTGCGAGGGGTCCCAGTTGAGGCCGAACGCGGGGCGGTGGCCGATCGCCTCGAGGGTGCGCACGGTCGTCCAGTGGTCGTAGGCGATCTCGCTCGGGTGGACCTCGTGGGCGAACCGCACGCCGACCTCGTCGAACACGTCGAGGATCGGGTTCCAGCGGTCGGCGAAGTCCTGGTAGCCGGCCTCGATGGTCTCGGCCGACACCGGCGGGAACATCGCGACGTACTTCCAGATCGCGGACCCCGTGAAGCCGATGACGACGTCGACACCGAGCTTCGCCGCCGCCCGCGCGGTGTCCTTCATCCGCTCGGCCGCACGCCGTCGCACGCCCTCGGGGTCGCCGTCGCCCCACACGGAGGCGGGGAGGATGTCGCGGTGCCGCTGGTCGATGGGGTCGTCGCACACCGCCTGGCCGACGAGGTGGTTCGAGATCGCCCACACCCCGAGCCCGTGCTCGTCGAGGATCGCCCTGCGCCCCTCGACGTAGTCGGGCTCGGCCAGGGCGCGGTCGACCTCGAAGTGGTCCCCCCAGCAGGCGATCTCGAGGCCGTCGTACCCCCACGACGCCGCGAGCCGGCACACCTCCTCGAAGGGCAGGTCGGCCCACTGGCCGGTGAAGAGGGTGATCGGACGGGTCATGACGGGACTCCTTCGGGTCGGACTGCGGGTGAGGGTGGCTGGAGGAGGACGCTGGTGGGCTGAGGGAGGACGTCGGCGGACGGGGGTCAGGGCACGGTGGCCGCGGTGGCGACGCCAGCGGCCTCGAGCACGAGGTCGTGCACCGCCGTGGCTGCCACGCTGCCACGAACGCGTCCCCGTGAGGAGGTGATGACGACCGGTGCGTCGCCGACGTCGTCGGGCAGGCGCCCGTGCGAACCCTTGACCCACCGGGCGTCGAGCGGCACGACGGACATCGCGTAGCGCAGGCCGAGCCTCTTGCGGACGAGCGAGAGGCCCGCGCGGGCCTTCGCCGACCGGTCGGCCGGGTCGAAGAACAGCTCCGCCGGGTCGTAGCCGGGTTTGCGGTGGATCTCGACGCCACGGGCGAAGTCGGGCGCCCGGGCGTCGTCGAGCCAGTAGTAGTAGGTGAACCACGACCGCGCGTCGGCGACGACGACGAGGTCACCGGAGCGCTCGTGGTCGAGGCCGTGCTCGGCCTGCGCGGCGCGGTCGAGCACGGCCTCGACCCCCGGCAGGTCCGCGAGGACGGCTCGCACCGCCTCGAGCTCGCCGGCGTCGCGGACGTAGACGTGCGCCACCTGGTGGTCGGCGACCGCGAACGCCCGGGACGCCCACGGGTCGAGGTACTCCATGCCCGACTGGGTGTGGACCTCCAGCAGCCCGGCCCGGCGCAGCACGCGGTTGAGGTGCACCGGCCGGTCGACCTCCGTGATCCCGTACTCGCTGACGACGACGACCTCGACCCCGAGCCGCTCCGCGTCGTCGAGGAGGGGCGCGAGGACTGCGTCGAGCTCGCGGGCCGCCGCCCTCGCCTCGGGCGACCGCGGGCCGAAGCGCTGGAGGTCGTAGTCGAGGTGCGGCACGTACGCGAGCGTGAGGTCGTGGTGCGGCAGCAGCCGCCGCGTGGCGCCGACGATCCACTGCGAGGACTCGATGGAGGCCGTCGGGCCCCAGTACCGGAACAGCGGGAACGCGCCCAGCGTCTCGGTCAGCTCGTCGCGCAGCCACGTCGGCCGGGTGTAGCAGTCCGGGCTCTTGCGGCCGTCGGCGTGGTAGACCGGCCGCGGCGTCACGACCGTGTCGACGTCCATCCCCATCGCATACCACCAGCAGACATTGGCGACCCTCGCGCCGGGGTGCCTGCGCCGCAGGGCATCCCACACCTTCTCCCCCGCGACGAGGCTGTTCGGCTGGCGCCAGAACATCACCTCGCCGAGGTCGCGGAAGAACCAGCCGTTGCCGACGACCCCGTGCTCGGCGGGCAGCCGCCCGGTGAGGAAGGTCGACTGCACCGAGCAGGTCACGGCGGGCAGCACGGTCTGCAGGCTCGCCCGGCTGCCGCGGTCGGCGAGCGCCGAGAGCCGGGGCATGTCGGCGAGCGCGGTCGGGGTCAGCCCGACGACGTCGAGGAGCAGCACGGGGTGCGGCGCGACGCCCGGCGAGGGTGCGGGCACGGACGCGGTGGTGGCGAGGTGGTCGGTGGTGGTCACGGTGCCTCCTTGAGGCCGAGGTGGACGAGCTGGTCGCGAGCCCAGGCGAGCTCGCCGGCGATGCCGCGGGCGAGGTCGTCGTCGGTGCGGGGGCGGGCGGCCTCGGGGATGACGCCCCACGTGTAGGACTCGACCTCGAGGTGGTCGACGAGCGCGGCCTCGCCCCCGACGAGGGCCGCGAGCGTGGCGCGCGTGTGGTCGGTCGTCGCACCGAGGGGGCCCTCGGGGGCGGTGTCGAGCGGGACGTGGAAGTGGACCCGCCACGGCACCGGCGCACCGTCCTCCTCACGGTCGGGGAGCGGGCCGGAGGGCGAGAGGGCGGCGGGCAGGTCGTCGCGGCCGCAGACCTCGCCACCGGTTCGCAGGCCCCGGACCTGGTGGAGGAATCGCTCCTCGTCGAACGCCTCGAGTCCGGCCCGGGTCGCGGACCCGCCGGGCTCCGCGGCGTGCAGCGCCGCCGACACCTGCGCCTTGACGAACGGGAGGCCAGCCGCGCCGACCCGCGCCACGGCCTCCTCCGGGTCCTCGAACTGGACGGCGAGGTGGCAGAGGTCGAGGGCGACACCGACCCGGCGCGGGTCGACGTCACCGAGGTGCGCCACGGCCTGCGTCGTCGTCTCGAGGACGCACCCCGGCTCCGGCTCGAGGCCGACGCGGACCGTCCGCCCGGTGTGGGCCTCGAGCCCGTCGAGGGTCTCGGCGAGGCGGGCGAGGTTGACCCGGGCCGCCCGCGCCCGGCGGTCGTCCCACGGGGTGCGCCAGGCCAGCGGGAGGGTCGAGATGCTGCCGCGTGCGGCGTCGTCCGGGAGGAGGCCCGCGAGGACGGTCGCGCAGTCGACCGTGTACGACAGCCGGTCGGCCTGCGACCAGTCCGGGTGGTAGACGCGGTGCTTGACCACCGGCTGCTGGAAGCCGCGGTACGGGAAGGCGTTGAGCGTCACGACCTCGAGTCCGCGCCACGCCATCGCCGACCGGAGGGCCGCCACGAGCCGGGGGTCGCGGGCGAGCTCGCGCGCCGCGGGGGCCGCCAGCCAGAGGCCGACCCCGAGCAGGTCGGCACCCACGTGCCGGCGCACCGGCAGGCAGAACCGGTCGAGGTGGGTGAGGACGTCGTCGAGGTCGTCCCCGGCGTGGACGTTCGTGCAGTAGCCGAGGTGGACGGTCGTGCCGTCCGCGTGGGTCAGGCGCACGGAGTCACTCCCGCGCCCCGCGCAGCACCGAGTTGCCCTCGAAGGTCGCGCTGGCCGCGCCGGCACCGACCGGCTCGTCGGCCTCCGCGACCTCGCTGAGGTCGAGTCGCCCACTCTGCGAGTAGAACTCGACCGGGTTGCGCCACAGGACCTTGTCCACGTCATCCTCGTCGAACCCACCGTCGAGCATGGCCTCGGCGGTGCGCGCGGTGAGGAGGGGGTCGCTCCGCCCCCAGTCGGCCGCGGAGTTGACGACCATCCGGTCGGTTCCGAGCTCCCGGAGGATCGCGACCATCCGGTGCGGGTCCATCTTCGTGTCGGGGTAGATCGAGAAGCCCATCCAGCACCCGCTCTCGGCCACGACGCCCACGGTGACCTCGTTGAGGTGGTCGACGAGCACCCGCTCGGGCGCGAGCCCCGACTCGCGGACGACGTCGAGGGTGCGCCGCGTGCCGGTCAGCTTGTCGCGGTGCGGGGTGTGGACCAGCGCGGGGAGGTCGTGCTCGACGGCGAGGCCCAGCTGGTGGGCGAACACCTCGTCCTCCTCTGGCGTCATCGAGTCGTAGCCGAGCTCGCCGACGGCGACGACGCGGTCCTTGGCCAGGTAGCGCGGCAGCTCGCCGAGGACGGCGCGGCACCGCTCGTCGTTGGCCTCCTTGGGGTTCAGCCCGATCGTCGCGAAGTGCGCGATCCCGAACTGCCGGGCCCGGAACGGCTCCCAGCCGAGGAGGGCGTCGAAGTAGTCGCAGAACGTGCCGACGCTGGTCCGCGGCTGGCCGAGCCAGAAGGAGGGTTCGACGATCACGCGCACCCCGGCCGCGTGCATCCGCTCGTAGTCGTCGGTCGTGCGCGAGGTCATGTGGACGTGCGGGTCGAAGATCCTCATCGCGTGCTCCCGGTGGGTTCGGCAGGGGTGGTCAGGAGCCGGACGGCGTCGGCGGGCACCTCGCGTCCCGCGGCCCGGCGTTCGTCGGCGAGGTCACGGACCATGCGCCGCAGCTCGTCGTCGGTGCGTTCGTCGAGGTCGGCGACCCCGTCGAGCGGGATGCCCATGAAGATCGCCTTGACGACCCCCTGGCGCCACGAGGGGTCGTCGAGGTGGTCGGCGGCGTAGGGGCCGAGTGCGGCTGCGACGAGCCGGGTGTCGTTGGTGCGCAGAGCATCTCGAACGACGGGAACGAGGCCGTCACCCACGGCGTCGCGGAGCGAGGTCGACCGGTCGAGCCCCGGCAGGGCCGTCAGCACGGCGTGCTTCTCCGCCGCGTCGCCGCGCTGGTACACCGTCGTGACGATCCGGGCCACGTGCTCGCCCCCGCCGCGGACGGCGGCGAGCAGCTCGGCACGGACCTCCTCCCCGTCGCGGCCCTCGGCGCGGGCGTGCCGGGCTGCCGCCGGGAAGAGGAGCAGCACCGCCTCCCCGTCGGCGGCCACCGCCGCCCGGGCGTCCTCGCTCCACGTCATCGGGTCCTCCTCGTGAGTCGGGCGGCGTCGGCCGCCGCCGCGCGCAGAGCCCGCAGGCTCTGCTCGGCGAGGACCGGTGCGGCGTGGGTGTGCCGGGGCAGCTCGACGTGGACGAGCCCGTCGAAACCGGTGTCGGCGATCGCGGCCAGGGCCGCGGGCAGGTCGAGCTCGCCCTCGCCCAACGGCAGGTGCTCGTGGACGCCCCGCCTCATGTCGTCGACCTGCACGTTGCGCAGGACATCCCCCACCGACCGGATGACGGCAGCCGGCTCGTCGTCCTCGCTGCACACCAGGTGACCGACGTCGACGGTGAGGCCGAGGGTCGGCGGTCGCCCGAAGCGGTCGAGGAGGCCGACGACGTCGCCGACCCGCTCGAGGAACATCCCCGGCTCCGGCTCCAGGGCCAGGGTGACGCCCGTCGACTCGGCGACGGGCAGGAGGGCGGTGACCGCGCGGTCCATCCGTTCCCCGCCGTCGACGGCGGTCGCGGACGGCGGCAGCACCCCGCTCCAGCAGGAGACGACCGGTGCGCCCAGGTCGGCGGCGACCCGCAGGGCCGTGGCCACGAGGTCGACCCGGCGGCCGGCGCCGGTGTCGCTGACGAACGTCGGGTGGTGCTTGTGCCGCGGGTCGAGGACGAACCGGCCTCCGGTCTCGACGACGACGGAGAGGTCGTGGCGGGCGAGCAGCCGCGCCGCACGCGAGACCCGCTGCGCGAGGCCCGGCCCCACCGGGTCCAGGTGGGCGTGGTCGAGGGTCAGGGCGACGCCGTCGTGGCCGAGGTCGGCGACGACGGCGAGGGCGTCCTCGAGGCGGTGGTCGGTGAAGCCGTTGAGGCCGTACCCGAACCTCAGGTCGGTGGGCAGCATCGTCGAGGTCATGTCGGTGACCCTCGGCGGAGCAGGGACCGTGCGCCGTACACGGCGGCGTTGAGGGCGAGCGCGGTGCGCGGGGACCCCGAGGCCGCCAGCAGCCCGCCCTGCAGCGGCACCATCCCGGTGATCCCGGCGACCGTCGCCGCCCGCGCGGTCGGGCCCGAGGGGTCGGAGACGGCGCGCGCCTGGGCTCGCCCGACGAGCGACCCGTACGCCACAGCCTCCGCCACGGCGACGACAGCGCCGACCCGGTCGGAACGAGATCCGCTGTGGGACAGACGTTTCGCTGCCAGCGCCGGCACGACGGCGGCGACCGTCGTCGTGACCGTCGCGACGCCCCGCGCGAGCGAGGCGGTCGTGCCATGGACCTCACCGCGCGACAGGGCCGTGACCCCCGCCGTGTGGGTCGCCACGACGACGGCGGGGAGGGCGGCCCTCCGCAGCGCACCGGGGCCACCGGCGGCGGCTCCCAGGAGGACGTCGAGCCCGCGGGTGCTCGCCATGACGGCCGTGGACACCGGTCCGGACTTCGCCGACAGGTCGTAGCCCCACACGGCCCCGGCGAGGACCGTGGCCACCACGGCCGCGCGCGAGCCCCCGGCCACCGCCGCGATCCCCACGCCGGCGACGGTCAGCCCGGAGGCGAGGGCCAGTGCGGTGCGCGGCGACACCCGCCCCGACGGGATGGGCCGCTCGGGGCGCTCGACGGCGTCGAGGTCACGGTCGGCCCAGTCGTTGAGCGCCATCCCGGCCCAGTACAGCGAGACCGACGCCAGCGGCAGCAGCGCCGACCGCCGCCCCGCCGGCCAGCCGGCCGCGGCCGCGCCGGCGAGGGAGTCGCCGGGCACGGTCAGCGCGGCCGGCGCGCGCACCAGCTCGGCGAGGTCGCGGGCGGACGTCATCGGAGGGCGCTTCGGGACTCGCCCGTCGCCCAGTGGACGAGGAGGTCGTGCTGCGGCGCGAGCGCGTGCTCGTCGAGACCCGCAGGGTCCTTGAAGAAGAAGCCCAGCGCCGGGACGGGCCCGGACTCCCCGCGACGCAGCGCCAGGTCGAGCAGCCGCGCGAGGTCGATGACGAGGGGCGCCGCCAGGGCGGAGTCGCACCCCTGCCAGGTGAACTGGAGCGTCATGCGGGTACCGAGGAAGCCGGCGAAGGTCACGTGGTCCCACGCGGTCTTCCAGTCCCCGAGGTCGGCGACGTGGTCGATGTGCAGGGGCCCTTCCACGGGGTGGCCGAGGAGCGCCTCGAGCCCGGCGGCCTTCGAGTCGATCTTCGACTGCCGCGCCTCCGGCTGGGCCAACGTGGCGCCGTCGCCCCCGCCGAGGAGGTTGGTCCCGGCCCACGAGCGGACGTCGAGCGCGCGCATCGCGAACATCGGCGCGAGGACGGACTTGAGCAGCGTCTCCCCCGTCTTGCCGTCGCTGCCGCCCCAGGGCAGCCCCGCGGAGCCGGCCAGCTCGGCGAGCGCCGGCAGCCGGGCACCCGCGGACGGGGTGAAGTCGACGAACGCGCACCCGGCGCGGAACGCGGCGGCGGCATAGACGGACGAGGGTGGGAGCGGTTCCTCGCCGCGGTCCCACGCGTCCTCGAGAGCGGCCACCGAGCCGTGCGCGGGGTGCGGCACGACGGGCGCCTCGGTCGAGGAGACGTTGACGACGACGACCCGGGCCAGCCCCTCGCGGGCCGCGAAGTCGCGCAGGTCGGCGGCGAGCCGCTCGACGGCGGCGCGCTGGCCCTCACCGGACCCGAGGACGTACCCGACCCGGAGGCGGTTCGAGGCCTCGTCGAGGTCGTGGGCCACGAGGCGCGGCAGGTCGTGCGGGACCACACCGGCGGCGGCGAGCTCCTCGGCCCGCTTCGCGAGCGACACCGGCCCGACGTCGTGACCGCCGGTCACGAGGTCGGCGACGTCGACGAGGCCGGCGTCCTCGAGGTCCCGGGTGGCGGTGACGAGGCCCGTGGGCGCGGCCACCCCGGCTCGCAGGGCGGCCAGCCCGCAGCCGACGGTCGCGGCGACGGACCCGCCGGCACCGACGAGCCAGAGGCCGGTGCGGTCGGACGTGGTGGTCATGGGAGTCCTCCTGACGGGTGGGGGACGGTGAGCAGGGTGAGGGGTGGGTCCCGGGTGGGCGAGCGGTGCGTCCGCCCACCCGGGAGCCGTGGTGTCCGGTCCGGCGGCGGGACGTCTCCGCCCGCCGCCGGACCCGGTTCGGTCAGCCTCGGAGCTGCCGGATCACCTCCCTGGCGTCCCGCTCGAGGGCCGCGGCCGCCGTCGCGTCGGGCACGAGGCTGCGGTTGGCGAGGAGGGCGATGTAGTCCTCCAGCTGCGAGACCGCGGCCGCGGTGCGACCGGCGTCCGCCTGCTTCTTGGCCTGCTCCAGCCGCTTGGACAGCTGCGACAGGCCGGCCTTCGACACCTCGCCGGACCCGCCGAGGCGGGTGGTCAGCGCGGTGAGCTCCGCCAGCGAGGTCGTCGTCGTGAAGGTCACCGACTGCGACGTGGTGCGTCCGGCGTTGTCCTCCACCGTCACGGCGAGCGTGTGCCGGCCGAGCGACAGCTTCCACAGCGCCACCGGGGAGGTGACCGGCTGCCCGTCGAGGGTGGCCGTCACCGACTGCACCCCGGAGACCGCGTCGGCCCCGGCGAAGGAGACGTCGCCGGCGTTGCCGACCGAGCCGCCGTCCGTCGCGCCGGACACGGCCACGGTGGGGTTCGACCTGTCGATCCTGATGACGACCTGACCGACCTCGGAGACGTTCCCACCGTTGTCGGTCGCCCGGAAGAGCACGGTGGTCGTGCCCTCCGCGGAGATCGTCGTCTGGGGGGTGTTGTTGTTGAGGTTGGTCCAGGTGGTCCCGCCGTTCGTGGAGAACTGACGGGTGGACACGGTGCCGTTGTCGGTGGCGTTGACCCGGACGGTGACGTTCTGGGTGTACCAGCCGTTCTCACCGTCGGGCTGGGCCGGAGTGAGCACCGCGGCGACCGTCGGGGGCGTGACGTCGGCGACGCCGTTGCCCGTGAAGGTCAGCCGGTCGAGGACGACCCCGCCGGTCGAGGTGACGTACAGGACCCCGGTGCCCGTCGGCGCGTTCGACAGCGTCGCCGAGGCGTCCGCCCAGCCACCGCTGTCCACCGCGACGGTCGCGAACGGTGCCGCGGTCGCCGAGTTCCAGCGCAGCTGGAGGGTCCCCTGGCCGGAGCCCCGGGCGGTGACGCCCGTGATCCCCGCGAGGTTCACCGGGTCCCAGGCGAGGACGTCGCCCGGGTCGAACGAGGTGACCTTGCGCAGGCCGCTCGCCGTGTCGTCGGCGGTGATCTCGACACCCTGGGTCGAGTCGGCCCACTCGGCCTCCTGCGCCTTCGGGTTGAGGATCAGCGAGCGCTCGGACGTCGCCGGAGCGACCCCGTTCGCCCCGGCGTCGGTGTACCGGATGACGACGACGCCGAAGATGTTCTCGGTCTCGCCGTGCTCGGTCGCGTCGGCCGGCGTCGGGATCCCGAACTGGCATCCCGTGCCCTGGCTCAGCGGGTGGGCGTGGGCGTCGTGGCCGAGACCGAAGGTCCAGGCGACGCGCGAGCACACCGTGGCCGTGCCGTCCTCGGGGTCGCTGGTCGTCACCGTGAACGGCACCGCCTGTCCCCAGTCGAAGAACCCGCCGTCGGGGGTGCTCACGGTGATCGACGGGGCGACGTTGCCGACGCTGACCACCGTGCTCGTCAGGCCGCGACGGCCCTCGGGGTCGGTGACGCGAAGGCGGGCCGTGTAGGCGCCGAGGGTCGTGTAGGTGTGGGTGACCTCGACGCCGGTCACGTCGAAGGTGCCGTCGCCGTTGAAGTCCCACTCGTAGGTGAGCGCACCGCCCTCGGGGTCGGTCGAGGCGGAGCCGTCGAACTCGACGGTCAGCGGCACCCCGCTGCCCGAGACCGGGTCGGCCGAGATCCGCGCCGTCGGCGCCTTGTTCCCGGGCGAGTAGTCGATCCGGTACAGGCCGGCGTCCGGGTTGGCCCGGAAGAAGCCGTCACCGTAGTCGAGGACGTAGAGCGAGCCGTCGGGTCCGAACTCGATGTCGATCGGGCTGTCGGTGATCGGCTGCCCGTTCGTCTCGAGCGCGCTGTTCGGCAGGAAGTGGGTGATGTGGTCGACCGGACCGTTGGGCCACTGGACGTCGAAGACCGCGAGGTAGTCCTGGGAGAACTCGGCGAAGAAGGCCTTGTCGTCCCAGTACTCGGGGAACTTCGTCGTCGAGGGGTTCGCGGCGTCGTAGTGGTAGACCGGACCGCCCATCGGACCCTGGCCACCGGACGGGCTGAAGTCGGTCAGCTCCGGCCACGGCTGGTGGGTGTTGTTGTCGCCGTAGTAGAGCGTCGCGGGGGTGGCCGGCGGCACGGTGGCCAGGCCGGTGTTCCAGCGCGAGTTGTTCTCGGCACCGGCCGCGCAGTCGAAGAACTCACCCGGGGTCGCCGTGGCGAAGTTCCACTCGTTGTAGTTGAACTGGTTGCCCGTGCAGTAGGGCCAGCCGGCGTTGATCGGGCGGTCGATGGCGGTCGTCTGCCACTCGACGTAGCCCATCGGCCCGCGGTCCGGGTTCGGCGCACCGGCGTCCGGCCCGTAGTCACCCCACGAGACCGAGTTGGTCTCGGGGTCGACGTCCATGCGGAACGGGTTGCGCAGCCCCATGACGAAGATCTCCGGCCGCGTCTGCGGCGTTCCCGGCGCGAAGAGGTTGCCCTCCGGGATCGTGTACGAGCCGTCCTCCTCGACGTGGACGCGCAGGATCTTGCCCCGCAGGTCGTTGGTGCTGCCGGCGCCGCGACGGGCGTCGAGGCCGGGGTTCATGCCGGGGGCGTCGTTGTTCGGGGCGTACCCGTTGGCACCCGGCGTCCCGGCCGGCGTGTTGTCCCCCGTGGCCAGGTAGACGTTGCCCTCGTCGTCGAAGTCGACGTCGGTGCCGAGGTGGCAGCACTGCCCGCGCTGCACCTCGACCTTGAGGACGACCTGCTCGGTCGACAGGTCCAGGCTGTTCGTCGCGTCGTCCCACTTGACGCGGCTCAGCTGGTTGTAGCCCTTCCACTGGTCCCAGTAGGCCTCGGTCTGGCCGGCCGGGAGGGTCGTCGGAGCCGAGCCCGTCGGCGTCGTCGTCGGGTAGGGCGCCGTCATCGTGCGGGGCGCGTAGTAGAGGTAGACCCACTTCGACGTCGCGAAGTCGGGCGCGAGGGTGATGGTCTGGAGGCCGTCCTCGGAGTTGCTGTAGACCGGCACGGTCGTGACGACCCGCGCCGTCCCGGACGAGGGGTCGGTGAGGCGGACGTCGCCGTTGCGGGCGGTGGTGAGGACGCGGCCGTCGGGCAGGACGGCCATGTCGATGGGCTCGCCGGTGTCCTTGGTGAGCGTGATCTTCTCGTAGTTCGACCAGTCGAGGGCGGCCTCGGCGCCGGGTTCGGCACCGTGGTCGACTCCGTCGTGGGCGGCAGCGGGGCCCGCCAGGACCCCGAGGGCCCCGGTCAGGGAGAGAGCGAGGGCGGCAACCATCGAAACGGCACGTGGCCGGCCTCGACGACGAATATCATTCATGTCCACGTCCTTCGTGAGTGTGGGGCGAGCCAGTCCCGGGGTGGCCTCGGCCGCTGCAACGGCACCAACGAGGCCACCCCCGGGGCTGGCGCCCGCCGTCAGGGGACGGCAGGCAGGTCGGTCACGGCAGCGACCGGCCGGGTGTCGGCCCACCGGGGCCGACCGTGGGGTTCAGCCGCGCAGCGCGGCCAGGTTGTCGTAGCTGACCTGCGCGAACGCCAGCGACTGGCCCGGGTTGGCGGCGCCGCCGGGCGCGGTGTCCTGCTCCCACATCGGGTTGTGGTAGCCCTTGGCCCCGATGGTCTGGAAGAAGGTCGTGTAGTCGATGTCGCCCTCGCCGAAGGGGGTCATGACGTAGCCCGCGGTGACCGAGGTGTCCTTGCGGCCGTCCTTCGCGTGGAACAACGGGTAGCGCGTGGTCTGCGCCGCCACGGTCGCGGCGGGGTCGAAGATGTCCTGCACCGAGGACCCGTCGGGCGCGGTGTAGGTGTGGAAGCGGTACTGCGCCGCGTGGGCCCAGTAGATGTCCATCTCGAGGAAGACGTACGCCGGGTCGGTGTTGGCCAGGAAGTGCTCGAGACGGCGGATGCCGCTGCTGCGGGTCGGGCGGCCCAGGGCGTCGAGCGGGCCGCTGTCGAGGAGGAAGCTGTACGCCTCCGCGTGGTTGTGCGTGTAGAGCTTGAGGCCGTGGGAGGCGGCGCGCTGGCCGAAGAAGTTCCACCGCTCGGCCGCGAGCTCCCAGTCGGCCAGGTACGCCGAGCCGGTCGGGTCGCCGCCGGTGCCGATGTGCCCCATCCCGAGGATGTTGGCGATCTCGCAGGCCGCGTCGAACGAGGCGATCGTCGCGTCCGTGATGGTCGAGGGGATCTGGCCGTGGTTGCCCTCGGCCTCGAGCCCGAACTCGTCGAGCCACGAGCGCAGCAGGGTGGCGCCGGCGACGTTGTTGAGGTCGGCACCACCCTCCGCGTTCGCGTGCTGGCGGTAACCGGCGAACTCGATCTGCTTGTAGCCGATCTTCGCGAGCTCGCCGAGGACCTCCTTGAACCCGGAGGCCAGGTCGGTCGTCAGCGGGTCGCGGGAGACGGCGTCGCGGACGGTGTAGAGGATGATGCCGCGCTTGGCCGGGGGCACGAGCACGCCGTTGGCGCCCGGGGCGGCGAGCGCCGAGGGGGAGGCGACCGTGGCGGCCGCGGCCATCCCGGTCGTGGCCGCCATGAACTGGCGGCGGTTGAGCCCGAGCTTGCGGACGAGCCCGGAGAGGTTGACGTCGTTGTCGTTCATGATGCTCCTTCGTCACTGCAATGACATGGGGGGTCCTGCTCGACCGGCGGTGCTCCTTCCGGGTTCGTGGTGGTCGGCCACGGGCTTCGCTGGGGTGTGGGACGGGTGAGGGCCTCAGCCGTCGGTGGAGTGGTCGGTGGGCGTCCAGCACGAGCCGGTGGCCGCGCTGAGCTCGACCGCGGCGAGCACCTCCTGGACCGCGAGGCCGTCGGCGAAGGACGGCTCCGGGTCGACCCCGCGCGCGATGGCGTCGATGAGGTCGGCGGCCTGGTGGGTGAAGCCGTGCTCGTACCCGAGGCCGTGGCCCGCGGGCCACCAGTGCTCGACGTACGGGTGCGAGGTTTCGGTGACGACGACGCGCGTGAAGCCCCCCTCGCGGGCGTCGACCGAGGCGTCGTGCACGTGGAGGACGTTCATGTCCTCGAAGTCGAAGGCGAGGCTGCCGCGGGAACCGTTGACCTCCAGCCGGATCGCGTTCTTGCGCCCGGTCGCGAAGCGGGTCGCCTCGAAGGTCGCGAGCGCCCCGCCCGACAGACGGCCGAGGAAGATCGCGGCGTCGTCGACGGTGACCGCGCCCCGGCCCTCCGACGCCTCGGCGGACAGACCGTGGGTCGCCCCCGGCAGCGGACGCTCGCGGACGAAGGTCTCGAGGAGGGCGCTGACCCCGGTGATCCGCTCCCCGGTGACGAAGTGCGTGAGGTCGATGATGTGGGCCCCGATGTCGCCGAGCGCGCCCGAGCCGGCGCGGTCCTTCTGGAGCCGCCAGGTCAGCGGACTCTCCGGGTCGACGAGCCAGTCCTGCAGGTACTGGGCCCGCACGTGCCGGACCTGCCCGACCCGCCCCTCCTGCACGAGCTGGCGGGCGAGGGCGACGGCCGGCACGCGGCGGTAGGTGAACCCGACCATCGAGCGGACCCCGTGCTGGGCGGCGCGCTCGGCGGCGGCCGCCATCGCCCGGGCCTCGGCGACCGTGTTGGCGAGCGGCTTCTCGCACAGGACGTGCTTGCCGGCCTCGAGCGCGGCGATGGCGATCTCGGCGTGGGTGTCCCCCGGCGTGCAGATGTCGACGAGGTCGACGTCGGGGCGGTCGACGAGGGTGCGCCAGTCGGTCTCGACGTGCTGCCAGTCGAAGCGGCGCGCCATCTCCCCGGCGGCCTCGGCGTCCCGCCCGCCGATGGCGACGAGGTCGGGGACGAGCCGGGGGTCGAAGAAGCTGCGGGCGTTGCGCCAGCCCTGCGAGTGGGCCAGGCCCATGAACGCGTAGCCGACCATGCCGATGCCGAGGCGACCGGGGGCACGCGTGCCCGGTGCTGCCGCCGCGGCCTGCGGCGTGGGGGTGTCAATGGCCATGAGGCACCTTCCGGCGGGCCGTCGTCGGCCCGGGTGGTGGGTGGGGTGCCCCCCGCCGGCCGGTGGCGGTCACGGCCGGCGGGGGGTCGGTTCGGTGCGGGCTGCGTCAGCTCTCGAAGCCGAGCGGCAGGTACTCCTCGACGTTGTCCTTGGTGACGACGGGGGCGTCGAGGACGACGCGGCGCGGGACCGCGGGCTGGACGAGGTCGGACATCCCCTTGCCCTGCGCGAGCAGGCGGGCGAGGCGGATGCCGTCGGCGGCCTGGGTCGGCGGGTAGAGGACGGTCGCCTCCATCTTTCCCTCCTTGATCCAGCGCATCGCGTTGGCCGAGCCGGCGCCGCCGATGAACGCCATCTCGGTGCGCTTGGCGTTCTCGAGGGCCGCCATGACGCCGACACCCTGGTCGTCGTCGTGGTTCCAGAGGATGTCGATCTTCGGCGCGGCCTGGAGCAGGTTCGAGGCCTCGGACTCGCCCGACTGGACGGTGAACTGGGCGGCGACGCGGTTGTCGACGGTCTGGCCGCACGCCTTGAGCGCGTCGGCGAAGCCCTTGCTGCGGTCCTGGGTCAGGGGCAGTGCGTCGATGCCGGCGATCTCGGCGATGACGGGGTTGCTGAGGTTCTTCTCCTGGACGAGCTTGCAGGCGTAGGTGCCGGCGCTGACGCCCATGCCGTAGTTGTCGCCGAGGACGGTCGTGCGGGCCGCGAACGGGGTGGAGAACTCGCGGTCGACGTTGACGACGATGATCCCGGCGTTCATCGCCTTCGTCGCGACCTCGGTCAGCGCCGCACCGTCGGTCGGGAGCAGGACGATCGCGTCGACCTTGTCGTTGATGAAGGTCTCGATCTGGCTGATCTGCAGGCTGGCGTCGTTCGTGCCCTCGGCGGCCTTGAAGTCGATGTCGGTGTACTTCTTGGCCTCGGCCTGCGCCGAGTTGTTGATGGCGGCGAGCCAGCCGTGGTCGGCGGCGGGGCCGGAGAAGCCGATGGTGACCTTCTCGCCGGGGGCGTCGTTGTCGCTCGCGGCACCGGCCGGGGCCTGCGAGGCGCCGGGGTCGGCCTCCGGGGTGTTGCTCGTGCAGCCCGCGGCCAGGAGGCCGAGGATGCCGGCGGCGGCGATGAGCCGGGCCGCGCGGTAGGTGCTGGTCGTGCGGGACATGAGGGTCTCCTCGAGGGGTGGGGCGGGTGGTGATGTGGGTGTGGGTGGGGCGTTCGTCTCGACCGGGTGTGGGACCGGCCGAGCACGGTCAGGGTGATCGGCGGCGCGCGGCGACCCGCTGCTGGAGCAGCACGGCGGCGACGATGATGAGGCCCTTGGCGACGGCCTGGGTCGAGGTGTCGAGGTTGTTGAGCGTGAAGACGTTCGTCAGCGTGGCGAAGATGAGGACGCCGAACACCGTGCCGACGATCGTGGCGCGGCCCCCGCTCAGCAGGGTCCCGCCGATGACGACGGCGGCGATCGCGTCGAGCTCGAGGAGCTGGCCGTGGGTCGAGGTGCCGGTCGTCGTGCGGGCCATGAGCATGACGGCCGCGAGCCCGCAGGCGACGCCGAGGAGGACGTAGAGGTAGGCCGTCTGGCGCTGGACCTTGATGCCGGCGAGGCGGGCGGCCTCCGCGTTGCCGCCCACCGCGAGGGTGCGGCGGCCGAACGTCGTGCGGTTGAGCAGGACCCAGCCGCCGACCGCGACGAGCGCGAAGATGATGACGAGGACCGGGACGCCGACGAGGCTGGCCTGGAAGAAGTCGATGAAGTCGCGGTCCTGGACGATCTGGGTCCGCCGCTGGGCGATGATCTCCGCGAGGCCGCGGGCGCCCGCGAGCATCGCCAGGGTCGCGATGAACGGGGCGACCTTGCCGTACGCGACGAGAAGCCCGTTGACGATGCCGCAGCCGGCGCCCACCGCGAGGGCGGTGAAGACCATGACGAGCCAGTGCGTGTCGGCTGCCATCGTCTGGGTGGCGAGCGTCGTGGCCCACACGCTGGAGAGCGCGACGATCGCACCGACCGAGAGGTCGATCCCGCCGCCGCCGATGACGAAGGTCATGCCCACGCTGACGACGCCGATGACGGACGCGAAGCGCAGGATCGTCATCATGTTGTCGACGCTGCCGAAGCGGTCGCCCGCGGTGGCCACGCCGACGACGCACAGGATGACGAGCGCGATGACGAGGCCGAGGTTGCGCCCCGCCGAGCCGGCCAGGAAGGCGGCGCGGTCCGAGCCCTTCGGCGGCTCCGCGGGAGCGGTGTTCTGGTGGTGGCCCGCGGCCGCGCCCGTGGGGCCGGCCGGAGTGGCGGACGCGGTGCGGCCCCCCGGCTCCTTCGTGGTCGAGTCGAGGCTCACGCCGCGTCTCCTCTCATGATGATGTCGAGCACCTGGTGCTCGTCGAGCTGGTCGGCCGGCGCCTCGTGGAGCACCGAGCCCTCGCCGATGACGAGGACGCGGTCGGACAGGCCGAGCACCTCCTCGATCTCGCTCGACACGACGACGACGGCGACCCCGTCGTCGGCGAGGCGGCGGACGAGGGCGTAGATCTCCGAGCGCGCCCCCACGTCGACGCCGCGGGTGGGCTCGTCGAGGAGGAGGACGCGGCAGCCGCGCAGCAGCCAGCGGGCGAGGACGATCTTCTGCTGGTTGCCCCCGGACAGGGTCCGCATCTCGCGGTCGACGCCGGGCGGGCGGACGTCCAGGCTCCTCGTCTGCGCGAGGGCCGCGGCGGACTCGGCGTCGTGGTCGATGAAGCCGCCACGCGAGAAGCGGGTCAGGCTCGCCATCGAGATGTTCGTGGCGATGGAGTCGCCGAGGAGGAGGGCCTGGCTCTTGCGCTCCTCGGGGCACAGGCCGATGCCGGCGGCGACCGCGGCCCCGACCGAGCCGTTGCGCACGCGCTTCCCGTCGACGCTCACCGAGCCGGAGTCGGCCCGCCGGGCCCCGAAGACCGTCTCGACGATCTCCGAGCGCCCCGCGCCGACGAGGCCGGCGAGGCCGAGCACCTCACCGGGGCGGACCTCGAAGCCGACGTCGCCGAACTCGCCGCGGCGCGACAGGCCCTCGACCCGCAGGAGCGGCTCTCCCGTGGCGGCGGCACCACGCGGCGGGAAGACGTACTCGATGGCCCGGCCGGTCATCAGCCGGATGACCTCGGAGGTGGGGGTCTCCTTGGCGGGCAGGCCCGTCGAGACGGTCCTGCCGTCCTTGAGGACGGTGACGCGGTCGCCGATCGTGCGGATCTCCTCGAGGCGGTGGGAGATGTAGACGACGGCGACGCCCTCGGCGGTGAGGTCGCGGATGACGTGGAAGAGGCGCTCGACCTCGCCGGCGTCGAGGACGGCGGACGGCTCGTCCATGATGATGAGCTTGGCGTCGTGGGACAGCGCCCGCGCCATCGACACGATCTGCTGACCGGCGGCGGAGAGGTCGCCGACCTCGGTGCCCGGGTTGATCTCGCTGTGGCCGAGGCGCCTGAGGAGGGCGGCGGCCGCCTTGGCGGTGCTGCGGCGCTGGGAGAAGCCGAACCGGGAGCGCTCGTGGCCGAGGTAGATGTTCTCGGCGACGGTCAGGCCCTCCACGAGGTCGAGCTCCTGGTAGATCGTCGCGATCCCGAGGTCCATCGCGGCCTGCGGGTGGGCGAAGGAGACCTCCTGGCCCTCCCAGGTGATGGTGCCCTCGTCGGGCTGGTGGACGCCGGCGAGGACCTTGATGAGCGTCGACTTGCCGGCCCCGTTCTGGCCGAGGAGGCAGTGGACCTCCCCGGGACGGACGTCGAGGTCGACGCCCCCGAGGGCGACCACACCCGGGAACCGCTTCACGATCTGCGCCATGCCCAGGAGGGTCGAGGCGTCGTTGCCTGCCATGTGACCGGACGCTAGACCCACTTTTGTCGGGACGTCAACCAAAAGTTTCGTCCGTCCCCGGAAATGGGACGAGGCTCGCAGACAAAAGCCTCGACGTTGTGCTTCACTGTCCGCGTGACCACCGTCGGCTCCCTCTCTCCGTCGACCGGGGCGTCCGGCGCGGGGGAGCTGCTCCAGCTCATGCTCGACGGGACCCCCCGGACGCGGGCCGAGCTCATCAGGCTCACCGGGCTCGCCCGCTCCACCGTCGGGGCCCGGGTCGACGCCCTGCTGTCGGCCGGACTGCTCGCCCCCTCGGGCGAGGCCGCCTCGACCGGCGGGCGACCGCCCGCCCAGCTCGCCTTCAACCCGGACGCCGGCGTCGTCATCGGGGCCGACCTCGGCGCGACGCACGCGCTCGTGGCCCTCACCGACCTGCGCGGGCGGGTCGTCGCCGAGAAGGCGTTCGAGATCGACATCTCCACCGGCCCCGAGGTCGTCCTGGACCGGGTGGCCCGCACCGGACGCGCCCTGCTGTCCGGGGCCGGCCGGCGGCGCGACGAGCTCGTGGGCGTCGGGATCGGGCTGCCGGGGCCCGTCGAGCACTCCACCGGCCGCCCGGTCCTGCCGCCGATCATGCCCGGCTGGGACAACTACGACGTCCCCGCGCACATCGGGAACGCCCTCGGCGCACCGGTGCTCGTCGACAACGACGTCAACCTCATGGCGCTCGGCGAGCACGCGACGATGTACCGCGACGTCGAGCAGATGATCTTCGTCAAGGTCGCCACCGGCATCGGCGCGGGCATCATCAGCGGCGGCCGGCTGCACCGGGGGGCCCAGGGCGCCGCGGGAGACCTCGGCCACGTCGCCGCGCTGCACGGCGGCTCCACCCCGTGCACGTGCGGCAACGTCGGCTGCCTCGAGGCCGTGGCCTCGGGGCCGGCGGTCGTGAGGGCGTTGCGGGAGAGGGGGATCGACGCGGGCGACACCCGCGGGCTGGTCCAGCTCGCGAAGTCCGGCGACCTCGCCGCCGCCTCCGCCGTCCGCGACGCCGGCCGCGAGATCGGGCACGTCCTCGCCACGTGCGTGTCCTTGCTCAACCCCTCGGTCATCGCCGTCGGGGGGCTCCTCGCCCAGGCCGCCGAGTCCCTGCTCGCCGGGGTGCGGGAGGTCGTCTACGGGCGCTCGCTGCCCCTGGCCACCGGCGAGCTGCAGATCGTCGCGTCGCGCACCGCCGGCCACGCGGGCGTCATCGGGGCGGCGACCATGGTGATCCAGCACGTGCTCTCGGCCGAGCAGGTCGAGGCCCAGCTGAGCGCCGCCGCCGCCGGCTGACCCGGGGGGAGGCGTCCCTGGCGGTGGGAGCCGCCGTCAGCCTTCGCCCTCGTCCCTCGGGCGAAGCCTTCCGGCTCCCGGCATCCCCTTGGCGCTGCCATCACGAAGCGCCCCGAGCGAGCTCGGGGCGCTTCGTGATGGCGGTGGCGGTGGGATTTGAACCCACGGACGGGTTGCCCCGTCACACGCTTTCGAGGCGTGCTCCTTAGGCCGCTCGGACACGCCACCGCCGGAGAGGTTACCCGAGCCGGGCGCACGGCCAGAAATCGGCGTCCGCCCACGCCACCTCGCCCCCCGGGGACGACCGACGCCGCCCCGGGGAGCCGGGGCGGCGTCGTGACGAGCGACCCTCGGGCCGCCTCGGGGGTCAGGCCCGCTTCGTGACGGCCTTGACGACGAAGAGGAGGATCACCGCTCCCAGGAGGGCGGTGAGGAAGCTCGCGATGAGCCCGGCCCCCGCCATGTCCATGCCGAAGAGGCCGAGGAGGAAGCCGCCCAGCAGCGCGCCGACGATGCCGACGACGATGTTGAGGATGATGCCCTGCTGCGCGTCGGTCTTCATGATCTTGCTGGCGACCCAGCCGGCGAGACCGCCGATGATGATCCAGGCGATGATGCCCATGGGGTGTTGACCCTTTCGGTGGGGTGGGCGGCCCCCGGTCCGGGAGCCGCGATCAGCGCCCGCCCCGGCCCCTGGTCCAGGGCCTCGGGCGCGCACGACCTCCAGTGGAGTACCCGTGCCGTGCCGCGACCAAACATCGCCAGGTCGCGCGTCATCCGTCGGGCCGCGCGTCGGCGCGGTGGGCGTCGAAGAAACGGCGCACGACCTCGCCGCACTCGTCCTCGAGGACGCCGCCGACGACCTCGGCCCGGTGCGTCGCGCGGCGGTCGCGGACGACGTCCCACACCGAGCCGCAGGCCCCGAGCTTCGGGTCCCACGCCCCGAGGACGACCCGCGCCACGCGCGACAGGACCACCGCTCCCGCGCACATCGGGCAGGGCTCCATCGTCACGACGAGGGTGCACCCCTCGAGCCGCCACGACCCGAGGCGGGTGGCGGCGGCCCGCAGCGCCACGACCTCGGCGTGACCGGTGGGGTCGCCCTCGGCCTCGCGGACGTTCCAGCCCTCGCCGACGACCTCGCCGGAGGGCGCGACGACCAGCGCGCCGACGGGCACGTCACCCGCGGCGCCCGCACGTTCGGCGAGGCCGATCGCGCGGCGCATGAGGGCGGCCTCGGCCGGGTCGGGTGGGAGGGGCACCCGCTAAGTTTCACCCATGCGCGTCATCAACCCGGACCACCGGCTCATCGCCCACAAGCTGACCTACCTCCGGGACAAGCGGACCGACTCACCGACGTTCCGCCGCCTCGCCGAGGAGCTGATGACGCTGCTCGCCTACGAGGCCACCCGCGACGTGCGCGTCGAGCCGTTCGAGATCGAGACCCCGGTTGCCCCCACGACCGGCATCAAGCTGAGCAACCCCAAGCCGCTCGTCGTGCCGATCCTGCGCGCCGGCCTCGGGATGCTCGAGGGCATGGTCCGGCTGCTGCCGAGCGCCGAGGTCGGGTTCCTCGGGATGCAGCGCGACGAGGAGACCCTCGAGGCGATCACCTACGCCAACCGCCTCCCCGACGACCTGAGCGGCCGGCAGGTCTACGTCCTCGACCCGATGCTCGCGACGGGCGGCTCGATGGCCGATGCCATCCGGTTCCTCATCCAGCGCGGGGCCGACGACATCACGGCGGTGACCCTGCTCAGCGCCCCCGAGGGGATCGCGCACCTCCAGGAGGCGCTCGCCGACGTCGAGCCGGCGGTCACGCTGGTCACGGGCGCGATCGACGAGCGCCTCAACGAGGTGGGCTACATCGTCCCGGGTCTCGGCGACGCCGGGGACCGGCTCTACGGGCTCGCGCAGTAGCCCGCGCGGGGCCCACCCCGGGGCCGTCGACCGACACGCCCGACCGGTAGCCTCGTCCGTCACACCCGTCACATCTGGGAGCATCCTTGGCTGAGGCGTGCGCCCGGTACGCCGCGATGCAGGAGGACCGAACCATGCCGCCGATCAAGAAGATCGTCCTGTGGCTCCTCGTGATCTTCCTCCTCTACGCCATCGTCACCTCGCCCGCGCAGGCCGCCGACATCTTCGGCGCGGCGTGGGAGGTCGTCTCGAACGGCGTGCGGAACATCGCCGCGTTCTTCGACAACCTCATCAGCAGGGGGTGACGTGGCGCGCCGGCCGCGGCTCGACCGCGAGCTCGAGCGCTACCTCGTCGACGACGAGACCGTCATCGTCGCGGTCCGCCGGCACTGGTTCCACCTCGCCCGCGAGATCTCGCTGGCCGTGCTCGCGACGGTCTTCGCCTTCTGGGTCGACGTCAAGGTCCCCCGCTCCCCCGGGGGCGAGGTCGTCTGGAACCTGAGCATCGCCCTCTGGTGGGCGGCCGCCGGGTGGCTCGTGTGGCGGTTCCTCAACTGGCGCCACGACTGGTTCGTCGCCACCGACAAGCGCTTCCTCCTCTTCTACGGGTTCATCCGCCGCAAGGTCGCGATGATGCCGCTGCTGCGCGTCACCGACATGACGTTCGACCGCACCCTCCTCGGCCGGATCATCGGCTACGGCAAGTTCATCCTCGAGTCCGCCGGCCAGATGCAGGCCCTCTCGGCCATCGACCACGTCCCCGACGCCGACCGCCACTACCGCGCCATCTGCACCCAGCTGTTCGGGCCGGGGTCCACGGTCCGGGTCCACCCGCGCGGGTTCGCCCCACCTCCTCCCCTCGACGACGACGGCACGAGCGGCAGCGACGGGGACGGTGGTGGCGGTCCCGGGCCGCGCGACGGCGCCCCGACCGGGGGCGCGCCCACGCCCTCCGGCGCCCGCCCCGAGCCGGTCCGCGAGGCGCAGCCCGCCCACCAGCCCGAGTCCTGGTACCGCTCCTCGAACCTGCGCGGGCCGAACCACCTCGGCGACACCGGCGAGATCCCGGTCGTGCGGGCCTCCCACGAAGGCCAGGACCGCGAGGACGTGCCGCTGTACCCGCCGCGCGACTGGGTCGACCGCCACGGTCGCTGAGCCGGCCACCCACGGCCGCGGGTCGCCGAGGTCGGGTGCGACCCCGAGGTGCCGGGGCCCCTGTCGACCGATAGCGTCGGGGCGTTCCGACCCCCGACGCAGGAGGCAGGCCCATGGGCGTGATGCGCACGAAGTCGATCGAGCAGTCCATCCAGGAGACCGACGAGCCGGAGTACCAGCTCAAGAAGAAGCTCGGCGCCCTCGACCTCACGGTCTTCGGCATCGGCGTCATCATCGGGGCGGGCATCTTCACGCTCACCGGGCGCGCGGCCGCCGACTACGCCGGGCCCTCGATCGCCCTCTCGTTCGTGCTCGCCGCGGTCTGCTGCGGCCTCGCGGCGCTGTGCTACGCCGAGTTCGCCTCGACGGTGCCGGTGTCCGGGTCGGCCTACACGTTCTCGTACGCCTCCCTCGGCGAGCTCGTCGCCTGGATCATCGGCTGGGACCTGCTCCTCGAGCTGATGCTCGGCGCGAGCGTGGTCGCCCAGGGCTGGTCGCAGTACGCGACCCTCTTCCTCGACAAGCTCGGGATCACCGTCCCCGAGGCCGTGGCGCCCGGGTCGGCGTTCGACCTGCCGGCCTTCGTCCTCGTCGTCGTCCTCACTGCGCTCATCGCCATCGGGATCAAGGAGTCGCTGCGGGTCAACCTCGTCCTCGTCGCGGTCAAGCTCTTCGTCGTCCTGTTCGTCATCATCGCCGGCCTCGGCTTCGTCAACGGCGCGAACTACTCCCCCTTCATCCCGCCCTCGCAGGCCGGTGAGGCGGTCGACGGGATCCAGGCCCCGCTCATCCAGGTGCTCTTCGGCCTCGAGCCCACGACCTTCGGCGTCCTCGGCATCGTCTCGGGGGCGGCCATCGTCTTCTTCGCGTACATCGGCTTCGACGTGGTCGCCACGACCGCCGAGGAGGCCCGCAACCCGCAGCGCGACCTGCCGATCGGCATCATCGGCTCGCTCGTCATCTGCACGGTGCTCTACGTCGCGACGACGCTCGTCATCACCGGCATGGTCAAGTACGACCAGATCGACCCCGAGGCCGCCCTGGCCACCGCGTTCGAGGCGGTCGGCAAGCCGGGCTACGCCACCCTCATCGCCGCCGGTGCCGTCGCCGGCCTGATGACCGTCGTCATGACCCTCATCATCGGCGCCACCCGCGTCACCTTCGCGATGTCGCGGGACTGGCTCCTGCCGCCGGCGCTCGGCCGCACCAACCCCCGCACGGGGACGCCGGTCCGGCTGACCCTCATCATCGGAACCGTCATCGCGCTCGTCGCGAGCCTCACGCCCATCGGCAAGCTCGAGGAGATGGTGAACATCGGGACGCTGTCGGCCTTCGCCCTCGTCTCGCTCGCGGTGCCGGTGCTGCGCAAGCGCCGCCCCGACCTCAAGCGGGCCTTCACCGTGCCGTTCTCGCCGGTGCTGCCGGTCATCGCCGCGCTCATCAGCATCTATCTCATGCTCAACCTCTCGGTCGAGACGTGGCTGCGCTTCATCGTCTGGATGGCGCTCGGCTTCGTCATCTACTTCCTCTACGGGGTGCGGTCCTCCCGCCTGGCGCGCAAGGACCGGGACGAGCCGGTCCCCGCCCGCGAGCCCGCCGACGCCTGACCCCTCGTCCCGCCCCACCCCACCCCGCGCCACCCCGCGGTTCGAGGTGATATCGGACCTGATCCGGGTCGGGTATCACCTCGAACCGGATCAGATGCCACGCTCCGGGAGGTCTGTCCACAGGGGCGCCGCTGGGATGACTTCCTCCACAGATGGAGGAGACCCCTCCACGCGATGCCTTCCCGCAGCACCGTTGACCTGGTGAGGCCATCCCTGCAGGTGTCGGTGAAGGACAGGCGCGCCCGCGCTCGGGTGCTCGCGGCCGACCACGACGGGGTGCTCTCGAGGGCGTTGCTCCGGTCGGTGGGCGTCGACCACCGGATGGTCCGACGTGAGGTCGCCAGCGAGCGGTGGGCGCTCCACGGGGTCCAGACGGTGTCGATGACGACGGGTCTCCTCGGGGTCGAGGCCCGCCGTTGGCGCGCGGTGTGGGAGGTGGGGCAGCAGGTCGCCGCCCTCGACGGAGTCACCTCACTGCAGCACGCCGGCATGACCGGCTACACCGACGACACCGTGCACGTGTCGGTCAAGCACACGACCGAGGTCGTCGACGTCGAAGGCGTGGCGATCCACAAGGTGATCCGCCGCGTCCCGGGCGAGCTCGTCGTCGCCGGGATCCCCAGGACCAGGCCCCCGGTTGCTGCCATCCGGGCTGCGCGCTGGGCCACCACCGACCGACGGGCCGCTCTGCTCCTCGTGATGCCGGTGCAGCAGCGACTCTGCACCGGACGCCAGCTCCTCGACGCCGTGGCGGTCGTCCGCGGCCGCACCCGCCGGGCCTTCATCCGCACCGTCGCACATGACATCGACGACGGAGCCCACTCGCTCGGCGAGCTCGACGTCGTCGCTGCTTGCCGAGCCCGAGGGCTCCCCGAACCGGCGCGGCAGAGCATCCGCCGCCTGCCCAACGGCACGGCCTACCTCGACATCGAGTGGCCGGAGGCCCGCCTCGTGGTCGAGGTCGACGGCGCGGGCCACCTCCGCGGGTTGCAGATGATCGATGACGACCTGCGTCAGAACGCCGTCGCGATGGGCGACGACCTGGTCCTACGGGTTGGCCTCATCGGCTGGCGGCTCGGTCGCGAGCCCTACCTCGACCAGATCTGCGGCGCCTACTGGCAGCGACGGTGGCGAGCAGCCTGACCAGCGCCGCCCCGTTCGAGGTGAAATCCGACCCTCGGACGGTCCCGTTTCACCTCGACCCGGGGTTACGCACGGCGGGGGCTCAGGGGCGGAGGAGGGCCTCGGCGGCGCCACCGGCCGCGGAGGTCGGGACGCCCTCGACGTCCATGGGCAGCTCGTCCGCGCCGTCCACGACGGGCCGGTGGAGCGGGTGCCGCTCGCCGACCGCCCGCTCGCCGCCGTTGACCGCCACGAGGGGCAGCTCGAGCTCGAGCACACCCTTGCCGTACCGGCCGTCCTCGGGCAGCGCCACCGGGTAATGGCCGGTGAAGCACGCCGTGCACAGCCGGTCGCGCGGCTGGTCGGTGGCAGCGATCATCCCCTCCTCGGAGATGTAGCCCAGGCTGTCGGCGCCGATCGAGTTGCACACCTCCTCGACCCCGAGCCCGGTCGCGATGAGCTCGGCGCGGGTGGCGAAGTCGATGCCGTAGAAGCACGGCCAGCGCACCGGCGGCGAGGAGATCCGCACGTGGACCTCGGCCGCCCCGGCCTCGCGCAGCATCCGCACGAGGGCCCGCTGGGTGTTGCCGCGGACGATGGAGTCGTCGACGACGACGAGCCGCTTGCCCTTGATGACGTCGCGAAGAGGGTTGAGCTTCAACCGGATGCCGAGCTGGCGGATCGTCTGCGACGGGGCGATGAAGGTGCGCCCGACGTACGAGTTCTTCACCAGACCCTGCCCGTAGGGGATGCCCGACTCCTGGGCGTAGCCGATGGCGGCGGGCGTGCCCGACTCGGGCGTCGGCATCACGAGGTCGGCCTCGACCGGGTGCTCGCGCGCGAGGGCCCGGCCCATCTCGACCCGCGACTCGTGGACGCCGCGCCCGCTGATCGTCGTGTCGGGGCGGGCGAGGTAGACGTACTCGAACACGCAGCCCTTGGGCTGGGCCTCGGCGAAGCGGCGCGAGCGCAGGCCGTCCTCGTCGACGACGACGAGCTCGCCCGGCTCGACCTCCCGCACGTAGGAGGCGCCGACGATGTCGAGGGCCGCGGTCTCGGAGGCGACGACCCAGCCGCGCTCGAGCCGGCCGATGACGAGGGGCCGGATGCCCTGCGGGTCGCGAGCGGCGTAGAGGGTGTGCTCGTCCATGAAGACGAAGCAGAACGCGCCGCGCAGGAGGGGCAGGGTCTCGAGGGCGGCGGCCTCGAGGGTGCGGTCGGGGTCGTCGGCGAGGAGCGCGGTGACGAGCGCGGTGTCGGTCGTGTTCCCACGGGCGAGCTCGCCCACGTGCGGGTCGAGGCCGCGGCGGCCCTCGACGAGGTCGCGCAGCTCGGCGCTGTTGATGAGGTTGCCGTTGTGGGCGAGCGCGACCGTGCCGCCGGTGTGCCCGCCGAGGGTGGGCTGGGCGTTCTCCCAGGTCGAGCCGCCCGTCGTGGAGTAGCGGCAGTGGCCGACGGCGAGGTGGCCGCGCAGCGAGGCGAGCGAGCGCTCGTCGAAGACCTGGCTCACCAGCCCCATGTCCTTGTAGACGAGGAGGCGCTTGCCGTCGGAGGTCGCGATCCCCGCCGACTCCTGCCCACGGTGCTGCAGCGCGTAGAGCCCGTAGTAGGTCAGCTTGGCGACGTCCTCGCCGGGGGCCCAGACCCCGAAGACCCCGCAGGCATCCTGGGGTCCCTTCTCGCCGGGGAGGATGTCGTGGGAGAGGCGTCCGTCACCGCGTGGCACGTGCCTCATCCTCCCACACGGTCGCCGACGAGGTCGGGGGGTCGCGCGGGCGTGCCCGGTCAGTCGCCGTCGCGGCGCCGCTCGAGGGCGAGGGCGACCACCGCGCCGAGCAGCCCGAGGAGCCCGGCACCGAGCAGCCCGAGGTAGCCGATGGCCGCGGTGGGTGAGTACGTCCCGACCGTGCGGACGGCGGCCTCGTCGGGCCGGGTCGCGACCCAGGCGCCCGCCAGGAAGCCGATGACCGCCCCGGTGAGGATGAAGGGGAGGAAGCGGGGGCGGCGCGGTCCGGTCACGCTGCCTACGGTACGTGAGCCGTCGCGACCTCCCGGCGACGGGACGCCGCGTGGGCGCACACTGGCGGGGTGAGCCCATCCGCCGTCCGTGCGCTCTCCGAACCCCGACCATGACGTCGACCAGCCCGACCGGAGCAGTGCGCCGCCCCCACCGCCGGTGGTACGCCGCGGGCGCCCTCCTGGCCACCGCGGCCGGAGCGGGGGTCGGACACCTCCTCGCCGGTGCCGTGGCCCCTGAGTCCTCGCCGGTGCTGGCGGTCGGCTCGACCGTCATCGACCTCACCCCCACCCCCGTCAAGGAGTGGGCGGTCGCGCAGTTCGGCACCGCCGACAAGCCGATCCTCATCGGGTCGGTCGCCCTGGTCACCCTCCTCGCGGCGGGCGCGCTCGGGATCCTCGCCCGCACCCGCCGCTCGCTCGGGCTGTCCCTGCTCGGCGCGCTCGCCATGGTCGCGGCGCTCGCCGCCGTCGTGCGCCCGACCGCCGGTCCCGTCGACGTCCTGCCCGGGCTCGCGACCGCCGTCGTCGGTGTCGTGGGCGGTTCGTGGTTCATGGGCCTCCTCGACCGGATGGGCGCCGCCGACGCCGACCCGACGTCCGGCGCCGGGGCCGGGGCCGGCATCCGCTCCGACGGGTCCGCGGGCCGCCGCCACGTCCTCGCCGGTGCCGCCGGCCTCGGCGCCCTCGCCGCGACGGGAGGGGCGCTCGGGCAGGTGCTCGCCCGCGGCGGGTCGCCGTCGTCGGTGACGCTCCCCGCGGCGGCACAGCCCCTGCCGGCCCTCCCGCGCGGGATCGAGTCGGCCGTCCGCGGCGTCTCGGCCTTCCGCACCCCGAACGACAGCTTCTACCGGATCGACACCGCCCTCGTGATCCCGCGGGTGTCGGTCGAGGGATGGACGCTGCGCATCGACGGCGACGTCGACCGGCCGTTCGAGCTGACCTTCGACGACCTCGTCGCGATGCCGCTCGTCGAGGCCGACATCACCCTCACCTGCGTCTCGAACGAGGTCGGCGGCCCCTACGTCGGCGGCGCCCGCTGGCTCGGGGTCCGCACTCGCGACCTCCTCGAGCGGGCGGGGGTGCGGCCCGGCGCCGACCAGGTCCTCAGCCACTCGACCGACGGGATGACCATCTCGACCCCGGTCCAGGCGCTCACCGACGACCGCGACGCCCTCGTCGCCATCGGGATGAACGGGGAGCCGCTCCCCGCGGTGCACGGGTTCCCGGCCCGGCTCGTGACGCCGGGCCTCTACGGGTTCGTCGGCGCGACCAAGTGGCTGGCCCGGATGCAGGCCACGACCTACCGCGCCGAGCAGGCGTACTGGACCCGGCGTGACTGGGCGACCGACGCACCGATCCTCACCCAGTCGCGGATCGACACGCCCCGCGGGCTCAACCGCCTCGCGGCCGGTGAGGTCGTCGTCGGTGGCGTCGCGTGGGCCCAGCAGCGCGGCATCGAGAAGGTCGAGGTGCGCGTCGACGACGGAGAGTGGCAGGAGGTCGAGCTCGGCCCCGACGCCGGCATCGACTACTGGCGCCAGTGGTCCTTCCGCTGGGACGCCCCGGTGGGACGGCACGACCTCACCGTCAGGGCCACCGACGCCACCGGTGCGACCCAACCCGAGCAGGAGGCGACCCCCTTCCCCAAGGGCGCCACCGGCTGGCACTCCATCGTCGTCATCGTCGAGTGACCCGAGGGGTCACTCCACGCGGGATCGGCGGTCACCACCCGCGGGAACGGGTCGGGCGAGCCGTTCCCGCGGGTCTTGTCGTCCAACGCCGTTGGGGGACAGCAGGTCACGATCAGGTCACGACGAAGAGAAGTGCCGTACAGGGCAATCCAATGGTCACTGGGTGGCGAACCACCGACGTCAGGAAGTAGCCCCCACTCGTCAAGGAGCAATCCCATGCGTTCCACCCGGATGACCGTCGCCGCCCTGGCGCTCGCCCTCCCCCTGACCCTCGCCGCGTGCGGGTCGGCCGACTCCGAGTCCGGCTCGACCTCGTCCGACGCCATGACCTCGGCCGCCCCGTCGGCCAGCCCGTCGGAGTCGATGTCGATGGGCGACCAGCCCTTCGGCGCGGCCTGCTCCGCGGTCCCCGCGGACGGTGCCGGCTCGTTCGACGGCATGGCCAAGGACCCGGTCGCCACCGCGGCGAGCAACAACCCGGTGCTCTCCACGCTCGTCACGGCCGTGACCGAGGCGGGCCTGGGCGAGACGCTCAACACCTCCAAGGACATCACCGTGTTCGCCCCGACCAACGACGCGTTCGCCGCCCTGCCGAAGGAGACCCTGGACGCGGCGATGGCCGACCCCAAGGGCCTGCTGACCACCGTCCTCACCAACCACGTCGTCGAGGGTCGTCTCGCCCCCGACCAGGTGGCGGGCGAGCACAAGACGCTGTCCGGCAAGTCCATCACCGTCGCGGGCTCCGGCGAGGAGTTCACCGTGACCCCCGGTGACGCGAAGGTCGTCTGCGGCAACGTGCAGACCGCGAACGCCACCGTGTACATCATCGACAAGGTGCTCGTCCCCGCGAGCTGACCGATCAGCCATGATGGACGACATGACAGCCGCCTCCCCGGGTCAGCGACACCCCGCTCCCGGGGAGGCGGCCGCCTCGGCGCCCGACCTCGCGGAGCTGCTCCGCAGGTCGGCCCGAGGCGACGAGGCCGCCTTCGCCGAGCTCTACGACGCGACGTCCCGCCGCCTGTTCGGACTCGTCCTGCGCGTCGTCCGCGACCACGCCATGTCGGAGGAGGTGACCCAGGAGGTCTACCTCGACGTCTGGCGGCAGAGCGCCCGCTTCGACCCCGACCGGGGCAGCGCCCTGTCGTGGCTGATGACGATCGCCCACCGGGCCGCCGTCGACCGGGTCCGCTCGAGCGAGGCCTCGCGCCGCCGCGACGACGCCCACGCCGTGGCGACCCGGGACGTCGAGTTCGACACCACCGCCGAGTCCGCCCAGGCCTCCCTCGAGGCCCAACGGGTCCGGCGCGCCCTGTCCACCCTCACCGATGCCCAGCGCAGCGCGGTCGAGCTCGCCTTCCTCGGCGGGTACACCCACACCGAGGTCGCCCGACTGCTCGACGTGCCACTGGGCACTGCCAAGACCAGGATCCGGGACGGCCTCATCCGTCTCCGGGACACGTTGGGAGTACCGGCATGAGCCCCGATCTGCACCACCTGTCCGGTGCGTACGCGGTCGATGCCCTCGACGAGCGCGAGCGCACGAGCTTCGAGCAGCACCTCGCGGGCTGCCCCGACTGCCGGGCCGAGGTCGCCGAGCTGACCGCCGCCGCGCACGCCCTCACCGCCCTCACCGAGTCGACCCCGCCGCCCACGCTGCGCGACGCGGTGCTCGCCGGCATCGCCCAGGTCCGCCCGCTCCCCCCGGTCGACACCGGGGCCGATGGGTCGCTGCCCTCCGCCGACGCAGCGACGGCTCCCGGTGGGCTCCCGGCTGACGGCGGCACGCGGGGCGGGGTGGTCGTGCCGTTCCGCCGTCGGACCACCCGGTGGCTCGCCGCGGTGGCGGCCGCTGCCGCGGTCGCCGTGGGTGGGCTCGTGTGGTCGCCGTGGTCCGACCCGTCGCCGTACGACCAGGTGGTCGCCGCGGCCGACGCCCGGACGGTGACGAGCACGCACGACGGCACGAGCGCCACCGTGACGTGGAGCCGCGAGCTGGGCCGCTCGGCCATCTCGGTCTCGGGCCTGCCCTCGCTGCCGGACGACCGCACCTACCAGCTCTGGTACGGCTCCGCCGACCAGAAGTTCACCGGGGCCGGACTGTTCGACACCGACGCCTCGGGCCGGGCCACGGCCGTCCTCGACGGTGACGTGCGCAGCGCCACCGCGGTCGGCGTGACGGTGGAACCGGCGGGCGGGTCGGCGCAGCCGACGAGCGCGCCGATCATGCTCATGACCCTGACGTGATGACGTCGGCCGCCACCCGCTCGAGGACGTCCTCGGTGCCCCGGTACGGGCTGTCGGGGCGCGGCCAGTGCGTGACGACGTCGGTGAACCCGAGCTCGGCGGCCCGCCCGGACATCTCGGTGTAGAGGCCGACCGACTCCAGGGCGTACCGCGGCGAGGAGTCGAGGAGGAGGTAGCGGTCGAGGCCGCTGCGCCCCTCGCCGGTGCAGGCGTCCTCGAAGCGGGTCGAGAGCTCGGCGACGTGGGTGAACCACGCGTCGAGGGTGTCGCCCTTCCCGCCGTACGTGGCCCAGGCGTCGCCGAGGCGGGCGGCGAGCGCGACGGAGCGCGGGCCGTTGGCGGCGACGACCAGGGGAACCCTGTCGCGGACCGGTTCGGGGAGCGTGCGCGCGTCCCGGGTGGCGTAGTGGCTGCCCTGGTGGTCGACGTGGTCCTCGCGCAGCAGCCGGTCGAGGAGCCCGGTGAACTCGTGGAAGCGGTCGACCCGCTCCCGGAGCGGGCGGTCCTCGCCGAGGATGCGGCTGTCGAGGTCGCCGCCGGCCCCGATGCCGAGGAGGAAGCGCCCACCGCTCGCGTCGTCGAGGGTGAGGGCGTCGCGGGCGAGGACGTAGGGGTGCCGGAAGTTCGGCGAGGCCACGAAGACCCCGAGCCCGATCGTCGACGTCACCGTGGAGGCCAGCGCGAGCGTGGGCGCGAAGGCGAAGACCGGGGAGTCCGGAAGCCCACCCCAGACGAGGTGGTCGTAGGTCCAGGCGTGGTCGAAGCCGAGCTCCTCGGCCGCGACCCAGCGCGGCCGCGCGGTGGCCCAGCGGTGCTCGGGGACGACGACGATGCCGTGGCGCAGGCGGGCGCCCTCGGCGCTCACCGGGTGACCTCGGTGGCCTCGACGAGGGGGAGGAGCCCGTCGAGCCGGGCGCGGATGCCGCTGACCCGCAGCCGCCCCTCGGCGAGGGCCTCGGCCCAGCGCAGCTCGCCGACGGCGAGGCGCAGCCAGGTCTCGGCATCGGCCTCGACGACGTTGGGCGGGGTCCCGCGGGTGTGGGTGGGGCCCTCGACGCACTGGACCGCACCGAACGGCGGCACCCGCACCTCGACGCTGCGGCCGGGGGCGCGGGCACCGAGCTCCTCGAGCGTGTAGCGGACCGCCGTGCCACGGGTGGACCGGTCGACGCCGTCGGGGTCGGCCCGCCACGCGGCGAGCGCGGCGAGGCCCAGCGAGGGGTCGGTTCGGCGGCGCGGGGGCATCGCCCCATCGTAGGAGGGCCCCGCGACGACCGGCCCCACACGGTTCGGCGCATAGCCTGCGGGGGTGGCCGAGGTGGAGTTCGAGCGGGACGGCTCGCTCGTCACGGTCGTCCTCGACGGTCAGGGCCAGTCCGCCGTCGACCTCGACGACCCGCTGCGGCTGGACTTCGAGTACGTCCAGCACCTCGCCCTCTGCCTCGACGCCCTCGCGCCCCACGGACCCCTGCGGGTCACGCACGTCGGCGGTGCCGGCCTGACCCTCCCCCGGTGGGTCCACCACACCCGCCCCGGCTCGCCGCAGATCGTCCTCGAGCCGGACGCGGCCCTCACCGAGGCCGTGCGCCGCGAGCTGCCGCTCCCGCGCGGGCACCGGATCCGTGTGCGACCGGTCGACGGGGCCGCCGGCGTGCGGGCACTGCGCGACGGCAGCGCCGACGTCGTCGTCCTCGACGCCTTCGCCGGCGGCCACGTCCCCGCGGCCCTCACGACGCAGGCCTGGTTCGAGGACGTGGCACGGGTCCTCGCCCCGGCCGGCCTCGTCCTCGCCAACCTCGCGGACGAGCCCGGGATGCGGCACGCGGCGCGGGTCGTCGCCGGGGCGCGAGCCGCCCTCGGGCACGTCGCCGTCGTGGGGCTGCACGAGGTGCTCAAGGGGCGGCGGTTCGGCAACGTCGTCCTCGTCGCGTCCGCCGCGCCGCTCGACCTCTGGACGCTGCGGCGGGCGACCGCCTCCGCCACCCTGCCGACGGGCGTCCTCGGCGGGGAGGACGTGGCGCGGCGCGTCCCGGGGGCGCGCCCGTTCACGCCGGAGGACGCCGAACCCTCGCCCCCACCGCCCGAGCGCGGCGCCTGGCGCCGCCGCTGACCCGCGCCCCGGGGACGCGGGCCGCTCCGCGCCGTCAGCCGCGGTCGCCGCGGAGGGCGCGCAGCACCTTCGCCCCCAGGGTCGGCTCCGCCGCCGCCTGCGACGACCACCCGACACCCCGCGCCGCGCCGGCCGGGCTGGCCGGGCTGGCCGGGCTGGCCGGGGCGACGGGCCGTCCGCCGGACTCGAGGTGTCGCAGGGTGTGGACGACGTCGGCGAGGAAGGCGTCGACGTCGCCCTGGTCGTAGCCGCGGCGGAACCTCGTCGCGGTGAACCGCTTCGCCTCGACCTGTTCGGCGGTCAGCCCGGGCGGCGCTCCGGCCGCGTGCTGCCGCAGCACGGCGACCACCTCGTCGAGGAGGACGTCGACCTCGCGCTCGTCGTAGCCGTCGCGGAACTGGGTCTGGGTGAACAACGCCCCGAGCACGTCCTCGGCGGACAGCAGCCGCGCCATCAGCCCACCCACACGCGGGCGTTGCGGAACATCCGCAGCCACGGGCTCTCGTCGCCGACGGGGGCCGAGGTCCACGACATCTGGGCGTTGCGGAAGACACGCTCGGGGTGCGGCATCATCGCCGTGAACCGGCCGTCGGGGGTCGTCACCGCGGTGAGGCCGTCGGGCGAGCCGTTGGGGTTCGCGGGGTAGCCCAGCGCCGGCTCGCCCCGGTGGTCGACGAAGCGCGCGGCGCGGACGACGCGACCGGCGTCACCGCGCGCGGAGAAGTCGGCGAAGCCCTCGCCGTGCGCCACCGCGATGGGCATCCGGCTGCCCGCCATCCCGGCGAGGAGGACCGAGGGCGAGTCGAGCACCTCGACGAGACTGAGCCGCGCCTCGAACTGCTCGGACCGGTTGCGGGTGAACCGCGGCCACGCCTCGGCGCCGGGCACGAGGTCGGCGAGCGCCGCGAACATCTGGCACCCGTTGCAGATGCCGAGGCCGAAGGTGTCGTCGCGGTGGAAGAAGTCGTGGAAGGCCGCGGTGAGCCGCTCGTGGAAGAGCACCGAGCGGGCCCAGCCCTCGCCGGCCCCGAGGGTGTCGCCGTAGGAGAAGCCCCCGCAGGCCACGAGCCCCACGACGTCGGCGAGGTCGAAGCGACCCGACTGGAGGTCGGTCATGTGGACGTCGTAGGCGTCGAACCCGGCCCTGTCGAAGGCGAACGCGGTCTCGACGTGGCTGTTGACCCCCTGCTCGCGCAGGATGGCGACCTTCGGGCGGACCCCGAGGTTGAGGTACGGCGCCGCGACGTCGTGCGTCGGCTCGAAGGTCGTCTCGACGACGAGCCCGGGGTCGTCGTCGGCCCCGAAGGCGGCGTGCTCCTCGTCGGCGCACGCGGGGTTGTCGCGCAGCACCGAGATCCGCCACGACACCTCGTCCCAGACCTGGGCGAGGTCGCGGACCGGCTCGTCGAGGACGACCTCGTCGCCGATGCCGACACGCACCCGCCGCTCGGCCGACGTCGCCCCGACGACGCCCGACACGTCGCCGAGCCCGTGGTCGTCGAGGACCGCGAGGACGGCATCGGCACTCCCGGAGGGGACCCCGAGCACGACGCCCAGCTCCTCGGCGAACAGCCCCGCGAGAGAGGCGACCTCGACGTCGACCCCGGTCGCACCGGCGAACGCCATCTCGCAGACAGCCGCCCAGAGACCGCCGTCGGAGCGGTCGTGGTACGCCGTCACGAGCCCGCCGGCGCGCAGCTCGACGAGCGCGCCGGCCAGGGCGACGAGCCGCTGCGGGTCGTCGAGGTCGGGGACCTCGGTGCCGCCGAACTCCCCCGACACCTGCGCGAGCATCGAGCCGCCGAGCCGGTCGCGGCCGCCGCCGAGGTCGACGAGGACGAGGTCCGAGGCGGGGAGGAGCTGGGGGGTCCACGTGCCACGGACGTCGGGGAGCGAGGCGAACGCCGACACGACGAGCGAGACGGGCGAGGTGACCTGACGCTGCTCGCCCGACCGGGGGTCCGTCCAGCGGGTGCGCATCGACAGCGAGTCCTTGCCGACCGGCACGGACACCCCGAGGGCGGGGCAGAGCTCCATCGCGACGGCGTGGACGGTGTCGTAGAGGGCGGCGTCCTCGCCGTCCTCGCCGCAGGCCGCCATCCAGTTGCAGGACAGCTTGACCCCGGCGAGGGCCGGCAGGGGTGCGGCGAGGAGGTTGGTCAGCGCCTCGCCCACCGCCATCCGGCCGGACGCGGGCCCGTCGACGGCCGCGAGCGGCATCCGTTCGCCGCTCGCCATCGCCTGGCCCGCGAACCCGAGGTGGTCGGACAGGGTGACGGCGACGTCGGCGACGGGCACCTGCCACGGCCCGACCATCTGGTCGCGGTGCGACAGGCCGCCGACGGTGCGGTCACCGATCGTCACGAGGAAGCGCTTCGAGGCGACCGTGGGGTGCCGGAGGACGGCATGAGCGGCCTCGCGGACGTCGATCCCGTCGAGGTCGAGGGCCGGCGCCGACCGCTCGACGCGGCGCACGTCGCGCGTCATCCGCGGCGGCTTCCCGAGCAGCACCTCCATCGGCATGTCGATGGGCCGGTCGTCGTCCGGTGCGTCCTCCGGCCCCGGCGCGAGGACCAGCTGGGCGTCGTCGCGGGCGACGCCGACGACCGCGAAGGGGCAGCGCTCGCGCTCGGCGAGGGCGGCGAACCGCTCGAGCGACTCGGGGGCGATCGCGAGGACGTAGCGCTCCTGGCTCTCGTTGCACCACGCCTCCTTCGGCGCGAGCCCGGACTCCTCGAGCGGGACCGCCGACAGGTCGAACCGGGCACCGAGGCCGGCGCCGTCGACGAGCTCGGGGAAGGCGTTCGACAGGCCGCCGGCACCGACGTCGTGGATCGCGAGGACGGGGTTGTCGGCGCCGAGGTTCACGCAGTGGTTGATGACCTCCTGCGCCCGCCGCTCGATCTCGGGGTTGCCGCGCTGCACCGAGTCGAAGTCGAGCTCGGCCGCGTTGGCGCCGGACGCCATCGAGGACGCCGCGCCCCCGCCCATGCCGATCCGCATGCCGGGGCCGCCGAGCTGGACGAGGAGGGTCCCCGCGGGGAAGACCACCTTCTCGGTCTGGTCGGCGTCGATCGAGCCGAGCCCTCCGGCGCTCATGATCGGCTTGTGGAACCCGCGGCGCACCCCGTCGACGGTCTGCTCGTAGACCCGGAAGAAGCCGCCGAGACCGGGGCGCCCGAACTCGTTGTTGAAGGCGGCCGCGCCGATGGGCCCGGCCGTCATGATCTCGAGCGGGCTCGCGATGTGCTCGGGTGCGCCGTACGGCTCGCGCTCCCACGGCTCGTCGGTGCCGGGGAGGTGCAGGTTGGAGACGGCGAACCCGGTGAGCCCGGCCTTGGGCCGGCTCCCCCGGCCGGTGGCGCCCTCGTCGCGGATCTCGCCGCCGGCGCCGGTGGCCGCGCCGGGGAACGGGCTGATGGCGGTCGGGTGGTTGTGCGTCTCCACCTTCATGAGGACGTGCACGTCGCCGTCGCGGCCGACGTACCGGCTCGGCCCATCGGTACCCTCGGGCACCCAGCGGGTGACCGGGCCGCCCTCCATGATCGAGGCGTTGTCCTTGTACGCGACGACCGTGCCGGCACCCGCGACCTCCTCGGTGTGCCGGATCATGCCGAACAGCGAGCGCGGCTGCGGCTCGCCGTCGACGACGAAGTCGGCGTTGAAGATCTTGTGGCGGCAGTGCTCGGAGTTGGCCTGCGCGAACATCATCAGCTCGACGTCGGTGGGGTTGCGGCGCAGTCCGGTGAAGGCGTCGACGAGGTAGTCGACCTCGTCCTCGGACAGGGCGAGGCCGAAGCGCCGGTCGGCCTCCTCGATGGCGCCGCGGCCGCCGACGAGGACGTCGACGTGCTCCATCGGCTCCGGCTCGCGCTCGTCGAACAGCGCGGCGGTGTGCTCGAGGGAGGGCATCGCCGTCTCGGTCATCCGGTCGTGGAGCAGGTCGGCCGCGGCCGCCCACTGCTCGTCGGAGAGGGGCGCGTCGGTCGTGAGCGTGTAGGCCGTCACGCGCTCGACCCGGCGCACCCCGACGCCGCAGTTGTGGGCGATGTCGGTGGCCTTGCTCGCCCACGGCGAGAGCGTCCCGAGCCGGGGCGAGACGACGACGGTCGCGTGGTGGGCACCCTCGGGCCCCGGCTGCGCGGGCGGGCCGTACGTGAGCAGCCGCTCGACGGTGGCCGCGGTGGCGGTGTCGAGCTCGCGCTCGGAGGCCACGAGGTGGACGTACCGCGCGCCCAGCCCGGTGAGCCCGGGGACGACCCGGTCCAGGTGCGCGCGCAGGGCCGCGGCACGGAAGGGTGAGAGGGCGGTGCCGCCCGGGACGGTGGTCAGCACGAGGTCGTGCGACGAGGCCATGGCGTGCGGTCTCCCGGAGGTGGGCGCGGGGCGGGTCTGCCGGGGCCAAGGCTACCGGCGCCGCCGCGGTCGGCCGCGGCGGGACCACCGGTCGACCTCGGAGGACGACCGGCGTACCGTTTGGTACATGATCGAGGTCGTCCGCGGGTCCACCGCCCCCACCCAGCGCCTCTGGGCGGTGATGTCGGACGTGCGGCGCTGGCCCGAGTGGCTCCCGACCGTCGACGCCGTCACCCCCCTCGACCCGGACCGCGTCGACGAGGTCGGTGCCGAGTACCGCGTCGAGCAGCCGAAGCTGCCCCCGGCCGTGTGGCGGATCACGGAGGTCGTCGAGGGGCGTTCGTTCACCTGGGTGTCGACGGCGCCGGGGATGCGCTCGGTCGGTACCCACGTCCTCACTCCCCAGGCCGACGGGACGACGACCATCACCCTGGGCATCGAGTGGTCCGGCCTGCTCGCCCCGGTCGTCCGCTTCCTCGTCGGCCGCACGGCCCAGGACTACGTCGAGCAGGAGGCCGAGGCCCTCGACCGCACGGCCTCGTCCGGTGCCTGAGGGCGCCCCGTCGCCCCGCGACGACCTCCTCGCGCGGGCGGTCGTCTGGTTCGCCGAGCACGGCGTCGGCGACACGAGCCTGCGCACGCTCGCTGACGGGATCGGAACCAGCCACCGGATGCTCATCTACCACTTCGGTTCTCGCACAGGGCTGCTCGCCGCCGTCGTCGAGGCCGTCGAGCGCGCCGAGCGCCACGCCCTCCTCGAGCTGACCGCCGCGCACGACCCGTTCGAGGCCGGTGCCGCCTTCTGGGCACGCGTCGCCGACCGGGCCGAGGTCTTCGCCCCGCTGTTCTTCGAGCTCTCCAGCCACGCCATGCGGGCGCGGCCGCACGCCGACCCGCTGCGGCGGTGGCTCGACGGCGGGTGGACCACCGCCCTCCGCGACGCCTACGCGGCCGCCGGCGCGCCCCCAGCCCTGGCGGCGACCCTCGCCCTCCAGTCCCTCGCGATGGCGCGCGGCCTGCTCTTCGAGCTCGCCGTCACCGGCGACCGGGACGCCGCGGACGCGGCGATGGCACGCTGGACCGCGGCGGTGCGACGCGACCTCGAGGAGCCGGTCAGGCCGTGAAGGTGCGGCCGGTGAGCCGCTCGTAGGCCTCGACGTACTTCGCGCGGGTGCGCTCGAGCACGTCGTCGGGCATCGGCGGCGGGGCCTCGCCGGACTCCTTGTCCCACCCGCTGGCCGGCGACAGCAGCCACTCGCGGACGAACTCCTTGTCGAAGCTCGGCTGCGTGTGGCCCGGCTCCCACTGGTCGGCGGGCCAGAAGCGCGAGGAGTCGGGGGTGAGCACCTCGTCGGCGAGGACCAGGCCGTCGGGCGCGTCGTCGTCGAGCCCGAACTCGACCTTCGTGTCGGCGATGAGGATTCCGCGTGCAGCGGCGATCTCGTTGCCGCGGGACAGGATCCGCGTCGTGAGGTCGCGGGCGCGCGCGGCGGTGGCCTCCCCCACGGCGGCGACGACGTCCTCGTAGGGCATCGGCTGGTCGTGCTCGCCCTTCGGCGCCTTGGTCGAGGGGGTGAACACGGGCTCCGGGAGGCGGGAGCCGTCGACCAGCCCGTTCGGCAGCGCGACCCCGCTGACCCGGCCGTCGGCCCGGTACTCGCGCAGGCCGCCCCCGGTGAGGTACGCCCGCGCGACGCACTCGACGGGCAGCATCTCCAGGCGCCGGACGAGCACGGCCCGGCCCGCGACCTCCTCGGGGACGTCGGTCGAGACGACGTGGTTGGGGACGAGGTCCTCGAGCTGCTCGAACCACCACAGCGACAGCTGCGTCAGCACGGCGCCCTTGTCGGGGACGGGGGTCTCGAGGATGAAGTCGAAGGCCGAGAGGCGGTCGCTCGCGACGAGCAGGAGCCGGTCCTCGCGCGGCGTGCCGTCGGGTCCGAGGGGCGCGTACAGGTCGCGGACCTTGCCGCTGTAGACGTGCGCGTAGCCCGGCAGCTCGGGGGCCGCCGAGGGCGTGGGGACGGTGGGGGCGTCGGCCATGGCGGCGATTCTTCCAGCCGCGGCACCGCCATCGACCGCGGCACCGCGCAACCACCCCGCCCACGGGGCGACCTACCGCCCCGTCAGTGTCGTGATCGCAGCACTGACGGGGCGGTAGGTCGCGGTGTGGCCGGAGTGGGGGCCGGCGGTCCGGGCGGTCAGGGGCAGCTGACCGCCGGGTTGAACGGCTGCAGGATCCCGGCCGGGTTGGCGACCCCGACCCAGGCGTGCAGGTCGTAGTGCACCGGCATACCCGGCTCGTGGCCCGGCATCGGCCCGTCGAAGGGAACGCCCAGGACCGAGGGTCGGTCGTCGTCGGTCGACAGGTCCTGGTCGGCGTCCGGGACGAACCACTCGACCGCCCCGAGGGTGAGGCCGCCGTCGAGCGCCGGCACGTAGACGAGCATCGGCGGCTTCGCCGGGTCGGGCGGGCCGGCGAGGAGGGCGGGGTTCAGGTAGTGGTAGCCCATCGCGGCCGAGCCGTCGGGGAGGGCGGCACAGCCCCCGACGGGGAACCAGCCCGCCGCCTGCGCGGCGGCCGGGTCGGCGTACGGGGCGACGTCCTTCGCGAGCCGGGCCAGGGCGGCACGCGCGCCGGCCGGCAGCGAACGGCTCGCGTGGGCGCCGTGACCCTCGTGGGCCGAGGCCGAGGAGGTCGCGGCGAGGATGGTGGTGGTGCCGACGGCGGCGGCGACCGCGAGGGCGGCGGCGAGGCGTCGGGAACGGGTCGTGGGCATGGCGGGGGTCCTCTCGTGGGTTCGTTCGGGTGCGGTGCGGGGGATGAGAGCCGTCAGCGGCTGGCGATGACGGTGATCTCGACGGCCATGCCGGGGACGGCGAGGGCCGGGACCTGGGTGGCGATGCCACCGGCGGGGACGACGCCCGCGGCGGCGAACCGCCCGGCGACGTGCTGGTGGCCGTGGACGAAGTAGTCCTGGAGGTCGGTGACGTGCAGGTCGTACCGGACGACGTCGGCGAGGGTCATCCCGGCAGCCGCGAGGACGGTCTCGACGTTGTCCATGGCCGCGGCGGCCTGGCCGGCGACGTCGCCCGCGTGGAGCAGGGCTCCGTCGGCGTCCATGGGCCCCTGGCCGGCGACGTAGAGCGTCTGCCGCGGCGCGGTGACGAGGATCCCCTGGCTGTAGCCGAGGGCGTCCTGCCAGGTCCACGGGTTGACGGTCTCGTGGGTGCGGCCGGCCGCCCGGGCGGGGCGGGGCTGCGTGGTCGTGCTCGTGGTGGTGCTCATGGTCGTGCTCCTTCGCGGGGCGTGGCGGTGGTGGGCGACGGTGGGTGTGGTGGTGTGGTGGTGCGGTGGTGCGGTGGTGCGGTGGGGCCGGCGGCCGCGGCTCAGCAGCGGACCGGCGACGGCGTGGTGCGGACGGGACGGTCGTCGACGAGGGTCGGGCGGTTGCTGACGATCGTCCGCAGCGGGTCGGCGAGCTCCTTGGCGCGCCCGAGGCGGGCGCGGGTGGCGGCGTCCCACCAGAGGGAGGGGTCCTCGCCGGCCTCGAGGAAGTTGAGCAGGGTCCGCCCGCTCGTCGCCCCGGCGACGGCCGCAGAGATCCGGCCGAGGACGGTCTGGATGACGGGGACGAGCTCGGGCACCGCGGGGACGCCCACGGCGAAGAGCGAGTAGGGCTCGCGCACCGCGCCGTGGGACCCGGCGCCCTCCGGCGTGCGCGTGAAGGCACCGCCGAGGTGGCGGACCTGCACCACCGACAGCGGCGACCCGCTCCCCGGGCCGGCGACGGCCGTCAGTGCCTCGATCGTCGTGTCGTCGAGCCGGTCGAGCAGCCGGGAGCGCTGCAGGCCGGGCATCGGGTCGGTCGGCTCGTTGGCGATGGTGCCGAGCTGCCCGATGGGGACGTCGCCGAGGGTGTCCATGACGAGCCCGTCGACCGCACGGAACGGCGCGAGCAGCTGCTCGGCCTCCTCCCGCGTGCCGAGGTGGGCCACGGCGACGCTCGTGAACGACCGGCCTCGCAACGGCTCGGGCACCTCCGGGAACGGCGGGAAGGTGATGGCCTGGAACCACAGGGTCAGTGCGTCGGGGGCGCTCTCGGTGACGTCGCGGAAGGTGGTGAGCACCTCGCGCATCCGCTCGACCGGCCACATCAGCTGGCCGCCGTGGATGGTCGCGGCCGGGTGCAGCGCGACCTCCATCCGCAGGATGACGCCGAAGTCGCCGCCGCCGCCCCGGACCGCCCAGAACAGCTCGGGGTCCTCGGTCGCCGAGAGGCGCCGCAGCCGCCCGAGGCCGTCGACGAGCTCGACGGAGACGATGCTGTCCGAGCCCAGCCCGTACGCGCGCCCGAACCAGCTGATGCCGCCGGTGATCGTCATCCCGACGACCGTGGGGTCCGGGTTCGAGCCGGCGAGGAAGGTCAGGCCGGTGCCGTCGAGGGCGGCGGCGAGCTCGCCCGCCTTGACCCCCGCGCCCACCGTCGCCGTGCGCCGCTGGACGTCGACCTCGATCCCCCCGAGGGCCCGGGTGCGCAGCAGGAGGACGCCCTCGAGGGTGCCGTTGGCGCCGTGCCCGGTCGGCTGGGCCGTGACCCGGACGTCGTGGTCGACCGCCCAGCGGACGGCAGCGATGACGTCGTCGGCGTCGCGGACCTCGAGGACGGCCAGCGGGTGCTGCGGGACGTTGACGACCCAGGCCAGGCTGGCCGGGACGTAGGAGTCATCGCCCGGCACGTGCAGCCGGCCGCTGACGCGGCGGCGGAGGTCGTCGAGCGGGGTGTGGGTGCGGGTGCCCGCCTCGGCGGGGACGGTGTCGGTCATGGCAGTTCCTCTCGGGTCCGGCGGGTCCTGGTGGACCGGTCGGACCGAGAGTGCGGCGAGGCGCTTTCACGCCGCTTGCCGCCGGCTTACCGGACTGGTGACAGCGCGGCGAGGAGCTCCCTCGAGCGGCGCGCCCACGGCCGGCAGCCGATCCGCTCGTTGGCGGCGACCGCGCCGGCGGCCACCTCGGCGGCCCGCGGGTCACCGAGGGCGGCCAGGCCCGCGGCGACGAAGTGGTCGACGCAGCCGAGGTGGTCGATGGTGCCGTAGGACACCGGTTCGCCGAGGTGGTCCACCAGTGGGGCCAGCGCCGCCCGCACCTCGTCGGGGGCCCCCACCGAGGACAGGACGAGCAGCCGCAGGCAGCGACCGGCCGTCGAGCAGTAGTCGACGACGTCGTCGGGTGCCGGCGGCCCGAGGAGCGACCGCGCCCGCTCCGCGTCACCGGACTCGAGGAGGGCGTGGGCGACGAGGGCGCGCAACGGCATCCCGCCCTCCTCGGCGCGGGCCACCGTGGTGTCGTCGACCGGCGCGCCGACCGGCGCACCCCGGACCGCCTGGAGGCAGGCGAGCTCGCGGCTCCCGACGTACCCGAGCCCGCGGAACCGCTCGGCGACCTCGTGGACGAGCTCGACGGCCCCCGGGGCGCCGACGTCGCGCGCCCGCGCCGCCCGCCACCAGGCGAGGGGGATGTCGAGGCCCGTGTGCCGGACCTCGGCCGCGGCCGCGGCGCAGCGTGCCATCGCCTCGTCGGCACCGGCGGGGTCCCCGACGTCCCACCGGACGAGCCCGAGGTAGTACAGGGCGGTGACCTCCAGCTCGCCGGTGGGGGCGAGTCCGAGGAGCTCCTCGACGAGGGCGAGCCGCTCCTGGCGGTGCCAGCTCCCGGTCGAGGCGACGAGGCGCAGCATCATCACCTCGCGCAGCAGCGCGACGTCGCCGACCTCGCGCGCCAGCTCGACCGACTGGCGGCCGAGGTCCTCGACGAGCCGTCCGTTCCACCCGTAGAAGTGCTCGACCTGGAGGATGGCGAGGAGCCGGGCGCGCAAGGGCGGGTCGACCTTCGGCAGGGCCGCCGTGAGCGCCTCGACCAAGGGGGCGTGGACGACGCCGTGCTCGCGCCAGGACCACGGTCCGGAGCCGCTGAGCACGGTCGCGGCGCCGGCGACCGTCTCCCAGTCCCCGAGCGCGCTGCCGACCGCCACCGCGGTGTCGAGGGCGGCGTGCGCCTCGGCCATCCGGCCCAGCCGGATGAGCGCGGCGGCCGCACCCGCGTGGGCCCGTGCCGCGGTCGCCGAGGAGCCGTCGGCGTCGGCGAGGACCTGCTGCCAGAGCTCGAGCGCCTCCGGGTGGGCGTGGCGGGCGACCGCGACGGCCGCGGCGCGGGCGAGCCACTCGCAGGCCCGCGCGGCGTGCTCGCGGCCGAGCGGTGCGGCGACGTGCGCGTGGTGGGCGATCTCGGCGACGGCGTCGGCGTCATCCGGCCGCTGGTGCTCGACGAGGCGTCCGGCCCTGTCGTGCAGCCGCATCCGGCGCGCGGCACTGACCTCGGCGTAGAGCGTCTCGCGGGTGAGGGCGTGGACGAACCCGTACGCCGGGGCCCGCTCCTCGACGAGCCCGTGCGCGACGGCGAGGTCGAGGACGTCGAGGCAGTGGTCGACGGAGGTGTCCGTGAGGCCCGCGAGCAGCTCGGGGTCGACCCGCTGCCCGAGGACGGCCGCCGACGTGAGGACGCGGCCGGCGCCCTCGGGGAGCCTGGCGATCCGCTGGCGGAGGACGTCGCGCACCCCGTCGGGGACCGGCAGGGTCGCGGGGCCGCCGGCGGCGAGCTCCGGGGAGGTGGCGAGCAGGCGCGCGTACTGGAGCACGAAGAAGGGGTTCCCACCGGTCACCCTGGCCACCCGGGCGTCGAGGTCCTCGTCGTGCTCGCCGACGGACGTCGTGAGCAGGCGCCGCACGGAGGCGTCGTCGAGCCCGTCGAGCCGGACCCGCTCGGCCCCGGCCCGGGCGAGCGCGCCGAGGGTGTCCACGAGGGCCGAGCCCGTCCTCGTCTCCGTCGTGCGCCGGGTGGCGACGACGGTGAGCGGCGCCGCGGGCGGGGCGTCGGCGAGGTGGCGCAGCAGCCGGAGGGAGGAGTCGTCGGCCCAGTGGACGTCCTCGAGGACGACGACGAGGGGGCGCACGGCGGCCGCCCGGGACAGGAGGGCCACGACGGCGTCGAACATCCGCAGCCCCGTGCCCGACCCGGAGTCGCCGTCGGCCGCGCCGGCATCGAGGAGGGGGGCGAGGAGGGGGTCGACCGCACCGCCGGTCGCCCCGGCGAGCTCGCGCACGACCGGGAGCCAGGGCCACAGCGCCGGCGCGTAGTCGCCCTCCAGGCACCGGCCGACGACGACGCCGGCGCCCTCGTCGGCGGCGGCCGCTCCCAGGTCGGCGACGAGCCGCGACTTGCCGATGCCGGGCTCACCGGCGACGAGCAGGAAGGCCGCCGCCCCCGTGGCCCGCGACGAGCGGACGACGTCGAGCGCCCCGGCGAGCACGTCGTCGCGGCCCACGCCCCGGCTCCCGGCCCGCTGGTCGCCCCGGCCCGTGCCGGGTGGGGCGCTCGGGGCGGCGGACCGGGCGGCGAGGGAGGGGTCCTGGCGGAGGACGGCCTGCTCCAGCTCGCGGACCTCCGGGGTGGGGTCGACCCCGAGCTCGTCGGCGAGGACCTCGCGCAGCGTGCGCAGGGTGGCGAGCGCGTCGGCCTGGCGCGAGCACCGGTACTGAGCGAGGGCGAGGAGGGCCCAGACACGCTCGCGGTAGGGGTGCCGTGGTGCGAGGTCGGCGAGGGCCCGGAGCGCCTCGTCGGGGCGGTCGAGGTCGAGCAGGGCGCGGGCCCGGTCCTCGCGCAGGCCGAGGTGGAGCTCGTCGAGGCGGTCGGCCTCGCGCCGGACCGAGGGCGCCTCGGTGTCGGCGTACGGCTCCCCGGTCCACCGCTCCAGGGCCGTGTCGGCGAGCGCGAGCCGGGTCGAGGGGTCGGGCGCCGCGAGGGCCGCGACCGCCGCGTCCTCGAAGGCCCAGGTGTCGACGTCGGCGGTGTCCGCCGCGACGGCGTACCCGGCGGCCGTGCTGAGCAGGAGCGTGCCGGTGCGCGTGGTCCGGTCGGGCTCGAGGAGGGCGCGCAGCCGGGAGACCGCGACCTGGACCGCCGACAGCCCGGCCCGGTCCGTGCCCCACACCTCGGCGACGAGCCGCTCGGCCGCGACGGGTGCGCCCTTCGCCGCGAGCAGGACGGCCAGCACCCCGCGCTCCCGGCCGCGGGTCAGCGGCACGCGGGCCCCGGCGACCGTCACCGCCATCGCCCCGAACGCGGTGTACCTGACGCTCACCGGCCACATGCTGGCACGGATCGGGGCGGTGGTGGACCCCCTTCGGCGACGTCGCACGCGGGCCCCTCGGCGCACCGGCGCAGGTCAGGCGGGGTGCCCGTCCTCACCACGGGCCGCCGCCGGCCACCGACGCGCACCCGCACCCTCGGCGGCGAGCTCGTCCTCGGGGTTGTACACGGGGCACGAGCGCAGGGACAGGCAGCCACACCCGATGCACGACGACAGACCGTCGCGGACCCGTTCGAGCGCCTCGATCCGTTCGGTGATGGCATCGTGCCAGCGCCGGGACAGGCGCTCCCAGTCGCGCTTCGTCGGCGGTCGGTCGTGCGGCAGGGACTCCAGGGCCGCACCGATCTCGCTGAGCGACAGGCCGAACCGCTGTCCCGCTCGCACCACGGCGATGCGCCGGAGGACGTGGCGCTCGTAGCGCCGCTGGTTGCCGGGCGTGCGGCTGGACTCGACGAGGCCGCGCTCCTCGTAGAACCGCACCGTCGCGACCGATACCCCGCCGCGGGCCGCGACCTCACCGATGGGCAGGAGGTCGGTGCGGTCCACGGTCCGAGCGTAGCCGAGTTGACCTCACGTGCACTTGAGGTATGAGCATGGTGCCCATGACCTCTCGCACGACGACCCACGGCCTGACCGGGACGGACGCGTCACCCCACGCCGCGCCTCACCCCGCACGGCTGCTCAGCCGTGAGCACCTGCCCGTCGTCGTCGGCGTCGTCTCGCTCGTCACGCTGGCGGCCTTCGAGAACCGGGCGGTCATGACGATCCTCCCGACGGTGGTCCGCGACCTCGACGGCTGGGGGCTCTTCGGGGCCTCGACGGGGGCGTCGCTCGTGACCTTCACGGTCGCGATGGCGTGGTCCGGGGGCTGGACGGACCGGCGCGGCCCGCGGCCGGCGCTGCTCACCGGCCTCGTCGCCTTCGCCGTCGCGCAGGTCGTGTCCGGGCTGGCCCCGACGATGGGGGTCTTCGTCGCCGGCCGCGCCGCCTCCGGGGCCGCCGAGGCCCTCGTCGACACGGCCCTCATGGTCCTCGTCGCCCAGGCGCTGCCCGACGCGCTGCGCGCCAAGGTCTTCGCGTCCTTCGCCGCCGCCTGGGTCCTGCCGAGCCTGCTCGCGCCGAGCATCGCGGGCGGCATCGACGCCCTCGCGGGGTGGCGCGCGGTCTTCGTCGCACCGTGAACCGCCCCGGGTTCAGTGGAGAGTCAGGTGTCCTTCCTCGGCGATCGCCGGGGAGGGGTGTTGGGCAGCGTAGT
>NZ_JBKOFW010000004.1:0-389852 GCF_046764005.1 Oryzobacter faecalis | reverse complement strand
ACTACGCTGCCCAACACCCCTCCCCGGCGATCGCCGAGGAAGGACACCTGACTCTCCACTGAACCCGGGGCGGTTCACCATCACCTGCACCGCCATCGCCCGCGAGCTCGCCGGCTGGTGCTGGTCCCTGGCCGTCATGGACGACTAACCCCGAACTCGTTCCCGCCCCGCCGAACGCAGCGCGAGGAGCCCACCCGCTATGGCTACTGTGAGCAGCCCCCGAGGCCACGCTCGAACTCAGACCGCGCGACGGCTCCAGCCGAAACACCGCCCTGCGGAACCGAACCCGCGCATATCAGACTGACCGCGCCGTCGACAGACACGCGCCCTCGGCCCCGGCGAGAACGACGAGGCGCCGCCGAGCAACCAGCCCGGCGGCGCCTCACCATGCCCCCTTGACAGAGCAGCCCTACATATCAGTAGCGGTAGTGCTCCGGCTTGTACGGGCCGGCGACGTCGACGCCGAGGTACTCGGCCTGCTCCTTGGTGAGCTCGGTCAGCTCGACCCCGAGGGCCTCGAGGTGGAGCTCGGCGACCTTCTCGTCGAGGTGCTTCGGCAGCGTCCGAACGGTCGGCCTGCCCTCCTCGTCGATGTACTCGTCGGTCTTCCCGAACAGCTCGATCTGGGCGATCGTCTGGTTGGAGAACGAGTTCGACATGACGAAGCTCGGGTGGCCGGTGGCGTTGCCGAGGTTCATCAGGCGCCCCTCGGACAGGACGATGATCGAGTCGCCGTCCTCGAACGTCCACTCGTGCACCTGCGGCTTGATCTCGGTCTTGGTGACGCCCTTGACCTTCGCCAGGCCGGCCATGTCGATCTCGTTGTCGAAGTGGCCGATGTTGGCGAGGATCGCCTTGTTCTTCATCTGCTGCATGTGCTCGGCGGTGACGACGTTGAAGCAGCCGGTGGAGGTGACGATGATGTCGGCCTGGTCGACGACGCTGTCGAGCTTCGCGACCTGGTAGCCGTCCATCGCGGCCTGGAGGGCGCAGATCGGGTCGATCTCGGTGACGATGACGCGCGCACCCTGGCCGCGCAGGGACTCGGCGCAGCCCTTGCCGACGTCGCCGTAGCCCGCGACGACGGCGACCTTGCCACCGATGAGGACGTCGGTCGCGCGGTTGAGGCCGTCGATGAGCGAGTGGCGGCAGCCGTACTTGTTGTCGAACTTGCTCTTGGTGACCGAGTCGTTGACGTTGATCGCCGGGAAGAGCAGCTCGCCGGCCTCGGCCAGCTGGTAGAGGCGGTGGACGCCGGTGGTGGTCTCCTCGGTGACACCCTTGATCTCGGCGGCGACCTTGGTCCACTTCTGCGGGTCCTGCTCGAGGGTGCGGCGCACGAGCGCCTTGAAGACGCCGAACTCCTCGCTGTCCTCCTCGGTCGTGGGGGGCACCTGACCGGCGGCCTCCCACTCCTTGCCCTTGTGGACGAGCATCGTGGCGTCGCCGCCGTCGTCGAGGATCATGTTGGCGAACTCGCCGTTCGGCCAGGTGAGGATCTGCTCGGTGCAGTCCCAGTACTCCTCGAGGGTCTCGCCCTTCCAGGCGAAGACGGGGACGCCCTGCGGGTCCTGCGGGGTGCCCCGGCCGACGACGACCGCGGCGGCGGCCTCGTCCTGGGTCGAGTAGATGTTGCACGACGCCCAGCGGACCTCGGCGCCGAGCGCGACGAGGGTCTCGATGAGGACGGCGGTCTGGACGGTCATGTGCAGCGAGCCGGCGATGCGGGCGCCCTTGAGCGGCTGCGCCTCGCCGTACTCGGCGCGCAGCGACATCAGGCCGGGCATCTCGTGCTCGGCGAGGCGGATCTGGTGACGGCCGACCTCTGCGAGGCCGAGGTCGCGGACCTGGTGGTCAACGGACATGCGTGAGCTCCTTGGAGTCAGATGGTGTGGTTGACCCGGCGTCGCCCTTCTGGGCCGCACGTGTGTGGAGGGATATCACCCGCGCCGGCAGCGACCCAGTCTAGCGCAGCACGGCCACCGCTCCCCCATCCGCGGACGCCACGGGGTACCCCCTGTCGAAGGGTCGAACGCCTGGTCACGAAACCCCCGTGACGCGCCGTCATCCGGTCGAATACCAGGTATCCGCGCACGTCAGTGGGTGGATCGTGCGGCCGAGACGACGACGCACGCGGCGGGTGCAGGGTCCGCCACCGTCGGTGACGACGGACCAGGAGATGGCGTCGGAGGGGACGTCGGGGTCCCGGTCCGCTGTCACCGACCCCGGACCCGGCCCCCGCCCCTCGGGCGGCCGGGCCGTCGTACCCGCAGGGGGTGCGGCGGCCCGGTCCCTTCGCATGGACGGCGCTGGTGCGGGTAGGAGCCGTCGCATGGACACCAGAGAGCCGTCCGACGAGGCCATGGAGCGAGCCCGCGCCGAGCAGCGAGCCGCCGACGAGGCCCGTGCCGAGAAGCCCCGGCGGATGTGGCAGGCGCAGGCGGCCGACATCGAGGGGATGTCCGCGGACGCCGTCGAGCGAGCGGCGGCGATGGGCGACAAGGTCGAGCCGATCCCCGCACCGGGAGACGGCGAGCCGTGGCACGGCTCCCCCGAGGAGGCGACCGAGGACGCCCGCGCGGCCGTCGTGGACCCGGAGGACCGTGAGGACCCGCGCCACGGAGGCTCGGCCTGGGCCCGCTGAGCCGCGGTGGACCGGTGCGGGCACCGCGGCGGTTAGCGTGAGGCCCATGCCGACCGCCCGCGGAACACTCACCTGGGCCCCCGCCCCCGCGCACCCCGAGCTGCTGGCTCCCCCGGTGGCCGCCGTCGCCGCGACCGTGCCAGGGCTCCTCGTCGCCGAGATCGACCCGACGCTCGCCGACACGGCCGCGCTGTGCGAGGCCTACGACGTCGACGTCGCGAAGAGCGCGAACTGCGTCGTCGTCGCGGCGAAGCGTGCGGGTGTGACGACCTACGCCGCCGTCATGGTCCTCGCGACGCACCGCGCCGACATCAACGGCGTCGTGCGCCGCCACCTCGGCGCCCGCAAGATCTCGTTCGCTCCTCACGACGACGCCGTGCGCCTCACGGGGATGGAGTTCGGCGGCATCACCCCCGTGGGGCTCCCCGGCGACTGGGCCGTGCTCGTCGACGACGCCGTGGCCGAGGCCGGCGAGGTCTGCATCGGCAGCGGGGTCCGTCGCAGCAAGCTCGTCCTGGAGGCGGGCGCCCTCCTCGCGCTCCCCAACGCCGAGCGCCTCGCCCTCGCGAACCCGACCTGACGACGGCGCTTCCCGCTGAGCGGCCGAGGCCGCCGTCGCGAGCCGTGTCCGCACGCGCGGCGGGTTCTGGTGCGTTCGCGGGGGTCAGCCGGTGCGGTCGCGCAGCTCGGTGACGTGCCGGGAGACCGACGGGTCGAGGCCGAGCCCGAGGGCGAGGTAGGTGGCGGCGAAGTCGGTGAGCCCGACGAGGGAGGCGAGCCGCTCGATGGGTTCGCCGGTGCGTGCCTCCTGCTCGAGGACGACGGCGCCCGACTCGCGGGCCGACGCGACGACGGCGTCGGCGAGGCCGCGCAGCTGCGGGTCGAGGTCGGGGTCGCGCAGGACGAGCAGGCCCAGGCGCGGTGCCGCCGGCCCGTCGAGGTAGGGGTCGGCGAAGATGTCGTCGCCGCGGGCGCCGCTGCCCGAGCCCCCGGGGGCTCCGGAGCCGAAGGGCCCGTCCAGGGTCGCCACGACCTGCGAGGCGGCGTCCGGGAGCGCGCCGTGGGTGGCGGGGACGCGGGCGGTGCGCGCCATCATCGAGGCGGCCCGGCAGGCGGCGACCCCGGTGAGGGGGCCGTCGCCGAGGACGACCGGCACCGTCTCACCGAGGCCGACGGCGAGGGCCTTGGCCGGGTTGACGAACGACTCGCTCGACGGGCGGCACTCCTCGGCGACCTCGTCGAGGACGTCGGCGACCCGCTCCAGCGTCGTGCGCGGCACCCGGGCCAGGCCCATGGCGTCGGCCGCGAGGAGGACCGGCGTGAGGAGGCTCCACAGGGCCGTGCGCGAGCTCGGCGTGGAGAGGGCGACGTCGACGTGGACGCCGCGGGCACGTGCGCTGACGTCGGCGAGCGGGCTGTCGGCGGACCCGACCGTGAGGAGCGAGGCGCCGCGCCGGGCGGCCTCCGCGGCCAGGGCGAGGGGACCGGCCGCGCGGCCGGACTGGCTGACGGCGATGACGAGGTCGAGCGGGCCGACCCAGCCGGGCAGCGGGGCGTCGCGGCGGGTCAGGACCGGGACGGGCGACCCGGGCTCGGCGAGGAGGTCGAGGACGTCGCACACCAGGCTGGAGCCGCCGAGGGCCGCGACGAGCACCGAGCGGGGGCGCTCGCCGCCGGAGACGCGCTCGATCCCCGCCTCCTGCGCGGAGACGAGGGCGCGGCGGACCTGGGCGCCCGCCGACGCGAGCGAGCGGAGGGAGTCGCGGGTGTCGAGGGCCTGGAGGGCGCCCTCGTCATCGAGCCGGTTCTCGTCGACCCAGGGCATCGGTGGCGTCCTCGTGGGGTTGGTGGGTGTCGCTGGCTCGCGGACGCGGGTCAGGCCGGACGGCGGGCCTCGTCGACGAGGAGGACGGGCACGCCGTCCTCGATGCGGTAGGCGAGGCCGCAGGTGGCACTGGTGCAGACGAGCTCGGGGCCCTGCTCGCCGTCGGCGTCGCGCAGCTCGCTGCGGCACGCGGGGCAGCGGAGGATCTCGCGCAGCCAGGGCTCGATCGGCGAGGTGGAGGCCTGCTCGGTCATGGCGGGTCGGGGTCCTCTCGGAGGTGGTGGGCCGTCCTCGATCCTCCCACGGCGGGCGGCGCCGCGCAGCAGGCGGGTCCGCGGCAGGGTGCCGGCGGCTCCGCCGCTCCTCGTCAGGAGCGGACGAGGGCGAGGACCTCGTCGCGGACCCGCTCCATCGTGGCGACGTCCTCGGCCTCGACGTTGAGCCGGAGCAGTGGCTCGGTGTTCGAGGCCCGCAGGTTGAGCCACCACATCGGGTCGGCGCCGGTGCCGTCGCCGGCGTGGGTGAGGGTGAGCCCGTCGAGCTCGTCGGTCGCCACGTGCCGGCCGGACGCCCAGGCGCGGACGCGCTCGGTGGCCGTGGCGGCGTCCTCGACCGTCGAGTTGACCTCGCCCGACGCGGCGTAGCGCTGGAGGTCGGCCATGAGGGAGCTGAGCGGCGCGTCCTGCTCGCCGAGGGCGGCGAGGACGTGCAGCGCCGCGAGCATCCCGGTGTCGGCGAACCAGAAGTCGCGGAAGTAGTAGTGGGCGCTGTGCTCGCCGCCGAACACCGCCCCGTGGCGCGCCATCTCGGCCTTGATGAACGAGTGCCCCACGCGGGTGCGCACGGCGCGGGCACCCGTGTCGGCGATGACCTCGGGGACCTGCGCCGAGGTGATGACGTTGTGCACGATCGCGACGTCCTCGACCTGCTCGCCCCCGGCCACCGCCCGGGCGACCTCGCGGCGGGCGATGAGCGCGGTGATGGCGCTGGGGCTCACCGGGTTGCCGCGCTCGTCGACGACGAAGCACCGGTCGGCGTCGCCGTCGAAGGCGAGGCCGAGGTCGGCCCCGTGCGCCGGGACCGCGGCCTGGAGGTCGACGAGGTTCTTCGGGTCGAGCGGGTTCGCCTCGTGGTTCGGGAAGGTGCCGTCGAGCTCGAAGTAGAGCGGGACGACCTCGAGCGGCAAGGGCGCCAGGCCGGCCTCGGAGCCGAGGACCGCCGGGACCGTGAGCCCGCCCATCCCGTTGCCGGCGTCGACGACCACCGTGAGCGGACGCCCTCCGGAGAGGTCGACGAGGTCGCGGAGGAAGGCCGCGTAGTCGGCGAGGACGTCGCGCTCGCGGAGCGCGCCGGGGGTGGTGCCCGTGGGGTCGGTGACCTCGCCGTCGAGGATGCGCTCGGCGAGGGTCCGGACGTCGGCGAGACCGCTGTCCTGGCCCACGGGTCGGGCGCCGGCACGGCACAGCTTGATGCCGTTGTACTCCGCCGGGTTGTGGCTCGCCGTGAACATCGCGCCCGGGAGGTCGAGGGCGCCGCTCGCGTAGTACAGCCCGTCGGTGCTCGCGAGGCCGGCGAGGGTGACGTCGGCGCCGCGGCTGCGGACGCCCTCGGCGAAGGCGGCGACGAGCTCGGGGCCGGAGGCGCGCATGTCGTGGGCGAGGACGCAGCCCGTGGCCCCCTCGGGGAGGACGACGACCTCGGCGAACGCGGCCCCGAGGGCGCGGGCCACCCGGGGGTTCAGCTGGTCGGGGACCGTCCCCCGGACGTCGTAGGCCTTGACGAGGGCGGAGAGGGACGTGCTGGTCACGGCGCAGGAGCCTACGGGAGGCGGCCCTCAGCCCTCGGCGCTGCCCCGCAGGACGCGCAGGTGCCCGCGCCGGACCTCGCCGGCGACGACCGCGGGGCCGGCCTCGGCGGGCGCGGCCTGCTGGCGCGGGCGGCCGGCCTCCCGGACGGCGTCGGCGAGCGCGAGCAGGTCGTCGGTGGACGGCTGCGGCTCGGGATAGTCGGTCGTGAGGCGGACGACGTCCCACCCGCGGGGGGCTGTCAGGCGGGTGGCGTGCTCGGCGCACAGGTCGTAGGTGTGCGGCTCGGCGTAGGTGGCGAGGGGGCCGAGGACGGCTGCCCGGTCGGAGTAGACGTACGTCAAGGTGGCCACCGCGGGCTGCCGGCACGCCGTCTTGGAGCACTTCCGGGACAGGTTCACCCCAGTGACTCTAGGCGCCCCCGGCGACACCCCCGCGCAGGCACGCCGGGACCGGCCCCGACCGGCCTCGCGCGGGGCTCGTGCGGGTCGCGCCGGGCCCCGCCGCGGACGGGTCGTAGGCTGCGGGCGTGACACGAGGTCGACGCCGCGAGCGCCACGGCCGCGGCTTGCGAGGGCCCCTCGCCTGGCCGGCCGTGCCGGCGATGGACACCCGCCGCGAGCGCTTCGACGACCTCGTCCTCGACGCCGCCGACCGGGTCCGCCCCCACCTCGGCACCCGCTACGCCGACCTCGAGTTCGCCGTCGAGGAGGTCCCCCCGGTCGACCCCGCCCCGTGGGAGGAGCAGGCGGCCCCGCTCGGTCGGCTGCTGCGCGGCACGGCGACCCGCGCAGGTCGGGTCGTCGTCTACCGCCGCCCCGTCGAGCTGCGCGCCCAGGACGACCAGGACCTCTCCGACATCGTCCGCGAGGTCGTCACCGAACAGGTGGCGGCGCTGCTCGGGGTGCCACCGCACGAGATCGACCCGGGGTTCGACCCGGACGCCTGAGCGCCGCTCGACCGGCACGGCTCGGGTCAGGGCAACGGGAAGGCGCGGCTCACCGGTGAGGAGACGGCGCTCTCGCGCAGGGTCGTCGCCGACAGCATCCGCGGCGCCCCGGAGCCCCACGACGCGACGACGCCGCCGCGCAGCTCGCCGGTGCCGGAGGTCCGGCGCACCCACACCGACGACGCGCCCTCGAGGGGGACGGTCGCGACGCGGTCGGCGAGGAGGGAGACCGTGCGGGTCGTCGGGGTGTCCCCCGCGACGGTCGTGACCTCGAGGGTCGTGCTGCCCCCCGTGGACACGAGGTGCAGCTGCCGTCCGACGCCGGCCGTGGGTGGGAGGGCGAGCCCCCCGACGGCCTGCAGCGGCGGCGCCGCGGGGGCCCAGGCGATGTCCCCGGGTCCGCTGCCGTCGCCCACGCGCGAGAGCGCGGCCGCGGTGACCGGGACGTCGGAGCGCGCGACCACCGTGTAGGTCCCGGCCGGGATGCCGGTGAGCGCGAGCTCGGCGACCGCGCCGGCGGGCACGCTGAGGACGCTGCCCTGCGGGAGCGCGACGAAGCCCGAGGGCCCGATGACGTCGACCCGGACGACGGCCGACTGGTCACCCGGCGCCACGACGCGCAGCGCGCCGGGACCGATGCCGAGGACGACGCCGGGCACGACCTGGCGGACCGCCGGGGCCACCGCGGCGCCCGTCGACTCGGCACCGAGCGCGGTCGAGCCCTGCAGCCAGGTGTCGGTGAGGACGGCGTGGACGCCGGCCCCGTCGGTGGTCACGTGAACGGCAGGGAGGTCCTCGTCGCCGTAGCGCCCGTCGAGGAGGACGGACACGCGGGCGCCGGGTGCCACCGTCTCGACGATGGGGTCACCGAGGGGGCCGCCCCGGCCGTGGACCGCGACCGCCGCGGTCACGGGGTTCGCCCCCGGGTTCGTGAGGACGAGCCGCTCCTGGCGCCCGGCCCCTGCCCCGCCCGCGAGGAGCCACTGGTCGGTGGAGCCGGCACCGCACGGCGCGCTGACGAGACCGCGGAGGTCCTTGCCGTCGAGGCGCCACTCCTGCGCGGCCGCGACCGCGGGGGCGAGGGCGCCCTCCCCGGTGACGCGCAGCGGCGAGTCCTGCGGGACGGCCTCCGTGGCGGCCTCGGGGCGGCCGTCGACCGTGAGCACGTCGGACGTGCCGGCCTCGACCGTGAGCGACCCCTTCGGGGGCGGGTCGGCCGGCAGCAGATCGGCCGGGCCGGACGCGGCGGTGACCGACGCGGGAACCGAGACGTCGGGCACGCCGGGGATGCCGGTGAGCTCGGGGCCGGGGCAGACCTGCGCGACGCGCGTCGTCAGGGCGGTCGAGGCGACGGGCGCCTCGTCCTCGCCCACCGCGGCGGCGAGGTCGAGACCCGGGGCCTGGCCGGCCGCGACGTACACGAGCCCCGCGGCCGCTCCCCCGACGACCACCACGCGGGCGACACCGGCCCAGCTGACCGCCCGGACGGCGGAGACGGTGCGGGCGCGGGCCGTCGCGAGGCGCGTCATCGGGTCACCACCGACGACACCCGCGACACCCGCGACACCCGCGACTCGCGCCGACCGAAGGGCACGGCGAGGAAGACGAGGACGAGCACGGCCGCGACCTGACCCGCGTGCCACCAGCGGGCGGGGTCGAGGACGGTGACGGTGAGGACGCCCTCGCCGGCGGGCAGCTCGTAGGTGGGGGTGGGCGTCCCGTCGACGGCGCGCAGGACGGCTCCGTCGACGGCGACGGTGGCGTGTGCGGCCCAGCCCGTGGGCTCGGCGACGACCAGCCGGCTGCCCGCGGGCACGTCGAGCGTCGCCGTCGTGCCGCCGTGGGCACCGGTGGTGGGGACGAGCCGGGCACCTGCGGAGGTCTCGAGTCGCAGCCGCGGCGGCGCGACGAGCGCGTCGCCGCCCTCGATCGCGGCGGGGCTGACCCGCCACATCTCCCACCCCTGGCGCTGGGTGATGCGCTGCAGGCCGGCGGTGGCGTCGAGGCGCGTGGCGACCTCGGGGACGACGCCGGTGCGGACCGCGAGGAGGTCGGTGGCGGTGTCGGCGAACAGCTCGGGACCGGCCGAGGCGTCGCCGAGGACGGCGCTCACCCGCTCGGCGACCGAGCCGTCCGCCTCGGCGACCGACGGCAGCGGCCGGACGAGGGCGGAGCCCTCGCGCCCGACGAAGCGGTACCCGGCGCCGCGGTCGCCGGGCGTCACGAACAGGGCGCGCGTGGCGAACGCACCCTCGGCCTGCTCGACGGAGACGGCCGGGCGCGGGTCGCGCCAGGGCGCGAGCGTGTCACCGAGGCCCGCCCACGCGGCGGCACCGGCACCGGTCACGACGGCGAGGACGGCGATGCCGACCCCGAGCGAGCGGGCGACCGCCCCGGCCCGTTCGGCGCGACGGGTGCCCCGACCACGCAGTCGCACGCCGTCGAGGCCGCGGACGAGGAGCAGGACGACGACGAGGGCCAGCGGGAGCAGGGCGGTGCCCGCCCACAGCGTGATGGGGTCGCCGGCGCCCTCGAGGCCGGAAGGGACGGTGCCGAGCCGGACCGACGGGGCGAGCAGCGCGACGGCGAGGAGGACCGGTGCGAGCAGCGCGAGGGTGGTGGTCGCCGACCCCCAGGCACGTCCCCGGCCGAGCGCGAGCAGCGCCACGGCGAGGAGCGGGGCGGCGGCCCAGACGGCGGGAGCCCCCGGCCCACCGGTGTGGAGCAGCGCGAGCTGCCACGGCTCGGGGGTCGTGCCACCCCACTGGGCGAGGCCGACCCCGGAGACGAGCGCCGGCAGCGAGGCCTCCGCCGAGCGGAGCAGCCACGGCCCGAGCACCGCGACCGGTACGAGGGCCGTGACGAGGGCGTGCACCCGGGCCCCGCGCCGGAGGAGGCCGGTGACGAGGGCGAGGGCGACGACGAGGCCGAGCAGGACCGGCGCGAAGGCGCCGAGCACCACCGCGGCGAGGGCGGTGGCGAACGCGCTCGTCGCGGTGGACCGCCGAGCGCCCAGGAGCCACAACCCCGCCCCGACGGCCGGCAGGAGGACGAGCGCGACGACCGCGCCGAGGCGACCCTGGGCGACCGCCGCCGTGGCGACGCCGGTCGTCGCCCACGCGAGGGCGCCGAGCGCGCGGACCCACGGGGAGGTGGCGACGACCCGGAACGAGAGGTACGCCGAGAGCGCGGCGGCCGGCATCCCGAGGAGGACGACGAGGCCGACGACGAAGGCGGCCGGGGAGGCCGGGCTCGGCAGGAGCGGGAGGTGGTCGACGACCCACGCCGGCACGGCGAGGAGGGGTGCGTGCGGGCCGACGGGGTCCGGGCCGCCGAGCCCGGTGCCGGTCCAGCCGTCGGTCCAGGCCGACCACAGGGTGCCGGCGTCGGCCCGGGCGCCGACGAGCTCGCCACCGGCGAGGCCGGCCCCGAGCCCGGTGACGACGCCGGTCCCGAGGGTGCGGGCCGCGACGGCGGCGACGACCGCGACGAGGGCGGTGGCGACGACCCCCGGGTGCCGGACGACGTTGACGACCCACGAGCGCGGGTTGAGGTCGTGGGCCTGGTCGCCGATCGGCGGGCGCGGCGGGACGAGCGCGTCGTGGACGGCGTCGCCCCAGCTCGTGAGGACGGCGCGGCGCGGCTCGAAGAGGGAGCGGAGGTCGCGGCGGGAGACCTCGCGGGCGTGGCGGGTGCGCCAGCGGCTGACGCCGCCACGGAAGGGGTCGAGGGAGGTCACCGACGACAGCTCGGCCCACGCGGCCCGCGGGCGCTTGAGGAGGAGCAGGCCGGTGGCGGCGACGACCGAGGTCAGGGCGATCCAGGCGGCGAGGGCGGGAGCGGTCCACCACGCGGCCCGGGTGAGGGCGACGCGGCGGGCACCGCTGCGCCGGGCCGCGGTCGAGGCGGTGGCGGTGGCGACGCCGGGCTCGCTGCGGACGCGCGCCGTGGGGGCGACGACGACCCGCCGGCCCAGCGCCTGGGCGCGCCAGCCGAGGTCGAGGTCGGCGCCGAGGTCGCCGAACGAGGTCTCCCAGCCGCGCAGCCTCGTCAGCAGGGCCCGCTCGACGAGGGAGCCGGCGAACGGGACGGCGAGGGCGTCGGTGTCGCGGTCGTGCTGGCCCTGGTCGGGACGGCCGGGGACCGGGCGGGGCAGCACCCGGCCGCCGCGGGTCGCGTGGATGGCGAGGGCGCGCAGGAGCGTGGGGTCGCCGGCGTCGAGGTGCTTGGGCCCGACGACGCCGGTGGAGGAGGACCTCCGCCACGTGTCGACGAGCGTGACGAGGGCGGCCGGCTCGGGGGTCGCGCCGACGGGGAGGAACCACGCGAGGGTCGTGGGGCCGTCCTCGCGGGCGTTGGCCGCGAGCGCGCGGAAAGCGCTGGTGCGCAACGCCGTCCGAGGGTTGGTCTCGACGACGGTGACCGGCACGTGGTGTCCGGCGCGGGCTGCGGCGACGACGGCCGCCACATCGAGCTCAGGGGCCCCTGGTTCCCCGTCCGGGGCGGGCGGGAGGGTTCGACCGCCGGTGCGGTCGAGGACGAGGACCTCGTCGGGTCGCAGCGACTGGGAGAGGACCGCGGCGAGGAGCCGGGCGAGCCCCTCGGGGTCGCGGCGGGTGATGACGACCGCGGTGACCGTCGGCTCGGACCCGGCCGGTGGGTCGGTCGGGCTGTTCGCGGGACGCGCGGGAGCCAGGGTCATGCGGCCGGTCGGTGGGACGGGGCGGGGCCCCGCGTCACACCGCGCGCTTCTTCAGCTTGCGGCGCTCCCGCTCGGAGAGACCACCCCAGATGCCGAAGCGCTCGTCGTTGGCGAGGGCGTACTCGAGGCACTCGGCGCGGACCTCGCAGCCGACGCACACCTTCTTCGCCTCGCGGGTGGAGCCGCCCTTCTCGGGGAAGAACGCCTCCGGATCGGTCTGTGCACACAGCGAGCGCTCCTGCCAGCCGAGCGCACCCTCCTCCTCGGCGACCCCGTCGTCGAGCATCCCGTCGATCACAAAGAGCTCGTGCATCGTTCCCTCCTCGACCCTCGACCCAAGTCCTCCGGCCGGGCTGACTCCGGAGTACATGCATGGAATTACACGCGTGTCATGCACCTCGCGTCAAGCCGGTTGGTGATATCGGCGGAACTTCGTCCGAACGGACGGCGTGTCGGGTGGCGCCGGGCGCGTCGGGGCCGTGCCGTCGAGGCCCCCCTCGTGGGCCGGGCGGCGGGCTGAGAGACTGCGCCCATGCACATCACGGCCCTCGCCGGAGGCGTCGGCGGGGCCCGCTTCGTCCGGGGCCTGCGCCACCACCTCGACACCACGCCCGGCCTCGAGGACACGACGGTCACCGTCGTCGCGAACACAGGCGACGACATCACCCTGTTCGGCCTGCGGGTCTGTCCCGACGTCGACACCCTGCTCTACACGTTGGGCGGCGGCGTCCACGACGGCCAGGGATGGGGCCGCGCCGACGAGAGCCACCGGGTCCAGGGCGAGCTCGCCGCCTACGGGGTGCAGCCGCAGTGGTTCGCGCTCGGGGACCTCGACATCGCCACCCACGTCGCGCGCTCGCAGTGGCTCGGCCAGGGCGCGACCCTGTCGGAGGTGACGACGCGGCTCGCCGCCCGCTGGGGGCTGCCGGAGCAGCGCCTCGAGCTGCTGCCGATGACGGACACCCCGGTGGAGACCCACGTCGTCGTCGACGACGGCGAGGGGGGCGAGCGGGCCATCCACTTCCAGGAGTGGTGGGTGCGCCACCAGGCGTCCCTGCCCGCCCGGCGGTTCGTCGTCGCCGGGCTCGACCGCGCCGCCGCCGCGCCGGGCGTCCTCGAGGCCGTCCGGCGGGCCGACGTCGTCCTCCTGCCGCCCAGCAACCCCGTCGTCTCGATCGGGATCATCCTCGGGGTGCCCGGGGTCCGCGACGCGCTGCGCGGGACGTCGGCGCCCGTCGTCGGGGTCTCGCCGCTCATCTCCGGGCGCCCGGTGCGCGGTCACGCCGACGCGTGCCTCGAGGCGATCGGGGTGCCTGCGACGGCCGGGGCCGTGGCCGGGCTCTACGAGGACTTCCTCGACGGCTGGCTCGTGGACCCCGCGGATGCCGCGACGACGCTGCGGCGCGGACGGGTCGAGGTGTTCGACGGGCCGCTGCTGATGTCGGACGTCCCGGCCACCGCCCGGATCGCCGAGCACGCCCTGCGGATCGCGTCGTCGGTGCCGGCGTGAGCGGAGGTCCCCGGGGGGTCGCCGAGGGCGGCGGGGCCCTGTGGGTCGCTCCCCTGACCGGGATGCCCGAGGTGGCCGCCGGCGACGACCTCGCCGCGCTGCTCGTCGACGCCGCGGCGTCCGGGGACGTCGGCCTCCGGGCGGGCGACTGCCTCGTCGTGTCGAGCAAGGTCGTGTCGAAGTCGCTGGGGCTGACCTTCGCCGGGGAGCGCTCGGCGGCCGTCGCCGAGGCGACCGTGCGGGTCGTCGCCGAGCGGTCGGCGGACGGTGGCGGGGTTTCCCGGGTCGTGGAGTCGGCCGCCGGGCCGGTCATGGCCGCGGCCGGCGTGGATGCGTCGAACACCGGGCCGACCGGCGCCGTCCTCCTCCTCCCCACCGACCCCGACGGCGAGGCCGCGCGGCTGCGGTCGGCGGTGCTGGCGCTGCTCGGGCTGCCCGATGACGCGGCGTTCGGCCTCGTCCTCAGCGACACGGCCGGGCGGCCGTGGCGGGCGGGGCTGACCGACCTCGCGCTGGGGTCGGCCGGGCTGGCGGTCCTGGACGACCTGCGCGGTGGGGTCGACCACGACGGGCGACCGCTCGCGGTCACGGCGCGGGCCGTCGCCGACGAGCTGGCGGGTGCCGCCGACCTCGTCAAGGGCAAGGCGTCGGGTGTCCCGGCTGCCGTGGTCCGCGGGGTCGAGGCGTCGTGGTTCGCACCGGTGGCCGAAGGCGCCCGCTCGCTCGTGCGGACCGGGCGCGGGGACTGGTTCGCCCTCGGCCACGTCGAGGCCGTCCGGGCAGCACTCGGGGTCTCCCCCGGGTCCGTGGAGGCCGAGGACGTCGGCATCCCGTCCACCGGGGACGAGCCCTTGGGCGTCCGGGTGGGCCGGGTGGTCGCCCTCGCCCTCCTCGACGTCGCGTCCGGTTCGGCCGACGTCGGTGTCGACGAGACCGCCGGGTCCGCCGAGGTGACCCTGTCGGCGGACGACCCGTACGAGCTCGGGCGCCTCGTGACCCGCTGCCGGGTCGCCGCCGCCTCCGAGTCGCTGACGGCGACGGAGTCCGCACGCGGCGCGACGACGACCACGATCACCCTCATCGCGGGCTGAGCCCACGGTCGAGGTCACCCGCGGGGGAGGTGAACCCGTGCGGCTCCGGCTCGTGGGGAGGGTCGTCAGGCCCCCAGCCCGGGCCGGCTTCCCCACGACGCCGGGGTGACGACGCAGTCCGGGCGCCGACAGCGATGGGGCTCCCCCGTCCACCCCCGCGCCCTGAGGACCGACGCCATCTCCGTCGCTGTGCGGCACGCCGTCACCGCGACATCCGGCCAGAACACCCGGGTCGTGAAGAGTCCCCCACCGGCCGCCAGCCGGTCCCGGCGGCCGTCACGGACCCGGCGACCCCACGGCTCGTGGCCGAGTCGCCCGTCGACCTCGACGACCACACCGAACCCCTCGTAGACGGTGTCGTGGACCCGGGAGCCGCCCGAGCCACCGGGATCCTGACGCGACCCGGTCGGGAGCCCGTGCGCCCTCTCGACGTCCCGGACGTAGCGGACCTCCGCCGGGCTGTGGGCCCCCGCCGCGAGGTCACCCGACACCTCACGCAGCAGCACGCCGTGAGGGTGCCCCCGACGGGCGTCCAGCTCGCCCCTGAGCCGGGCGACCGAGACGAGGCCCTGCCGCACCGCCGTGGCCGCCAGGGCCAGCTGCGCCTCGCCGTCCTTCCCCGCGCCGGCGTCGAGGACGGTGGCCGCGACGGTGGTCCGCCATGGGTAGGAGACCTCGTCGAGGCACGGGAGGAAGCGGCGCATCCGGCGCACGGACACCCCGGCCGGCGGCGAGACGCGGCGCCGCTGCGGAACGCCGACCTCGACCACCGCGGGCGCACGGGGCGTGAGGCCCCAGAGGTGCGCCGCCGTCCCGCCGACGAGCGCGGCGTCCGCGACCACGGGACCGTCGTCGAGACCACCCGTCGCCCGGACCCGGAGGAAGGCAGCCGTGGCATCGACGAGCCACCCCTCGCGCCCGGGCGCCGTCAGGTAGACGCCCGGGTGCAGACGCACCCACCGCCGCGACGCCAGCCGCCACTCGACGAGCTCGTCGGAGAGGTGCGCGGCCCGGCACTGCGACCGGGTGACGAGCGACTCCTGCCGATCGGCCACCCGTCGCAGCGCGGCCCAGTCCGGCGCCTCGGTGCCTGCCATGTCCCACCCCCGGCACCATCGTGGCGCGATGCACACGGCCGGCTGGGGCGCCATCCACAGGAGGCCCGCTGTCGGCGGGGAGCACCACCCGTGCCGTCCCACTCGTGGGGAGCCCGGTCAGGCGGGTGGCACGGGCGTCCCTCCCCACGAGCCGCCCGGGCGGCGGAATCAGGAACGGCGGGGTCAGGGGCGGCGGACGGGAAGGTGGGTGGGGAGCGTCATCCGCGAGCCGCGGCGGGGGCGGTGGTGGCCGCCGAGCTCGAGCAGGCGCTGCACGCGGTAGCGGTGCCCGGCCCACGGCTCGAGGAGCTCGGCGAGGGCGTCGTCGTCCTGCGGGGTCCCCGTGAGCGCCCACGTCATGTCCTTGGCGACGTGGTAGTCGCCGAAGCTGACCTCGTCGGGCAGCCCGAGCGCACGCTGCGCCACCTCGGCCCACGACCACCGGCCCACACCGGGCAGGGCGGTGAGCCGGGCCCGGGCGTCGGCCGCCGACAGCCCGACGCACTCCTCGATCCGCCCGGCCCGCCCGACCGCGGCCAGGACCGTGCGCGACCGCCCCGGGTCGACGCCGGCCCGCAGCCACTCCCACGACGGGATGGCGCCCCACTCGGCCGGCGTCGGCGGCACGACGAGGCGCAGCGCCTCCCCCGGTCCCGGTGCGGGAGAACCGAACCGGCGCACGAGCATCCGGTACCCGGCGAAGGCCTCCTTGCCGGTGACCTTCTGCTCGATGATCGTCGGCACGAGCGCCTCGAGCACCAGCCCCGACCGCGGGACCCGCCACCCGGGGAACCGCCGCCACTCCTCCGCGACGAGGGGATGGCGCGCCTCGAACCCCGCCGGGTCGTCGTGCTCCCCCAGCAGCGCGGGCACCTGCTCGAGCGCCCACGCCGAACCGGGGCCCCACGCCTGCGCGGTGACCTCGGCGGCCACCGGCGCCCGGACGGCCAGCCTCAGGGTCACCGGGCCGTCGGGGGTCCGCCAGGCGAACCACCAGCCGCCGTCGTCGCGCCGGCTCGTGGGGTCGCCCCCGCCGCGCCGGAAGATCCCGACGACGGCTCCCAGGGGCACCGGTCGCGAGGCCGTGACGACGCGCACGGCGCCGTCACCACCCGGGGCGGCCGACGTCATCGAGCGCTCACCCGATGGGAGGCAGATGGCGCGGCGCGACCCGCAGCGGCGGCCCGGCCGGACGCGACTCGCCCTTGAAGGCCGCCCACACGTAGGTCGGCACGGCGGGGCGCAGCGCCGCCAGCACCCGCTCGGGCACCCGCGCCGACCACGCCGGCACGTTGTCGCCGGCGGCGAACGTGGCCGGGTCGGCGAGGACGGGCAGGGTGTAGTCCCACACGTCGAAGGCCGCGAAGAGCCGCCGCAGCCCGGCCGGGGTGTAGTAGCGCTCGTAGTAGTGCTCGCCCTTGCCGGTGAGCCGCATGTACCGGTCGGCCGCCGACCTCGGCAGCCACGACAGGAACGGCAGCCGGTGGTGCGGCTCGATGACCTGGAACCGGTGCCCGATGCCGAGGTAGAGCAGCCCGCCCGGCCGCAGCACGCGGTGGATGTCGGCGACGACGGCCACGGGGTCGACGACGTGCTCGTAGATGTGGTTGAGGACGGCGACGTCGACCGAGCCGTCCTCGAAGGGCAGGTCCTCGCCCCGGGCGACCCGGAAGTCGACCCGGTCACCGAAGCGGGCGCGCGCCTTCTCGAGCCCGGGCTCGTCGATGTCGACCCCGCTCGTCGTGGCGCCTGCCAGCGCGAGCTCGTCGGCGATGAAGCCGGCGGAGCAGCCGACGTCGACGGCCCGCAGCCCGTCGAGCGAGGAGACCCCCAGCGCGTGCCGGACGACCGCGACGATCTTGGCCGCCTTCTGCCGACGGGCGTCCTCGTCGAGCATCTTCGCCATCGACTCGGAGTAGGCGAGCTGCTCCTCCCGCGCGGCCTCGCCGCGCGCGACGTCGTCGCGTCCGTCGTCGTCGCGGCCCGGCCGGCCCTGGTCCTCGCTCACGCGTCCGATCCTAGGAGGTGGTGCCGACGTCCCCACGCCCACGCGGAGCCCGCGACGAGGAGGTCGGCGAGCACCGCGAGGAACCGGGCCACGACGACGACCGCCGTCGCCGCCGACAGCGGCATGAGCGTGACGAGGAGGACGGCGAGCAGGCCGTCGCGCACGCCGACCCCCGCAGGCACGAGCACCGAGAACATCCCGGCGGCCGACGCCAGGGGGAACCCGCACAGCGTCGCGACGAGCACCGGCCCGAGCGGCGCACCGGGCGCCACCTCGCGCGCCAGCACGAGCACACCTCCCCCGGCGCACAGCCACGCGAGGACGAACCACAGCGAGGTCAGCGCCACCGCGCGGCCGGAGAGCTCGTGCTCGAGCGGCTCGCGGCGCATGAGCCGCAGCCCTCGCGCGATGACCGCGTTGAGCAGCCGGGGCCACAGCAGCACCGCCCCGAGCACCACGGCGAGGACGACCCACCACCAGGAGAACGCGTCGGCGGACCGGTCGAGCAGCCGGGGCAGCGCGGGGATCCCCATGAGCGACCCCGTCAGCACGGCCAGCCCGATCGACAGCAGGCCGACGACCGCCATCCGCCGCCGCGGCACCTTCAGCCGCGCACCCATCTCGGCCTGGGCGAGGACGGTCCACACCGATCCGGGCACGTACTTGCCGAGCTGCCCCACGAGGAACACGCTCGCGGCCGGTGCGGGCGGCAGGCGGGTGCCGAGGTCGGCGAGGAGGACGCGCCATCCCATGAGCGTCGCGAGCGGCGCCGAGACGGTGAGCACGAGACCCGCCACGAACGCCGCGGGGCTGATCCGGCCGAGCTCCCTGGAGACCTCGCCCCAGTTGCGCCACACCGCGATTCCCACTCCGCCGAGGATGAGGACGAGCAGCCCGACCCGCACGACGTTCAGGACGCGACCGCGGTCCATCGTCACCGCCGCCGGAAGGTCAGGCGCAGGACCGCGTAGGCCGGGGCGTCCCCACCGGCGGCGACGAGCCGCGCGTGCCGCATCCGGTCGAGGACGTCGCCGTCGACGTCGCCGACGAGGGTGAGCCCGAGGTCGTCGGCACGGGCGAGGATGCCGCGAACCCCGGCCGGGCGAACGGCGAAGTCGGGGTCGTCGTCGCCGATCGGCACCGTGAGGACGAGCAGGCCGCCCGAGCGCAGCGCCCACGACGCCTGGCCGACGGCGTGGTCGACGTCGGTGGCCGTGCACCCACCGGGGTGCAGCCGGGTGATGACGTCGAGGCTGGCCGTGTCGACGTCGAGGACCTCGACGGCGGCGCGCGGCCCGGTCAGCTCGAGCTCGACGGGCGCGAAGCCGACGGCCCGCGCCCACCGCCCGAGCGGTGACCCGGTGCCGGACTCGTCGACGATGACGCTCGACCGGTGGCCGTCGTCGCGGATCCGGATGATGGCCGCGAGCGCACCGAGCGCGGACCACGCGGCCACGGGCTCGCCGGGGCGCGGCAGGCCGAGCGCGCGGGCGATCTCGACGGCGTCGACGGCGTCGGCGTCGAGAGCGAGGAGGTCGGTGGCGCGCACCCTCTCGGGCAGGTCGGTGGGACCGATCTCGACGACCGGGCCGCGTCGGGCCCGGATGCCGGCGACGAGCGCCTTGGCGCGCCCGACGGGCGACAGGGGCAGCGGCGGCGGCTCGTCGCCGTCCTCCGCGGGGGGTGCCGCGAGCGCCTCGATGCCGCCGACGTAGTGGGCCCACGGACCGGAGAGGTCCGGCGCACGCACGGCCGCACGCAACCGGTCGGCCTCCCCCGGCTCGGTGAGGCGGCGCAGGGCCCCGACGAGCGCGTCGCGGTCGGACGGCGGGACGAGGACGCCGTCGACGCCGTCGCGCACCTGGGACGGGAAGGTCCCGACGGCCGAGGCGAGGACGGGCAGGCCGTGGTGGCGCGCCATCAGGGCGTTCTGGGACGCCGTGGCGGAACGGTAGGTGAGGGTAAAGACGTCGTGCCGCGCCATGAGCGCGGGGATGCGGTCGGCCGGCACGTACCCCGGGTGCACCTCGACGCGGCCCTCGAGGCGCGGGTCGGCGGCGAGCTCGCGGACGCGGCGGCCGGCCTCGCCCCACAGCTCGCCCGCCACGGTGAGCCGGACGCCGGGGACCTCGCGCATCGCGTCGACGAGGAGGTCGACCCCCTTGTACTCGCGGACGATCCCCAGGGCGAGGAGCCGCACGTCGGTGTCCCCGGCCGCCCGCTCGGGCCGGGGCTCGGGGTCGCCACCGGGCAGGTGCGGCGGGAGGTCGAGCTCCTTGACCCGCGCGGCGCCCAGCGCGGCCGCCATCCGGGCCTGCTCGTCGGAGTGGACGACGACGGCGTCGACCCGCTCGAGGAAGGACCGCATGAGGGGACGGTCGGCGGGGTGCGCCTCGTGCGGGAGGACGTTGTGGCAGATGACGACCGTGCGGGGCCCGCGGCCGCTCGACGACGTCCTCCCGACCCCGGCCGCGCGGAGCAGCGCGAGGTGGGCGGGGACGACCGCGGGGATGACGTGGACGACGACGATGACGTCGACGTCGCGCAGCCGCCGCCCCGTGCGGACCCACGTGTCGGGGCGCGCCCACGACAGCACGCGCAGGGTGCGCGGGAACGGCTCGACGTCGGGGCTGCCGCCGGGCACGGCCTGCTCGCCCGGGTAGAGCAGCGAGGGGTAGAGGTGGCTCCACGACACGAGGGTGACGTCGTGGCCGGCCTCCGCGAGCTCGTGGGCCAGCGCCGTGGTGTGCGCGGCGACACCGCCCTTGAACGGGTGGGTCGGGCCGACGATCGCGACCGACAGCTGGGCCGGGTGGGCGCCCGCCTGCGCGCCCCCCGTCGCGGCGTCAGACACCGTCGCGGGAGCGCACGACGAGGTCGGACAGCAGGGCGAGCGAGCCGATCATGATCCCGCTGACGACGAGGAGGACCGTGCTCGCCGGGAAGTAGAACGGGTGGCGCACCATGTCGACGACCGCCTTGACGAACCCGATGACGACCATCCACAGCGCCGGCGGCATGAGGACCTTGAGCGGGTCGAAGTACATGACCATCCGCAGCACCTGGAGGATGTAGCGGTAGGCGTCGTTGACGAAGTGGAACTTGCTGACGCCGGCCCGCTTCGCGTACGAGGTGTCGACGTACTTGATGTCGTGCTGGTTCGACAGGAACGCGATGGTGATCGTCGTGACGCACGAGAACCCGGCCGGGAGCAGGCGCAGGTAGGGCAGCGACACCTCGCGCCGGAAGGCCCGCAGCCCGCTGTTGAGGTCGGGGATGCGGGTCTTGGTCAGCCACTCGGCGATCTTGCGGATCAGCCACTTCGCCGGGACGCGCGCCCACTTGTGGGTGCCCTCCTCGGTGGTCCGGGCCCCGACGACCTGGTCGTAGCTGGCGTCGTCGCGCAGGATGCGGACGAGGTCGGGGATCTTCTCGTTCTCGTACGTCATGTCGGCGTCGGTCCACACGACGATCTCGCCGCGGGCCTGCTGGGTGCCGATCCGGCGGGCCGTGCCCGACCCGCCGTTGCGGCGGAACGGCAGGATCCGCAGGTTCGGGTAGCGCTGCTGGGCGTGGCGCAGGACGTCGAGGGTGTCGTCGGTGCTCGCGTCGTCGATGCAGAGCAGCTCGTAGGTGAGCTCGCTGGCCTGCATCGTCGCCGTGATGCGGTCGATCTCCTGCAGGACGTGGGCGCCCTCGTTGTAGCAGGGCAGGACGATCGTCACGTACGGCTCGGGGGTGCGCCCGCCGGGCCCGTCCTCGATGGGGTACGCCGGGTGGCCGGTGCGGGCCGGTGCCGGGGTGCGCACGGGCGCGGCGTCGTCCCCTGTCGTGGCCGTGGCCGTGGCCGCCGGGGCGGCCTCGCCCACCTGGAGGCGCGGGAGGACGTTCGTCGCCGCGGGGTCGTCGCTGCGACCGGCCATCTCGCCGGGGCGGACGTCGATCTTCTCGGTGTCGCGCGGCGCGTGGACCGGCGCCTGCGCGACGGTGATGTGCTCGGTCGGCGCGGCGTGGAGGGCGGAGTGGTCGTCACCGGGCTGCGCCGGCACGTCGGAGGGCTGCTCGTTCATCGCCCGCGAGCCTACCCGCGGCGCGGGCCCCTCCCCGCCCGCCGGGCGGCCGTCAGGTCGCGCGGTCGATGAGGCGGGCGACCGCCTTCTCGATGGCGGCCTGCCGCTTGGCGTCGTCGCGGTACCGCTTGCGGAGCGTCGGCGCGATCGTGACCCCGTCGTCGTACTGCTCGATGACGCGGGGGTCGACGTAGCTCTTGCGCGCGATCGTCGGGGTGTTGCCGAGGTAGGCGGCGACCTCCTCGACGGCCGCCTTGACCGCGCGCCGCCGGGAGGCCGCGGTGTCGCCCTTCTCGGGGCTCTCGGCCAGGGCGACGGCCGCGAGCACCGTGGCGTGCCACGTGCGGAAGTCCTTCGCGGTGAGGTCCTCGGCCACCATCTGGGTGATGTAGGCGTTGACGGCCGAGGCGTCGAGGTCGGCCCAGCGGGCCTCGTCGCGGTACGCGAGAAGGCGTTTCGAGCCGCCCCGCCTCCTGCGCATGTAGTTCAGGGAGTCGATGACCTGGGGGTCGCTGATGACGATGGAGTGCTCGATCCCCGACTTCCCGACGAAGGAGAACACGAGGTCTCCGCCCTGGCGGCGCACGTGGCGGCGCTCGAGGGTGGTCAGCCCGAAGGAGCCGTTGGCGTCGGCGTAGGCGTCGCTGCCGATGCGGAAGTAGCCGAGGTCGAGCAGGCGGGTCGCGGTGGCGGCGGCGCGCACCATCGGCATCCCCTCGCCGACGAGGTCGTCGATGATCCGCTCGCGCGCCTTGGCGAGGCGGGCGCCGGCGACCTTGACCCGGTCGAACTTCAGCTCGTCCTGCCTGGTGCGCCAGTCCGGGTGGTAGAGGTACTGGCGCCGTCCCGCCGCGTCGGTGCCGACGGCCTGGATGTGCCCGTTCTCGAACGGGCAGATCCACACGTCCTCCCAGGCGGGCGGGATGGCGAGGGCCTTGATCCGCTCGACCGACTCCTTCGGGAGGGGGTCGCCGCCGGCGTCGCGGTAGGAGAAGCCCTTTCCCGCCCGGCGCCGCGTCCATCCCGTCGACCGCGGGGACACCCGCCGCAACCTCGCCATGTCCGGACCATACCCGTGCCCGAGGGCCGGCAACCCTGCAGGTCAGCCGCGTTCGACACGTCCGGGCGCGTGTGCCCGGGTGGCCGCCCGCGCGACCACCTGAGCACACGCCAGCCGACCGTCCGGGCGCGTGTGCCCAGGTGGCTGCCCCCACGACCACCTGGGCACACGAGGCGGTCCGGCGGCGGGTCAGGGGGCGAAGATCATGCAGCTGCTCGTCGCGTGCGCGACGAGCCGTCCGGACTCGTCGGTGAGCCGCGCCTCGGCGAGCGCCGTGCGGCGGCCGCGCTGGATGACGACGCCCTCGCAGGTGAGCAGGCCCGACTCGACGGTGACGGGGCGGAGGAACTTCACCGACAGGTCGAGGGAGGTGTAGCCCTCGCCGCGCTCGAGCGTGGAGTGGACGGCGCAGCCGGTGGCGGTGTCGAGCAGGGTCGAGATCACGCCGCCGTGGACGCCCCCGAGCGGGTTGTAGTGGAACTCGGCCGCCGGCATCTCGACGACGACCCGCCCGCGTTCTGGGCGCATCGCGGTGAAGCCGAGGGTGTCGAGGATCGGCGGGTGCGGCAGCTCGCCGGAGACCATCGCCTCGAGCTGGCCGAGGCCGTCGAGGGCGAGGAGGCGGCCGAGGTCGCCCTGGCCGGGCGTGATCCACGAGTGGGTGCGCGTCTCGGTGCGGAACTCGGTGCGGTCGGGCTGGGTCTGCGTCATGGACCGAGCATGCGTCATCCTTGCTGGGTCTGTCAACAAGACCTAGCATGGCCGCATGGCCGCCCCCCCTGCCCTCGCGTTCTCCACCGACAACTGCACGATCGGGCGCGCGATGGACGTCCTCGGCGAGCGCTGGACCTTCGTCGTCCTGCGTGAGGTCTTCAACGGCATCCGCCGCTTCGACGACATGCGGCGGCACACCTGCATCCCGCGCCAGGTGCTGACCAACCGGCTCGCGGTCCTCGTCGAGCAGGGCATCCTGCGGCGCGTGCCCTACCGCGAGGCCGGGCAGCGCGAGCGGCACGAGTACCGGCTGACCGAGAAGGGGTTCGACCTCTACCCGGTCCTCGTGGCGGTCGCGGCCTGGGGCGACCGGTACCTCGCCGGGCCCGAGGGACCACCGATCGAGTTCGAGCACCGCGACTGCGGCGCCGCCGTCGAGGTCGGGCTCCGGTGCGCTGCCGGGCACGAGCTGGCGGGGTCGCGCGAGGTCCAGGGCCGCCCGGGCCCCGGCGTGCGGCCCTTCGCCGAGCCCGCCTGACCCACCCCATCCCCGTGTCGTGTGCCCAGGTGGTCGCCCCGGCAGCCACCTGAGCACACGACTCTGATGGGAGGGCGGCGGCGGGGGCCTGCGCCGCCGGGCCGCGCAGCCGCCGCCACCCGGGGGCGGCGGCCGGGAGGGGGTGTGGGAGCGTGGTGCCCATGCCGGGCCTGTCGACCGACGCCGTCCTGGACCTCCTGCGCGAGGTCGCCGCCGAGGTCATCACCCCTCGCTTCCGGTCGCTGGCCGCCGGCGAGGTCATGGAGAAGAACCCCGGCGACCTCGTCACCGTCGCCGACCGCGAGGCCGAGGTCGTCATCACCGCCCGGCTCCTCGACGCCTACCCCGAGGCGGTCGTCCTCGGCGAGGAGGCCCACAGCGCCGACCCGTCGCTCATGGACCGCTACCTGGCCGCCGACCACGCCTTCACCGTCGACCCCGTCGACGGCACGAAGAACTTCGTCAACGGCTCACCGGACCACGCGGTCATGGTCGCCGAGACGGTCGCGGGCGAGAGCGTCCGCGCGTGGATCTGGCAGCCCGAGCACGAGGTCGCCTGGGTGGCCGAGCGCGGCGCCGGCACGTACCGCGACGGTGAGAAGGTCTGCACGACACCGGTTCCCGGCGACCGGGCGCCGCAGGGGGTGACGTCGATCTGGGCGATGCGCGACCAGGGCCTCGGCGACCTCCCACCGATGCGGCTGTCCTGGGTCTGCTGCGGCGTCGACTACCCCAAGCTCGTCGAGGGCGCGGCCGACTACATCGTCTACAGCCGCTCGAACCCGTGGGACCACGCCCCGGGGACGCTCCTCGTCACCGAGGCCGGTGGCGCGGTCGGCCATCCCGACGGCACCCCCTACACCCCGCGCTCCCTGCGACCTGGCGTCATCGCCGCGGCCGACCAGCACACCTGGGCGGCCGTGCAGCGGCGCGCCCGCGACGCGTTCACCCGCCGCTGACCCCCGGGTTCGTCCCACCCGTGACGGGGTCAGGAGGTCGGAGCGGACGCGATGAAGACGCGGATGCCGCCGCGGTCGGTCCGGTCCGGCCGGCGGTCGAGGGCGTGCTCCTCCTCGGCGAAGCGGATGTCGACGACCGGGGTCGGCTCCAGCCCGAGGACCTCGAGCGCCTCGGGGCCGTCGGCCGCCAGCAGCACCAGCCGGTGGCCTGAGGACGCCGTGCCGGCCGCAAGCTCGTCGACCACCGACCGGAGCCGGGCGGGGTCGCGACGGACCGGGGTCGTGGCGAGGAAGGTCGGCACGCCGCACATGCCCCTCACGACCTGGGGCCACTCGGAGGACGCCCGGCTGTCGATGCCCAGCACGACGTCATCCGGCCCGAGCCGGGCACACACGTCGGACACCGCTGCGAGGGAACCACGTTCGACACCCACTCCCCGGAACGGCCAGGTGGCGACGACCGCCGGAACCGCCACGCCGACGACGAGCAGGCCTGCCACGAGGCCCGACCCCCAGGCGCGCCCGGAGCCAGGGAACCGGCGGCCGACCCACCACCCCGCGACGACGACGAGGGCGACGACGAACGGCAGGGCGACGAGGAGGCGGCGGTCGGCCCACGGGTGGTCAGGGGTGATGCCGGGGCGCACCAGGGTGAGAACCGTCGAGCCGGCCGCGACGACGAGCACGGGCAGCCACGGCTCCAGCCGCCCCTCCCCCACCCGCCGCAGGCCGGACCGGAGGGCGAGGGCGAGGGCGAGGAGGGCGACGGCCAGCGCCGGCCACCCGACGTACCAGGAGAGCCAGTCGACGGTGTGCTCGGCGTAGGTGCGCCCGCCGTCGACCGGCAGGCCCTGCCGTTGCTGCATCCCCGCGACGTAGCGCGCCCCGGGGTCGTTCGGGTCCTGGCGCACGGTCATCCACAGCGGCCGGCTGACGAGGACGAGGCCGACGACGACCACGAGGCCCGCCGCCAGGTCGGGCACCCGCGCGAGCGCCCCCGTCCTCGGATCACCCTCGCGGTGCCCCGGGCGGCGCTCGGTGCGGCGCCAGAGCCACAGCCCGCCGGAGGACACCACCGCGGCGGCCACGGCCATCGCCACGAGGGGGACGAGGCTCGCGGCGATGTCGCCGAGGTACCGGTACGACAGCGTCACCGCCGCGGCGGACGCGACGAGGGTCGAGGCCGCGACGCCAGCGAGCAGCGGACGCACCCAGCGCCCGGCCAGGGCAGCCCCGACGGCGAGGAACGGCACGAGGAGCAGCACCTCGCGCAGCGCGTCGACCCGCGCGAACCCGGTGCCGCCCAGCAGGACCCCCGAGAGCAGCGCCAGCCGCCGCGTCGACGGTGCGTCATCGGAGGAGCCGTCACGCGCCAGCGCGAGCACGAGGGCGAGCAGCCCGCCGACGAGGGTCACGAGGGCGAGCTGCTCCGAGTACGTCCCGCGGGCCACGTTGAGCACGGGGAAGAGCAGCCCGGTCAGCCCGGCGGCCGCCACGCCCCACCACGGCCCCGTCGCCGACGCCACGAGCAGGCCGAGGAGGACGAGGACGAGCCCCATGGCGACCGCCGGGAGCACCTGGGCCACGGCCGACTCGCCGGCCCACCACCCGTAGCCGTAGACGACCGCGGGCGCGAGGAGGAACTGCGGCTGCACGGACGGCGAGGCCGGCGGGCCCACCTGGTAGAACGCACCGCTGCCGACCGAGACGTCGCCGCGCTCGAGCGGACCCGGACCCCCGATGACGGACACGTCGACCGGGACCACCCGGTCGTGGGTCGTCGCGAGGCTCACGGCCGCCTGGAGGTTGCTCGCGGCGTCGCGCCGCACGAGGACGTGCTCGGAGTGGGTGGCTCCCGCGTAGACGGCGAACCCGAGCGCGAGCGCGACGAGCGTGCCGGCGGCAGCCACCGGCACCCGCACCCCCGGCACCGACCGCACGGCGAACCCGGCGGCCACGGCCAGGAGGACCCCCAGCGGCCAGGCCACCCACGGGGCCCACCAGCCGAGCGCGGCGAGCGGCCACCCGGCGGCGCAGACGAGGACGAGCCAGAGCCCGGCGCCGAGCCCGACGCGGGTCAGGACCTCACCGGCCCGGCCCCCGCCGGCGGCCGTCACGACCCGAGGCCGGCGATGTGCTCGATGAGGCCGGTCGTCGACACCGACGGGGTGCGCGGGAGGTAGACGACCTCGCAGACGTCGCCGACCCAGTCGAACCTGCCGGTCCAGTCGTCGCCCATGACGAGGACGTCGGCGCCGTGCTCGAGGATGTAGTCCTTCTTCTGCTCGAGGGACTCCTCGAGGAAGACGGCGTCGACGACGCGCATCGCCTTGACGATCTCCATCCGCTCGTCCTCGCTGTAGACCGGCGGGCGGCCCTTCTTCGAGATGTTCAGCTCGTCGGCCGACACCCCCACGACGAGGCGGTCACCGAGCGCTGCCGCCCGCTCGAGCACGCGGACGTGCCCGACGTGGAAGACGTCGAACGTGCCGAAGGTGATGACGGTGCGCTCGCTCATGGCACGGGAGCCTAGCCAGCGCGGGGCTCAGCGCAGAACCCGGGCGAGGAGGTCCTCCCACTGGTCGAGGACCGTCGCCCGCGCGAAGCGCCGCGCCGACCGCCGGCCGGCCTCGCCCATCGCGCGGCGGCGCGGCTCGTCGTCGAGGAGGCCGGCCAGGGCGCCCGCGAGCTCGTCGACGTGGCCGCGGCGCACGACGACACCGTCGACGCCGTCGGTGACGATCTCGCGGACCCCGGGGGCGGAGTCGTAGCTGATGGCCGGGGCCCCGCACGCGAGGGACTCGGCGAGCACGAGCGGCAGGCCCTCGGTGCGCGAGCTCAGGACGCTGACGGCCGAGCGGCGCAGGACGGCGGGGACGTCGTGGGTGACGCCCATGAGGCGCGCCGACCCCTCGAGACCGAGCTCACCGACGAGCGCCTCGAGGGAGCCGCGCAGGGGTCCCTCCCCGTAGAGCTCGAGGCGCCAGCCGGGCCGGGCGGGAGCCACCTGCGCCCAGGCGCGCAGCACGTGGTCGAGCTGCTTGTTCTCGTCGTAGCGGGCGATGACCGACACGAGCCGCTCGCGCCCGCCCTCTCCGGCGGAGGAGGCGACGTCGCCGTCGAGGTCGCGGTCGAGGTCGGCCGGGAGGGCGTTCGGCATCCACCCGGTGTTGTTGAAGTTCAGCCGTCGGAACTCCTCGGCGTCCGCCCGGGTGAGGAGGAGGAACTTGTCGAGGTTGCGGTAGGTCCGTGACAGGCGCCCGTAGTCGCGCCCGGCGCGGGCCGCCTCGAAGGACGCGTGGTACTGCCCGATGATGCGCGTCCCGCGCCGCATGACGGCGTCGAGGCCCAGCTCGGCGACGAGCTCCATCGTCCAGACCTGCGCGCAGACGAGCACGCCGTCCTCGTGGTCGGCGAGGGTGCGGCGCAGCGAGTCGAGGGCGTCCCGGCGCCACGCGGCCCGGGTGCGACGGCCGGCGCGCCCGCCCGGGTCCGGGTCGTCGGTGAGGAAGCCCGTGGAGACCCCGAGGGCGGCGAGGGGCCCGAGGTCGACGCGGTCGTCGTCGGCGACCGGGCTGACCCCGCGCAGCGACACCTCGTGTCCCCGCTCGGCAAGACCGACGGCGAGGCCGCGCGTGACGCTCTCGGCCCCACCGATGCCGTCGACGTGGTTGCTCATCACGAGGACGCGCGTCCGGCTCGTCACCGCTCCCCCTCTCCGAGAAGGGCCTCCAGGGCCCGCGCCGACGCGCGGCCGTCCTCGAGGCCGCACCACCGCTCCCGGAAGCCGGCCCGGCGGTCGGCGAACACGTCCTCGCCGTCGAGAGCCGACCGCAGGGCGGCGGCCAGCTCGGCCGTCGTCCCGGTCAGCGGCCCGGGGGCGATCTCCGGCAGGTCGACGTAGGTGCCGCGCGCCGCGAGGTACTCGTCGAGGTCGGGGACGTGGAAGACCATCGGCCGGTCCAGGTGGGCGTAGTCGAACATCACCGAGGAGTAGTCGGTGACGAGGACGTCGGCCGCCGCGTAGACGAGGTTGACGTCCTCGACGGGGGTGGTGTCGAGGACGCGGTAGCGCAGGTGCCCGGGCACCGCGACGGTGTTGAGGTAGTGGGCCCGCACGAGGAGGACGACGTCCTGCGGGAGGCCGCCCACGAGCTCCTCGACGTCGACCGGCAGCTCGACGTGCCGCGTGGCGCCCGGGCTGCTCTCGCGGAAGGTCGGCACGTAGGCGACGACCCGTGCGTGCGGGGGGACGTCGAGCGCGGCGCGGGCGTCCTCGCGGGTGAGGGAGCCGTCGACGAGCGGGTCGTTGCGGGGGGTGCCGTAGCGCACGAGCTCGGCGGTGGTGCCGAACGCGGGGACGAACACCTTCTCGAAGTACGGGTTCGGCACGCAGAGCAGGTCCCAGGCGCCGACGCCGCGGTCGGGGTGCAGCGGCACGGGCTTCCCCCCGGGGACGTCGCGGCCCATCTTCTTCAGGGGGATGCCGTGCCAGGTCTGGAGGTACCGCTGGCCCGGCCGCTTGCGCACGTACCCGGGGAAGGTCTGGTTGTCGACCCAGTACCGGGCGGTGGCGAGCGCCCTCAGGTAGGCGGTGGAGCCGCGCGTGACGAGCTCGACGTCCGGGTGCGGCGGCTCGTGGCCCTCGGGCAGCACCCAGACGGCACGCATCCCCGGCCGGCTGCGCCGCATCTCCTCGTAGACGTACTTGGGGCTGTCGGCGTAGACCGTGCCGAGGTGCGCCTCGAAGACGACGAGGTCGTCGCGGATCGGCAGCCTCCGCAGCTGGGCGTACGCGCGCCGGCCCCACCGGCTCGACGACCCGGGACGCAGCGACCTCGTCCGGCGCCGCAGCGCGGGCAGGACCCGTGTCTCGACCCGGCGGCCGGCCTTCTCGCGCAGGCCGCGGCTCATCAGCACCCTCAGCTGGGGGCGGCCGGTCTCCGTGGGGGCGACCTCGAACGCTCGCCCGAGGGCGCGCATCCAGACCGGCAGCCCGGCCTCGACGGCGTGCGGCGGGAGGGCCCACAGGAGTGGCTGGCGCACGGTCCGGGCGCGCACCCGGGTGAGGAGGTAGGCGACCCAGACCGCGTCCTGGGCCGCCGCGAGCGCGGGCAGCCCGACCTCGACCTCCCAGCGCCGCTCATGACCGTCGGCGCCGACGACGGTGAGCGGCAGGTCGGTCGTGACGGTCGGGCGCGGCGCCTGGCGGACCAGCCGCAGGGAGAGGGCGTGGTCGCCGTCGTCGAGCTTGCCCATGGGGTCGACGGTGCGCCCCCGCAGGACGAGGCGCATGCCGCGCTGCTGGACGCCGGTGAGCTCGTGGAGGAGGTTGACCGAGGGCAGCGGGGCGTCGAGGACCCACGGGTCGACCTCGAGGAGGGTGTTCTCGAGCGCGTCCTCGGCCCAGCGCGGGTCCGGGGCGGTGTCGCTGCCGCGTGCCGCGACGCGCGCGCGGTCGCCGTGGCGACCGACCTCGAGGGCGAGCACGTGGTGGTGGTTCCACTGGACCGCCTGGCGCAGGCCGACGACGTCACCGCGCAGCGCCATCCCGTAGACGACGCGCAGCGACATCGTGAGGTCCTCGTAGCGGTCCGCCGGGATGGAGCGCAGGTACGGGCCCGCCTCCTCGAGGACCCGCTCGATGACGCCGTCGTCGAGGAGGACGTCGCGCAGGTAGAGCCGCAGGTCGTTGCGGAGGAACTTCTGGTCCTTGAGCCGCTGGAGGTCCGCGTCGCCGCGAGCCGCGATGTAGGCGTCGATCCGGCGGTGCACCTCGAGTCGGTGGCGCAGGCTGGCGATCTCGCCCCGGCGCTGGGTGATCGAGCGGCGCCCGGCGCTCTGGTAGACGTTCCAGACGTAGACCATCTCGGGGATGACGGCCCACGACCGGGCCTCGGTGTACGCCTGGATGCTGAACAGCTGGTCCTCGAAGTGGACGTCCTCGGGGAACCGCAGCCCGGTGCGGTCGAGGAACTCGCGCCGGTAGAGCTTGTTGACGCTGAGGACGTCCTCGACGAACCCCGGCTCGTCGGCGAGGCCGTGGACGACGCGCCGCTCGTCGAAGAGCCCGCGGAACCACCACGAGGAGCCGCCGGTGCTGACGTACTCGCGTCGCACCGCGCCCACGGCGAAGTCGGAGCCGGTGTCCTCGAGCGCCTCCAGGAGGTTCTTGCACGCGTGCCGCTCGAGCCGGTCGTCGCTGTCGAGGAACATCACCGTGGGGGCGGTGGAAAGCTCGATCCCGACGTTGCGCGGCCGCCCGCAGCCCCCGCTGTTGACGGGCAACGTCGTGGCCCGGACGCGGGGGTCCTCGGCGACGAGCGCGGCCGCGACCTCGGCGGTCCCGTCGGTGCTCGCGTCGTCGACGATGACGACCTCGAGGGAGCGCAGCGTCTGCCGCAGGACCGACCGCACGGCGTTCGGCAGGCGCGCGGCGTCGTCGTGGACGATGACGACGACGGTCAGTGCCGGCGCCGGCGCCGGGTCGGCCGTGCTCACCCTGGGGCCCTCCTCCGTCGTCGTCTTCCCCGCACCGAGGGTACCGAGGCGCCGGGTGGCCCGGTCCACGCCGGGTGGGCGGACGACCGTCGAGGGCGGACGGGACGAGGCCGGGGCACGGGCCTGCGCCCGGTAGGTTGGCGCGGTGACCAGCCCCACCACGGTCCCCGCCGTCCTCGCCCGGCTCGTCGGGTCCGACCCCGGCCGCCCCCGCATCACCGTCTACGACGACACCGACGGCCCCACCCGCGGTGAGCGGGTCGAGCTGTCGGCCCGCGTCCTCGCCAACTGGGTCGCCAAGGCGGCCAACCTCCTCCAGGACGAGCTCGACGCCGGGCGCGGCACCGTCGTCCGCCTCGACCTGCCCCCGCACTGGCGCACCCTGTACTGGGCCCTCGCCGCGTGGTCGGTCGGCGCGTGCGTCGAGGTGCCGGCGCACCGGACCTCCGCCGCCCGGTCGGAGGTCGGCCAGGCGCCTGCCGACGTCGTCGTCACCGACGACCCGGCGGCGGCGGAGGAGGCCGAGGAGGGCGTCCTCGTCACCCTCGCCGCGCTCGCGCGCACCGCGGCGGTCCCGGTGCCACCCGGTGTCGTCGACGAGGCGAAGGAGGTCGCGACGCACGGCGACGTCCTCGCCGCGTGGGAGGAGCCCGCCGGCCACGACCCCGCGCTGCGCGACGGCGGCACGACGCCCTACGCCGCGCTGGTGCCCGTCCCCGAGGCCGGCCGGGTCCACACGGCGACCGGTGACACGGCCGCGTTCCTGCGGCTCGCCCTCGCGGCGTGGGCGGCCGACGGCTCGGTCGTCCTCACCCGTGGGGAGCCCGCCGCCGACGTCCTGCGGGCACGGCTCGAGAGCGAGGGCGTCACCCGCCACGCCTGAGCGGCCCGCCACGCCCGGGACGCGACCGGCGTCCCGAGATCGACGTATCGGACGATCTCCGTACGGGACGGGCGGCGGCGGGGGACGCAGACGGGCCCGGCCCCCGCGAGGGAGCCGGGCCCGTCCCCGGACCAGCCGCGTCCTCCGTCAGCGCGGCATGCGGGCCTCGACGGCCTTCCAGGTCACCGTGCCGACGACACCCGTCTGGGTCAGCCTGGCGGCCTTCTGGAGGGCCTTGACCGCGGACTCCGTCTTCGTCCCGAAGGACCCGTCGGCGGTGATGCGCAGCGCCTTCTGCAGCGCGGTGACGGCCGCACCCTTCGACCCCTTCTTGAGGACGGTGCCCCAGTGCGGGAGGAGGGGGTGGACCTTGAGCTCGAGCGCGTTCCAGGTCCGCGTGTCGACGACGCCGGTCGCCGGGAGCCTGCGGGAGGTCTGGAACGCCTTGACCGCCGCCGTCGTGCGCGAGCCGAACTTCCCGTCGACGACGAGCCCGCCCAGGCCCTGCTGGAGCACGCGCACCGCGGCGCCGCTCGAGCCGGCCTTGAGGACGGTCCTCTTGTGCGGGGTGAAGGCGGTGGCCAGGGCTGCGCTCGTCGTGCCGGTCGTCGGCGTGGAGGTCGCCGGCTTGGCCGGGGCCATGAGGGCGGCCCAGACCTTGGCGTCGACGATGCCGTTGACGGTCAGGCCCTTGGCCTTCTGGTACTCCTTGACGCGCGCCTCGGTGGCGCGCCCGAACGAGCCGTCGACCGTGAGCCTGCCGATCGCCTTCTGCATCGCCTTGACGGCCTCGCCCTTCGACCACAGCTTGAGGGTGAGGTGCCTGTACTTGGCGAGCGGGTGGGCCGTCGTGCTGCCCGACGGGGGCGGGGTGGCCGGGGTGGAGGGCGCCGGGGCGGGCGCCGGGGCGGGCGCGGCGACGGCAACACCCATGAGGGCGTTCCACACCGGCTTGTCGACGACGCCGTTGACGCTGATCCGCTTCGAGGACTGGTACTCGCGCACGCGGGTCTCGGTGGCCGGGCCGAACGAGCCGTCGACGCTCAGCTTGCCGATGGCGCTCTGCAGGGCCTTGACGGCCTCGCCCGACGAACCGCGCTTGAGGACGGTGTTGACGTACTTGACGAGCGGGCTGCGCGGGGGGACCAGGCCGAGCGAGACCATCTTCGCCCAGGTCGCCTCGTCGAGCTTCTTCGTCACGGGCACGCCGTTCCTCGACTGCCAGGTGCCGAGGGCGGAGGCCGTCAACGGCCCGAACTTCCCGTCGGCCTCCACCCCGATGACCTTCTGCGCCAGGGCGACGTCGGGGCCGCTCGAGCCCTCGGCGAGGACCGGGTAGCCGCTCGAGGTGAGGACCGGGGCCGACGGGAGCGGCGTCGACGTGGGGCCGCTCAGCGGGGAGGTGACGGCCACACCGGTCCACCACGACGTGCGCTTGTACGCGCCGTCCCAGTTGAACGAGATGTGGATGTGGTCGGTGTGCGGGGAGACGCCGTAGTAGGGCGCCCAGCCGCGGGCGGGGTCGTAGGCGCGCCACTGCTGGCGGTTCCAGATGATGTAGTTGATGCCGAACCGCTTCGCCATCGCGCCCGGGCGCCCCTGGCTGTCCGGGGCCGCGAGCCAGCGGGTGATGGCGTTGGCGAGCGCGAGCTGCTCGGGGTTGTTCGCGTTGATCATCCAGTCCAGGGCCCGGCCCTCGCCGTGCTCGGCGGCGCAGTGGCGCAGGATGCCGTAGCTGCGGCTGCCGTAGGTCGCGTTGAGCAGCTTCGCGAAGGCGACCGCGCCGGGCTGGTTCTCCGTCAGGCACTGGGTGCCCTTCTGGTAGCCCGGGGCGACGTCGAGGGCCGTGGGGAGGGGCTTGGCCGGCTTCGGCGTCGGGAAGACCGACCCACCCGCGGGCGCCGTGGCCAGCGGGAACGCGATGACGGAGGCGGAGACGGCCCCGAGGGTGCGCACGGGGATGCGGCGCTCGCGACGGGACTCCGGGTGGGACAGGGACACGGCGGGGTGCTCCTCCAGGCAGGGGGCGGCTCGGCAGGGGTTCGAGACGCACTGGCGCTCCCCCCGTCCCGGACGTCACATCCGTCACAGGAGAACCACGCAGCGAGACAGTTGTCCCATGCCGCAGGCCGTGCTGCTACACGGTTCGGCGAATTACACGGATGTATTTCTCAGGAGTCTCACACGTCACGCAATTCCTTCACGATACCGCCGCGTATGACGAAGATCCTTCGATGTCGTGCGGGGGCCGTTCGGCCAGGAGATCCCGTCCGTGTGGGTGACCCCCCGCCACCCGGCAGACGCTCGCGCTGTGCTCCCGCCCCATGGCGGGCACCCCTGACCGCGTCGATAGGGTGCCGACCATGGACAAGGTCGTCACCACCCCAGCAGCCGCCGTCGCCGGGATCTCCGACGGGGCCACCCTCGCCGTCGGCGGGTTCGGGCTCTGCGGCATCCCGTCGGTCCTCATCGCCGAGCTGCACCGCGCCGGCACGAAGGACCTCGAGGTCGTCAGCAACAACTGCGGGGTCGACGACTGGGGCCTGGGCATCCTCCTCGGGGCCCACCAGATCCGCCGCATGGTCTCCTCGTACGTCGGGGAGAACAAGGAGTTCGCGCGCCAGTACCTCGAGGGTGAGCTCGAGGTCGAGCTGACGCCGCAGGGCACCCTCGCCGAGCGGCTGCGCGCCGGCGGGGCCGGCATCCCCGCGTTCTTCACCCCCACCGGCGTCGGCTCCCAGGTCGCCGACGGCGGCCTGCCGTGGAGGTACGGCAGCGACGGCACCGTGGCGGTGGCCTCCCCCGCCAAGGAGGTGCGCGTCTTCACCGGCGCCGACGGAACCGAACGCGAGTACGTCCTCGAGCACGCGATCGTCGCCGACTTCGGCCTCGTGCGCGCCTGGAAGGGCGACCGCCACGGCAACCTCGTGTTCAACAAGTCCTCGCGCAACTTCAACCCCCTCGCCGCGATGGCCGGCCGCGTCACCGTCGCCGAGGTCGAGGAGCTCGTCGAGCCCGGCGAGCTGGACCCCGACGAGGTCCACCTGCCCGGCATCTACGTCCAGCGCGTGCTGCCGCTCACCCCCGAGCAGGCCGCCGACAAGCGCATCGAGCGCCGCACCGTCACCGCGACCCCCGAGACCACGGAGGCCTGACCCATGCCCCTCACCCGTGAGCAGATGGCCGCCCGCGCCGCCGCCGAGCTGGAGGACGGCGCCTACGTCAACCTCGGCATCGGCCTGCCGACGCTCGTGCCGAACTACGTCCCCGACGACGTCGAGATCGTCCTGCAGTCCGAGAACGGCATCCTCGGCGTCGGCGCCTACCCCACCGAGGACGCCGTCGACCCCGACCTCATCAACGCCGGCAAGGAGACCGTCACGGTCCGTCGCGGCGCCTCGTACTTCGACTCCGCGACGTCCTTCGGGATGATCCGCGGCGGCAAGGTCGACGCCGCCATCCTCGGCGCCATGCAGGTCTCGGCCTCGGGCGACATCGCCAACTGGATGATCCCCGGGAAGATGGTCAAGGGGATGGGCGGGGCCATGGACCTCGTCCACGGCGCCAAGCACGTCATCGTCCTCATGGAGCACGTCGCCAAGGACGGCTCGCACAAGATCGTCGACGAGTGCACCCTGCCGCTCACCGGCAAGGCGGTCGTCCAGCGGATCATCACCGACCTCGCCGTCCTCGACGTCACGGACGACGGTCTCGTCCTGCGCGAGCTCGCCCCGGACGTCACCGAGGAGCAGGTCCGCGAGGCCACCGGCGCCCCCTTCACGGTCGCCCTCACCTGACGCCTGGGGTCGCACCCGCCAGCGCGTCCGCCGTAGCGGGAGTCGCGACCTACCGCCTGGTCAGTGCTGTGATCACAGCGCTGACCAGGCGGTAGGTCGCGCCGGAGCTCAGCCGATGACGCGCTGGGCCGCCCCGCCGACGGTGAGGTCGACCGCGGCCGGCCCGCCGACGACGACGAGCCCGTCGAGGTCGGGGGCACTCGCGATCCACGACTCGACCGGCGCGGGAAGCGCGGTGCGCCGCGACACCATCGTCACGCGGCCGAGCTGGCCGGCGGCGAGCATGTCGACGAGCGAGCCGTCCTCCCCGCTCGCGAGGACGACGTCGCGCACCGGCATCACCGAGCGCGCCCACGTGCCGACGGCCGTGGCCGTCTCGTAGCGGTTGGGGCCGGCGACCCGCCGCGGCGAGGGCAGCCGGCGCAGGACCTCGTCGGAGACGGCCGCGGTCCCGCCGCCGACGACCGTGGAGGTCGTCCCCGAGTCGGCGAGGAGGCGGCGCGTCACGTCGGGCACGCGGTCGGGGCGCACGAGGACGACCGGGCGCCCCAGGGCCGCGGCGGGCCCGGCGAGGACGAGCCCGTCGACGAGGGAGGCCTGCGCCGCCCCGGCGACGAGCACCGAGGGGTGTCGCGGCCCCATCGCGCGGGCCACCTCGACCGAGGTCGAGTAGCGGTCGGCGCCGCCCACCCGGGTCACCGACGCGACGCCGAGCGCGGTCAGCTGGTCGCGGACGGCCTCCGGCACCGCGCCGGCGCCGCCGACGAGGATGGCCGTCGTGGCCTGCCGACGGGCGACCTCCGCGCGCGTGGCCGGCGAGAGCCCGGTGGCCGAGGACAGGAGCAGCACGCCGCCGCGGGCCCGTGCGAGCGGGGCGGCGACGAGCGCGTCGGCCATCCCGGCGTCGGTGCCGCTCGCGACGACGACGGTCTGCGCGGCGGGCGACTCCTCCCGGGCCACGGCCACGGCGGTCGCGTAGCGGTCGTCGCCGGCGAGGCGCGGTGGGCAGAAGCCGTCGGGCGCACCCGGGGCGCCCTCGACCCGGACGACGCGCACGACCGGTGGCACCGTGGCCGCCGTGCCGGAGCCGCTCGACGCGGTGAGGGTGACCCGGTACTCGCCCGGCGGGGCCCAGCGGCCGTCGGAGAGGCGGCCTCCCCACGTGGCGTTCACCGGGCTCGACGTCGACGCCGACCCGCTCGTCGACCACTGGGTCTCGGTGCGGCACACGCTCGACACCGTCATCCGCCACGAGACGTTCGCCGTCGCGCGGGCGCGCAGCGTGGTCGCGCCCGAGCCGTAGAGCAGCGAGGACGAGGACAGCGTCGGCTCGAAGAGCATCGTGCCCTGGAGGTTGCGGGCGGGCTGGCGCATGCCGGGGATCAGCGCGTAGTACCGCGCCCCGGGGCAGCTCGTCTGGTTGAGGTCGCGGTGCCCGATGACCGTCGGGAGGACGCCCTTGCCCTCGATCATCGTCGTCGCGGTGGGGTCGACGTGCGCGAGGCCCAGCTTCCAGGCGATGAGCCTGGTCTGCGCCGTGACGACGGCCGCCGGCGGAGCGACGGATCCGAAGTCACCGAGGGCGGAGGCGCCGAACGTCTGGCTGTTGAACCCGCCCGCGTGGGCGCCGGCGACCGGCTGGTCGATCCCGCCGGCGCGCCCCTCCCAGATCCGGCCGAAGCGGTCGATGAGGAAGTTGTAGCCGACGTCGTTCCAGCCGCGGCCGTTGACGTGGAAGGTGTAGATCCCGCGGATGATGCCGGGCACCTGGGCCTGGCTGTACGAGTTCGTGCCGGCCGTGTGGTGGACGACGGCGGCCCTGATCGTCCCGTACGAGGGTGCGCCCTTGCGCAGCGACTCGTCGGCGCCCCACTGCGAGCGCGGGAGGATCGTCGGCTTCACCGCGCCGGCGGAGGCCCCACCGGCGACGGCCGGGCCACCGGAGTCGGCGTCGGAGCGGCCGGGGTCGATGACGTCGAGCCGGGCCCGGTCGGGCCGCGCGGCTGCACTGGCTCCGGCCACCCGGACCTGGACGGCCTCGGCCGTGGACACCCACGGGTCGGTCCCGCCGCGGGCCGTCGCGGCCTCGGGGGTGCCGGGGTCCGGGGTGTGCTCGTCCTCGACGTCCATGGCGGTCCACGGTCCCCAGCCGAGGGCGGTGCGCTCGCGCAGCTCGACGCGGTCGGCGGGGGTCAGGGCGCCGGCGGGCCAGCTGACGCCGACGACCCGCAGGCCGCCCGTGGCGACCGGGTCCGACTCGGCGCGCGGTCCGGCGGCGCGGGCCCCCGGTCCGGGGTCGGTCGTCCGCAGCGAGGCGCTCGTGACGGCGCTCTCCACGGGGCGGGGCGCCGGCGCCGCGCTCGTCGGGCCGACCGTCGCGACCGGGAGCCCGAGGGCGAGGGCGGCGGCCACGACGAGGGACCCGAGGCGGCGCGAGGTGGGGCGGGGCAGGGAGACAGGCATGGCGAGGACCAACCGAAGGTGCAGGGGGTGCAGGGACCTCCACTGTCACACAGGCCGGTCCCACGCGCCTCCCGAACCCCACAGGTCACAGGATTCTCCCGGCGCCACGCCCTGTGGGCCGCGCATCTCGTGGCTCGAGGCGTCCTTCGGCCGTGCGATCCGCATCCCGAGGCCGCTCCGACCTCGCCCTCGGTCCGACCTACCGCCTGGTCAGTGCTGTGATCGCGACACCGACCAGGCGGTAGGTCGAGATGAGGGGGCTGGGGCGGGTCAGCTGCGGGCGGCTGCGGTGAGCAGGCCCGCGGGCACGGCGCTCGTCCCGCCGACGGCGGTGACGAGGTCGAGGTCGGCGGTGCGCTGGAGGGTGCGCGCCGTCGCCTCGGGCAGCGAGCCGCGGGAGGTGAGGACGAGGAGCTTGCCGAGGCTGCCGGCGACGAGGGAGTCGACGAGGGCCTCGTCGGCCCCGGCCGTGAGGACGACCTCGGCGGTCGAGGGCACCCGGGTGCGGTAGAACTCGGCGACGGCCGCGGAGGACCCGTAGCGGTCGTCCCCGGCGAGGCGCACGACCTGGAGCCCCCGTGACGTCAGCTCGGAGACCACCGCGGGCCCGACGACCGACTCGCCGCCGACGACCCGGGCGTGCGTCGCCTTCGTCGTCGTCAGCGCCCGGCGGGTCGCCTCGGCGAGACCGGCGGCGGGGGTGAGGAGGATCGGCTCCTTCGTCGCGTTCGCGGCGCCCGAGGCGCCCAGCGCGTCGGCGAGCCCGTCGCCGCCGACGACGACGATGCCGGACACGGTTCTGCGCGAGGCGATCTGGGCAGCCACGGCTTCCGACGTGCCGTACCGGTCGGACCCGGCCACGCGGACGACGGTGAGCCCGCGGCCCTTGAGGGCCGACACGACGGCCTCGGACACGACGCCCGGGCCACCGACGACATAGGCCGTCCTGACGGTCGAGCCGCGCCGGTTCAGCTCGGCCACCGTGGCGGCCGGCAGGTAGGTGCGGGCGGTGAGCAGCAGCGGGGCGACGAGCGTGCCGGCGAGCGGACCGGACACGGCGGCGTCGACGAGGCTGGAGTCGCCCGCCGCGAGGACGACCGAGGTCGCCGAGGGTGCGACCCGCTGGGCGACCGCCGCGCCCGTGGCGTACCGGTCGCTGCCGGACAGCCGGCCGGTGAGGTGGCGCACGGCGATCGACTTGATGCCGAGGCGGGTCCGCAGCTGCTCGCCGGTGATCGTCGCAGTGGCTCCGGAGGACGAGGTGGCGGTCGCGGTGTGGACCCCACCGTTGACCGTGCGGTCGCGCAGGTCGAGGCGGACGACGTCGGCGAGGCCGAACGCCGACGCCAGCGACGCCTGCGACGGCGTCGAGCGCCAGGAGCGGTTGGGGTTGCTGGGCCGCAGGCTCCACGGGTCGTCGACGCCGCGGATGTATGACAGCGGGGTGCCGCCCCACACGTCCTCGTTGTTCTCGGACCGGCCGCCGTGGGAGGAGGAGTAGTACGCCGAGATGATCGCGCCGCCGGAGCGCGCGACGTACCCGGTGGTGGCGCTGCCGGTGGCCCGGACGGCCGAGCGCCAGCTCGGCCAGTACGGCTCGTTGCCGTTCGAGAGCACCGTGCTGTAGCCGCCGAAGACCTGGTCGGCGCTCGTGTTGAGGACGTGGCAGTTGCACGAGCTCCGCAGGCCCGCGGCCTGCTTGACGAGGACGTAGCCGCGCGCCGCTGCCGCCTGGGCCTTGAGCGCCTCGACCGGCCACGACCACGGGCTCTCGGCGAGGTAGTCGAGGTACTCGTCGTGGACGCGGACCTGGTTGACGACGTTGAGGCTCGTCGTCGAGCGAGGCGTCACGACGAGGACGCCGTCGCGGTACTTCTTGCCGCCGACGGTGAGCAGGGTCGGCCCGGTGGCGCTCGGTGAGCGGTCGTCCCACTCGACGACGGCGGAGGCGCCGTCGAGGGTCGTCGTCGGGGTGCACGAGGCGCACGTGGCGCGTACCTGCCCGCCGGCCATCGAGAAGGTCACCGAGGCCGGTCCGCCGGCCTGCATCGCGGCCCCGCCGACCGTCACGGTGAACCGGCCCCCGCCGGTCGCCCCGGCGGGGTGCGCCGCGGACGTCACGGTCGTCGAGGTCGTGCCCTGCAGCAGGTTGACGTTGACCCAGACGGAGTCGGGGACGGCGTCGTAGGTCGTGCCCGTGTAGTAGTGCGCGAGGATCTGCTTCGCCGTGCGGCCGTCCTTGGCCATCTCCATCGCGCCGTACTGGCTCATCCCGAGGCTGTGGCCCCAGCCGGCGCCGCGCACCACCCACGAGGAGGGGGCGGCGGCAGAGGCGGAGGACGAGGCGGCGTCCGCCGTGCGCGCGGCCTCGTCCGCACCCGTGTCGCGCTCGCCGCCGGGGGTCGGCCGGTCCTGTCCCACTCCCCACTCGGACAGGTCGGGCCCCGGGCCCGGGGCCGCGGAGGGCGCCACGGACGGGGCGCTCGCGACACCCCCCGCCGCGACCGCGGGCACGGTCGCGGCCGTGAGGAGGCCGACGACGGTGACGCCGACGAGGGCAGCGGAACGGGGGACGGACCGAGGACGAGGCACCATTCGAGTCTGACACACCCGTCACTCAGGTCACAGGGCAACGCATCACGATCTCGGCCCCCGACCTGCGACGACGCCACGCGACGCGGCGCCGTTGGTACCGCCCGGTGGGTGGCGCGGGGCCCGTCCACCCGGGGGCCCTAGGCTGTACCGCGATGAGTGAGGCACTGCACGCGACCGACGGCGTCTGGCTCGTGGTCCCCCTCTACAACGAGGCGACGGTCATCGGCGACGTCGTCCGCACGGTGCGACAGACCTTCCCCCACGTCGTCTGCGTCGACGACGGCTCGTCCGACGGCAGCGGCGAGGCCGCGGCCGCGGCGGGGGCCACCGTCGTGCGCCACCCGGTCAACCTCGGACAGGGCGCCGCCCTCCAGACCGGGTTCGAGTACGCCCTCTCCGTGCCGTCGATGCGCTGGGTCGTCACCTTCGACGCCGACGGCCAGCACCAGGTGGCCGACGTCGTCGAGATGGTGCGCAAGGCGCAGGAGGAGGGCCTGGACGTCGTCTTCGGCTCCCGCTTCCTCGACGACCGCACCGAGGCCGGCGTGCTGAAGAAGCTCGTCCTGCGGGCCGCCGTCGGCTACACGAACCTCACGACCGGCACCCGGCTCACCGACGCCCACAACGGGCTGCGGGTGTTGTCGCGCGACGTCGTCTCCCGCATCGAGATCACCCAGAACCGGATGGCGCACGCGAGCGAGCTCGTCCACCAGATCGGCCGGCTCGGCGTGCGGTACGGAGAGAGCCCGGTCCACATCCTCTACACCGACTACTCGAAGGCCAAGGGCCAGTCGCTGTGGAACGCCGTCAACATCCTCGCCGACCTCATCCTCCGATGACCCGACCCACGAGGAGGGGCCGACCGTGAAGATCGTCCTCGTCCAGATCGTCCTCATCGCGGCGGTCGTCGCGGTCGCCGCCCGGCTGTTCCGCTCGCGCGGGGAGCGCAGCCAGGCGGTGCGCCGGATCGGGCTGCTGCTCTTCGCCGCGTTCGCCGTCGTGACCATCCTCTTCCCGAGGACGTGGACCGCGCTCGCGAACTCCCTGGGCGTCGGGCGCGGCGCCGACCTGGTCCTCTACGCCCTCGTCGTGGCGTTCCTGTCGAGCACGGTGACGACGTACCTCCGCTTCCGCGACATGGAGACCCGCTACACCCGCCTCGCGCGCCGGATCGCCCTCGACGAGGCCGGCGCCCCGCCCCCGGGGGCCGGGACCGGCGCCGCGGACGTGGCCGGACCGCGGACCTGACGCCGCGGGCTGGGCCCGCCCCGCGTCAGCGGCCGTTGCCGGCGCTCGTGTCCTCGTCGTACTGGGCGAGCGCCTCGGCGATGGTGCCGTCGGTGCGCAGCTCGCCCTGGCGCAGGTACAGGCCCCGCGTGCAGAACCGGCGCAGGTCCGGCTCGCTGTGGCTGACGAGGAAGAGCGTGCGCCCCGCGGCCAGGAGCTGCTCCATCCGCTGGTAGCACTTCTCGCGGAACGCCTTGTCCCCCACCGCGAGCACCTCGTCGACGAGGACGATCGGCTCGTCGAGGGTCGTGATGACCGCGAACCCGAGCCGCACCTGCATCCCCGAGGAGAAGTGGCGGTAGGGCATGTCGAGGCCGGCCTTCACCTGCGGCCCGGCGAACTCGATGATGTCGTCGAAGCGGTCGTCGATCTCGTCCTTGGACAGGCCGTGCAGGCCACCGGTGAGGTAGACGTTGTCGCGGGCCGTCAGCTCGCCGACGAAGCCGCCCGTCAGCTCGATCATGGGGGCGACGCCGCCGCGGACGTCGACCGATCCCTCGTCGGGGAGCAGGACGCCGGCGATCATCTTCAGCAGGGTGCTCTTGCCGCCGCCGTTGCCGCCGACGACCCCGACGGCCTCGCCGGCGGTGATGTCGAACGAGACGTCGCGCAGCGCCCAGAAGGTCTCGACCGGCGCGCCGGAGCGGCCGTGGAAGAGCAGCTCCCGCAGCTGCATCTTGCGCCGGCGCGAGCGGTAGAACTCGATGCCGAGCCCGTCGACCGAGATGACGGTGTCCGCGAGGACGGTGTCGCCCATCAGATCTCCTTGAGGACCGCGCGCTCGAGCCGGCGGAACACCGCGAACCCGACGACGAGGAGGACGAGGGAGATGACGACCGAGGCGCCGATGGCGCCCCAGTCGATCGGGTAGCGGTCGTGCCGGAAGAAGCCGGCGCGCATCATCTCGAGCACGCCCGTCATCGGGTTCAGCCAGGTGAGCTTCTGCCACGGCTGGGGCACGAGCTGGGCGCTGTAGATGACGGGGGTGATGTAGAAGAGCATCCGCAGCACGATGCGGACGACGCGCTGCATGTCGGTGACGAGGACCGTGACCGGGGCGAGGATCAGCCCCATCCCGAGCAGCCCGATCCCCTGAAGGACCACCGCCAGCGGGAACATGACGAGCCACCCGTTGAGGTGGGCCTCGCCGCGCACGAGGTAGACGACGAGGAAGGTGAGCAGCACCGGCAGCGAGAGCAGGTACTCGACGCCCTTGCTCAGGACGACCCGCACGACCCAGATCTCGCGCGGCAGCCGCGTCGAGCGCACGAGGCGCGCCTCGGAGAGCAGGGCGCGCGAGGTGTCGGTGAGCACCGAGGAGAACCACTGCCAGCTGAGCAGGCCGACGACGAGGAAGAGGAAGTACGGCGAGTGCCCGAGGTCGTCGCGCCGGAAGATGTAGACGAAGACGACGAAGTAGATCAGCGACATCAGGAGCGGGTCGAGGATCGTCCACACGTAGCCGAGGATGCTCGAGGCGTAGCGGACCCGCAGGTCGCGGCGCACGAGCGTGGCGAGGACCTTGCGCTTGTCCCAGACGGCTGTCGTCCGCTCGATCACGAGGTGGCTCCGATCGCCCTGGCGAACTCGTCCATGACGGTCGCGTTGTACTCCGCCGCGTCGAACGGAGGGTTCGGCACCTCGCCCCGCAGGGCCTGCGCCATCCCGGCGGCGAGGTCGTCGACGGTGCGCTCGACGACGACACCGGTGCCGTCGGGAAGGGCGTCGCGGACCGACCCGAACGAGGTCGACACGACGGGCAGGCCGAGGACGAGCGCCTCGAGGATGACCATCGGCTGGCCCTCGTAGTCGCTGGAGAGGACGAAGGCGTCGCACGTCGCCATGAGCGCCCACGGGTTCTCGAGGAGGCCGGTGAAGCGCACGGCGTCGCCGACGCCGAGCTCGCCGGCGAGGGCGACGTTGCGCGTGCGCAGCGGCCCGTCACCGATGACGACGAGGCGCGCGTTCGGGTGCTCCGCGTGGACCCGCGCGAAGGCGCGCACGAGCCGTTCGTGGTTCTTCTCCGGCGACACGCGCCCCACGGCGACGAAGGTGAACTCGTCCTCGCCGGTCCAGGCGTGCCGCAGCGCGAGCCGGCGGGTGATCTCGTGCTCGAGCTCGGGCACCCCGTGCTGGGCGGCGAGGTCGGCCGCAGTGGGGTTCGGCACGTCCGGGTCGAGCGGCTCGAAGAGGTGGTCGCCCGGCCAGGCCGCCTCGGCCGCGGGGTCGGGGGCGGCGCCGGCGCGGACCCGCTCGGCGTCGATGGCGTTGCGCGCCGCGACGAACTTCTCCGCGGGGGCGTACTGCGCGAGGTTGCGCGCGTTGATGTCGCGCAGCGCCGGGCTCACCGACACGAGGTGGTCGTAGTACCGGTACGCGGAGAAGACCGCGCCGAGGTGCTTCTCGTACGGGCGGACGCCGTCGACCTCGCGCATCTGGTCGGCGAGCAGGTCGTTGTGCATCCAGATCGACCGGCTGCGGGTCGGTGCCTCGGCCATGAGGAAGGTCCAGAACGGCGAGTAGCCGCTGAAGTCGACGAGGTGGTCGAAGCGTGCACCGCCGACGCACCGCATCCACTCCTGTGAGAGCAGGTGGAGCATCGTCTGCATGTCGCGGGGCGTCATCCGACCGCCGTGGTCGAGGAGGCGCTGGCGCCGGATGCGGTTCACGACACCGGTGTTGAAGCCGCCGACGCGGGCGAGCCGGCGCACCTCGTGCGGGATGGCGGCCGCGCTCGCCGCGACGACACCGGTGTCGGCGTAAGGGTGCAGGACGGTGACGTCGAACCGGCTGTGGTCGATGTTGCGCAGCAGGTTGAGCGCCGAGGCGGTGATGCCGTTGGCCTTCATCCCGCCGAGGTAGATCAGCAGGGTCGTGCGGCCGTCGCGGGTGGTCTCGCGGCTGTCGCCGATGACCTCCTTGCGCCGGAACACGACGTCGATGAGGCGCCGCGTGGCACCGCCGTCGTCCCGCGGCGCCCACGTGGCGCGGGCCGTGGCGTACCGCTCGGCGTGGGTGACGAGCGGGTCGTCGGCGTCTCCGGAGCCGACCGCGGCGACGAGGCGGGCCGCCTCCGCGGGCTCGGTGACGACCGGGCCGGGCAGCTCGTCGACGTCGAGGTAGAGGCCGCGAGTCGAGCGGTAGTGGTCGAGGTCCGGGGTGAGGAACACGACGGGCAGGCCGGTGGGGAGCGCGTCGTAGTAGATGCTGCTGAAGTCGGTGACGAGGACGTCGGCGGCGGCCAGCACGAGGTTCGCCGGCAGGTCGTTGGGGACGATGAGGCCGGCCGTCGCCGGGTTCGCCGCCACGAGGGCGTGGACCTGCTGGTGCACCTTGAGCAGCACCCGGTGGCCCTCGGGCAGGGCCGCCTCGATCTCCTCGACCTGGCGGCGCAGGTCCTCGCTGACGTCGTCGGGCTCGGCGAAGCTCGCACCGCGCCAGGTGGGCGCGACGAGGACGAGGCGCTGCTCGTCGGTGACCCTCACGCCGGCCTTGCGCAGGGCGGCGCGGGCGGTGGCGCGCGCGTCCTCCTCGAACATCCGGTCGGTGCGCGGGTTGCCGACCTCGAGGACCCGGCCGCGGTAGACGTTGACGAGCCGGTAGGCCGACTCGTACATCTGCCGGGTCATCGCCGGCGACCCCGAGACCACGTAGTCGCACATGAGGAAGTTGCGCACGACGTTGCGGGTGGCCGCGATGCCGCCCGGCTCGTCGTAGCCCATCCGCTTGAGCGGGGTGCCGTGCCAGGTGTTGAGGTAGACCTGCCCGGCGCGCTTGCCGAAGTAGGCCGGGAAGGTGGCGTTGTTGACGAGGAAGCCTGCAGTCGACAGCTCGCGGGCGTAGGCGAGGGAGTCGCGGGTGACGAAGCTGACGCGCGGGTGGTCCTTCCACGCGCGCAGCAGGTCGGGGTGGCGAGAGAGGTCGTCGAGGACCCACACGTGCTCGAGGTGGAGGAGGTCCTCGGCGTCGAGGAGGGTCCGGAAGATCGCTTCCGGGTGGCAGTGCATCCCCCGCCCCCCGAAGGCCTCGTAGAGGACGACGTGGCGGCGGATCGGCAGCTGCCGCACCGACTGTCGCCACTGCCCGACGGCGGCGAGCGCCGCCCTCCTCGGGAGTCGACCGGCCCCGCGCAGCACCCGTGCGGCGTCAGCCATGGATCGTCAGCTCTCCCGTTCGGTTCCGGTGTGCGGTTCGCCTTGCGCAGTGTAGTGGCGGGTCGACCGCCTCCCCGAATCGTGCCGTAGCCTCCTACGGTGCTGATCCCCGGGACCGCGACGTGGGTCGACGCCGCTCTCCCCGCCCTCGTCGCCCTGCTCCTCCTCCTCGTCCCCGGGCTCGTGGCCCTCTGGCTCCTCGGCTGCCGCAGCCTCCTCGCCCTGGCCCTCGCCGCGCCCGTGTCGACAGCGGTCGTCGTCGCCGGTGGCAGCGTCTCCGCACCGCTCGGGGTGCCGTGGGGTCCGGTGCCGCTGGCCGCCTCCGCGGGTGCGACGTGGCTGCTCGCGCTCGTGCTGCGCCTCGTCCTGCGCCGGGTCGGACGGGCGGGAGCCGTCGCCCAGACCCCGGGCGGCACGGGTGACGCGGACCGCGCTGGTGACGGGGGCGACCGGGGCGACGCGGGCGACGCACCCGCGACGCCGCCGTCCGATGCCGTGCCGGTGCGCGGGTGGCTGCTGGCCCTGGCGACCGGTGGCGGCGTCCTCCTCGCCGCGGCGGTCGTCGCCCGGGTCCTCACCGCGAGCGCCTCGACGCCCGAGCTGTTCCCCCAGCACCCGGACACGATCTTCCACCTCGGTGTGACCCAGTGGATGGCGACCGAGCGCGACGTGTCGTTCCAGCACGGCACGACGTTCAGCGACCGCCCGCTGAACGTCGCCTATCCCGTCGGGTTCCACGCCGTCGCCGCCACGGTCAGCCTGCTGAGCGGGGTCTCGGCGGTCGTCGCGATCTCCGCGCTCGTCGTCGTCGTGGCCGGCCTCGTGTGGCCGCTCGGGATGGCGGTGCTCGCCCGCACGGCCCTCGCGCCCTCCGCGTCGGCAGGCCCGGTGGCGGCGGTGCTCAGCGTGGTGTTCATCCCGTTCCCGTTCATGCTCATGGGCTTCGGGGTCCTGTGGCCCAACCTCTTCGGGCAGGCGATGGTTGCCGGTGTGCTCGCCGCCGCCGTCGCGCTGACCGACGTCATCGGCGGCCGCGAGCGGTCGCCCCGCGCGACGTGGACGCTCGCGGTCGCCACCCTGGCCGCTGTGCCCGGGCTCGCTCTCGGGCACCAGAGCGCCGTCATCGTCCTCGTCCTCCTCGCCGGGCTCGCCCTGTGGTTCGCGACGCTGCGCCGCGGGCTGGCGCAGGCCCGCGGCACGCGGTGGCGCTGGGCTCCGGTCCTCACGGTCACCGCGGCCATCGCCGCCGCGACCGTGGCCTCGCTCTACCTGAGCCCGACCTCGATGATCGAGGTCGGGGAACCGGGTGCCGAGATGACGCACGCGGAGGCGTGGACCGACGTGCTGGGATTCGCCCCGCGCATCGCCGAACCCGTGCCCCTCCTCGGGTACCTCGTCATCGCCGGCGTGCTCGCGGTGTGCGTCTGGCGGCGGCGGGCCCTGTGGGCGGTCGTCGCCACGGTGTCGTTCGCGGCGCTGTACTTCCAGACCGTCGCCATCGACGACGCGACCCTGCGGCACCTGTCGTGGCCCTGGTACAACAACGCGATCCGGATCGCCGCGGTGGGTGTCCTGCCCGCGGTCGTCGTCGCGACCGCGCTCTTCGCCGGGCTCGGGCGCGCCGTGGCCGTGCGCACCCGGCGGCCCTGGCTGGACCTGCTCGCCGCGGGCGTCCTCCTCGGGCTCGTCGTCGTGCCGCCGGCGGCGTGGAAGGACCGCGACGTCGACTGGTTGCGGCCGTACTTCCGTCCAGGAGAGGCGCGTTCGTGGGCCAGCCCCGGCGAGCTGAGGGCGCTGCGCGAGCTGTCGACCCACATTCCGGCGGACGCGGTCACCGCGGCCGACCCGTGGCGCGGTGGGTCCTACCTCTACGTCGTGAGCGGCCGGAAGATGTACTTCCCCACGGAGAAGACGAACACGACCCCGGAGACCCGCCTCGTCGGCTTCTCGCTGGACGAGGTCGGCACCGACCCCGAGGTGTGCCGGGTCGCCACCGAGAACCGGATCGAGTACGCCATCACCGGTGGGCTGCCCTTTCTGTGGGGCGCCGGCCGCTCGCGCGAGTTCTACGCGGGCGTCAACGACGTGGGGTCCTCCCCCGCCTGGGAGCAGGTCGCGGCCGCCGAGCCGTACACGCTCTACCGGCGCGTGGCCTGCGCGTCCTGACGTCCGGGGGCGCGACCCCGGTAGCCTGACCCGGCCCCGTCCACGACCCCCCAGGTGACCCGTGCCGCTGCCCTCCGTGTCGTACCTCGTGCCCGTCCTCAACGAGGCCGTTCGCCTGCCCGCCGCCGTCGGCGCGATCCTCGCGCAGGAGTACGACGGGCCGCAGGAGGTCGTCATCGCGGTCGCCCCGTCCACCGACGGCACCGCCGACGCCGCCGCCCGGCTCGCGGCCCGCGACCCCCGCGTGCGCGTCGTCGAGAACCCGCACACCGACATCCCGGTGGGGCTCAACGTCGCCCTGGCGGCCTCGAGCGGCGAGGTCGTCATCCGCGTCGACTCCCACACCGAGCTGCCGGCCGGGTACACGGCCGAGGTCGTCGCCGCGCTCGAGCGGTCCGGCGCGGCCAACGTCGGCGGCGTCATGAAGGCCCGCGGGCGCACCCCCTTCCAGCGCTCCGTGGCCCGCGCGTACAACAGCGGGCTGGGCCTCGGCGGCGGGCCGCACCACGCGGGCACCGTCGAGGGGCCGGCCGAGACGGCCTACCTCGGGGCGTTCCGGCGCGGACCGCTCCTCGAGGTCGGGGCCTGGGACGAGACGCTCAAGCGTGGCGAGGACTACGAGCTGAACCAGCGCCTCCTGGCCGCGGGGCACGCCGTCTGGCTCCTCCCCCACGTCGACGTCACCTACTGGCCGCGCGAGGGCTGGGCGCCGCTCGCCCGGCAGATGTACGCGACAGGCGTGTGGCGCGGCGAGCTCGTGCGCCGGCAGGGCCGCACGGCCGGGCGCTACCTCGCGGCACCGGCCCTCGTCGCGGGACTCGCCGCGAGCGCGGCCGTCGCGGTCACCGGGCTCGACCGGCGCCGCCCGCTGCCCTTCGCCCTCGCCCACCTCGCGCCCGCCGCCTACGCGGCCTTCCTCGGCCACGCGGCCCGGTCGATGGGGGCCGAGAGCCCGCGCGACCGGCTGCGGGACGCCGCCGTGCTCACCGTCATCCAGACGACGTGGGGCGTGGGGTTCGTCAAGGGCGTCGTCGGCGGGGCCGGGACGACCGTCGACAGCTCGCGCCTGCGCCGCCGGTAGCCGGTCACCTGCGCTCGCGGGTGGAGGCAGGGGGGTGGAGGTAGGCGGGTGGAGGCAGGCGAGGCGGGCGGGGCCCTCGTTCACGCGACACTCACCTGGGCAGCCGCCTCGCGCTCCACGGCGCGGTGGCGCGGTGGCGCGGTGGCGCGGTGGTGGCGCGTAGCGCGGTGGTGACGCGCTGGGCGGTGGTGGCGCGCTGGGCGGTGGTGACGCGCTGGGCGGTGGTGACGCGCTGGGCGGTGGTGACGCGCTGGGCGGTGGTGGCGCGGGGGCGCGGTCGAGCACTCGCCCACCATGGCTGGGTCACGCACTACGCTTTGCCTCCCCTGGCGAGGCAAAGCGTGCTGCCTCACCCGGCGAGGCAAAGCGATCTGCCTCCCGTGGAGACGCAGCCGCCTTCGCCTCCCGTGGAGACGCAGCCGCCTTCGCCTCCCGTGGAGACGCAGCCGCCTTCGCCTCCCGTGGAGACGCAGCCGCCTTCGCCTCCCGTGGAGACGCAGCCGCCTTCGCCTCCCGTGGAGACGCAGCCGCCTTCGCCTCCCGTGGAGACGCAGCCGCCTTTGCTTCCTGGGGTGACGCAGCCGCCTTTGCTTCCTGGGGTGACGCAGCCGCCTTTGCTTCCTGGGGTGACGCGAAGCGTAGCGAGCGAAGAGGTACCGGCCTTCGGCGCGGGCGGAGGCCCCCGTCGCCGAGAAGGCAGCCGGTGCGGCCGGGAGCGGACGTCGTGCGTGCGGGGCGGCCGCCGACCTCGGCGGGCTGGGCGGACCGCCACCCTCACGGGCGGAGGGCGCCGACCTCGACGAGCCTGTCGACGACGCGTTCCGACGCGTGGCCGTCGTCGAGCGGGTTGAACTCCGCCCGCCAGGCCCGGTACCGCGCGGACCAGCGGTCGCGCTCGGCCGGGTCGTGGGCCCGGGCCACGGCGTCGGCGCACTCCTGGACCGTGCGGACGAGCGGCCCGGGGGCCGTGGCGCGCAGGTCCCACGCGAACCCGCGGACCTCGCTCGCGTAACGCTCCTCGTCGGCGACGTAGAACACCAGCGGCCGACCGGTCGCGCTGAAGTCGAACATCACCGACGAGTAGTCCGTGACGAGGACGTCGGACACGGCCATGAGGTCGCTGACGTCGGGGTGGGCGGAGACGTCGAGGACCCGCTCGCCGTCGACGGCGCGGCGCCGGTCGAGGGTGCGGGCGTGGCCGCGGACGAGGACGGTCCAGTCGGGGCCGAGCCGCCGCGCGAGGTCGACGGCGTCGAGCGGGTCGGGGCCCTCGAGGGCGTCGTCGCGCCAGGTCGGGGCGTAGAGGACGACCTTGGGGGTCGTGACACCGAGCCGGTTGCGCAGGCCGGGGTCGGCGCCGGTGACGAGGACGTCGTTGCGCGGGTAGCCGAGGGTCCACATCGGCTTCGCGACCGCATAGCTGCGGCGCAGTGCGCGGGCCCCGAACGGGTTCTGCGCGAGCATCGCCGACCAGCGGGTCGACTGCTTGACGACCGCCGCGACGAGGCGCGGGGTCCGGCCGCGCCGACCGAGGGCGATCCGCTTGAGCGGGGTGCCGTGCCAGGTCTGGAGGACGAACTGGTCGCGCCGCGGCCGCCAGTCGTCCTCGATCCAGTCGTTGAGGACGAGGAGGTCGGCGGCGTCGCGCGCGGCCAGCCACTCGGGCGTCCCGACGCGGACCCCCGTGGCGCCATCGGGGACCTCCACCCCGTCGCGCGAGACCGACCACGTGCGCGTCGCCGTGGGAAAGCGGGTGGCGATCTCGCGGTCGAGCGCCGCCGGGTTGCAGGCCACGGTGCGCCCGTGGAAGCTCTCGAAGAACACCCGCTGCGGCCGCCCGGCTGCGGCACCGAGGAGCTCGTCCACCCGGTCGACGACGCGCTCGGCGGCCCGGCCGTCGGTGACCTCGTGGTAGCGCGCGGCGAGCCCGGCGGCGTGTGCTGCCGCCTCGTCGGCCGCCGACCCGCCGGGGAGGACCGCGTCGAGACGCTCGAGCGCCTCGGCCCAGGAGCGCTGCACCGACCCACCGGTGGTCTGCGCGTACGGGAGGTAGAGGCCGTGGCGTGCGGTGTACTCGGCCTCGTCCGGGGCGAGGAAGACGAGCGGGGACCCGGTCACCGCGGCGTCGACGACGATCGACGAGTAGTCGCTGACGACGGCGTCGACCCCCCACAGCACCCGGATGACGTCGGGCTCGACGGCCGACCCGAGGAGCCGGACCCGCTCGCCCTCGTGCGACCAGTCCCCGACGGCCAGCGGGTGCGGGCGGACGAGGAGGACGGCGTCGCGCGCCTCGAGCCAGGCGTCCAGCGCCGTCCACTCGGCCGCGGTCGGGACGACGGGGTCGCCCGCGCCGTCGCGCCACGTCGGGGCCAGGAGCACGACCGTGCGGTCGCCGAGCGGGCCGACGGCCTCCTCGAGCCGGCGCCGCGCCGCCGCGCGCCGGTCGCCGGCGCTCCCGCGGTGCAGGACGTCCGTGCGCGGCTCACCGAGCACCTCGACGCGGGACGGGTCGACGCCGAGGGCGCTCGCCATGAAGGGCCGCACGGTGGAGGAGGCCACGGGCAGCAGGCCGATGCGCGCCCCACCCCGCCGGTAGGCCTGCGCCAGCAGGCCCGGGACGGGGCCGCGGTCGCCGAGCACCGGCAGGCGCATCGCGGCCGGGCTGTCCAGGTGCATCCGCTTGAGCGGGCTCCCGTGCCAGAGCTGCACGACGAGCGCCCCCCGGGTGCCGAACCGGCTCGCGTCGCCGAAGCCGTGGGTGAGGACGACGACGCCGGCGCGCACGGCGGCACGGAAGGCGGCACCCGAGCCGTGCCGGGCCACGCGCACGCCGAGCCGGCGGGCGTCCTCCTCCTCGGCCTCGGACCGCGCCAGCCAGGTGACGTCGCGCCCGCGGCCCCGGGCGACGAGCTCCTCGACGAGGGCGCGGGCGCCGTCGTGGACGCCGAACGCACTGCCGACGACCCACCGCTCGCGACGGCGGGGCACGACGCGGGTCACGAGGTCGCCGAGGAGGTAGCGCGGCGCCCAGAGGAGCTTCGCCGCGTTCTGCCGGGCGAAGGCGTTGGACGTCACCGGAGGAGTATCCCGTACCGGCGTGAGCCCACCCGAGGCGGCGTCAGCCGGCCGAGCAGACGCTCGCGAGGTCGCTCGTGTCGGCGTCCGGGTCGCTGCCGGGGCGGTCCATCACGGCCTGCTTCGTCGGCTTCGCGGGCGTCGCGGCGGCCGGGCCGTCGCCCGAGGTCGAGGACGCCGTGGCCTTCGGCGCGGCCGCGGCGGCCCGGTCGTCGGCCCGCTCGGACCTCTCGATCGTCTGCGCCACCGTGCGCCGCACCACCTGCGGGTCGAAGTCCCACGGCTTGATGAGCGGGGGCACGAAGTTCACCGACGTGATCTTCTGCGCCTTGGTCCTCACCGCGACGTCGGCGAGCGCCGGCAGGGCCGCCTGCGGGACGTCGGTGCGCACGACGCCCTTCGTCGCCTCGAGGATCTCGCCGAGGTTGAGGGCGAGCGTCTGCGGGTCGAGCTGGCGGACCAGCGCCGTGACGACGCACCGCTGCCGCGCCATCCGCTCGTAGTTCGTCGACTTGGTGCGGCTGCGGGCGTACCACAGGGCGTGGTAGCCGTCGAGGTGCCGCTGCCCGGGCTCGATCCAGCCCTTGATCGGCGAGGCCCCACCACCGATCGGGGTGCGCCGCTGCACGGTGATGTCGAGGCCGCCGACGGCGTCGACGAGGCTGCTGAAGCCCTTGAGGTCGACGAGGACGTGGTACTGGACGTCGAGGTCGGTCAGGGACTCGACGGCCTCGGTCGTCGCGAGGACGCCCGGGTCGCCGGCATCCTTCGGGAACTGGTCCGCGTGGTCGTGGGCCCAGGTGTAGAGCCCGTTGAGCAGGCACTCGTCACCGCAGGTCCAGCCCTCGGGCATGAGCCGCGCCATCGTCGAGCCCGGCCGGAAGGTGATGTGCTCGGTCTCGCGGGAGAACCCGAAGAGCACGGCCCGGCCGGTCTCGGCGTCGACGCTCGCGAGCTGGATCGAGTCCGGGCGCAGGCCCTCGCGCCCGGCGCCGCTGTCGCCGCCGAGGAGGAGGATGTTGTAGCGCCCGTCGGCGGTGGCGAGCGCCTCGCCGGAGGTGAAGAGCGAGGCCATCGCGCTGCGCGCCTCGCCCACGGTCGTGCCGGCCCAGGCAGTGCCGCCGGAGAGGACGACGACCGCCACGAGGACGATGCCGAGGACGGTGCGCCGGTCGCGGCGGGTCAGCTCCTCGGGCCGGCCGAGGCGCCAGGCGTCGACGAGGAGCACGAGCCAGAGCGCCGCGACGCCGTAGAGGACCCACTCGGCGACCGCGAGGGTCCACCGGTGGGTGAGCACCGTGAGGGCGGCCTCGCGGCTGACGACGAAGAGCAGACCGAGGAGCACCCCCGAGCCGAGCAGGCCGGCCCACACCCGCAGGGCGGCGCGGCCGAGGGAGCGGTTGCCGGCCGCCAGCTGGGCCGAGCCGGGCAGGACGACCGTGAGGACGAGGAGGGCGAGGGCGCGGCGCCGGTTGCGGGCGAGGTCCCTGGGGGCCCTGGTGTCGACGCGGATCGGGCCGTCGGCCACCGACCGCCGCTCGAGCACGGCGCTGCCGCGGGTGCCTCCCATGGGGAACGAGTATCGGGGCCCCGGCGCCGGCGGCCCACCCGCCACGCCGGGGCCGACGCCGGCGATCGCCCCGGACCGCGTGCTGTCCAGCCACCGTCCAGCCTTCCTTGGCACACTGGGCGGTGGCCGTCGCGACCCGCGACGGCCGACCCGACGGGAGAGCCCTCCATGAGCGACGACCACGCCCGACCCATCCCCCAGCGGGGTGGGTCCGACGCGCGCGGTGGCGACGACGTCTTCGTCGTCGACACGCGGCGCGGGGCCAGGGGGGCCGGACGGGGTGGGCGAGGCGCGCCGCCCCCGCCGCCACCCCCGGCGGCCTCGGCTCCCGTGGCACCGCCGGCCGCCGCGACGGCGTACGACGAGCTCGGTCGCCCGGTGCGGCCCGGCGCTCCCCCGTCGGGGGGCGGGCGGCCACCGTCGGCCCCCCAAACCCCCCGCGGGCCGCGCCGACCCGGTGGTGCGCGCCGCGGGCTGCGCACGGTCGTCCTCCTGCTCGTCCTGTGGCTGGTCTTCCTCGTCGCGACGCCGGCGCACGCGTGGACCCAGGTGGCCCGCGAGGACACCACCCCCGGCGGCGACCGGCCCAAGGCGGCCGCCGGGCACACCTACCTCCTCGTCGGCTCCGACAGCCGCAAGGGGCTCACCGCGGAGGAGCAGAAGGAGCTCGGCGTCGGCAGGGACGACGGCGGGCGGCGCACCGACTCGATCATCCTCGTCCACACCCCGAGCGGGTCCGGGAAGCCGGTCGTCGTCTCGATCCCCCGCGACAGCTACCTCGAGATCCCCGGCGAGGGGAAGAACAAGGTCAACGCGGCCTTCGCGATCGGGGGGCCGAAGCTGCTCGCCGAGACCCTCGAGCTGGCGACCGGCCTGCCCATCGACGGGTACGTCGAGATCGGGTTCGGCGGGTTCGCCTCGGTCGTCGACAGCCTCGGCGGGGTCGAGATGTGCGTGCCGCGCGACATCGAGGACGACAAGGCGCACATCGACCTCAAGAAGGGCTGCCAGACCCTCAGCGGGAAGGACGCCCTCGGCTACGTGCGGGCCCGGTACTCCGACCCCAAGGGCGACCTCGGCCGCGCCGAGCGCCAGCGCCAGTTCCTCGGCGCGGTGATGAAGCAGGCCGCGACGCCCTCGACCGTGCTCGTGCCGTGGCGCTGGTGGGGCTTCACCCACGCGGCGGCGTCGGGAGTCGTCGTCGGTGAGGACACCTCCCTCGTCGACACCTACCGGATCCTCACGACGATGCGGAAGGTGTCCGGCGGCGAGGCGCTCGGCCTCGTCGTGCCGATCTCCTCGACGAACGCCTCGACGAGCGCGGGCAGCTCGGTGCTCTGGGACGACGAGCGAGCCGACGCGTTCTTTGCCATGCTGCGCGAGGGAGAACCCCTCACCGAGCCCCCTCCGGGGACCGACGGCGAGCCTGCCGGGTGACCGCCACCCACTCCCACCTGCTCGGTTCTGCGGATCGTGACCGAGTCGTTACACTCGACGGCCGCGAGGGCCGTCGGGTGCTCGCGCGCCCCTGTCGACACCACGTGAGGAGGGCCTGGTGGCCACCGACCATCGGCACTCCGGCGCCTCCACGCTGCTCGAGGAGCGCCGGTTGACGCGCCGCGAGATCCACGGCACCGGGCGCCGTTCCCCGTGGCGGCGCCGGCTCGCGATCGGCCTCGTCGCCGTGGTCGCCCTCGTCGGCGGCGGGCTCGCCTTCGCGTCGTGGCGCTTCAACGCCAACATCACCAAGATCGACGTCTCGTCGGCCCTCGGCACCGACCGGCCCGCCGCTCCCACCGAGGCGGTCAACCTCCTCCTCATCGGCTCCGACACCCGCGAGGGCGAGGGCAACGACGCGATCGGCAAGGTCACCGCCGAGCCGGGCAACCACTCGGACACCAACCTGCTCGTCCACCTCTCCGCCGACCGCTCGTGGGCGACCGTCGTGTCGATCCCCCGCGACTCGATGGTCCCCGCGCCCCCGGAGTGCTCGCCCGACGCGCCGCGGGAGGAGTGGGTCGTGCGCCAGTGGAACCGCAACTACACCAAGGGCGGGCCGGGCTGCCTCATCCGCACCGTCGAGGGCAACACCGGGATCTTCGTCGACCACTACGCCGTCGTCGACTTCCGCGGCTTCCAGACGATGGTCGACGCGCTCGGCGGGGTCGAGGTCTGCACCCCGGCCGCCATCGACGACCGCGACAGCGGGCTTCGCCTCACGCCGGGGCGGCACACCCTCGAGGGCGAACAGGCCCTCGCGTACGTCCGCACCCGCAAGTCCCTCGGCGACGGCAGCGACCTCGGCCGCATCGAGCGCCAGCAGGCCTTCCTCGCCTCGGTGATGCAGGAGGCCACGTCCTCCGAGCTGCTCGTCCAGCCGAACCGGCTCTACGCCTTCCTCGACGCGGCGACGAAGTCACTGACCACCGACCCGGACTTCGGCGTCGGGACGATGCGTGACCTCGCGACGAGCGTCAGGGGCATCGGCCTCGACGCGATCGAGTTCGTCACCGTCCCCACCGAGCCCTACCCCGCCGACCTCAACCGCGTGCAGTGGAAGCCGGCCGCCGAGCAGATCTGGACCGCCCTGCGCGAGGACAAGCGCCCCGGCGAGCCCGAGACGGGCCCGTCGCCGGCCCCGAGCGGGTCGGCGACCCCCCTCACGGTGTCCCCCGACGAGATCGCGGTCCGGGTCGTCAACGCCACCGGCGTCCCCGGGCTCGCGGGCCAGGCCCGCCGGGCCCTCACCGTCCAGGGCTTCCAGGGAGTCACGACCTCCAACGAGGCCGTGGGCCCGAAGGGCGCGGTCGTCGAGTACTCGGGCGAGTACGCGGAGGCCGCCCGCACGGTCGCCGCGGCGTTCCCGGGCGCGCGGGTCAAGAAGGCCTCGGGGCTCGGCTCGACGGTCCGGGTCGTCCTCGGGACCGACGCCCCCGACGTCGTCGAGCTCCCCAACCGCCTCGGGACCGAGCCCCTGCCCGAGGCCGTCATCAAGGCGAGCCCGACCCCCGCAGAGTCGATCCCGACCCGCAAGGCCACCGGCGACATCTGCTCCTGACGCCCCGGCGGGCCGCCGTCAGCCCTTGAGGAGCTGGCGGGCCATGACGATGCGCTGGACCTGGTTGGTGCCCTCGTAGATCTGGGTGATCTTCGCGTCGCGCATCATCCGCTCGAGCGGGAAGTCGCGGGTGTACCCGGCCCCGCCGAGCAGCTGCACGGCGTCGGTCGTCACCTTCATCGCGACGTCGGAGGCGAAGCACTTGGCGGCGGCGCCGAAGAACGGCAGGTCGCGGTCGCCGCGCTCGGACTTCGCGGCGGCGACGTAGACGAGCTGGCGCGCGGCCTCGAGCTCCATCGCCATGTCGGCGAGCATGAACTGCACACCCTGGAAGTCGGCGACGGCCCTGCCGAACTGGCGCCGCTCCTTGACGTAGTCGACGGCCTGGTCGAGCGCGCCCTGGGCGATGCCGACGGCCTGCGCGCCGATGGTGACGCGGGTGTGGTCGAGGGTGGCGAGCGCGATCTTCAGGCCGGCGCCGACCTCGCCGACGACCCGGTCCCCGGGCAGCCGCACCTTGTCGAAGTGCAGCTCGCGGGTCGGGGAGCCCTTGATGCCGAGCTTGCGCTCCTTCTCCCCGAACGTGAACCCCTCGTCGGACCTCTCGACGACGAACGCGGTGACGTTGTTGCCTCGCGGGCCGTCGGGGTCGGTGACCGCGAGGACCGTGTAGTACTCGGAGACACCGGCGTTCGTGATCCACGACTTCTGGCCCGACAGGATCCAGTCGTCCCCGTCGCGCACGGCACGGCACCTCATCGCGGCCGTGTCGGAACCCGCCTCGCGCTCGGACAGCCCGTACGAGAACGTCGACCCACCCGCCGCGAGCGGGGTGAGGTAGCGCGCCTTGACGTCCTCGCTCGCGGCGAGGACGAGCGGCAGCGACCCGAGCTTGTTGACCGCGGGGATGAGCGAGGACGACGCGCACACGCGCGCCACCTCCTCGATGACGATGCACACCGCGAGCGCGTCGGCGCCGACACCGCCGTACTCCTCGGGGACGTGCGGGGCGAAGAAGTCGCTCGCCACGAGGGCGTCGTGGGCCTCCTTCGGGTAGCGCGACTCCTCGTCGACCGCCGCCGCGAACGGGGCGATCTTGTCGGCGGCGACGGCGCGGACGGCCTCCCGGATCGCCTCGTGGTCCTCGGAGAGGCGGTAGGTGTCGAAGTGGGGGTTCCCGGTCATGGGCTTCAGGTTACTCGCGGGTACCCCCGGGTGACACGTGACGCCGGGCACGCCCCCACCCTCGCGGGGCGCCCCCGGCGGGGCCCCCCGACCCCCGTAGACTCGCGCCCTGTGAGCGCCCCTCGCATCCTCGCCATCTCGCTGTCGCCGCTGACGCGGGACGCGCGGGTCCTCCGACAGGTCGACGCCCTGGCCCGCCACGGCGAGGTGACCACCGTGGGCTACGGCCCCGCGCCGGCCGCGGCCACCCGTCACCTCGAGGTCGGGGCCGGCCTCAACTCCCTCCCCCGCACCCCGCTCGGCGTGGCGGGCCTGGCCGCACGCCGGCTGCACGCCGTCGAGCTGTCGGCCCCCGGCCTGAGGCGCGGGCTCGAGCTCGTCGAGACCGAGCTCGGCGGCTCGGGGCGCTTCGACCTCGTCGTGGCGAACGACGCCCGGTCGCTGCCGCTCGCCCACCGCGTGGCCCGCGGCGCCCCGGTCTGGGCGGACATGCACGAGTGGGCGGCCGAGGAGTTCTCGCACGTCCTCACCTGGCGCCTGCTCGTCGGCCCGCTCATGGAGCACGTCTGCCGCGAGTACCTGCCCGCCTCGGCTGCGGTGACGACCGTCTGCGAGCCACTCGCCGAGCGCTACACCGAGCACTACGGCGTCGCGTGCGAGGTCGTCCGCAATGCCGGGCCGTGGCGCGACCTCACCCCCAGCCCCGCCGACCCGGCGCGAATCCGGCTGGTGCACAGCGGCGCCGCCATCCGTGGCCGCAACGTCGAGATGCTCGTCGAGGCCACCCTCGCGGTGCCGTCGTGCACCCTCGACCTCTACCTCGTGCCCGCCGCCGACGGCGGGCGCTACCTCGCCGAGCTGAGCCGCCTCGCCGGTGGATCCGACCGCATCACCATCCACGACCCCGTCGCCCCGGCCGAGCTGCCCGCCACGCTGAACCGCTACGACGTCGGGGCCTTCTGCATGCCGCCGATCAACGTCAACGCCGAGTACGCGCTCCCGAACAAGTTCTTCGACTTCGTGCAGGCCCGGCTCGCGCACGCCGTCGGCCCCGCCCCGGAGATGGCGCGGCTCGTGCGCGAGCACGGGCTCGGTGTCGTGTCGGCCGACTTCTCGACCGAGGCCTTCGTCGCCGCGCTGCGCACGCTCGACCCCCAGGCCGTGCGGGCCGGCAAGGAGGCGTCGCACCGGCACGCCCGGGCCCTGAGCAGCGAGGCCGACCTGCAGGTCGTCGACGGCATCGTCACCCGGCTCCTGGGAGCGGCGTGAGCGGCACCCCCACGCCCTCCGTCCTCCACGTGGGCGACGCCGCGCAGACCGCTGCCCGGCTGGTCCGCGAGGCCCGACGGGGCGGCCTCCCCTGGGACCACCTCCCGCTCGCCGACGCCACGGGCTCGTGGCCGGGGCCGCTCGCCCCGCTGCGCCGGCCGGTCGTCGGGGGTGCCTGGCTGGCCCGGCTCGCCGTCGCGGCGCGGCGACACGACGTCGTCCACGTCCACTCGGCGACGACCCTCCCGCACGCTCGACCCGCCGCCCGCCGGTTCGTCCTGCACTGCCACGGCACCGACGTCCGCACCGCGCAGCACGACCCCGCCCGCGGCCCGGGCATCAGGGCCGGCCTGCGCGACGCCGAGGCCGTCCTCTACTCGACCCCGGACCTGGCCGAGCACGTCCTCCCCCACCGCCCCGACGCCCGCCTCCTCCCCGTCCCCGTCGACACCGGCGCCCTGCCGGCGTGGCACCCGGTGCAGCCGCGCCGCGTCGTCTTCGCCTCGCGGTGGGAGGAGGTGAAGGGCCTCGCCGAGCAGCTCGAGACGGCACGGCTGCTCCTGGCCGCCCTCCCGGACGACGTCGAGGTCGTCGGCCTCGACTGGGGCCCGGCGGCGAGCAGTGCCGCCACCCTGGGGGTGCGCCTGGTCCCCCGCCTGGACCATGAGGGCTACCTCGCCCTCCTCGCCGGGGCGAGCGCCGTCGTCGGCCAGGCCGCCGGCATCCTGTCGTCGAGCGAGCTCGAGGCCCTCGGGTCCGGTGCCCCGCTCCTGCTGCCGACGCCGCTGCCCCTGTACGCCGACGCCCCGCCGCCCGTCCTCGGCACCGACCCGGCGTCGGTCGCGGAGGCGGCGCGCGGGCTCCTCGACGGGTCGCTGGCCCACGACCCGGGGGCGGGCCGGTCGTGGGTGGCCGAGCACCACGGCACCCCTCACGGCGTGGCCACGCTGCGCGAGGTCTACCGCGACGTCCTCGCGGGGCGCGGATGAGCGGCCTGCTCTCCTCGATGTTCCGCCCGGTCCGGCTCGACGGCACCGGCGCCACGTCGATCGCGCGCGGCAGCGTGCTGAGCACGACCGGGCTCGTCGCGCAGGGCCTGCTGCGCTTCCTCACCGCCTTCCTCGTCGGCCGGCTCGCCGGGCGGGCCGAGCTCGGCGTCGTCGCGACGGCCATCGCCGCGGCGACCCTCCTCGCCCTCCTGTGGCCGACGACCGCCGGCAGCGCCGCCTCGAAGTACCTCGCCCGCGCCCGCGGTGCCGACCGCCCCGAGGAGGTCCGCAGCAGCGCTGCGCACCTCGCCCGGCGCACCGCGCAGACAGCCGTCCCGCTCGGCGTCGCGGGCGCGCTCGTGTGGGTGCTCGTCGACCACGGCTCGTGGGCCGGCGGCGTGTGCGTGGCCGCGCTGACGGTCGCGTACGCCGGGTACAGCTTCACGCGCGGGGTCCAGTTCGGGGTGGCGCAGGTGCCGCGGGCGACCGCCTGGGACCTCGCCAGCGTCGCCGTCGGTCTCGTCGCCCTGCTCGCCCTGTTGCTCGCCGGGGTCCGCGGGCCGGTCCTCGTCCTCCCGCTCGTCCTCGCCTACGGCCTCTACGCGACGGCCGGGTGGCCGTGGGGGGCGCGCGGCCGGCCGGACGCGGCCACGCGCCGTGAGATCGACGTCTTCGTCGCCCTCGGCGCGACGGGCACCGTGGCGAGCACCGGGTTCCTCCAGCTCTCGCAGATCACCGCCAAGGTCACCTCGGGCGACGCCGACGCCGGCCAGTACGCCGCCGCCCTCAACCTCGCGACGCCCGCCTCGATGCTCGCGGCCTCGCTCAGCCTCGTCCTCTTCCCCTCGATGGCCGAGGCGTGGGGCCGGGGCGACCACTCCACCTTCCACGCCCGCACCGACCGGGCCACCCGCGCCCTCGCCGTGGTCATGGTCGCGATCTTCGGCTCGATCGCCATCGCGTCCCGGCTGCTCGTCGACGTCGTGTGGGGCGAGCAGTTCGAGGGCGCCGTCGCCGTCCTGCCCGTCCTCGCCGTCGCCATCCTCGCGACGAACCTCGGCGTCGCGTCGGTCAACGCCCTGACGACGCGGTCGGCCCGGGGCATGTGGGTGACCACGGGCGCCTCGCTCGCGGGGCTCGTCGTCGGGACGGCCGCCTGGGCGCTGCTCGCCCCGTCGCTGGGGATCCTCGGGGTCGCCCTCGGCTACCTCTGCGGCACGGTCGTCATCGCCGCCGTGCCGGTGGCGGTCACCTGGCGGCAGGACGGCCACGCGTGGGGCCCGGTCTTCGCGCGCGTCCTCGCCGGCCTCGTCCTCGTCGCCGCCGTCATCGCGGTCGAGTACGCGACCGGCGTGAGCCCGTGGGTCGACCCCCTGTTCGTCCTCGGCTTCCTCGGCGCCTGGTGGCTGGTCTGCCGCCGCGACGCGGCCGACGTCCTCGCCCTCCTCCCGTGGTCGCGCCGCCCCCGCGACGGCGCCTGAGCGCGCGCTGTTAGCGTCGCCTCACCATGGCCCGCCCCACCCGCGTCCTCATCGCCTCGCGGCTCTTCCCGCCCGAGCCCGGTGCCGCCGCCTTCCGCCTCGGAGCCCTGGCCCGGGCCCTCGCCGGACGCGGCGCCGAGGTCGAGGTGCTCTCGACCCGTCCGCCGTCCCAGAGCGGTCCGGCCCGCGACCCCGAGCGGGTCCGCGTCCGCCGTTGGCCGGTCCTGCGGGACGCCGGGGGCAACGTGCGCGGGTACGTCCAGTTCGCGAGCTTCGACGGCCCGCTGCTCCTCCGGCTCCTCCTCGCGCGCCGGCCGTCCGTCGTCGTCGTCGAGCCCCCGCCCACCACCGGGACGGTCGTGCGCCTCGTCTGCGCGCTGCGACGGGTCCCGTACGCCTACTACGCCGGTGACGTCTCCTCGACCGCGGCCGAGGGCATCGGTGTCGCGCCCGCCCTCGTCCGGGTGCTGCGCGTCGTCGAGTCGTGGGCGATGCGCGGAGCCGCCGAGGTCCTCGTCGTCTCCGAGGGCGTCCGCGACGAGGTCGAGCGCCTGACCCGCGGGCGGGTTCCCGTCACCGTCGTCGGCACCGGCGTCGACACCGAGGTGTTCCGCCCGCCCGAGGACGTCGCGACCGAGGCGCGCCCCACCCTCGTCTACGCCGGGACGATGTCCGAGATCCAGGGCGCCGGCGTCTTCGTCGAGGCGTTCGGCCAGGTGGCGGCCGAGGTGCCGGGCGCCCGCCTCGTCATGTACGGGCAGGGCTCGGAGGCCGCCCACCTGCGGCGGCGCGCGGACGAGCTGGCACCGGGCCGGGTCGAGTTCCCCGGCGTCGCCGGTGGCGAGGAGGTCGCCCGCGCCCTCGCGTCGGCGTGGGCCGGCCTCGCGTCGCTGCACCCCGACCGGGGCTACGACTACGCCTTCCCCACGAAGATGTTCGCCTCGACCGCCTGCGGGACACCCGTCGTCTACGCCGGCCCGGGCCCCGGGCGCGCGATGGTCGACGAGCACGACCTCGGGTGGGCGGGAGACTGGGACGCCGGGGCCGTCGCCGACCTCCTCCGCGCCGCCCTGGTCGCCCCTCCGGCCCGGGCCGACCGTGAGCGGCTGCGCGCGTGGACCGAGGAGCACGCCAGCCAGCGCGCCGTCGCCGGTGCCGCCGCGGACGCCGTCCTCCGGGCGGCCACGACCTGAGCCGGGGCGGTCAGCCGAGCTCGACGGTGTGGCCGCTCTGCGCGGACTCCAGGCACGCCTCGGCGACCCGGACCGTGCGCAGCCCCTGCTCCATCGTCACGATGTCGGCGTCCTTGCCGAGGACGGCGTCGCGGAACTGCTCGTGCTCGATGCGCAGCGGCTCCGGCTTGGGGATGGCGTAGCGGACGACGTCGCCCTCGGAGACGCCGCGGAACTTCGCGATGGCGTCCCACGCCTGCTCGGTCTTGCCGTTGGCGTGGAAGGTGAGGTCGGCGCTGAGGGTGTCGGCGACGAACGAGCCCTTCTCCCCGGTGATGACGGTGAGCCGCTCCTTGAACGGGGTCAGCCAGTTGACGAGGTGGTTGGTGATGGCGCCGTTCGACAGCTGCCCGACGACCGAGACCATGTCCTCGTGCTCGCGGCCGGACCGGTGCGTGGTGCGCGCGGCGACGGCGGTGAACTCCTGCTGGGTGACCCACGCGGTGAGGTCGATGTCGTGGGTGCCGAGGTCCTTGACGACACCGACGTCGGCGATGCGCGCCGGGAACGGGCCCTGGCGCCGGGTGACGACCTGGTAGACCTCGCCGAGCTCACCGGCCTCGAGGCGCGAACGCGCCTGCTGCAGTGCGGGGTTGTACCGCTCGATGTGCCCGACGGCCCCGACGAGCCCCTTCGCGACGAACGCGTCGGCGACCCGCGTCGAGGACTCGGTGTCCTGCGCGAGGGGCTTCTCGATCAACGCGTGGACGCCGGCCTCGGCGAGCGCGAGGCCGATCGCCTCGTGGTAGATCGTCGGCACCGCGACCATGCAGTAGTCGAGGTCGTGCTCGAGGAGTCCCTCGATGTCGGCCTCGACCGGGCGCCCGCCGGAGACGCCGTGGACGTCACCGCCCGGGTCGGCCACCGCGACGAGGTCGACGCCCGGGAGGCTGCCGAGGACGCGGGCGTGGTGGCGCCCCATCATCCCGAGCCCGATGAGGCCGGCCCGCAGGTTCGCCATGCTCACGCACCCGCCTTCGCGAGGGTGTTGACGGCCTCGACGACGCGCTCGAGGTCGCCCTGGGAGAGCGAGGGGTGCACGGGCAGCGAGAGGCACTCGGCGGCGGCGCGCTCGGTCTCGGGGAGGTCGACCTGCACCTGGAACGGCGCGAGTCGGTGGTTGGGCACGGGGTAGAACATGCCCGACCCGACGTTGAACCGCTCCCTGAGAGCGGCCGAGAACGCGTCGCGGCCCTCCGGCACGCGGATCGTGTACTGGTGGTAGACGTGCACGGCGCCGTCGGCGACCGGCGGCACGGTCACGCCCTCGAGGTTGGCGTCGTAGAAGGCGGCGTTCGCCTGGCGCTGGGCCGTCCAGGCGCCGACCTTGGTCAGCTGGACGCGGCCGATGGCGGCGTGGATGTCGGTCATCCGGTTGTTCAGGCCGACGACCTCGTTGTGGTACTGCTTCTCCATCCCCTGGTTGCGGTAGAGCCGCATGAGGCGCTCGACCTCGGCGTCCTCGACCGAGACCATGCCGCCCTCGCCGGACGTCATGTTCTTCGTCGGGTAGAGGGAGAACATCGCGAAGGTGCCGAAGGCGCCGACCGGGGTGCCGTTGAGGGAGGCGCCGTGCGCCTGCGCAGCGTCCTCGAAGACCTTGAGCCCGTTCTTCTCGGCGACCGCGCCGAGCGCGTCCATCTTGGCCGGGTGGCCGTAGAGGTGCACCGGCATGATGCCGACGGTGCGCTCGGTGACGGCGGCCTCCACCGCGGCCGGCGAGAGGCAGAAGTCGTCGGCGTCGATGTCGGCGAAGACCGGGGTGGCGCCGGTGAGCGCGACGGAGTTGGCGGTCGCGGCGAAGGTGAACGACGGGACGATGACCTCGTCGCCGGTCTTGACCCCGCTCGACAGCAGGCCGAGGTGCTGGCCCGACGTGCCGGAGTTCACGGCGACGCACGCGCGGCCGAGGCCGAAGTGCTCGGCGAACTCCTGCTCGAAGGCGGCGACCTCGGGGCCCTGCGCCAGCATGCCGCTGCGGAGCACGCGGTCGACCGCCGCCCGCTCCTCGTCGCCGATCAGCGGCTTGGCGGGCGGGATGAAGTCGTTCACTGCGGGTCCTCCGTGAGGGTGTCGTCCGTCTCGGTGTAGGTCCGGCCGGTGCTGGGGCACACCCAGCTGCCGGGGGTGGGGCCGGCCTCGAGCGGCACGCCCGCCCGGCCGACCCAGCGCAGGCGCCGCGCGGGGACCCCGGCGACGAGCGCGAAGTCGGGCACGTCCTTGGTCACGACCGAGCCGGCCGCGACCATCGCCCACCGCCCGACGGTCACCGGGGCGACGCACACGGCGCGGGCCCCGATCGAGGCGCCCTCGCGGCAGGTGACCCCGACGGCCTCCCAGTCGTCGCCACGCTTGAGGGTGCCGTCGGGGGCCACCGAGCGCGGGTAGTGGTCGTTGGTGAAGACGACGGCGGGGCCGACGAAGACGCCGTCCTCGAGGACCGCCGGCTCGTAGACGAGCGCGTAGTTCTGCAGCTTGCAGGCGTTGCCCATCCGGACGCCGGTGCCGACGTAGGCGCCGCGGCCGACGATGCAGTTCTCCCCGAGGACGGCGTCCTCGCGGACCTGCGCCAGGTGCCAGACCGAGCTGCCGTCACCGATCGTCGCGCTCTCGGCGACGTCGGCGGAGTCGACGATCCGGACCGCCATCAGGCCTGCTCCGCCTGGCCGACGACGAGGAAGCGCACGCCGGGGAAGCGGCTGCGGTCGAGGACCCGGCGGCCATCGACGACGACGGTGGCGCCGGGGAGGTCGTCGGACCCGAGGTCGCGGTACTCGGCGTGGTCGGCCTGGAGGACGACGACGTCGGCCGGCTCGCCGAGCGCGTACGGCTCCCAGCCGAGGCCGCGCAGCTCGTCGGGCGTGTACATCGGGTCGTGCACGAGGACCTCGGCCCCCGCCTCGCGCAGCGCCTCGACGGTGGCGAAGACCCCGGAGAACGCGGTCTCCTTGACGCCGCCGCGGTAGGCCGCCCCGAGGACGACGGCCCGCCGGCCGGCGAGGTCGCCACCGGCCGCGCCGACCGCCAGGCCGACGGTGTAGGCGGGCATCGCGGCGTTGGCCTCGCGGGCGGCCCGCACGACGGTGGCGTCGGGGTCGTTCCAGAGGTACAGGCGCGGGTAGACCGGGATGCAGTGGCCGCCGACCGCGATGCCGGGACGGTGGATGTGGCTGTACGGCTGGCTGTTGCTCGCCTCGATGACCTGGTGGACGTCGATGCCGTGCTTGGCGGCGAAGGCGCCGAACTGGTTGGCGAGGCCGATGTTGACGTCGCGGTAGGTGGTCTCGGCGAGCTTGGCCATCTCGGCGGCCTCGGCCGAGCCGAGGTCCCAGACGCCGTTGCCGCGCTCGAGGTCGGGCCGGTCGTCGTACTGCAGGGCCGTCTCGTAGAACTCGGTGGCCAGCGCGGCACCCTCCGCGGACAGGGCACCGACGAGCTTGGGGTACTTGCGCAGGTCGGCGAAGACCCGACCGGTGAGGACGCGCTCGGGCGAGAAGACGAGGTGGAAGTCGCGGCCCTCGACCAGGCCCGACCCCTCCTCGAGGCGCGGCTTCCAGCGCGTGCGGGTGGTGCCGACGGGCAGGGTGGTCTCGTAGACGACGAGGGTGCCGGGCCTGAGGCCCTTCGCGATGTCGTCGGTGGCCGAGTCCATCCAGCCGAAGTCGGGGCGGGCCTCGCTGTCGACGAAGAGCGGCACGACGACCACGACGACGTCGCTCTCGGCGACGGCAGCGGTGGTGTCGGTCGTGGCCGCGAACGCCCCGGAGGCGACGACCTCGGCGAGGTACTCCTCGAGGTGCGCCTCGCCGGGGAACGGTGCGGTCCCGGCGTTGACGGTGGCGACGGTGGCCTGGTTGACGTCGGCCCCACGGACCTCGTGACCCGACCTAGCGAACTGGACTGCGAGCGGGAGGCCGATCTTGCCCAGCCCGACGACGGTGACCCTCACCGACACTTCCTTCCCTTGCGGATGACCCGTCGATCCTAGGGGCCCGGCCGCGTCACGCCGAATGCAGCGGTCGGCCCCCCGGGGCCGCGCAGGTCACTCGCCGCAGGAGGCGACGGTGCGCACCGCCCAGAGGGCGGCCTGTCCCGCGTCGCTGGCGACGAGGAAGTCGTCGAAGCGCGCCCGGGCCGGGGCGAGGGCCGGGCTCCGGTAGCCGCAGGCGAAGGGCAGGAGGCGCACGTACCCGATGACGTCGTTCTCGTGGACCGCGGCCGGGTCGGGGTGGTCCCAGCCCCCCGGCATCACGAGGTCGAGGGTGGCCTGCCCCGCCGGGGGGTCGAGCAGCAGCTGGAACTCGACCATGGCGGCGTTGTGGTTCCAGTCCTGCTTGGCCGTCGTCCGGGTCGAGCTGTAGGGCCACCAGCCGTCGCGCTGGAACGCGACGTCGTGGGTGTAGAGGCGCTCGGCGAGCTCGAGCTGGCCGGGTCGGCGGACCCCGGCGTCCCACGCGGCCTTGAGGAACCACGCCGCCGCGGAGTTGACGTTGTAGACGCAGTACCGGCGGTCGGTCGGGGACGTCGAGTACGCGAGGCAGCCGGGGTCGCCGTCGATGCTCGGCCACCGCAGGACGAGGTCGACGAGGGCGGTGACCTCGGACGCCGGGACCGCCCCGGCCCGCAGCCCGACGACGAGCGCGAGACCGGCGTGGTCGACGGTCGTGATGAGGTAGCTCGTCTCCCGGGGGTTGACCGAGCCGTCCTGGAACGCGTCCCAGGCCCGCTCCATCCCGTAGCCGCCGTCGGGCTTGCGGACGGCGCGCATCCGCGCGAGCTGGGCCTGGGTCTCGGCGTCGTCCCAGCCGTGGAGGATCGCGAGGGAGGTGGCCCGGTACGCCGCCTCGTACGCGACGTAGGTCGACTCGGGCAGCCGCTGCTGGGTGGCGACGGCGTCGAGGGAGAGCTGGAGCCACGAGCCGACCCCGCGCACCTTCCCGACGTCGGCCGCCACGGCGCCGAGGTGGCCGCGCTGCCTGCCGGTGAGGAGGACCGGCCCCTTGCGGGCCGCCGCCGCCACCCCACCGACGAGGGCGTCGGGGTAGTCGGTGCCCGTCGCGAGGTAGGCGCCCTCGGCCTGGCCGCCCGCGACGACGAGGGCGGCGACCGCCGAGGAGGTGAGGTAGCGGTCGGCCCCGGCCGCGCGCTCCGGGGAGACCCCGGCCGCGCTGCCGGCGCTGCGGGCGGTGAAGTACGAGACCGAGCTGCCGCCGCCGACGACGACGAGCCGGTCGGGCTGCAGCCGGCGCAGCTCGTCGGCCGTGGGGTCCGGGAGCCGGTCGGGACGGACGAGGAGCAGCGGTCCCGACAGCCGTGCGGCGAGGGGAGCCGCGGTCAGCGCGTCGGGGAAGTCGACGCCGCTGGTGAGGACCGCGCCGCTGACCGACGGCATGAGGGCGGCCACGGCGGCCGCCGTGGCGTACCGGTCGGCGCCGCCCACCCGCCGGACGGCCACGGCGCCCCCGCCGGCGGCCGCGCGGGCGGACGCGACGGCGTCGGGTGAGACCGCGCCCTCGCCGCCGACCACCGTGACCCGGCGCGGGCCGAGGCGGCGCAGCTCGTTCGCCACCACGGCGGGGAGGGCGCCCTTGGCGGTGAGGAGGACCGGGCCCTTGAGCCGGGTCGCGAGGGGGCCGGCGGCCAGGGCGTCGGGGAACGTCTCGCCCGAGGCGAGGACGACCTCGTCGGCCCCGACCGGCGCCACCCGCTGCGCGACGGCCACGGCGGTGCGGTAGCGGTCGGCACCGGCGATGCGGTCGGCGTGGCCGCCGACGTCGCGCGCGCGCCCCAGGACGTCCTCGCCGACGAGGGAGGTGCCACCGATCGCGGTGGTCGTGACCGTGGGCTCGGCGGCAGCGGCGAGGAGGCCGCCGTCGCGGGCGGCGTCGGCCATCCGGGGCACGTCGGAGGTTCCGGGCTCGGGGCCGACCGGCGCGGGCGTCGGCGACGGCTCGGCGGCCCCGCTCGCGACGGGCGCCACGAGGGCGCCGGCGAGCGCGGCCACGACGGCCAGCCTCGTGACGACCCGCATCCGTCCCACCCCCTCACACCCCGTCGATCCACCCGTCGGCCGGGGACACGGTAACCCGCGCCGGCTGTCGACGGGGTCGTGTGCTCAGGTGGCCGCTCGGGCGACCACCCGAGCACGCGACTCCGGTGTGCTCAGCGGGCCAGGGCCACCCGGGGTGCGCCCGCGACCGTCTCGCCGATGACGACCCCGCCCGGGACCTCGCCCACCACGAGGAGCCCCCCGCTCGTCTGGGCGTCCGCGAGGAGGACGAGGTCGTCCTCCCCGACCCCCTCGACGACGTCGAGCGAGGGGCGGGCCCACTCGAGGTTGCGGCGGGACCCGCCGCTGACGAAGCCGTCGCGGACGGCCTCCCGCGCACCCTCGAGCAGGGGCACGGCGCCGACGCCGAGGCGGGCCCCGACGCCGGAGGCCCGCAGCATCGTCACCAGGTGCCCGAGGAGGCCGAAGCCCGTGACGTCGGTGGCCGCCAGGACGCCGGCCGCGACGGCGTCCCGGGCCGCCGGGCCGTTGAGCGCGGTCATCGCCTCGACCGCCTGTGGGAACACCTCGCCGGTGCGCTTGTGCCGCGTGTTGAGCACCCCGGTCCCGAGGGGCTTGGTGAGGCTGAGCGGCAGGCCGGGAGCGGCGGCGTCCTTGCGCAGCAGGCGGTCGGGGTGCGCGAGCCCGGTGACCGCCATCCCGTACAGCGGTTCCGGCGAGACGATCGTGTGCCCACCAGCGACGGCGCAGCCGGCCTCGCGCGCGACGTCCGCCCCACCGCGCAGCACGTCGGCGAGGAGGTCCAGGGGCAGGGTGGCGCGCGGCCAGCCGGCGACGTTGACCGCCAGGACCGGCTCGCCCCCCATCGCCCAGACGTCGGAGAGGGCGTTGGCCGCCGCGATGCGCCCCCAGTCGTAGGGGTCGTCGACGACGGGGGTGAAGAAGTCGACGGTGCTGACGACGGCCCGGTCGCCGTCGACCCGGACCACGGCGGCGTCGTCGCCGGTGTCGGCACCGACGAGGAGGTCGGGGTGCCCGGGCAGGTCCACGCCCGCGAGGAGGTCGGTGAGCTCGCCGATCGGGACCTTGCAGGCGCACCCGCCGCCGCTCGCGTACTGCGTCATCCGGACCATCGCGTGCCCTCCTCGACCCGCTCGGCTAGCCTCGCGGACGGAGGCGTCCGGGGCCTGGTGGTCCCCCCGGTCTTCAACACCGGTGGAGCCGAGCACCTCGGCTCGGCGGGTTCGATTCCCGTCCGCCTCCGCCAGCCTACGAGGAGGTCCGGTGTCGGAGCCGCGAGCGGTCGACCCGAGGCGGTCGGTGCCCCGCACCGACGTCCTCCTCGCCGACCCCCGGGTGCGGGCCGCCGTCGAGCGGCTCGGCGCGGGCGTCGTCCGGCCGGCCGTCACCGAGGCCCAGGACCGTGTGCGCCGCGGCCTCCTCGACCCCGCCGACGCCGTCGACGCCGTCGTCGGCACCCTCCCCGGCCTGGCCACCTCGCTGCGGCCCGTCCTCAACGCGACGGGCGTCGTCCTCCACACCAACCTGGGCCGGGCCCCGCTCTCGACCGCGGCCGCCGAGGCGATGACGGCGGCCGCCGGCACGGTCGACGTCGAGCTCGACCTCGCGACGGGCCGGCGCGGGCCCCGCTCCCCCGGGGTCGTCGGCGCCCTCCTCGCCGCGGTCCCCGCCGCGGAGGCCGCCCTCGTCGTCAACAACGGCGCGGCCGCCCTGCTCCTCGCGACGACCGCCCTCGCCGGCGGCGGCGAGGTCGTCGTCAGCCGCGGCGAGATGGTGGAGATCGGCGACGGGTTCCGGCTGCACGAGCTCGTCGCGTCGGCCGGGGTGCGGGTGCACGAGGTCGGCACGACCAACCGCACCCACCTGCGCGACTACGCCGACGCCGTCGGGCCGGCCACCGGCGCCGTCCTCAAGGTGCACCCGAGCAACTTCACCGTCGAGGGGTTCACCCGGGACGTGCCGGTCGCCGACCTCGCCGCGCTCGGTGTCCCGGTGGTCCACGACATCGGCAGCGGGCTGCTGCGGCCGCACCCGCTGCTGCCGGCCGAGCCCGACGCGACGACCTCCCTGCGCGAGGGCGCGGCCGTCGTCACCTGCAGCGGCGACAAGCTCCTCGGTGGGCCGCAGGCCGGGATCGTCCTCGGCCGGCGCGACGTCGTCGAGCGGATGCGCCGCCACCCCCTCGCCCGGGCCCTGCGTCCGGGCAAGACCACCCTCGCGGCGCTCGAGGCGACGCTGCGCGGCCCGGTCCCGCCCGTGCACGCGGCCCTCACGGCCGACGCCGCGGACCTCCGGCGCCGGTGCGAGCGGATGGCGGCCGCGCTCCTGCGCGGGGATGTCGCCGCCGAGGTCGTGCCGTGCGCGGGGCGGGTGGGCGGCGGGTCGGCCCCCGGTCTCGTCCTCGACGGGTTCGCCGTCTCGCTCGACGCCCGGTTCGCCGACCGGCTCCGCGGCGGGGACCCGGCCGTGCTCGCCCGCGTCCACGAGCAGCGCACGCTCCTCGACCCGCGCGCCCTCGACCCGGCCCACGACGACGTGGTCGTCGCCGCCGTCCTCGACGCCGCCGCACCGGCCGGCGACGAGGGCTGACGTGGCAGTCGTCGCGACGGCCGGGCACGTCGACCACGGCAAGTCGGCGCTCGTCCGCGCGCTCACCGGCACCGACCCCGACCGGCTCCCCGAGGAGCGGCGCCGGGGCCTGACCATCGAGCTCGGCCACGCCCGGCTCGACCTCGACGACGGGCGCGGCGTCTTCCTCGTCGACGTCCCGGGCCACGACCGGCTCGTCGGCACGACCATCGCCGGAGTCGGGCCCGCGGGCGGGGTGCTGCTCGTCGTCGCGGCCGACGAGGGGTGGAGCGCGCAGACCGAGGAGCACCTCACGGCAGTCCGCGCGCTCGGCCTCACCCGGCTGGCACTCGCCGTGACCAAGACCGACCTCGCCCCGGGGGACGCGGTGCTGGCCGACGCCCTCGGCCGGCTCGCCCGTCACGGACTCGACCCCGTGGCGACCGCCCTGACGTCGGCGCGCACCGGCGCGGGGCTCGCCGACGCGAGGACGGCCCTGCGTGCGCTCGTCGACGCGGCACCGCCGGCCGACACCGGGGCGCCCGTGCGGCTGTGGGTCGACCGCTCGTTCACCGTGGCCGGGTCCGGGACGGTCGTCACCGGCACGCTCCCGGCGGGAACCGTGCGCGTCGGGGACGTCCTCGAGGTCGGTGGGACGCGGGTGACCGTGCGCGGCCTCCAGGTCCACGGCGACGCCGTGCGCTGCGCGTCGGCACCCACGCGGCTGGCGGTCAACCTCCGCGGCGTCCCGGTGGCCGACGTCCCGCGGGGCAGCCTCCTCGCGACCCCCGGGGTGGCGTCCGCCGCCACCGTCGTCGACGTCCTCCTCCACCGGCTCGCCCGCACGACCCCGACCCACGCCGTGCTCCACGTCGGGACGGCCGCGGCCCCGGTGCGGGTCCGCCCGCTCGGGGAGGACGCGGCGCGGCTCACGGTCGAGGGCGACCCGCTGCCCCTCGTCGTCGGCGACCGCGTCCTCCTCCGCGACCCCGGCGCGCACGAGGTCGTCGCGGGGGCCGACGTCGTCGCCGTCGACCCGGCGCCCTTCACCCGCCGCGGGGAGGCGGCCCGGCGCGCGGTCGCCCTGACGACCGGCGACCACCCCCCGCAGGAGGGGGCGACCGACCACCCTGCGCGGGGCGACCACACGGCGGCCGGCGACCACGCGGCCGCCTCCGTCCCGCCGGCCTGCGACCCGGCGGTGGCGGCCGTCGTCGCGTCGCTCGCCGCCCGGCCGTTCGCGGCCGTGCCGGCCAACCTCCTCGCCGACCCCGCCGTCACCCCCGCGGCACTCGCACGCGCCGAGGCCGCGGGCCTGCTCCTGCGGGTCGGCGGGGTGGTCGTCGCGGGCGACGCCGTCGAGCGGGCCCGGGCCCGCCTCGGCGAGCTGGGCGAGCCGTTCGGCCCCGGCGACCTGGCCCGGCTGCTCGGCACCTCGCGCCGGGTCGCGGTCGCGCTCCTCGGCCGCCTCGACTCCGACGGCACGACCAGACGCCTTCCCGACGGGACCCGGGTGCTGCGTCGCCCGGTCTAGGGTGCGGCCATGGAGAGCGAGCCGCCCGGCCTCGACCTGCTCGTCGCCGAGCTCGACGAGCGGCTGCGGGCGGTCGACGCCGCGCTGGCGGCCCACTACCCCGGGGAGCGGCCGGGGCGTCAGCCCGTGCACACCGTGTACGTCCCCGCCGACCGCTTCCACCCCGGGCTCGTCCCGGAGTACGGCCGCACGGCGCGGCGGGCCACGGAGGAGCACGAGGAGCGCCTGCTCGCCCTGCTCGGCGGTGACGGCGACCTCCTCGCCCGGGTCCGCGCCAAGCTCGGCCGCGAGCCGGTCGAGGACCTGCGCATCGACCTCGAGGACGGCTACGGCACCCGCCCCGACGACGAGGAGGACCGCGACGCCCGGGCGGCGGCCGGGGCGCTGGCCGCGGCGGTGGCCGCCGGCACCGCCGCCCCCTTCACCGGCCTGCGGTTCAAGGGGCTGGAGGCGCCGACGCGCCACCGCGGGGTGCGCACGCTCGTCCTCTTCCTCGAGCGCCTCCTCGAGGACGGCCCCCTCCCGGAGGGGTTCGTCCTCACCCTGCCCAAGGTCACCGCGGTCGAGCAGGTCGAGGCCCTCGTCCACGCGGCGAGCCGGCTCGAGCCCGCGCTCGGCCTCGCCGACGGGGCGCTGCGCTTCGAGCTGCAGGTCGAGACCCCCCAGTCGGTCCTCGGCCCGGACGGCACCGCGCTCGTGGCGCGGATGGTCCACGCCGCCGGGGGCCGGTGCACCGGGCTGCACTACGGCACCTATGACTACTCGGCCGCCTGCGGCATCGCGGCGGCCCATCAGAGCCTCGAGCACCCCGTCGCCGACCACGCGAAGGCGGTCATGCAGGCCGCCGCCGCCGGCACCGGCGTGCGCCTGTCCGACGGGTCGACCAACGTGCTGCCCGTCGGGGGTCCCGAGGAGGTCGCGGCGGCGTGGGCGACGCACCTGCGGCTCGTGCGCCGCTCCCTCGAACGCGGCTACTACCAGGGGTGGGACCTGCACCCCGCCCAGCTCCCGACCCGCTTCGCCGCCACGTTCGCCTTCTACCGCGAGGCCCTCCCGGCCGCGGCCGAGCGGCTGCGCGCGTACGTCGGCCGGCAGGAGTCCGGGGTGCTCGACGAGCCGGCCACCGCACGGGCCCTCGCCGACGTCCTCCTGCGGGGGCTCGACTGCTCGGCGCTGTCGTCGGACGAGGTCGGTGCCGCCACGCGGCTCGACGCGCCGACCCTCGCAGCGCTGGCGCACCGCACCCACCGAGGGGAAGGCTGAGGCCATGGGGATCGTCCTGGGGGCCAACCGGTACGGCAAGGCGGAGTGTCGCGTCGTCCGGATCGTCCGCGACGGCCCGCGGCACGGGATCCGCGACCTCAACGTCTCGACGGCGCTGCGCGGCGACTTCACGGCGGCCCACACCGAGGGCGACCAGTCGCACGTGCTGCCCACCGACACCCAGAAGAACACCGCCTTCGCCTACGCGAAGCAGCACGGGGTCGCCTCGCCGGAGGACTACGCCATCGCGCTGGGTGGCCGGCTCCTCGCCGCGACGCCGGCCGCGCAGGGCGCGACCGTCCGGGTCGAGGAGTACGCGTGGGACCGCATCCCCGTCGAGGGCGCGGGCCACGACCACGCCTTCGTGCGCCGGGGCGGCGAGGTCCGCACGGCCGAGGTCGACGTCACCGACGCCGGGGCCGAGGTGGTCTCCGGGCTGCGCGACCTCGTCGTCCTCAAGTCGACCGGGTCCGAGTTCAAGGGCTTCCTGCGCGACGAGTACACGACCCTCGCCGACGCCGACGACCGCATCCTCGCCACCTCGCTGCGGGCGACCTGGCGCCACGCCCCGGGGTCGGTCCCCGACTGGGACGCCTCCCACGACGCCGTGCGGTCCCTGCTCCTCGCCACCTTCGCGACAACCTACAGCCGGGCCCTCCAGGAGACCCTCTACGCCATGGGCCGGGCCGTCCTCGAGGCCCATCCCGGCCTCGTCGAGGTCTCGTTCGCGGCACCGAACCGCCACCACCTGCTCGTCGACCTCGCCCCCTTCGGGCTCGACAACCCCGGCGAGGTCTTCGTCGCCGCCGACCGGCCGTACGGCCTCATCGAGGCGACGGTGCTCCGCGAGCCGGAGGACGGCCGATGACGACCGGCCCCGACGTCGCGCGGTTCGACGCCTGGCCCGAGGACGAGGCCCGCCGACGGCTGCTCACCTGCCTCGACGTCCCGCGCTGGGCCGACGAGGTCGTCGCGGGGCGGCCCTACACCGACCTCGGCGCCCTCGAGGACCGGATGACCGCGGTGGCCGCCACCGTCACCGACGACGAGCTGGCGCGGGCCCTCGCCCGGCACCCGCGCATCGGCGAGCGGGCCGACGCGAGCCGGCACGAGGCGGCCCACTCCGCGCGGGAGCAGTCCGGCGTCGACCGCGGCGACGCCGACCTGCTCCGGGCGCTCGAGGAGGCCAACCACGCCTACGAGGAGCGCTTCGACCGCGTCTTCATCATCCGGGCGGCCGGGCGCACGGGCCGGGACGTCCTCGACGAGCTCGCCCGGCGGCTCGACAACACCCCCGCGGCGGAGCGGACCGAGACGGTCGGGCAGCTGACGCAGATCGCGGTGCTGCGGCTGCGCGAGGCCCTGTCCAGCGAGGAGAGCACCTGATGGCATCGGTCAGCACCCACGTCCTCGACACCTCCACCGGCCGCCCCGCCGCCGGGCTGCGGGTCACGCTCGAGGCCCCCGACGGCACGGCCCTCGCCCGGGGGACGACCGACGGCGACGGCCGGGTCGCCGCCCTCGCCGCCGACGTCGGCGAGGGCGAGCACCGGCTGCGGTTCGCCACCGGCCCCTGGTTCGACGGGCAGGGGGTCGCCGCCTTCTACCCCGAGGTCGTCGTCGCCTTCACCGTGCGCGACGCCGAGCACTTCCACGTCCCGCTGCTGCTGAGCCCCTTCGGCTACTCGACCTACCGTGGCAGCTGAGACCCTCCTGCGGGCCGGCCGGGCCGTGGTCGACGGCAGCGAGGCCGCGGCGTCGGTCCGCATCCGCGACGGGGTCGTCGTCGACGTCGCGGCGGTCGGCGCCCCCGCGGACGGGGCCGACGTCGTCGAGCTCGCCGACGACGAGGTGCTGCTGCCGGGGCTCGTCGACACGCACGTGCACTGCAACGAGCCCGGGCGCACCGAGTGGGAGGGCTTCGCGAGCGCGACCCGCGCCGCCGCGGCGGGAGGGGTGACGACGATCGTCGACATGCCGCTGAACTCGATCCCGCCGACGACGTCGGTGGCGGCCCTCGCGGTGAAGCGGGCCGCGGCGCAGGGGCAGGCCTGGGTCGACGTCGGCTTCTGGGGCGGGGCGGTCCCGGGGAACGTCGACGACCTCGCCGCCCTCCACGGCGCGGGCGTCCTCGGGTTCAAGTGCTTCCTCCTCGACTCCGGTGTCGAGGAGTTCGCCCCCCTGACTCCCGACGGGTTCGCCACGGCGATGGCCGAGACGGCCCGGCTGGGAGCGCTGCTGGTCGTCCACGCGGAGGACGGCAGCGCCGTCCGCGAGTGCGCGCACGGGAGGGCGTACCGCGACTTCCTCGACAGCCGGCCCGACGCGGCCGAGGAGCGCGCCGTCGCCCTCGTCGTCGGCACCGCCCGGGCCACCGGTGGACGCGCCCACGTCGTCCACCTCAGCGCGGCGGGGGTCGTCCCGGCGCTGCGGGCGGCGCGCGACGCCGGGGTGGCCGTGACGGCGGAGACCTGCCCCCACTACCTGTACTTCGAGTCCGGGTCGATCCCGGACGGCGCGACCGAGCTCAAGTGCTGCCCGCCCATCCGCGACGCGGCCAACCGCGAGCGCCTGTGGGCCGCGCTCGCGAGCGGCGCCATCGACCTCGTCGTCACCGACCACTCCCCCTGCACCGCCGACCTCAAGGCCGGCGAGAGCGGCGACTTCGCCGCCGCGTGGGGCGGGATCGCCTCCCTCCAGCTCGGGCTGCCCGTCGTGTGGTCGGCGGCCCGCGAGCGCAGGGTGCCCCTCACCGACGTCGTGCGGTGGATGGCGACAGCGCCGGCCCGGCTCGTCGGCCTGGAGGGCAAGGGCGAGATCGCCGTGGGAGCCGACGCCGACCTGTGCGTCTTCGCCCCGGAGGCCCCGTGGGTGGTCGACCCGGCGCGGCTGCACCACAGGAACCCCGTCTCGCCCTACGCCGGGCGTACGCTCACCGGCACCGTCCGGCAGACCTGGCTGCGCGGACGTCCGGTCGACCTGGCCGCCGAGCCCCGGGGACGGCTGCTGGAGAGGGGAGCGAGATGAGCTACTGGGTGCTGCGCGGTGGCCTCCCCGCGCAGGGAGAGCTGACGACCGACCGGGCCGTCTTCACGACGTCCTACGCGGTCCTGCCCCGGGGCACGATGCGCGACATCGTCACGAGCCGGCTCCCCCACTGGGACGACACCCGGCTCTGGGTCCTCGCGCGGCCGCTGTCCGGGTTCGCCGAGACCTTCTCGTGGTCCGTGGTCGAGGTGGGCGACGGCGGTGGGTCGACCCGCCCCGACGACGACCCGGACGCCGAGTCGGTGCTCTTCGTCGTCGACGGCTCGCTCGCGCTCTCCGTCGACGGCACGGCGCACGCCCTCCGCCCCGGGAGCTACGCCTACCTCCCGCCGGGCCTCGACTGGACGCTGCGCGGCGAGGGTGGCGCCACCGCCACGTTCCACTGGATCCGCAAGGCGTACGAGCGGGTCGACGGCGTCGAGGTCCCCGAGCCCTTCGTCACCCACGAGGACGACGTGCCGGTCGAGCCGATGCCGGACAGCGGCGGCGCCTGGGGGACGCAGCGCTTCGTCGACCCCCTCGACGTCCGCCACGACCTCCACGTCAACATCGTCGGCTTCGAGCCGGGTGGCACGATCCCCTTCCCCGAGACACACGTCATGGAGCACGGCCTGTACGTCCTCGAGGGCCGGGCCGTGTACCTGCTCAACACCGACTGGGTCGAGGTGCAGGCGGGCGACTTCATGTGGCTGCGGGCCTTCTGCCCCCAGGCGTGCTACGCCGGGGGTCCGGGACGCTTCCGCTACCTGCTCTACAAGGACGTCAACCGGCACCCTCGCCTCACGAAGACCCCGCGCATGTGAGCCGCGTCACGTAGCATGGATGCCGGCAGGTCGTCGTTCGGCATGGACAACCGGCGGCCCGTGACTCCCCGAACCATGCGGCCCGCACGACGCATGCCTGCACGAGGGAGCACCGTGACCGACCCGCACCTCACCGTCAACGGGACGCGGCGCCCGCTGGCCGGCGTCGGCGCCCACACGAGCGCGCTCGACCTCCTGCGCGACCTCGGCCTCACCGGTGCGAAGGAGGGGTGCGCCGAGGGCGAGTGCGGCGCCTGCGCGGTCCTCGTCCTGCGGCCCGAGGGTCCGGACGAGGACGGCGCCGCCCGCAGCCGCTGGACGCCGGTCAACGCCTGCCTCGTCCCGGCGGCGGCACTCGACGGCCAGGAGGTCCTCACGGCCGAGGGGCTCGGCGACCCCGGCCACCTCCACCCCGTCCAGGCCGGGCTCGCCACCGGGGGCGGGTCGCAGTGCGGCTACTGCACACCCGGGTTCGCCTGCTCGATGGCCGCCGAGTACTACCGCCCGGACCGCGCGCCCGGTGCCGGACAGGACGCCGAGCACGGCCCGAACGGGTTCGACCTGCACGCCGTCGCCGGAAACCTGTGCCGGTGCACGGGGTACCGGCCGATCCGTGACGCCGCGTGGGCCCTGGGCCCGGTGCCCGCCGACGACCCCCTGGCCCGGCGGCAGGAGCGGCCCGCACCGCCCACCACACCCACGCGCCTGGGCGGCTTCGTCCGGCCCGCCGACCTCGCCCAGGCCGTGGTGGTCCTGGCCGAGCACCCCGACGCCGTCGTCGTCGCCGGGTCCACCGACTGGGGCGTCGAGGTCAACCTCAAGGGGCGGCGCGCGTCGTCGGTCGTCGCGGTCGACCGGCTGCCCGAGCTGCGGGGCGTGTCCGTCGGGGACGGCGTCGTCGAGGTCGGCGCAGCCCTCACCCTCACCGAGGTCGAGCGGGCCCTCGGCGACACCGTGCCGCTGCTCGCCCGGGTCTGGCCGCTCTTCGCCTCGCGGCTGGTCCGCAACAGCGCCACGATCGGCGGCAACCTCGCCACCGCCTCCCCCATCGGCGACCTCGCCCCCGCCCTGCTCGCCCTCGACACCGCCCTCGTCCTCACCTCGCCCGAAGGCGAGCGAGAGGTTCCGCTCGAGGAGTTCTTCACCGGCTACCGCGCGACCGTCCTGCGGCCCGCCGAGCTCATCCGCTCCGTGCGGATCCCCCTGCCGCCGGCCACCCACACGACGTTCCGCAAGGTCGCGAAGCGGCGCCTCGACGACATCAGCAGCGTCGCGGTGGCCGTCGCCCTCGACGTCGTCGACGGCACCGTCACCCGGGCCCGGGTCGGGCTCGGTGGCGTCGCCGCCACCCCGCTGCGCGCCCGCGCCACGGAGGCCGCGCTCGAGGGCCGGCCCTGGGACCGGGGGACCGTCGAGGCCGCTGCGGCCGTCCTCGCCGGCGAGGGCACGCCGATCGACGACCAGCGGGCCAGCGCCGCCTACCGGTCGGCGATGCTCGGCACCGCGCTGCCCGCGTGGTGGGCCGAGACCGCCGGCAGGGAGGTCCGCGCATGAGCCACCTGTCCCGCCGGCCCGACGACGCCGTCGTCGGGCTCGCCCTCCCCCACGAGAGCGCCGACCTCCACGTCACGGGACACGCGCTGTACACCGACGACCTCGTCCTCCGCACACCGGACGTGCTCCACGCGTACCCCGTGTGCGCTCCGCACGCCCACGCCCGGCTCACCCGGCTCGACGTCGCACCGGCCCTGGAGGTCGAGGGCGTCGTCCGGGTGCTCACGGCCGACGACGTGCCGGGGGTCAACGACTCCGGGGTCAAGCACGACGAGCCCCTCTTCCCGAGCGAGGTGATGTTCGTCGGGCAGGCCGTCGCGTGGGTGCTCGCCGAGACCCTCGAGGCCGCCCGGCTGGGGGCCGCCGCGGTCACGACGGGCTACGAGCCGCTGCCGTCGCTCGTCACCGTCACGGAGGCGATCGCCGCCGAGAGCTACCAGGGGACGCCCCAGCTGCTCGAGCGGGGTGCCGTCGACACCGCCCTCGCCGCAGCCGCGCACGTCTTCACCGGGACGACCGAGATGGCCGGGCAGGAGCACTTCTACCTCGAGACCCAGGCCTCGCTCGCCCTCGTCGACGAGGGGGGTCAGGTGTTCGTCCAGTGCAGCACCCAGCACCCGACCGAGACCCAGGAGATCGTCGCCCACGTCCTCGGGATCGCCTCGCACGCGGTCACGGTCCAGTGCCTGCGGATGGGCGGGGGCTTCGGCGGCAAGGAGATGCAGCCCCACGGCTTCGCGGCGGTGGCCGCCCTCGGCGCGACGCTCACCGGCCGCCCCGTCCGCGTCCGCCTCGACCGCGCCCACGACATGGCGATGACCGGCAAGCGCCACGGCTTCCACGCGACATGGCGGGCCGGCTTCGACGACGACGGCCTGCTCGTCGGGCTCGAGGCCACCCTCACCTCCGACGGGGGCTGGAGCCTCGACCTCAGCGAGCCGGTGCTGGCGCGGGCGCTGTGCCACGTCGACAACGCCTACTGGATCCCCCACGTCCGCCTGCGGGGCCGCGTGGCGCGCACGCACAAGACCTCCCAGACCGCGTTCCGCGGGTTCGGCGGGCCCCAGGGCATGCTCGTCATCGAGGACGTCCTCGGCCGGTGCGCCCCCCTCCTCGGCCTCGACGCGACCGAGCTGCGCCGCCGCAACCTCTACGGCGAGGGGCAGTCGACCCCCTACGGGCAGCCGGTCCGCCACCCGGAACGCGCCGTGGCCGCGTGGGAGCAGGTGGTGGCCTCGGGCGACGTCGACCGGCGTCGCGCGGAGGTCGCCGCGTTCAACGCCGCGCACCCGCACCGCCGCCGGGGGCTGGCGACGACGCCCGTCAAGTTCGGCATCTCGTTCAACTTCACCGCCTTCAACCAGGCCGGCGCCCTCGTCCACGTCTACAAGGACGGCTCCGTGCTGCTCTCCCACGGCGGCACCGAGATGGGCCAGGGGCTGCACACCAAGATGCTCCAGGTGGCGGCCACGGCCCTGGGCGTCCCGCTCGAGCGGGTCCGCCTGGCCCCGACGCGCACCGACAAGGTGCCGAACACCTCGGCCACGGCGGCCAGCTCGAGCAGCGACCTCAACGGTGGCGCCGTCAAGGACGCCTGCGAGCAGGTCCTCGCCCGCCTGCGGGAGGTCGACGCCGGACGGGGCCTGCCGTGGGACGAGCTGGTCCGCGAGGCGTACCTCGCCCGGACCCAGCTGTGGGCCGCCGGCTTCTACCGCACCGAGGGCCTGCACTGGGACCCCGTCGCGATGCAGGGCCGTCCGTTCAAGTACTTCGCCTACGGCGTCGCGGCGTCCGAGGTCGAGGTCGACGGCTTCACGGGGGCCTACCGGGTCCGGCGCGTCGACATCGTCCACGACGTCGGGGACAGCCTCTCGCCGCTCGTCGACCTCGGGCAGGTCGAGGGTGGGTTCGTCCAGGGGCTGGGCTGGCTGACCCTCGAGGACCTGCGGTGGGACGAGTCGGACGGTCCCGGGCGGGGGCGGCTCACCACGGCGTCGGCCTCCACGTACAAGCTGCCGAGCATCGGCGAGCTGCCGGACGAGCTCCACGTCGCCCTGCTCGCCGGGGCCCACGAGGACGGCGCCGTCTACGGGTCCAAGGCCGTCGGCGAGCCACCGCTCATGCTGGCCCTGTCGGTCCGCGAGGCCCTGCGCGAGGCCGCCGCGGCCTTCGGACCGCCCGGCACGAGCGTCGAGCTCGCGTCCCCGGCGACGCCCGAGGCCGTGTTCTGGGCGGTCGAGCGGGCCCGCCGCGCCGCGCCGGCGCCCGCCCACGCGACGGCACCCGCCGAGGGGCAGGCACCCGCACCGGCACCCGTCGCGGCGGAGGCCTGAGATGGGCTGGCTGGCGGCGGTCGAGGCGCTGCGCGAGCAGCGGCTCCCGGGCGTCCTCGTCACCGTCGCCCACGTCCGTGGCCACGCGCCCCGTGAGGCCGGGGCCAAGTTGGTCGTGGCCGCCGACGGCACGTGGGGCAGCGTCGGCGGGGGCAACCTCGAGCAGACCGCGGTCACCCGGGCACGCGCCCTCATCGGGTCCGGGGCCACCGGGCCCGAGCAGCTCACCGTCGCGCTGAGCGAACGGGCCCGCACCGAGCACGGTCGGCAGTGCTGCGGCGGGGAGGTGACGCTGCTCCTCGAGCCCCTGCCCGTCGTGCCGTCCGTCGCCGTGTTCGGCGTCGGGCACGTCGGGCTCGAGCTCGCGCGCGTCCTCGCGGGCCACGACCTCGACCTGCACCTCGTCGACTCCCGCGCCGCCGAGCTCACCGACGACCGGCTGTCTGCCGTCCTCGGCGGCGAGGCCCGGGTCCGGGTGCACCACTGCCCTCTCCCCGAGCTGGCCCTCGGGGCCCTGCCGGCCGGGACCCACGTCCTCGTCATGACGCACGACCACGCCGAGGACTTCGCCCTGTGCGACGCCGCCCTCCGCTGCACGCACCTCGGCACGGTCGGCCTCATCGGGTCGGCGGCGAAGTGGGCCCGCTTCCGCGCCGGTCTGCGGTTGGAGGGCCACGACGATGCCACCGTCGACCGCATCCGGTGCCCGATCGGCCTCGCCGGGCTGCCCGGCAAGGCTCCCGCGGCGATCGCCGTGTCGGTCGCGGCCGAGCTCGTCGGGCTGTTCGCGACCGAGCGGTCCCGGGCCGAGGCATGACCGGCGCGTGCGTCGTCTACCGGGCTCGCGCCTACGACACCCCGCACGACCCGTTCACCGACCCGCTCGACGGTCCCGGCTTCCGCTACGACGACGACCTCGGGCTCGCGGTCTCCGCCGCTGGGGTCATCACCACCCGCGGGCCCTTCGCCACGGTCGCGGCTTCGCACCCGGGCGCCCCCGTCATCGACCTGCGGGAGGGACTGCTGCTCCCCGGCCTCGTCGACACCCACGTCCACTTCCCGCAGGTCCGGATCATCGGGGCGCTCGGGATGCCACTGCTCGAGTGGCTCGAGCGGTCGGCACTCCCCGAGGAGGGACGCCTCGCGTCGGCGGAGTACGCGGCCACCATCGCCGGGGAGTTCGTGGCGGGGCTGGTCTCGGCGGGGACCACCACCTCCCTCGTCTTCGGCTCGCACTTCGCGCCGGCGGTCGACGCGCTCCTCGCCGAGGCCGCCCGTTTCGGGCTGCGGGTGACGAGCGGGCTGGTCGTCAGCGACCGCAACCTGCCCGAGCCGCTGCTCACCACGCCCGAGCGGGCCCACGGCGAGGCGCTCGCCCTCGCGTCCCGCTGGCACGGTGTGGACCGGCTGCGCTACGCCGTGACGCCCCGGTTCTCCCTCTCCGCCTCCGACGGCATCCTCGAGGCGTGCGCCGGCGTCCTCGCCGACGTGGACGGCGCGTCGTTCACCTCACACGTCAACGAGAACCCCCACGAGGTCGCCGCCGTGGCCGGTCTGTTCCCGCACCGCGCCCACTACGTCGACACCTACGACCACCACGGGCTCCTCGGACCGCGGTCGGTCCTCGCCCACGACGTCCACCCGACCGACGAGGAGCTGCGCGTGCTGGCCGCCCGCGGCACGGCGGTGGCCCACTGCCCGAGCAGCAACGCCGCCCTCGGGTCGGGGATCCTCCCGCTGCGCCGGCACCTGGCAGCCGGGGTCCGCGTCGCGCTCGGCTCCGACGTCGGCGCCGGCACGGGCTTCTCGATCCTCAAGGAGGGCCTGCACGCCTATGCCCAGCAGCGACTCCTCGGCGACGACGGGCTCGTCCTGACCCCGGGCCAGCTGCTCCACCTCAGCACGATGGCGGGGGCCGAGGCGCTGGGGCTGTCCTCCGTCGTCGGTGACCTGTCGGAGGGCAAGGAGCTCGACGCCGTCTGGGTGGTCCCACCGCCGGGGACGGCCCTCGACATCGGGCTGCGGCACACCGAGTCGCCCGCGGAGGCGCTCGGCAAGGTCTTCGCGCTCGCCGGCGACGCCGATGTCGCGAGCGTCTGGGTCGGCGGCGAGCAGATCGCCTCGGGCGGGTTCGTGCGCCCCGTCGCGCGCGGTGTCACTCCCCCCGGCCGAGCAGCACGCGGTACGCCCTGAGGGTGAGGAAGTCGGGGAACTCCTCGCCGAGCGCTCCCTCGACGAAGAGCGCCCGCGCCTCCTCGCCGACCGCCTCGCCGAGGGCGGCGCACTCCTCCTCGACGACCCGCTCGACGAGCTCGCGGGTGACGACCTCACCGGTGTCCAGGCGCGCCGCGGTGTTCACCCACTGCCAGACCTGCGAGCGGGAGATCTCGGCCGTGGCGGCGTCCTCCATGAGGTGGTCGATCCCGGCCGCCCCGTTCCCGGACAGCCAGGCCTGCAGGTAGAGCATGGCCACCCTGACGTTGCCGCGCAGCCCGGCCTCGGTGCGCTCGCCGGGCGTGCGGTCGACGGCCAGCAGGTCCGCGGCGGTGACCACCACGTCGTCGCGCAGGACGTCGAGCTGGTTCTCGCGCCCGTCGAGGACGGCGTCGAAGACCTCGGCGCACACCGGCACGAGGTCGGGGTGCGCCACCCACGACCCGTCGAAGCCCGCGCGCGCCTCGCGGGTCTTGTCCTCGCGCACCTTGGCGAGGGCCCGTTCGTTGACCTCGGCGTTGCGGCGGCTGGGGATGAACGCCGCCATGCCGCCGATGGCCGACGCGCCCCGCCGGTGGCAGGTGCGCACGAGGAGGTCGCTGTAGGCCCGCATCATCGGCGCGGTCATCGTCACGGCGTTGCGGTCCGGGAGGGTGAACGCCGGCCCGGCGTCGCGGAAGTTCTTGATGATGCTGAACAGGTAGTCCCAGCGGCCCGCGTTGAGCCCGGCAGCGTGGTCGCGGAGCTCGAAGAGGATCTCGTCCATCTCGAAGGCCGCGGTGATCGTCTCGATGAGCACCGTCGCCCGCACCGAGCCGTGCGGGATCCCGAGGGTGGCCTCGACGTGCGTGAACACCTCGTCCCACAGGCGGGCCTCGAGGTGGGACTCCGTCTTGGGCAGGTAGTAGTAGGGGGCGCTCCCCCGCTCCAGCAGCTCGCGGGCGTTGTGGAAGGCGTGCAGCCCGACGTCGACGACGGCGGCGACGACGGGGCGACCGGCCACGGTGAGGTGCTCCTCGTCGAAGTGCCACCCGCGGGGGCGCGGGATGACGACGGGGGCCGCGGCGGGGTCGCCCACGGCGTACTCCCGGCCGTCGGGTGAGGTGTGGGCCAGCCGGCCCCTCGTGGCGTCGAGCAGGGTGAGCTGACCGCCCACGACGTTGCGCCAGTGCGGGGTGTTGGCGTCCTCGAGGTCGGCGAGCCAGACCCGGGCACCGGAGTTGAGGGCGTTGATCGCCATCTTCGGGTCGGTCGGCCCGGTGATCTCGACCCGCCGGTCGCGCAGGTCCGCAGGCAGGGGTGGCACGGTCCACTCGGCGTCGCGCACCTCGGCGGTCTCCGGGAGGAAGTCGAGGGTGCCGGTGCGCGCGATCTGCTCGCGCCGGGTCCGGCGGGCGGCGAGCAGCTCGTCACGGCGCCCGTGGAACCTCGCGTCGAGGTCGGCCACGAAGGCCAGGGCCTCGGGGGTGAGGACCTCGTCGGACCTCGGGACGGGTGGGGCGGAGATCTCCGGGCCGGCCATGGAGCCACGCTAGCCCGCCGGCCCCCGGGCGCGGTCCTACGCGGTGATGGTGCCGCCCTCGAACACGCCCGTCGTCGTGCCGTTGGGGTTGACCACCGTGTGCTGGACCGGGTATCCGTACCGGCCGCGGGTGCCACCGGCGTCCTCCCACTCGCTGAGGACCGCACCGAAGACCGCGTACGCGGCCGACCCGGTGGGTCCCCAGATCCCGCCACCGCGGAATCGCTGCGAGACACCGGAACTCGTCACGACCTGCTCGGCCGTGGGGAAGCTCAGCCGCCCGCCCTCACGCCCGACCTGCTGCCACGCGACCCAGACGGCACCGTGGACGGAGGTGGGCGTGGTCCAGGGGCTGTCGACGAGGCAGCCCGTCTGGAACCGCTGGATCCAGGACCAGGACGCCAGGTCCTGCCGCGCCGCGACCGGGAAGCCCAGGGGCCCCGTCTCACGACCGGAGGCGACCCACCTGGTCCAGCGGATGCCGTCGACGGCGACGGGCGAGGTCGCCGCGCTGTCGACGATGCCCCCCGCCTGGAAGCGCTGCAGCCACGCGCCGCCCGCGAGGGTCTCGAGCGCCGCCACCGGGTAGCCGAGGGCACCCGTCTCGCGTCCCGCGGCGACCCAGACGCTCCACCGTGGGCCGGAGACCACCTGGGTCGCGGTGGAGGCGCTGTCGACGATGCAGCCCTTCTCGAACACGTGGATCCAGCCACCGTCGACGAGCGCCGAGCTCCGCTGCGCCTTCGGGTAGCCGAGCTCGGGGATGCCGCCGTTCGCGGCGTAGAAGGCGCTGACCGCCGAGGTCATCGCCACGGCGGGCGTCGTACTGGTCCACCAGATCCGCCCCCCCTGGTAGTCGACGTAGCGACCGCGCCCGTCCGCGGCCGACCGGATCGGGCCGGTCGACGCGCGCAGGTAGGAGCGCTGGGCACCCATCGCCTTGTACTGCTTCTCGATCGGACCCCACTGCGGCAGGTAGGGCGAGCTGTGCTCGGCCGTGGCGTCGCTGCGGAACGAGGTCGTCGAGCAGTTGTCCCACGAGTAGGGCGCGACACAGGACACGACCCTGCAGTGGACCCCGCCGCTGCACTTGACCTGGGTGTTGCACTGGCCGTAGCGGAAGGCGTTGCAGCATTCGCGCCGCTGGTCGCAGGTGGCGGTGGATCCCGCGCGGCAGGAGCAGTTCCAGCACTTCGAGTCGCAGATGTGGTCGGAGCACCCGCTCGTGCACTTCGTGCACTTCGCGTTGCAGTCGACGATGTACCGGTACCCGCCGCCGCACCACGAGGAGTCGGCGGCCTTCCACCAGCCCGCGGTGAAGCTGCCCGGCGGGCACGCATTGACGCCCTTGTTGACGGTGGCGCAGAAGATGCTCCACCCACCGGAGTACGTCGTCGACGGGCCGCAGATCGTCGCGTACGCGCTCTGCGGCATCAGGGCATAGGCGCGGGGGTTCGTCGCGAGCGCCGACCCGGCCACGGCCGCTCCGACGAAGAAGCCGCGCCGGCTCACCGACCGCCCGCGCGAGAGCCGGTCGACCAGCCGCACGAGCCCGGAGGGCCGGGTGAGGACGTCGTCGAGGGCGCTCGACCCGGGGGCGGCCGGCTCGGGCCGGACGACGGTCACACGACCACCCCCCGGCGGCGCAGGACGGGGGCCCGCTCGACCGCGAGCGAGCGGACGACACCGGCTGCCCGCGGCACGGTCGCCATCCGTCGGCCGTGGCTCCCGATGACGGTGTAGAGGCAGAAGGCCCGCTCGCCGACGGAGAAGAAGTGCTGGCTCGCGCTGCGGCCGGGGAGGGCACGCTGCATCCGGGCGGGCGAGAACTGGGACGGGGCCAGGCGCGGCCACCCGCGACGCTCGAACAGCCCCGTGCCGGCGAGGTCGGAGCCGTACTCGACGAGGGCGACGAACACGTCGTCGGGCGCCATGACCTCGACGAGGCCGGACCCGAAGTCACCGATGGCGGCCGGGAGCGGGCGGGAGGACACGTGGACCACGGGCATGGTGCGCTCGGTGGGGCCGGTCGCGCGCTCCCCGGTGCCGCGTCCACCCGGGTCGGCGGCCTCCGCGCCGTCGACGACCCGGCGGACCATCGTGGCCGACCACCCGGTCGGCACGTCGACGGAGATCCCGAACCCACTACGCCTCATGCCACTCCCGTCAGGTCCACGTCGCCATCGTCAGGGGCGCGATGGCGAGGACCGTGGCCCCCAGTGAGAGGCCCACCCTAGCCACGATGTCAGCAACCCGCGCCCCGAGCGCGACGCCACGCAGGGCCTCCCACAGCCGCTCGCGCGAGTCGACCCGGGCCATGAGGACGAGGGGCAGCGCCCGGACCAGCCCGAACACGACACCGAGCAGCGCCCCGACCCACGGCGTGCCCGAGAGCAGCGAGAGGAGCACGACGGCGTACGTCGTCGAGCTCGTGACGATCGTGACGACGCCGAACCCGAGCTGGGCCCCGAACCCGACGCCCACGACCCAGCCGCGGTAGCGCCCGATCCACGCCTCGTCGACCTGGCGGCGCCACGAGGGCAGCTCGAGGCCGCCGACCCGCAGGTCGAGGGCGAGCCCGACGAGCAGGAGCAGCGCCGCCACGACGAACCCCGTCGGCGACAGCCGCCAGCCCTGCGGCACCAGGGCGCCGACCAGGGCGGCGAGCAGCCCGATGGCGAGGCCACCGAGCGTGGAGGAGACGACGTAGGCGGTGGTGGTCAGCCACCACCGGGAGGCGCGGGCCCGTTCACCGAACGGGCTGATGCTCGAGAGCATCGACTCGCCTCAAGGCGACCACGTCGCCCGGACCGCCGCGAGCACCGCCATCGGCAGCCCCACGGCGAGGACGACGTCGAGGGCGCTCACGCGCGCGGTTCCGGCGGGTCGTCGGGCGGCTCCGGGGAGGTGTGCAGGCTCGGGTGACCGGGCTGGATGCCGGCCGCGAGCAGCTCGGCGTCGATCCGGCCCAGGTCGTCGCGTCCGCCGGGGCCGGGGTCGCCGAGGAGCATCCCCGGGCCGGGGCGCCCGGCGCGGGCCCGCGCCTCGGCGCTCTCGTCCACGGCCTGCCCGAGGAGGTCGCGGACCGCGGGCCAGGACGTGGCCGACCCCTCACCGGTGACGACACCGTCCTCGATGAGGACGAAGTAGGGCGACCCGGGGATGTCGTAGTCGAGCCAGGCACCGCTCGACGCGACGACCTCGAGGCCGGGGCGGGCGAGCCTGGCGAGGGTGCGCGCCGACTCGTCGGGGACCCCCTTGGTGACGACGACGAGCCGCGCGCCCCCGGGGGTCTCGGTGTCGGGGCCGAGCTCCTGCCAGAACGTCAGGCACACGCTGCACCCGCTCGTGAGGAAGGCGAGGAGCGTCGGGCGAGCGTCACCGGTGCCGGTCGCGGCGTCCTCCGACCCGACCGCGCCGGCCGCCCCCGCCGCGCCCGCCGCGGTGGCGAGCTCGATGACGGCCGGTCTGCCCTCGAGGTCCTCACCGAGGACGTCGTGGGCCCGGCTCGAGGCCTTCCGGGTGGGCGGGGTCACCCCGGGCTCGATCGACACGGGGACCGGTCCCACCGAGGCCGTGGCGTCGTCGTGGGCGTGGTCGGTGTGGGCCGCGGCCTCCTTCTCGAGCTCGAGCCCCGCCCCGAGCTCGTGGAGCGCCTTGAGGATGAGGGCGTGGCTGCGCAGCAGCCCGAGGACGAGCACGCCGAGGAGGGCGATGGCCAGGCCCATGCCGACGAGGGCCCAGACCACGTCAGCCCCTCCCCACGCTGCGGACGGCGCGCGGGTCGACCGACGGCAGGGCCGCCATGACCTGCCACGCGAGGAACGCGACGAGGGAGACGAGTGCGAGCACCCCGGCCGCCTGTCCGGCCTCGAGGCCGGCCCACGGTGCCGCGGGGACGACGGCGGCCGCCGCGAGCCCGGCGAGGGCCGCGCCGCCGGTGAGGACGGCGTGGGCCACGGTGGGCGGGGTGTCGGCCTTGCCGAAGCACCCGCAGCTCGACACGACGCCGCCGCTCCGGAGCGCGACGACGACGAAGGCGGTGAACCCGGCGTAGAGCGCTGCGAGCAGCAGGGCCGTGGCCGGCCCGGGGACGGCCAGCGCGGCCACCCCCACGACGACCTCGGCGAGCGCGAAGGCCCGTACGGCCTCCCGGCCCACCGGCATCCCGACCGAGCGCACCGCGCGGTGCAGGTCGCCGGGGTCGAGCACCTTGGGCGCCCCCGCGACGACGAGGAGCACGGCCGCAGCCGCGTAGGGGACGGCGAGGACCTGCCAGAGCACGGGACCCACCACGGTCAGCGCCCGCGGATCAGGTGCCAGAGGTGGCCGTGCTCGTCGCGGTCGAGGAGCTCGGGGACGACGGCGCGCTCGAACAGCTCGACCCCGGAGAGGTCGTAGGCCTGCTCGACGAAGTAGGTGATGGCGTACGTCATCCCCCGCTTCTCGAGGTCGCGCAGCCGCTCGACGACCTGCTCGGGCGTGCCGACGAGCGGGCCGGTCTCGAAGGACCGGACGGTCTCGTCGACGACCTTCGCGGGGAGGCCCGCCCTCGTGTAGTGGTCGCGGATCCAGCCGATCCGGTCGCGGACCTCGCGCTCGTCGCGTCCGATGACGACGTTGTAGTTGGCGCTGCGGACGATCTCGCCGTAGTCGCGGCCGACGTCCTTGCAGTGCTGCTCGAGGACGGCGCTCTTGTGGCTGAAGGCCTCGGGCGACCCGTCGAAGTTCGTGTAGTCGGCGTACTCGGCCGCGATCCGCAGCGTCTTGCGCTCTCCGCCGCCGGCGACCCACATGGGGATCCCGTTGTGGGTGCTGCCCAGCAGGGAGGTGCCCTGGAGCGGCTGCGGGAAGCACAGTGCGCCGTCGACCTGGTAGTACTCGCCGTCGAGGGTGCCGCTTCCGGTGGTCCACATCTGGCGCATGATCTCGACGCCCTCGCGCAGCCTGGCGAGCCGCTCGCCCGCGCGGGGGAAGCCGTAGCCGTAGGCGCGCCACTCGTGCTCGTACCAGCCCGCCCCGATGCCCATCTCGAGGCGGCCCTCGGAGACGACGTCGACGGTGGCGGCGACCTTCGCGAGGTAGGCCGGTTCGCGGTAGGCCATGCACGTGCACATCTGGCCCAGCCGCACACGGCCGGTGACCCCGGCGAACGCGGCCATGAGGGTCCACGCCTCGTGGACGGACTCCTCCGTGGGCCGCGGCACCGGGTGGAAGTGGTCGTAGACCCAGATCGAGGCCCAGTCCTCGTTGCCGTCGGCCCGCCGGGCCAGGCCCGCCATGACGCCCCAGTGCTGGCCGGGGTCGATCCCGACGAGGTCGTGGCGCCAGCCCTGCGGGATGAACAGTCCGAACTTCATGCGGTGGTGCGTCCTTCCGTCGCCGAGGCCGGCGGTCCCGGGCTCACCCCCAACCCAAACCCACGGGAGGGCGTGGTGCAACCTCCGCCGTCGTCGTGTCCGCCCCGTGGCCCCGGCACCGCCACGAGCCCTCCCTAGGCTGGGGACATGACCGGGCACCTCACCGTCGTCGGCACGTCCTACGTCGGGCTCTCCCTCGCCGTCCTCCTCGCCGAGCACCACGACGTCGTCGCCCACGACATCGACCCCCGCCGGCTCGCCCTCATCGACGCCGGTCGCAGCCCCATCGCCGACCCGGACGTCGAGGAGCGCCTCGCCGCGGGTCGCCTGCGCCTCACGACGACTCTCGACCCCACCGAGGCGTACGCCGGCGCCGAGTACGTCGTCGTCGCCACCCCCACCGACTACGACGAGCGCACCAACTACTTCGACACGGCGACCGTCGAACAGGTCGCCAAGGACGTCGTCACGACCGAGCCGGAGGCGACGGTCGTCATCAAGTCGACCGTCCCCGTGGGGTTCACGCGGGCCCTGCGCGAGCGGCTCGGCACCGAACGGATCGTCTTCTCCCCCGAGTTCCTGCGCGAGGGGCGGGCCCTGCACGACAACCTCCACCCCTCGCGCGTCGTCGTCGGTGACCGGGGGCCGCGCGGGGAGCGGTTCGCCCGCCTGCTCGCCGACGCCGCGCTCGACCCCGACGTGCCCGTGCTCCTCACCGACAGCACCGAGGCGGAGGCGATCAAGCTCTTCGCGAACACCTACCTCGCGATGCGTGTCGCGTACTTCAACGAGCTCGACACGTACGCGGCGACGCACGGGCTGGACACGCGGCAGATCATCGAGGGCGTCGGCCTCGACCCGCGGATCGGCGCGCACTACAACAACCCCTCGTTCGGGTACGGCGGCTACTGCCTGCCCAAGGACACCAAGCAGCTGCTCGCGAACTACGCCGACGTCCCCCAGACCCTCATCAGCGCGATCGTCGACGCCAACACGACCCGCAAGGACTTCGTCGCCACCGACATCGTGGCCCGGGGACCGAAGGTCGTCGGCATCCACCGGCTCATCATGAAGTCGGGGTCCGACAACTTCCGCAGCAGCAGCGTCCAGGGCGTCATGAAGCGGATCAAGGCCAAGGGCATCGAGGTCGTCGTCTACGAGCCGGAGCTCACCGGCGACCGGTTCTTCGGGTCGGAGGTGGTGGGCGACCTCGACGAGCTGAAGCGGCGCAGCGACCTCATCGTCGCCAACCGCCTCGTCCCCGAGCTGGAGGACGTCGCCGACAAGGTCTACACGCGCGACCTGTTCGGCAACGACTGAGCTGCTCGCCCTGCCCTCAGAACGGGGGTGCGCCGTGCTCGCCCGTGCGGCTTCGCGCCCGACGGCGGGCGCTGCACGGGGGGTTCGGCCGGTCCAGCTCGAGGGTCGTGGGGTGGAGGTCGACGGTGCGCCGGACCCGTCGCGGGCGGTGGCGTCCGAGGTCGACTCCTCCCAGGAGGTGTTCGAGCCCGTACTCGAGGTGGCTGAACCGGTCGGGTGGGGCGGCCCGTGGTGCGGGGGTGCCGGGTGGGTCGCTGGCGGCTCTGTCCGTGTCGGGCGGTGCGGTCTCCCCTGCGGGGGGTGCGGTGCCGGTGGTGGCGGCCGGGGTCGCGGGGAGGGTGACGGTGTGGAGGGCGTCGACGGGCGCCGTGGCGCGTGAGCGGCCGGTGGGGTCGGTCCAGGTGACGGTGCCGTCGGGGCGCAGGTCGGCTCGCCAGCCGGGTCGTTGTTTGATGCGGTGGTGGCGGCGGCACAGGCACATGAGGTTGCTCGCGGTGGTGGGTCCGGCAGGCCAGGGCCGGACGTGGTCGAGGTCGCAGAACCTGGCGGCGACGGAGCAGCCGGGGAAGCGGCAGCGCCCGTCGCGGTGGCGGACCAGGGCGGCGATCCGGTCCGGTGGGCGGTAGGCGCCGGACTCTTCGTCGCTGAGCAGCGCCCCGGTGACCGGGTCACAGGACCGGGTCTGCACCCGAACCTCGTCGTGGTCGCCGTTCGCGGTCCCTCGGGGGCGGGCTCGACCCTCGTCTTGCGTGTCGCCGCGGATCATCGAGGTATTCGCGCGGGCGAGCTGGTCGGTGAGCCAGGTCGTGGCGACGAGGACCTGCTCGGTCCCGCGACCGGTGGCGACCTCGACGAACCCGCCGTCGACGGCGTCGCCGGCGGTCAGCCGATCGGCGGCAGCCACGGTCGTGGGGTCCTCTTCGGTCGCGGTAGCGGTCCGGGCGTCGGTCGCGGGCTCGGCGTCGACCGCGGGAGCCTGGTCGGTGATGGGCTCAGGCACGGGAGCGGTTGCGGGGACGGGGACGGGGAGGGTGATGACGGTGGTGACCGTCGCCGACTGCATGACGAGGTCGATCAGGGCTTGGGCGCGGGCGCGGTCGATCCGGTCGTGCACCTTGTCGGTGAGGAGCTGGTGGGCGCGGGTGTCGATCGCGGCCCACGCCTTCGCTGCCTGTTCGGAGGGAAAGGAGCCTTCCCACTGGTCGACGCCCGGTTCGCCGACGCGGCGGCGCAGCCCGCACTCCTGCCTCGCCCGGGCCGCGCGCTGCCGGAGCAGGTCGGGGCTGACCCGCGCGAGCAGCCGCCGGGTCCGGCGCCGCAGCTGGGTCCCGGTCTCGGACGCGAGGTGCTGACCGAGGGTGGCGATGACGGTCTCGGCGACCGGCGCCGGGGCCTCCTCCAGCTCGTGGGCGACGACCCCGGCCCGGTACCGGTCGAGATCGCCGGTGCGCATCGCGGCGTGGAGCCCGCCCAGGCCGGTGCAGGTGGTGGTGCCGGGGTTGCCGTCGGCGGCCCACCGGACCGCGTCGCGGACCCGGTCGCCGGCGTGGTTGGCGGTGACCTCCAGGGCCCCGGACACGACCGCGGCCGCGTCCAGGGCGACGTGCCCGGGCGCCTTGTGGGTCTCGGCGTCGGTGCCGTCCTCGAGGGTGACCGGTTCGATCGCGGCCAGGGCGACGATCGCCTCGTCCTGCACCGCCGACACCGCGTTGACGACCTGCTGGCAGGACCGGACCACCTCGGCCCACGCCTCCCGCGAGCCGCCGGTCGGTGACGGCGCGGGGAGCGCAGCGAGCAGGGTCTGCGTGTCGTGCAGGACCGTGAGGAGCTCGCTCGGATGCCCGGTGCGGCTGCTCGTCGCTGGTGCGGTGCTGCTCATGCTGTCCCCCTCCCCCTGTACCCCGATCGTACCCGCCGACGACCGTTAGCACAAGTGTTCGATCGCTCGAATGTGGATGACCCACAGCCGAATTCGCGTGGCAACCTGACGTCGGTGCCCGCCCTCGGCACCGCCCTGCGTCGGGCGAACGTGGGTGAAGATCGTCGCTGGGCCGACGATCTTCACCCACGTTCGCGGTGGGCGGGGAGGGGGCGACGCGTCTACGCAGTTCGTGGAGCACGCCGGGACGGGAGGCGAGGGGGGCGGTGCGAACAGCGGGTGGTGAGCCGGCCACGGAGCGAAACACAGCGGGACTCCGTCCAGGCGCCTGTGAAGAACCCCGAGCGGAGGGCGAGGTGGACGGTGCGCCCAGCGGGTGGTGAGCAGGCAGCAGGACGGAGCCGAGCGGGACGCCGCCCAGGCGCCTGTGAAGGAGGCCGAGCGCGAAGCGACGATCGCCGAGCGCGAGGAGGCCGCGTCATCGCGAAGCCTCGAACCCCGGCCAGGACACGAGGTGCACCCGGCAACGACGAGCCCACGGCCCACGGAGGCGTCCCGCCGGACCCCCCGTTTCACGCGGCCGCGCGGGGGCATGATGGGTCCATGGCCCACCACCACCAGAACGACCCCGACCTCGTCCGCGAGCTGATCATGGACCCGGGCGTCTGGGTCGTCGTCGGCCTCTCGACGAACACCCAGCGTGTCGCCCACCGCATCTCGAAGTGGCTGCACGTCGAGCTCGGCAAGCCGATCATCCCGGTGCACCCGAAGGCCGAGACCGTGCACGGCGCCCAGGGCTACGCCTCGCTCGACGACATCCCGGACCAGGACATCAAGGTCATCGACTGCTTCGTCAGCTCCGAGCACGTCGGCGCGGTCGTCGACGACGCGATCCGCAACAAGGACCGGCTCCAGATCGACGCGATCTGGATGCAGCTGGGGGTCGTCGACGAGGCCGCCGCGGAGCGGGCCCGGGCGGTCGGCCTCGACGTCGTCATGGACACCTGCCCGAAGATCGAGTGGCCCCGGGTCCGCAGCGAGGGCATGGCCCGCTGAGGAGGGGGCTCAGCCGTCGGAGCGGCGGGCGCGCAGGCGGGCACCCTTCGCATGCGCCTCGTCGCGCAGGGCGCCGCGAAACTCGGTGAGCGCGGCGCGCAGCCGCTCGGCCTCGGCGCCCTCACCGGCCCCGAGGATGCGGGCGGCGAGCAGCCCGGCGTTGCGGGCACCCCCGACCGACACGGTCGCGACGGGCACCCCCGCCGGCATCTGCACGATCGACAGCAGCGAGTCCATCCCGTCGAGGTACTTCAGCGGCACCGGGACGCCGATGACGGGCAGCGAGGTCACCGACGCGAGCATCCCCGGCAGGTGGGCCGCTCCCCCGGCCCCCGCGACGATGACGCGCAGCCCCCGCTCCTCGGCGGTGCGGCCGTACTCGACCATCTCCTCGGGCATCCGGTGCGCCGAGACGACGTCGACCTCGCACGCCACGCCGAGCTCGTCGAGCGCGGCCACCGCGGCCTCCATGACCGGCCAGTCCGAGTCGGACCCCATGACGACGCCGACGACGGGCGCTGCTCCTCCGGGCTGCTGCTGGCTCACTCGGTCACCACTCCCTGGATGTAGTCGGCGGCGTGGCCGGCCCGCTCCCGCAGGTCGGCGAGGTCGTCGCCGGAGACGTTGACGTGTCCGATCTTGCGCCCGGGGCGGACGCCCTTGCCGTACAGGTGCACCTTGGCCTCGGGGTCGCGGGCCATGACGTGGCGGTAGGTGGGGTAGAGGTCGGGGTAGTCGCCGCCGAGGACGTTGGCCATGACGGTCCAGCGGGCGCGGGGCTTCGGCGACCCCAGCGGCAGGTCGAGGACGGCGCGCACGTGCTGCTCGAACTGGCCGGTGACCGCACCGTCCATCGACCAGTGGCCGGAGTTGTGCGGACGCATCGCGAGCTCGTTGACGACGAACGACGGTGTGCCGGAACCGTCCTCGACCTCGACGCCGCGGCGAGACCCACGCTGTAGCTCGAAGAGCTCGACGGCGAGCACCCCCGTGACGTCGAGCTCACCGGCCACCCGCAGCCCGGCGTGCACCACGGCAGCCGCGAGCCCGGCGTCGAGGTCGGGTGCCGGCGCGAGGACCTCGGTGCAGATGCCGTCGGTCTGGACCGTCTCGACGACCGGCCACGCGACGGCCTGCCCGGACGGGCTGCGCGCGACGAGGACGGCGAGCTCGCGCCGGAACGCCACCCGCTCCTCGAGCAGGAGGCCGGTGCCGTCGGCGCCGGCCCGCGCGAGCCAGTCGGCGAGCTCGTCGGCCGACCCGACGACACGGACGCCCTTGCCGTCGTACCCACCTCGTGGGGTCTTGGCGACGACCGGCCAGCCGACCTCGTCGCCGAACGCCGCGACCTCCTCCACCGTCGACGCGCGCACCCAGCGGGGGCACGGGATGCCGAGCTCGGTGAGCCGCTCGCGCATCGCCAGCTTGTCCTGGGCGAACCGGAGAGCGGCGGGCCGCGGGTGCAGCTCGACCCCCTCGGCGACGAGCAGGTCGAGGACGTCGGCGGGCACGTGCTCGTGGTCGAAGGTCACGACGTCGCACGCGCGGGCGAACGCGAGGACCGCCTCGGCGTCGGTGTGCTCGCCGACGGGCGCGCTGGGGATGACGAGGGCGGCGCTGGCCTCGTCGGACTCGGCGAGGACGCTGAGGGTGACGCCGAGCTCGGCGGCCGGGCCGGCGCACATCCGGGCCAGCTGACCCCCTCCGACGATGCCGACGACCGGGAAGCCACCGGGGGCGCGACGTGGTGTGAGCACGCGGCGAGGATACCGACCGCGCGCTTGTAGGCTCGTCGGGTGCCCACCGCCGCCCCGCCCCCGACCCGCGGGCCCGGCCACCTCGTCGACACCCTCCGCGGCGCGATCGACGTCCTCTACCGCGAGATGATCAAGTTCGGGGTGGTCGGCGCCCTGGCCTTCGTCGTCGACATCGGGCTCGCGAACGTCCTCTGGCACACCGTGCTGTCCGACAAGGTCACGACGGCCAAGGTGATCTCCGGCGCGGTGGCGACGCTCGTCGCGTGGATCGGCAACCGGCAGTGGACCTTCCGCCGTCGCCGCAGCCGTCCCGCCCACCACGAGGTCGCCCTCTTCTTCGGCGTCAACGTCATCGCCCTCGGCATCGCCGCCGCGACCCTGTTCGTGTCCCACTACTGGCTGGGGTTCGAGTCGCGCCTCGCCGACAACGTCGCGACGATCGTCGGCATCGGCCTCGGGACGCTCTTCCGCTTCTGGGCCTACCGCAAGGTCGTCTTCGCCGGCGAACCCCTCTAGGCGGGACCGGCGCGGCTGGTCCCGACCGGCGTCCCGGTGGGCCCGAGGAAGCGCAGCACGACGTTCACGAGGAGCAGGATCGGCACGACGAGGGTCCACATCGTCGGGACCGACCCGAGCAGCCAGCCGAGGACCGTCATCGCGAGGGACGGCCCGGGAAGGCGCTCGGCGAGCACGGTCCCCGCGATCGTGAGCACGCCCCCGCCGACGAGCGTGCCGAACCAGAAGACGACACCGCCGTCGCCGCTGCGGACGGCACGGATCGTCTCGGCGACCCCCAGCACGACGAGGAGGGTGCCGAGGCCGAGCCCGAGCAGGCGCGTGCGCGATCCCACGGGCCAACGGTAGGAGCCGCGGCCCGCCGGTGACCATGGCCCGACCGGGCCACGTCCTCAGCCGGCGGCGGAGAGGAAGAGCGCGAACAGCGGCGGCCGGGCCCGGACGAGCTCGAGGCGACCGCCCGCGGCCTCCGCGAGGTCCCGCGCCAGCGAGAGCCCGAGCCCGCTGCCGGTGGACGACACCGACCGCTCGAAGATGTGCGGGGCGAGCGCGGCCGCGACGCCGTCGCCCTCGTCGGTGACCTCCACGACGACCGAGGGCCCGGCGCGACGAGCGGCGATCTCGACGGTGCCGCGCCCGTAGGCGAGGGAGTTCTCGAGCAGGGTCGTGAGGATCTGCCCGAGCGCCACCGGGGTCGCCCGTACCTGGACACCGCGCTCACCGCTGATGTGGACGCTGCGGCGGGCCGACGCGAACGCCGGCTGCCACTCGCGCTGGAGGGAGGCGAGGACGGAGTCGAGCGAGACCGACGGGTTGGCGTCGACGCCGCTGCGCGTACGGCTCATGAGGTCGTCGACGACCTTGCTGAGCCGCTCGACCTGCCCGATGGCGATCGTCGCCTCCTCCTTGACGACCTCGGGGTCGTCGGTGAGCGAGATCTCCTCGAGCCGCATGAGCAGCGCGGTGAGGGGCGTGCGCAGCTGGTGCGAGGCGTCCGCCGCGAAGTCGCGCTCGGACGCCAGGCGCTTGGCGCCACGCTGCGACCCGCGGGCGAGGGCGGCGTCGAGCCGGTCGACCTCGACGATCCCCGACTTCAGCGGCACCGGCTTGGGGTCGGCGGAGTCACGCTCGGCACGCTCGCCGAGGGTGACGAGCAGCCCGGAGACGCGGTCGGCGCGGGTGTCCGCGACGAGCTTGGCGACGCCGAGGGCGACGAGGGAGGCGACGGCCACGGCCGCGACGAGCGCGGCGACGACGGCAGGGGTCGCCGGGGTGCCGTCGAGGCTGGCGGCGTCCCCGGCGAGGGACGCGAGCGGGTCACCCGGCCACAGGAGCAGCCCCGCCACCGTCCCGCCGACGAGCAGCGAGGTGATGCCGACCGTCTGCGCGGCCGTCGTCGTGAGGACGCGGCGCACGCGTCAGTCCTCCGGCGCGTCGAAGCGGAAACCCACCCCGCGGATCGTCGTGATGTAGCTGGGGTGCGCCGCGTCGTCGCCCAGCTTCTTGCGCAGCACCGAGATGTGCATGTCGAGGGTCTTCGTCGAGCCGTACCAGGCGCTGTCCCAGACGTCGCGCATCAGCTTCTCGCGGGAGACGACCTTGCCCTCGTTGGCGACGAGGACCTTGAGCAGCTCGAACTCCTTGCCGGTGAGCTGGACCTCCTGGCCGCGCAGGAACACCCGGCGGCCCTCGGGGTCGATCCGCACGAGCGCCTCTGGCGGGGCGTTCTCGACGATGCCGCGGCGCAGCAGCGCCCGTGCCCGCGCCAGCAGCTCGGCGAGGCGGAACGGCTTGGTCACGTAGTCGTCGGCCCCGGCGTCGAGCCCGACGACGGTGTCGACCTCGTCGGCACGGGCGGTGAGGACGAGGACCGGCACCGAGCTCCCCTCCTGCCGGAGCCTGCGGCACACCTCCAGCCCGTCCATCTTCGGCAGCCCGAGGTCGAGCACGAGCAGGTCGGGGTTCTGGAGGGCCTGGTCGAGGGCCGACTCGCCGTCGGTGCACACGTCCACGTCGTAGCCCTCGCGCCGGAGCGCACGGGCGAGCGGGTCGGAGATCGCGGGGTCGTCCTCCGCGAGGAGCACCTTCGTCATGCGCCGAACACCATCGTCATGCGGTCGATCGTAGTCACGCCCCGTCCTCTCGCGAGGTGAGGCCACGCCCACCGGGCGCGCGTCGCAGCTCATGGAGGGTCAGGACACCGATGCCGCGGAGCATCCGGCGGCGCCGTTCGGTCGCCGTGAACCCGGACACCTCGCCGAGGAGGTGGGCCATGTCGTCGTCGACGTAGACCTTGCCCGACGGGGTGACGGCGGTGATCCGGCTCGCCTTGTTGACGGTGAGCCCGAAGACGTCCCCGAGGCGCGAGACGACCCGGCCGTGAGCGAGGCCGACCCGCACCGGCGGCAGGAGCTCGTCCTCGCCCATCGCGTCGACGAGGTCGAGGGCGATCGCCGCGGCACCCGCGACCTCCTTGTGGACGAAGAGGACCTCGTCGCCCACCGTCTTGATGACGCGGCCGCCGTGCTCGGTGACGACGTCGCTCGCGAGCAGCTCGAAGCGCTGGACGAGCCGGGCCAGCTGCCGCTCGCTCATCCGGCGCACGAACGAGGTGAAGGACACGAGGTCGGCGAACCCGACGACGCGGTACGGGGCCGAGGGGTCCCACCGCACGGCGGGGTCGGCGTCGGCGAGCATGCGCGAGATGGCGTTCGTCAGGTGGCGGCGCCAGACGTAGACGAGGAGCGGCTCGACGTCGTCGGCGAGCTCGGCGAGGAGGGCGGCGGCGTCGGCGGCGATGCGGGGCTCCGGCACCGACCGGCTGTCCCGGCCCTCGACCTCCTCCGTCCCCGGCGACTCCAGGGACTCCGCGACGAGCTGGGTCTGCCACACGGCGAGCCGGTCGGCGGTGCGCGCGAACGCCCGCGTCATCCCGAGGGCGAGCTCCTCGCTGACCTCGTCGTCCCGGATGAGGCGGGCCACCCGCCTGAGCGCCTCGAGGTCGGCCTCGGTGAACATCGCCTCGTCGTCCTCGACGTTCTGGAAGCCCATGGCGTGCCAGAACCGGCGCGCGGTCGCGGGCTCGACGCCGGCGCCCTCGGAGACCTCGCGACGACCCATCGAGGCCTGCCGCCCGAGGAGGGCCCGCTCGGCCCGCTCGGCGAGCTCGGCCGTCGTCGGGGTCGCGTCCTCGCCGGGCGTGGACATCGCGACCTCCTCCTTCACCCTCGGCGCGACGTGACGTGGACGACGTCACCGGCGGAGACCGCCGTCGTGGCGCCGGCCGGGGTCCGCACGGTCAGTCTGCCGTCATCGTCGACCCCTGTCGCGACACCGGTGCGCACGCGTCCTCCGGGCTCGTGCACCTCGACCTCGCGCCCGATCGTGCCGCACGCCCGGACGTACGCGGCACGGACCTCGCCGCCGGGACCGGTGTCGGCGCGCAGCAGACCGGCGAGGTGGCGCAGGTAGGCCGTGAGGAGGACGGCGCGGTCGACGTCCGGGGCACCGGCGGCCCGCAGCGAGGTCGCGGTGTCGAGCGGGAGGTCGCCGCGCTCGGTGCCGACGTTGATCCCCGTGCCCACGACGACGCCGTCGCCCGACCACTCGCACAGGACGCCGGCGAGCTTGCGGTCGCCGTCGGACGGCACGAGCACGTCGTTGGGCCACTTGAGCGAGGTCACGAGGCCGGCCACCTCGGCCACCGCCTCGCGGACGGCGAGGCCGGTGAGGAGCGGCACCCAGGCCGGTCCTGACGCCGGCGGGGGGACGAGCACCGACACGGCGAGGGCGGTGCCGGCGGTGGTGGTCCAGCTGCGGCCCAGGCGTCCGCGACCGGCCTCCTGCTCCTCGGCGACGACGACGCGCCAGGGCGCGGGGCGGGCCCTCACCTCGTCGTTCGTGGACCCCAGCGAGGCGAAGACCTCGACCGGCAGCCACGGCTCTCCGGGTGTGACCAACGCCGCGTCGAGCGGCCGGGATCGGGGGTTCTGGCTCACGCCCGCAAGGCTAGGCTCGCGACATGTCCACGAGCGACACCCACTCCATCGGCGGCACCGACGTCCACGCGGACATCGACACCACGACGACCGCGGGCAAGCTCGCCGACCTCAAGCGTCGCGTCGCCCTCGTCGCCGGCGCGGGCTCCGAGCGGGCCGTCGAGAAGCAGCACGCCCGGGGGAAGAAGACCGCTCGCGAGCGGCTGGAGCTGCTCCTGGACGAGGGCTCGTTCGTCGAGATGGACAAGTACGCGCGGCACCGCTCGGTGGCCTTCGGCGCCGATGCGAACAGGCCGTACGGCGACGGTGTCGTCACCGGCTACGGCACGGTCGACGGCCGTACGGTCGCCGTGTTCGCGCAGGACTTCACCGTCTTCGGCGGCTCCCTCGGCGAGGTGTTCGGCGAGAAGATCTGCAAGGTCATGGACTTCGCGATGAAGGTCGGCTGCCCGGTGGTGGGGCTCAACGACTCGGGTGGGGCGCGGATCCAGGAGGGCGTGGTCTCGCTCGGCCTGTACGGGGAGATCTTCCGGCGCAACGTCCACGCCAGCGGCGTCATCCCGCAGGTCTCGCTGATCATGGGGCCGTGCGCGGGCGGGGCCGTGTACTCCCCCGCGGTCACCGACTTCACCGTCATGGTCGACCAGACCTCGCACATGTTCATCACCGGCCCGGACGTCATCAAGACCGTCACCGGCGAGGACGTCGGCTTCGAGGAGCTCGGCGGCGCGCGGACCCACAACACGAAGTCCGGTGTCGCGCACTACATGGGCACCGACGAGGACGACGCCATCGAGTACGTGCGGGCCCTGCTGTCGTACCTGCCCTCGAACAACATGGAGGACGCCCCGGTCTTCGGCGGCGAGAACGACCTCTCCGTGTCCGACGAGGACCGCGTGCTCGACACCCTCATCCCGGACAGCCCCAACGTCCCCTACGACATGCACGTCGCGATCGAGGCCGTGCTCGACGACGGCGAGTTCCTCGAGGTGCAGCCGCTGTTCGCGCCGAACATGGTCATCGGGTTCGGTCGGGTCGAGGGCCGCTCGGTCGGGGTCGTCGCGAACAACCCGATGCAGCTCGCCGGCACCCTCGACATCGACGCCTCCGAGAAGGCCGCGCGGTTCGTGCGGACCTGCGACGCGTTCAACGTCCCGATCCTCACCTTCGTCGACGTGCCCGGCTTCCTCCCCGGCACCGACCAGGAGTGGGACGGCATCATCCGCCGCGGCGCGAAGCTCATCTACGCGTACGCGGAGGCCACGGTCCCGCTCGTCACCGTCATCACCCGCAAGGCCTACGGCGGGGCCTACGACGTCATGGGATCCAAGCACCTCGGCGCCGACATCAACCTCGCCTGGCCCACCGCGCAGATCGCGGTCATGGGGGCCCAGGGCGCGGTCAACATCCTCTACCGCAAGGAGCTGAAGAAGATCACCGACAAGGGCGGCTCGGTCGAGGAGGCGCGCGCGGCCTTCATCAAGCAGTACGAGGACGCCCTGGCCAACCCCTACGTCGCGGCCGAGCGCGGCTACATCGACACCGTCATCACCCCGTCGAACACGCGGATGAACGTCACCAAGGCGCTGCGCGCGCTGCGCACCAAGCGCGAGACCCTGCCGCCGAAGAAGCACGGGAACATTCCCCTATGACCTCCTCGCAGGCTCAGAGTTCACGGGGACCCCGCCCCATGACCTCCTCGCAGGCTCGGCTCTCACGGGGACCCCGCCCCATGACCTCCTCGCAGGCTCGGCTCTCACGGGGACCCCGCCCTCTGTCATGACCGACGACCACCGGCCCACGCCCGAGATCCGGATCACCGGCGACGCCTCCGCGGAGGAGGTGGCCGCCCTCGTCGCCGTGCTGGCCGCGGCGTCGGGGGGCGACGACCCGCCGCCGGAGCGCGACGGATCCCGGTGGGCCTCGCACCGTGCGGCCCTGCGCACCTCGGTGCCCCACGGTCCCGGCGCCTGGCGCACCAGCGCCCGCCCCTGACCCAGGACGTCCGGCCCAAGCACCGCCGGGACAACATCGACCAATAGGACGATCTTGACCCAGCCTGTGGATGACGCCGAACTGCTCCGGCCAAGAGTCGCCACCATCGGAGGATGACGGGGCCAGTTCCACGACATCCGTTCCTCACCCGCGACCACCGGGCTGCCGGGGTGTCCGGCGACGGCTCGCCGGTCCTGAGTTCCGCCAGATCCTCCCGGGGGTCGTGGTGGCCGCTCACGTGCCGGACACCGTGGTCGTTCGAGCACGGGCGGTCCTTCTGGTGGCGCCTGCGGGTGCGGTGCTCAGCCACTTCACGGCTGCACGGATGTGGGGTGGGCGCGTTCCGGACAACGAGTGGACGCACGTCTCCTTCATGCGCGACGTCCGCTTCCGTATCCGCGGGGTCAAGCCGCACCGGTACCGCCGGAGGCTCGAGATCACGAAGTGGCACGGCCTGCCCATCACCTCTCCGGGCCAGACGTTCTGCGACATGGCCCGCTTCCTCGGACTCGTCGACCTCGTCGCGCTCGGCGACAGCCTGGTCCGCAAGAAGCGCTTGTCACCCGAAGAGCTCGTCGAGTACGCCACCGGATGGGAAGGGCAGTTCAGGAACGAGGTCGTCGAGGCAGCAGGGATGGTCCGTGCGGGGGTCGACTCCTCGCCAGAGACGGCGCTGCGGCTCCTCATGGTCCTTGCGGGCTTCCCCGAGCCGGAGGTCGACATCCACGTCGAGGACCGCGACGGCTCGGTGCGGTTCAGGATCGAGCTCGGCTACGAGGAGCACCTCCTCGCGATCGAGTACGACGGCCGGTGGCACGAGACCACTGAGCAGCGGGCCAAGGACGGGGCTCGTCGCGGACACCTCTCGTCGGTGGAGGGCTGGACGTTCGTGGTGGTGACCGGGGACGAGCTGTTCCAGGAGCCCGAGGCGCTGCTCGCGCGGAGGGCCTCGGTGGCTCGGGCCCTCGGCATCCCGGTTCCCGAACGACTTTCGGACGCCTGGCGGCGGCACTTCCGCGTCATCCTCACGGCGGCCTGAGACCTGCCACGCCACGGGCGTGACAACATCGCCCTATTGGTCGATGTGCGCACCGTGCGGCCAGTGGAGAGAGCGGCTCAGTGGTCGGTGGGGGTGCGGCGGGCGACCTTCCGCTCGAGGGTGGCGTGGTCGCGGTCGTCGAGGATGCCGGCATCGAGCACGCGCCGGGCGAGGTCGAGGTCGCCGGTCAGGCCCCGGAACACCTCCGGCACGGTGAGCCCACCCGCCGGACGCGACACCACCTCCACCGGGTCACCCCTGCTGATCCGGCCCGGCTGGACGACGGAGAGGTAGGCCCCCGTCCGGCCGCGCTCGGTGAACCGCCGCACCCAGCCGCGCTCGCCCATCCACGCGGCGAAGGTCGCGCACGGGATGCGCGGGCCGGACACCTCGAGCAGGGCCGTTCCCACACGCCAGCGCTCCCCCACGACCGCGGCGTCGACGTCGAGGCCGACGGTCGTGAGGTTCTCGCCGAAGACGCCGTCATGGAGGTCCCGGCCCACCTCGGCGGCCCACCAGTCGAGCTCCTCGCGCGCCACCGCGTACACCGCCTGGCGCGACCCTCCGTGGTGCCTGCGCGCGACCACGTCGTCCTCGACGACCCCGCTGCCGAGCCCGCCCCGCTTGGGTCCGGGGTCGCGCACCTCGACCGACGCGACCGGCCGCTTGTCGATGGCCGTGTCGCGTCCGCGTGGCTCGATGCCGGGCCGGGGCCGACCCACGTTGACCGACCGGATGTACACGTCCACCCGCCGAAGGCTAGGCGACGGAAACCCGGGGGCCCCACGTCGGTCGCCTCGGGTAGCGTCGCCGACCGTGACCGAGACCCCCGTGCTGCGCCAGCCCACCGCCGTCGATGCCGTCGCAGAGGCCCACTTCGACGCCGTCGTCGCCGCCAGCCCCATCGAGGCGACCTACCTCGGTGTCCCGGGGCACGACGACGACCTCGACGACCTCTCCCCCGACGGGTACGCCCACCACGCGCAGCTCGCCCGCGACACGCTGGCCCGGCTGGCCGCTGCGCAGCCCGTCGACGACGTCGACCGGGTCACGGTCGCCGCGATGCGCGAGCGGCTCGGCCTCGCCGTCGAGTGGCACGAGGCCGGCTACGACCGGATGCAGCTCAACGTCCTCGCGTCGCCGCTCCAAGGGGTCCGCGACGTCCTCGACCTCATGCCCACCCAGACCCAGGAGCAGTGGGCGACGATCGCCGCGCGCCTCACCAAGGTCCCCCGCGCCCTCGACCAGTACCTGGCGACGCTCGGCGAGTCGGCCGACCGAGGGCTGGTCACCCCGCGCCGCCAGGTGGTCGAGTGCGTGCGGCAGTGTGCCGACCTCACCGCCGACGACGGCTTCTTCGCGACCTTCCTCGCCGAGGCCAGGGCGGGCGAGGACGACCTCGAGGGCGCCGTCGCCGCCGACCTGCGCCGGGGTGTCGAGGCCGCGGCCCGGGCCTACCGCGACGCGGGAGAGCGGCTGCGCACCGAGCTGCTCGACCGTGCCCCCGAGTCCGACGCCGCCGGCCGTGAGCGCTACCAGCTGGCGAGCCGCCAGTTCCTCGGCGCCACCGTCGACCTCGAGGAGACCTACGCCTGGGGCCAGGAGGAGCTCGCCCGCATCGACGCCGACATGCGCGCGACCGCCGAGCGCATCCTCCCCGGCGCCGGTGTCAAGGAGGCCATCGCCCACCTCGACCACGACCCCCGCTACGTCCTCCACGGCACCGACGCGCTGCGCGCGTGGATGCAGGGCAAGGCCGACGAGGTCATCGCCGACTTCGCCGACACCCACTTCGACATCCCGGACCCGGTCCGCACCATCGAGGCACGCATCGCCCCCACCCAGACCGGGGGCATCTACTACACCGGCCCCAGCGACGACTTCGCCCGTCCGGGCCGGATGTGGTGGTCGGTGCCCAAGGGCGTCACCGAGTTCGGCACCTGGCGCGAGCTGACGACCGTCTACCACGAGGGCGTCCCGGGCCACCACCTCCAGATCGCGCAGACCATCCACCGCCGCGAGCTGCTCAACCGCTGGCGCCGGATGATGTGCTGGACGAGTGGGCACGGCGAGGGCTGGGCCCTGTACGCCGAGCGCCTCATGGCCGAGCTGGGCTACATGGACGACCCCGGCAACTACCTCGGGCTCCTCGACGGTCAGTCGCTGCGGGCCGCGCGCGTCGTCCTCGACATCGGCGTCCACTGCGGCTTCGAGGCCCCGGCCGAGGTCGGCGGCGGCGCCTGGGACTACGACAAGGCCTGGGCCTTCCTCGACGCCCACGCGAACCAGGGCGAGGAGATGCTGCGGTTCGAGCTCAACCGCTACCTCGGCTGGCCCGGCCAGGCGCCGAGCTACAAGATCGGCGAGCGGCTGTGGATGCAGCTGCGCGACGAGGTCGCCCGCCGCGAGGGAGATGCGTTCTCGCTCAAGGACTTCCATCGACGCGCGCTCGACGTCGGGTCCGTTGGCCTCGACGTGCTGCGGGAGGCCGTGCTCGGCTGACGCGCCGCCCGGCGGCAGGGGCCGTCACGGGACGTGCTCGCCCTGCGGCACCCCGTCGGGGCAGGATCTCCCCGTGGAGCTCGCCCTGCTGCTCGTGGCCGTCGTCCTCGTCGTCATCCTCGTGAGCCGCGCCATCGCGCCCGTCGGCCTCCCGACGCCCTTGGCGCTCCTGGGCGTGGGGGCGGTGCTGTCGTTCGTGCCGGCCCTGCCCGACGTCCGGCTCTCGAGCGACGTCGTCCTCCTCGGCCTGCTGCCGCCGCTGCTCTACGCGGCCGCCCTGCAGACCTCGCTCCTCGACATCCGCACGTTCCGGGCGAAGATCCTCAGCCTGTCCGTCGGGCTCGTCCTGTTCACCGCGTTCGGGGTCGGCCTCGTCGCCTGGCTGCTCCTGCCGATCCCGTTCGCGCTCGCCGTCGCGCTCGGCGCCATCGTCTCGCCCCCGGATGCCGTGGCCGCCACCGCCGTCGCGCGCCGCATCGGCCTCCCCCGGCCCATCCGGACCATCCTCGAGGGCGAGTCGCTCCTCAACGACGCGACGGCCCTCGTCACGCTGCGCACCGCGCTCGCCGCCGCCGGTCTCGCCGCCCACGGCGCCGGCGACCACGGCCCCGAGGACGTCACGGTGATGTCGGTGTCGCAGGACCTGCTCATCGCCTCCTTCGGGGGCGTGGCGGTCGGTGTCGTCGCGTACCTCCTCATCGGCACCCTGCGCCGCCAGCTCACCGAGGTGCCCGCCGACACCGCCCTGTCGTTCGTCGCCCCGTACCTCGCCTACGTCCCGGCGGAGCAGGTCGGGGCCTCGGGCGTCCTCGCGGTCGTGACGACCGGACTCCTCCTCGCCCACCGCGCCCCTTCGCTGCAGAGCGCGCCGTCGCGCCTGTCCGAACGGATCAACTGGTCGAGCATCACCTTCGTCCTCGAGAACGCCGTGTTCCTCCTCATCGGGCTGCAGGTCTCCGCGCTGCTGTCCGACGTCGGCTCACAGAACCTGGGCCGCACCCTCCTCGTGGGGCTCGCCGTCCTCGTCGCGTGCCTCGTCCTGCGACCGGTGTGGATGCTCGGGCAGGCGGCGATCTGGCTCGCGGTGCACCGGGTCGACCCGGAGGTCCGGCGGACGAGGCTGCGCAGCGCCGCGCTCGGCTCGTGGGCGGGGATGCGCGGGGTCGTCACGCTCGCGGCCGCCCTCACCCTCCCCGAGGAGACGCCGCTGCGCGCCGAGCTGCTCGTCATCGCCCTCGTCGTCACCGTCGGCACCCTCGTCCTGCAGGGGACGACGCTGCCGGCCCTGGCGCGCGCCCTGGACGTCCGCGGCCCCGACCCCCGCGAGGACGCCCTCGTCGAGGCGACCGTCCTCGGGGCGACGACCGGCGCCGGGCTGCGCCTCGTCGAGGCCGACCCGGCCGCCGACCCGGCCGTCATCGGCACCCTCCAGTCGATGGCGGAAGCGCGCGTCAACCGGGCGTGGGAACGCCTCGGCACGCTCGGCCCGGCCGACGACGAGACCCCGAGCGAGGCCGCTGCCCGGCTGCGGACCACGATGATCCGCGAGGAGCGCGCCGAGCTGCTCCGGATCCGCGACGCCGGGCAGGTCGACCACGCGGTCCTCACGACGATCCTCGGCCAGCTGGACGCCGAGGAGACCGCGCTCGCCTGGGCGGCCACGCGCGGGGCGGCGCTGCGCGAGTCGCCCCTGCGGCCTCCGGACCGGATCGTCGGCGGCTGCGAGCACCTCCTCGCCACGGAGGTGCCGGTGCCGCCGCGGACCGCCGAGGGCTGCCCGACCTGCCTCGCCGAGGGAATGCGCTGGGTGCACCTGCGGGCCTGCGCCCACTGCGGCGCCGTCGGCTGCTGCGACTCCTCCGAGGGCCGGCACGCCTCGGCGCACGCCGCGGAGGCCGGCCACCCCGTGATGCGCAGCATCGAGCCCGGCGAGGCGTGGCGCTGGTGCTACGTCGACGAGGTGCTCGGCTGACGCCGCGGCGCCACGCCCCTCACGCGGTCGCGACCTCGACCCCGCCCGGCACGCCGTCACCGAGGAAGGTGGCCAGCGCCCTCCCCTCCTCGACGACGGCATCGGCCTCGGTGGGGCTGAGGGCGCGCAGGAGCTCGACGGCGACCGTCACGCCCGTCCCGTCGGGGGCGCGACGCGGCACCCAGACCGCCGCCACGCGCCCGTCGACGAGGACGAACCTCGCACCCGCGACCGACAGGCGGCGGTGCTCGTCGTCGATGACGCGGCGCCGGTCGTCGTAGCCGAGCACGGTGTTGTCGAACGCCGGGAGGAACCGCACCGGCACCTCGACGTCGTCGTCCGGGAGCGACCCGCCGGGGAGGTCCAGCAGCTCGCGGCCGGACTCGTCGCGGTAGCCGACGAGCGAGGGGCGCAGCTCCGCGACGACCGCCGGCAGCCCCGGGACGCCGCACCAGGCGCGCAGGTCCGAGCCGGACGCAGGGCCGAACGCAGCCAGGTAGCGGAGCACCATCGAGGCGAGGACGTCAGGCGGTGCCTCCGGCTCGCGGCCCAGCCAGGCCGCCACCGTCGTCAGCCGGGCCGGACCGGTGCGCCCCCACACCCCGCGCGGCGGCACCTGGACGAGGGCCAGGAGGCAGGTGAGGGCGTCACCCAGTGCGCGCGCCTCGACGTGCGGCCACCGCACGCCGACCTCACGGGCGACGTCGACGGCGGTCCGCGGCTCGGCGGCGAACAGCGGCGCGGCCGCGGCGGCGAGCTCGTCGAGGTCGATGCCCTCGAGGGTGCGCCGGTACAGCCCGAGCATCTTCGTCACGAGCATGCCCTGGTGGGCCGGGCGCAGCGCGAGGCAGTCGGCGGCGGTGTGCAGGTGGAGGGTACGGCGCATCGTCAGCGTGCGCACCAGCCCGCGGTGCTCGAGCGCCCCGGCCAGCGCCGACGGCTCGAAGCCCTCGAGGCGGGACCAGAGCCCGGTGTAGGGCTCCAGGGGCTCCTGGGCCTGGAGGCCGACGAGGTGGGTGAGGGCGTCCTCGACCGACCGGTCGTGGCGCCGGAGCAGCAGCTGGCGGTCGAGGGTCGCGAGCGTGAGCCGCCGCCGCTCGATCGTCTCCACGCGCCGAACCTACCGACGACCACCGACGCCGCGCCCCCTCACCGTCGGCCCCCGGTCGAGTGGTCACGACACGCTGACCGGTGGAGCCGACCATCAGCGTGCCGTGGCCACTCGACGGCGGGGCCGGCCGCGTCGTTACGGTGGTCCCCGTGACCGACGCCCCCGCCCCGACGCTCCTCCTCGCCTCCGCCTCCCCCGCGCGGCTGGCGACCCTGAGGGCGGCGGGCATCGACCCGGCCGTCCGGGTCTCCTCCGTCGACGAGGACGCCGCCGTCGCCGCGGCCGAGGAGGTCCACGGCGCCCTCGAGGCCTCCGACGTCGCCCTCCTCCTCGCCCGCGCCAAGGCCGAGGACGTCGTGGAAGCGCTGGAGGCCGACGACGCCGACGACGTGGACGGCGGCCTCGTCCTCGGCTGCGACTCGGTCCTCGAGCTCGACGGCGAGGTCCACGGCAAGCCCGCGGACGCCGCCGAGGCCACCGAGCGGTGGCGCCGGATGCGCGGACGAAGCGGCGTCCTCCACACCGGGCACTGGCTCGTCGACACCCGCGACTCCGAGGACGGCGGCACCGGGGGGATGGTCGGCGGGACGGCCTCGACGACCGTGCACTTCGCCGAGCTCACCGATGCCGAGGTCGAGGCGTACGTCGCCACCGGCGAGCCGCTGCGGGTCGCCGGCGCCTTCACCCTCGACGGCCTCGGCGGCCCGTACGTCAGCGGGATCGAGGGCGACCCGAGCAACGTGGTCGGCGTCTCGCTCCCCCTCGTGCGCGAGCTGCTCCGCGAGCTCGGCGTCGCCTGGCACGACCTGCGCGCGACGAGCTGACCGAACGCGAACCGCGGCGCCGAGCGCACGCCGTCTGCCGGCGGGCCTCAGACGGGAGGGACGTCCCGGCGCTTGTCGGCGAAGTGCCGGTCGCGCCGGGATGCGTACCGCAGCCGCCGGAGCAGCTCGCCGCGCAGGTCCTCGGCCTCGACGACCTGGTCGATGACGAGGTCGGCGGCGAGCCTCTCGAGGTCGACGTCCTCCTCGTACTCGGCCCGGCGGGCGGCCACGAACGCGTCGCGGGCCTCGACGCCCTCGGCGGCCTCGACCTCGGCGATCTTGTTGGCGTACACCGCGTTCACGGCGGCCTCGGGGCCCATGACCGCGATGCGGGCGGTGGGCAGCGCGATGGTGGCGTCCGGGCCGAAGCCCGGGCCGCCCATCGCGTACAGCCCGGCGCCGTAGGCCTTCCGGACGACGACGCAGAACTGGGGCACCGTGGCCGACGCGACGGCCGACACCATCTTCGCGCCGTGCCGGATGATGCCGCCGCGCTCGACCTCGGAGCCGATCATGAAGCCCGGGACGTCGGCGAGGTAGACGAGCGGGACGGAGAAGGCGTCGCAGAGCCAGATGAACCGCGCGGCCTTGTCGGCGGAGTCGGTGAAGAGCACCCCGCCCTTGACGGCCGAGTTGTTCGCGACGATGCCGACCGTCTCGCCGTCCATCCGTCCGAAGCCGACGACGAGCTCGGCGGCGAACAGCGGCTTGACCTCGAAGAAGCTGCCCTCGTCGACGAGGCCGTCGATGACGTCGTGGACGTCGAACGGCTGGCTCTCGCGCTCGGGGACGGTGGCCCGGGTGAGGGGCGCCGACGGCTGCTCCGGGTGGTACGTCGGCAGGGGCGAGCGCCAGCTGTCCGGGAGGTAGCTGAGGTAGAGGCGGGCGAGCTCGATCGCCTCGGCGTCGTCGTGCGCGAGGAGGTCGCCGACCCCTGAGACGGTGCAGTGCATCCGCGCCCCGCCCATCTCCTCGAGCGAGACCTTCTCGCCGACGACCATCTCGGCCATGCGCGGGCTGCCGAGGTACATCGAGGCGTTGCCCTCGACCATGATGATGACGTCGCAGAAGCTGGGGATGTAGGCGCCACCGGCCGCGGACGGGCCGAACAGGCAGCAGATCTGCGGCACCTTGCCCGACAGGGCGACCTGGTTGTGGAAGATCCGCCCGGCGCCGCGACGGCCCGGGAACATCTCGACCTGGTCGGTGATCCGCGCGCCGGCACTGTCGACGAGCCAGAAGACGGGCAGCTCCTCGCGCAGCGCGGTCTCGGTGGCGCGCACGATCTTCTCGACGGTGCGCGCCCCCCACGACCCGGCCTTGACGGTGGGGTCGTTCGCGATGACGACGACCGGTCGCCCCTCGACCGTGCCCCGGCCCGTGACGACCCCGTCGGCGGGCAGACCCGGCGCGAGGGCGTTGGCGAACCTGCCGTCCTCGACGAACGACCCGTCGTCGAGGAGCAGGGCGAGGCGGTCACGGACGTAGAGCTTGCCCTGCCGCTCGAGCTTCGCCGCCGCGGCCTCGGTGGGCCGGGCCGAGGCCTCGAGGGCACCCTCGAGGCGTCGGCGGACGTCGGCGACGCGCGGGTCGCCGAGCGCGGGGTCGGGGGTCGAGGTCATGCCGTGGGGAGGCCGAGGCCCTTGGCGATGACCATCCGCTGCACCTCGGAGGTGCCCTCGCCGATCTCGAGGATCTTCGCGTCGCGGTAGAAGCGGGCGACGGGGTACTCCTCCATGAAGCCGTTGCCGCCGAAGACCTGCGTCGCGATGCGCGTGGCGCTCACCGCGGCCTCGGAGGTGTACAGCTTCGCGACGGCGGCGGCCTGCTTGACCTCGGCGACCGAGCGGCGACCGGCCTCGTGCTCGTCCTTGAGCCACGCGGCGCGGTAGGTGACCAGCCGCGCGTTCTCCTCCATGACGGCGAGGTCGGCGATGGGGAACGAGACACCCTGGTTGACCCCGATCGGCTTGCCGAACGCCGTTCTCGTGGAGGCGTACCGGATGGCCTCCTCCCGCATCCGGGTGATGAGGCCGAGGGCGAGGGCGCTGATGGCGATGCGCCCGTCGTCCAGGGTCTTGAGGAACTGGCGGAAACCGTGACCCTGCTCGCCGAGGAGGTTGCCCTCGGGGACGCGGCAGCCGCTGAAGGACAGGCCGTGGGTGTCGGAGATGTTCCAGCCGAGCTTGTCGTAGGCCGGCTCGACCGTGAACCCCGGTGTGCCGGAGGGGATCATGATCGCCGAGATCTCGGGGCGGCCCTCGGCGTCGGTGCCGGTGCGGGCCGTGACGGTGACGACCGAGGTGATGTCGGTGCCGGAGTTCGTGATGAAGGCCTTCGCGCCGTCGACGACCCACTGGCCGTCCTCGAGGACGGCCTTCGTGCGCGTGGCACCGGCGTCGGACCCGGCGTCGGGCTCGGTGAGGCCGAAGCCCGCGAGCGCCCGACCTGCGACGAGGTCGGGGAGGAAGCGCGCCTTCTGCTCCTCGTCGCCGTAGGTGAGGATCGGGTTGATGCCCAGTCCGACACCGGCCGAGAGCGTGATGCCGATCGACTGGTCGACGCGGCCGAGCTCCTCGATGGCGATGCACAGGCTCGTGAACGCACCGCCGTCGGCGTCCTCGAGGGAGCCGCCGTACTCCTCGGGGACGACGAGGCCGAACAGGCCCAGCTCGCCCATCCGCGGCACGAGGTCTGCGGGGAAGTGGTGCTCGCGGTCCCACTGCGCGACGTGCGGCTCGACGGCCTCCGTGGCGAACTCGCGGACGACGGTCCGGAAGTCCTCGTGGTCCTTGCCCAGCTCGAACATCGGCGCTCCTTCGCGCGGTGGGCGCCCGGGTCTCGGGCGCTCGGGGTGCGGTCACGTTCTTGACGTTGACGTCAACGTAAAGCAATACTCCCCGGTATGCCAACCCCCAGCGCCACCGCGGCCCGCTCCGCCGGCTCAGCCGGCTCCGCCGAGGCCGCCGAGGAGGCCCACGATCGCGGCCGCACGTGGTCGATCGCGCAGGTCGCCGACGAGTTCGGGGTCACCCACCGCACGGTGCGCCACTACGAGGACCTCGGGCTCATCTCCCCCGAGCGGCGCGGCACCACCCGCGTCTACCACCGCCGCGACCGCACCCGGCTCGGCCTCATCCTCCGCGGCCGCCGCCTCGGGTTCCCCCTCGACGAGATCCGCACGATCATCGACCTCTACGACGCGCCCCGCGGTCGCCGCAGCCAGCTCGAGTACGTCCTCGACCAGATCGACGCCCGCCGCGCCGACCTCGAGCAGCGCCGGCGCGACCTCGACGCCGCCCTGTCCGAGCTCACCGAGTTCGAGCAGCGGTGCCGCAGCGACCTCGACTCCCTGGCCTGACGCGCGCGCACGGAGCGGGGCCGGCCTCCCGCCTCAGGAGACCGACCCCGCCGGCGGTCAGCCCGTCGTCACCGGTGACGGGCCGACCGCAGTCCTGCGATCACGGGCTGGAGACCGTGCCTCCGTTCGAGATCGTCAGCGCGGTGGTCTCGTGGCAGCTGCCCGGGATGTCGCGCTGGGCCGAGTTGTCGCTGTCGTAGGCGACGAGCCAGGAGTAGGAGCCGCTGGCCGTGACCGCGGTGGTGTTCGACGTCGACGCCTGCTGCGGAGACGCCCCGGCGACCGCGACGTCCACCGGGCCGTACACGACGGTGCCGGTGCAGTTCGCGCTGGCGTAGAGCGTGAACGTCACGTCACCGGCCAGAGCCCCACCGGCGGGTGCCGAGATGGTGGCGGTGTCGTTCGGGACCCAGCGCTGCGCGGTCGTCATCGACGACGCGACGGTGTTGACCGTGACGTCCTCGCCGGTGTCCGTGCAGTCGGAGTTGTGCGTCACACCGAGGGTGTTCGGCAGGTTGCCGCTGTACACGGCGACCCAGTGGTAGTCACCGGCGGCCGTCGGCACGAACTGCGGGTTGGGCGAGTCGTATGTGCCGTTGCCACTCACCGCGACCGTGGGCGAGGTGTACACGAGTGCTCCACAGCCGGTCGTGCTCGGGCCGTACAGCTTGAACGTGATCGTCCCGCCGGCGGCGGCGCCAGCGGTGCCGGTCAGGTTGATGACCGGGTTGGCCGGCTGGGTGGCCGTGCCACCCAAGGTGGCCTGGTCGGTGACCGCGTTGCCGAGGAAGACGTCAGCACCGGCCGACGTCGACAGCGTCGCCGTCACGGGGTTGACGACGAAGCACTCGGTGGCCGACGAGTCGCTCGAGCCGGGGATGCCGTTCGCGCTGTCACCGCTGAAGACGGCTCGCCAGCAGTACCGGCCGGCCGACGTCACGTAGGCCGTGGGCGAGTTCACGGTCACCGGGTACGAGGCGCCGCTGAGGTTCGTCGACCCGACGCTCGTGCCGCCTGTCGTGCACAGCCCGGGCGAGTCGACCTTGCAGAGGAAGAACGCGACCGAGCCTGCGGGGGTGGCGGTGCCGCCCGCGATGTTCACGACGGCCGAGTCACGGACCGCTGCCACACCGGTGCCGATGGAGATCCCACCGGAGCCGATGACCGAACCGGTGGACGTCTGGGGCGTCGTCACGGTCGTCGAGGTGCAGTTCGTGATCGGGGGGGCCGTCTGCAGGATCGTGTCCTTGTAGTCGGCCGTGTCCGAGTTGCCGGTCACCGTGCTGGGGATCGTGTTGGCGAAGACCCGGCACGCGGTGCTGCCACCGAAGATCGTGTCCGTGAGGTTCACCGCTGCCTCGCCGAAGAAGCCGTCCGGGCTGTACTCGGCCTGCGAGACGGCGGCGTCGAGCGGTGCGCCGGGGGGGCTCAGCGTCAGGTTCGGAGCGGTTCCCGACCAGACTCGCAGGAAGAGGTCACGACTGCCGCCCTGCTGGTCCCAGAGGATGAGGAAGTCCCCCGCCTTGCGGTTCGCCCACGGGTTGCAGTTCGCGATGAGCTGCTCCGCTGTTGCCGTCCCGTACGCACACGCGGCGGGGGCGGCGTCCTGCATGAACTCGTACGCGATGAAGCCACTGCCGGTCGAGTTGTCGCGCTCCCACGCGAAGTACAGCCAGTCCTTGCCGGCCTCGCGCTCGGTGTCGAGCCAGGCGCCGCGCAGGTCCACCTGGCCGTTGGGGTTGGTCAGGCCGAGGGTCGGCACCGCGTCGCCGTGGATGACGCCGATCTTCGTGGTGTTGGAGTTGAGCGGGCCGAGCTCCTTGACGTTGCCCTCGGGGTCCTCGAGGAAGGCGGTGTTCGGGTCGGGGACGTTGCCGTCGATGACGAACGGGCCATCGGCCGCCATGGCCGCGGGAGCGGCGATCAGCGCGACGGGGGCGAACGTCAGGGTCGCGAGGAGCGCGACCGTGGTGCCGTGCGCGCGCAACCTGCGGCGACGGACGGAACGGGTGGTTGATACGGGCGCGGCAGCAGCACGTGCCCAGTGCAAGACGGACATACCTGGTCCTCCGGGAACCTCGGTCGGTCATCGACGGGCTCGAGGCGTGAGCCCGCGTCACGTGCCGGTGCACGTCATGACCGCGTCCGGTTCAGGGCCCCCGCGAGTCGGGTCCGGGTGCGGTGGTGGTCACCCACCGAGAAGTGACTATGCCCGTGTGCCGCACCGCTGCCCATGACCCGAACGAGCCATTTCCCCCGTTCCTGAGAGCTTCGTGAGGGCCGCTTGGCTCAGCGCGCGGCGAGCCGCAGGAACGCGTCGATCTCCGCCCTCGTCGGTGCGGTGTCCGGGCCCCGCCTGGTCACCTTGATGGCACCCGCGGCGTTGGCGCGCCGGGCCGCCTCGGCCCACGTCGCCCCTGCCGCGCGCTCGGCGAGGAGGACGCCCGTGTGGGTGTCGCCGGCCCCGTTGGTGTCGACCGGCCGCTGGGGGTGCCCGGGGAGGTGCGTGCTGCGTCCGCCCTCCCTGACGGTGCAACCACGCGGTCCGTCCCTGACGATCGTGACCGAGCCGGCGGGGAGCAGGGACTCGACGACGAGGGCCGCCTCCTCCGTCCCCGTGACGCCCGCGAGCGACGCGGCCTCGTCGGCGTTCCCGGTCCAGACGTCCGTGCGGGCGAGGACGGTCTCGCGGGTGCGGTGGTCGAGCTCGGCGAAGGTCGCACCGGGGTCGAGGACGACGACGACCTCCTCGGCGAGCGACCCGAGCCACTCGACGAGGGGGTCCCGCGTCCGACCGACGAGCGAGTAGCCGCTGACGCAGACGAGGTCCCCGGCCTCGGGGGCGCAGGCGTCGAGCGAGGCGACGCTGATGTGTCGCTCGGCGCCCTGGGTCGTGACGAAGGACCGCTCGGCGCTGGGCTCGACGAGGACGACGCACACCCCGGTGTCGAGGTCGGCGACGGCGGGAGCGGAGAGCGCCACGCCCTCGGCCGCCAGCGCCGCCCGGACGAGGTCGCCGTTCGGCCCGGTGCCGACCGACCCGGCGTGCACGCACGTGGCCCCGGACCGGGCGGCGGCGAGCAGGATCGTCACGGCGCCACCGGCGTACCGCTCGTACGAGGTCGCCATGACGTTGCCGCCCCGCCCCGGCAGGATCGGTACCTCCATGACGGCGTCGACGAGGGCCTGCGCGGTGTGGATGACGCGGGGCATGCGGCCGAGTATGCCGGGACGGGTCCGCTCGGACCGCCGGCCCGACCGGCGAAGGGTGGTCACCGGCTGCCCGGCGGGCTTCTGGAGAGCCGATGGCCACCCCTCGGACCGTCGTCCACAGGGGTGGCCCTCCGGACGCGTCCTCCACAGCCCGGGGCGGAGGCTGTCCCCGGCCATACGCGACCGTCAGGGTCTCGGCATGGCCACACCGCGGATCCGGCTCCCGGACCAGCTCTTCGCCGGTCCGTTCACGCTGGAGCGGGCGCGCGACCTCGAGCTGTCCCGAGGACGGTTGCGCGGCTCCGACCTCGTCGCCCCGACGCGAGGCGTGCGCCGCCGGGCCGACCTCGACGTCGACCACCTCACCCATGCGCAGGCGTTCGCGATGGCCCTCCCGCCCGACTGCGCCTTCAGCCACACCACCGCCGCGCGCCTGCATGGCCTGCCGACGCCGCTCGCCTGGGCGGGACACGCGGAGGTGCTCGACGTCATGCGCGCCGACGACCGCCCGCGCATCGAGCGTTCCGGTTGCCGCCACCACCGGGGACTGGGCGACCGGGAGGTGCACGTCGTCGCCGGGCTGCGCGTGACGTCAGCACTCGACACGTGGTGCGACCTCGCTGGCCGGTGGGACCCCGCCCACCTGCTGGCGGCCGCCGACGTCCTGCTCCGTCGCCGACACACCACGGGCGACGGGATGCGCACCGCCGCCTCCGCCCGCACCGGACGGCGTGGAGCCGCGGACCTCCGGGCCGTCGCGGCCCTGGCCCGCTCGGCGTCGGCCTCGCCCGGCGAGAGCGTCGCGCGCTGGTGGTTCGCCATGTGGGGGCTACCCGAGCCCGAGCTCAACGCCGCGGTCCGCGACGAGCACGGCGGCTGGCTCGCGACGAGCGACTTCGTGTGGCGCCGGCAGCGGGTCGTCGGCGAGTACGACGGGGACGTCCACCGCACCGACCGCCGCACCTGGCAGCGAGACCGCGAGCGACGCGCCTCCATCGAGGACTCGGGCTGGGCCTACGTCGACATGACCGCCCTGTCCTTCTCGAGCGCCCCGCGCCGGGAGACACTCCGCCGCCGGCTCACCCGCCTGCTGCTCCCCTGAGATGCCGTGAGGGGTGGGAAAGGGCGCCTCGGGCACCGGACGAGCAGCCACTCGCCACCCTTCGCCGGACCCACCCCGCGGCCGAACGCACGAACGCCGGCCTCAGACGCGGGTGCGGACGGCGTACAGCTCGGGGAAGAACGTGAGGTCGAGGGCGCGCCGCAGGAAGTCGACGCCGCTGCTGCCGCCGGTCCCCTGACGCTGTCCGATGGTGCGCGAGACGACCTGGAGGTGCCGGAAACGCCACTGCTGGAACAGGTCCTCGATGTCGACGAGCTCCTCGCAGGTCTCGTAGACGCCCCAGTGCGAGGCCGGGTCGGCGTAGACCTCGGCGACGACGTCGACGAGCGCCTCGGACATCCGGTAGGGCTGGGTGATGTCTCGCTCGAGCACCTCGGCCGGCACCGCGTAGCCCTGACGGGCGAGGTGGCGGAGGAACTCGTCGTACAGCGTCGGCTCGCCGAGCAGCCGCTGCAGCCCCGCGTGCTCCTCCGGCGAGTGCTCGAACACCCGCACCATGTCGGCGTTCTTGTTGCCGAGGAGGAACTCCACCGCGCGGTACTGGTGGCTCTGGAACCCCGAGCTCGTCGCGAGGAAGGGCCGGATCTGCGCGTACTCGCTCGGGGTCAGCGTGGCGAGGACGTCCCACTGCTCGACGAGCTGCTTCTGCACGTGTTTGACCCGCGCGAGCCGCTTGAGGGCGGGCGCGAGCTCGTCGGACGCGAGCAGGGAGCGCGCCGAGTGCACCTCGTGGAGGAGCAGCTTGAGCCAGAGCTCGGCCACCTGGTGCTGGACGATGAAGAGCAGCTCGTCGTGCTGCGCGGGCTCGCTGCGCGGGTGCTGGGCCGACAGCAGGGTCGGCAGGTCGAGGTAGTCGCCGTACGACATGGCCCGGCTGAAGTCGGTGGAGATGCCCTCCTCGAGGGCGCGCTGGGCACGGTCGACGGCGTCGCTGCTCATGCGCGCATCATGCCGGGCCTCGGGCGCCCCAGCGTCCGGCGGCACGCGCGCGTCAGCGGGGGTCGACGCCGACGAGGGCAGCGTTGCCGCGCCCGTCGACCCGCAGCGTCGCGACCGCCGTCCCGGCGCGCACCGCGTCCTCGAGGGCGCGCGCCTCGTCCTGCGGCAGGAACCAGCTCTCGATGCCACAGTCCAGGCGCCAGTCGGAGTCGTCGCAGCGCAGGTAGAGCCCGTCGGTCGGGCGAGTGCGCTGGACCGGACCCCCGACCCAGACCTCGCCCTCGCGCGTGAGCGGGACGAAGGCCTCGCCCCGCTGCTCGTCGACGGCCTTCTGCTCGGCGTCGGTGAGCGGCTCGGACCGGCCACCTGGCTGGTCGGGCAGGTCCGGGTAGGCCAGGTCGACGTAGGCGCCCCGGAACGGGTCGACGGGGTCGACGGGCGCGACGCGCAGCCGGACCTCCTCGCCGGTGAGCCGCGCCGCCAGCGGCGACCACACCGCCACGACGACGAGCGCGAGCTGGACGAGGACGACGACGAGGACGGCGATCCGGCGGCGGCGGATGCCCTCGGGCAGGGCGGCGGGAGGCTGGGCGGGCGGGTTCGGGGGGAGCACCTCGGTGCCGGGGGACGTCGTCATGACCGGGCCTCCTTCGCCTCGCGGACGAGCCGTCGTCGGCCACGGTCGGCCAGGACCCCGGTGACGAGGAGGACGACGCCGACGACGAGGAACAAGGTGGCGCCGGAGAGGATCGGCGCGAAGACGGCGAAGGCCTGGGTCGTGACGAAGACGACGAGGGCGGCGGTCGCCATCCAGGTGAGGCGTCCGGTGTCGCGCAGCCCGCCGAGCACCGCGTACCCGCTCGCCACGAGCAGGTAGGCGGCGACGGAGAGGAAGGCCCGCAGCCACATCCCGGCCGAGAGGTCCTCGGGCGACATCGAGTCGGTCTCGTAGCGCCACAGCGCCAGCCCGACGGTCATCGCGAGGGCGACCGCGGCGAGGGCGACCTCGAGGCGGTCGTGCCGGTCGCCGCGCAGGGCCGCGAGGGCGCCGAGGACGACGGCCGCGCCCAGGCCGGCCCAGAGGGCCCACGAGGTCGCGGGCTCGCCCCACGCGTACGGGAGGGCGGCGACGAAGAGGGCCACCAGGGCGAGGGCGGCGCCGACCTCGCGCCAGGGCACGGCCAGCTCGCGCCGGCCGAGGGCTGCGGTGCCGACCCCCAGGGCGACCGCCGCGAGAGCGGCCGCACCCAGGGCCGTGGAGACCGAGAAGGCGTCGTCGGCGACGTCACCGACCTGCCAGACGAACCATGCCGCGAGCAGCCCGACCCCGAGGACGAGCGGGGCGACGCCCCGCACGGCGTACGCCCACAGGACCGCCCCGAGCCCCCACACGCCGAGGAGCAGCGGCTCGTACGCGGGCACCTGCAGGCTCTGGGCGGCCTGGAAGACGACGGCCCCGAAGGCACCGGCGGCGAGCAGCCGCACGGCACCGACGACCGGTGAGGCGACGTCGCCCTCGCGGTCGCGCCGGGTGGCGAGCAGCTCGGCCGCGACGACCAGGCCGAGCCAGATGAGGACCATGAGGCCGAACCGGGTGAGCGGGGCCATCGCGTCGAGGTTGGAGGCGACGAGCCAGATGAGGCCCAGCCCGACGAAGCAGGCACCCAGGGTGAGGACGATGCGCGCGAGCGTGACCTTGCGGACCTCGACGTAGCGGGAACGGATCGACGCGGCCGTCCGGTCGTCGACGATGCCCTCGGCGTGCCACGCGCGCAGCTCGGTCTCGAGCCAGTGGAGCTGGGCCGGGCTGGCGGCGTGCAGCGTGGGGTCTCGGTGCGCGGGAGCGTCAGGTGCGGCGGCGGGGGGCGCGGTCATCGCGGGCTCCTGGGGTCAGGCACCCTCGTGGGTGCCCCTCCATCGTCCTCCCGGCCGCGACACGCCGCCATGAGCACCGCTACTCAGCGGCGTGTCTGGTCCGCCACAGTCGAGGTGAGGTCAGGGGCTCGACGCGCCGAGCGAGGACCCGGCGGACCGGCGCCTGGGCCACGAGGACGCTGCCGAGCGTCACGGCCATCGCGACGAGGTGCACCGGGCCGAACGGCTCGCCGAGGAGGGCGACCCCGAGCGTCGTGCCGACGACGGGGTTGACGAGGCCGACCATCGCGACGGCGCCGGCCTCCATCCGGGTGAGACCCCGGAACCACAGGACGTAGCCGAGCGCGGTGCCGGCGAGCCCGAGGTAGGCGAGGGCGGCGACGGCGGCGAGGTCGAGCGCCGGCGGGGGCCCTTCGACCCCCCAGGCGAGCGGGACGAGGAGCAGTCCGCCCGCGACGAGTTGCCACGAGGTCGTCGTCAGCACGTCCGAGGGCGGCGCCCACCGCTTGACGAGGACGAACCCGACCGAGGACGACACGACCGCCCCCAGCACCGCCGCCACCCCGACCGGGTCGACCGGGCCGGACCGGTCGACCTGCTGGACGAGGGCGAGGACCCCGCCGACGCCTGCGAGCGCGGCGACGACCGTGACGCGGGCCTGCCGCTCGCCGAGGACGAGGAAGGCGACCGCCATCATGACGAGCGGTGCGACGGCGGTCAGGGTCGAGCCGAGGCCGCTCGGCAGCCGGTAGGCGCCGACGTAGAGCAGCGCGAAGAAGACGGCGTGGTTGAGGGCGCCGAGGACGAGCGAGCGGCCCCACCACGCACCGGTCGGCAGCCGCCGCACCCAGAGGAGCAGCAGCAGCCCGGCCGGCAGGACCCGGGCGGCCGCCGCGAAGAACGGGCGGTCGGCCGGGAGCCAGAGCTGGGTCACCGCGTAGGTCGAGCCCCACACGACGGGCGGAACGGCGGTGAGGACGACGGTCCACGGTCCGGCAGTTTTCTCTTCCACGGAAGACATAATACCTTCCACGGAAGATACATTCCCCGCCATGGATCCCTCGAGGCAGACCGACCACGTCGCCCACGTCGTCGACCAGTGGCGGCACGAGCGCCCCGACCTCGACACCTCCCCCCTGCTCGTCATCGGGCGCGTGCACCGGGTCGCGAACGCCCTCACCCCCGAGCTCGTGGCCGTGTACGCCCGGCACGGCCTCGGCGAGGGCGACTTCGACGTGCTCGCGACCCTGCGGCGCCAGGGGGCGCCCTACGCCCTCACACCCGGCGAGCTCGTCGAGCGAACGCTCGTCACGTCCGGCGCTGTCTCGAAGCGGGTCGACCGGCTCGAGGCCCGCGGGCTCGTCGAGCGCCGGCCGAGCGAGACCGACCGGCGGTCACGGACCGTCGTCCTGACGGCGAAGGGGCGAGGCGTCATCGACGCCGCGATGGAGGACCACGTCGCCAACGAGGCCCGACTCCTCGGCGGCCTCGACGCCGCAGAGCGCGAGGCGCTGGCCGCCCTCCTCGGGCGCCTCGCGGCCTCCTTGGGGGTCTGACCGACCCCTGCCGGACCAGCCGGGCGCGGCGCCCGCGCAGCGCCGCCGCGACCCGCGCGAGGACGGCCACGAGTGTGGCGCGGGACGCACCGGGGCCACCGGGTGGGGCCCCACCCGGGCCGCTAGAGTCCGGGACCATGGCCATCTCCACTGTCCTCATCGCGAACCGGGGTGAGATCGCGGTGCGCATCGCGCGGGCGTGTCGCGACCACGGGCTGCGCTCGGTCGCCGTGTACGCCGAGCCCGACCGCGACGCCCTGCACGTCCGGGTCGCCGACGAGGCGCACGCGCTCGGGGGCACGACACCGGCCGACTCGTACCTGCTTCAGGACAAGCTCATCGAGGTCGCGCGGGCTGCCGGGGCCGACGCAGTCCACCCCGGCTACGGCTTCCTCGCCGAGAACGCCGAGTTCGCCCAGAAGGTCATCGACGCCGGACTGACGTGGATCGGCCCCGGCCCGGAGGCGATCGACGCCCTCGGTGACAAGGTCAAGGCGCGGCACATCGCCCTCGCCGCGAACGCCCCGCTCGTCCCGGGCACCAAGGACCCCGTCTCCGGCCCCGAGGAGGTCGTCGCGTTCGCGACCGAGCACGGCCTGCCGGTGGCGATCAAGGCGGCCTACGGCGGCGGTGGCCGCGGTCTCAAGGTCGCCCGGACGATGGAGGAGATCCCCGAGCTCTACGAGTCCGCCGTCCGCGAGGCCGTCACCGCGTTCGGTCGCGGCGAGTGCTTCGTCGAGCGCTTCCTCGACCGCCCGCGCCACGTCGAGACCCAGTGCCTGGCCGACCGCCACGGCACCGTCGTCGTCGTCTCCACCCGCGACTGCTCGCTGCAGCGCCGCAACCAGAAGCTCGTCGAGGAGGCGCCCGCGCCGTTCCTCACCGAGGCCCAGCACGCCGAGCTCCTGCGCGCCTCGAAGGAGATCCTCAAGGCGGCGGGCTACGTCGGTGCCGGCACCTGCGAGTTCCTCGTCGGGCCTGCCGGCGACATCTCCTTCCTCGAGGTCAACACCCGCCTCCAGGTCGAGCACCCGGTCTCCGAGGAGGTCACCGGCATCGACCTCGTCCGCGAGCAGTTCCGCATCGCCGACGGCGAGGCCCTGGGCTACCCCGACCCCGAGCCGCACGCGCACTCCATCGAGTTCCGGATCAACGGCGAGGACGCCGGCCGCGGGTTCCTGCCCGCGCCCGGCACCGTCACGACGATGGTCGTCCCCCACGGCCCGGGCGTGCGCTGGGACTCCGGGATCGTCGAGGGCGACACCGTCGCCGGCGCGTTCGACTCGATGATCGCCAAGCTCGTCGTCACCGGCCGTGACCGCCAGCAGGCGCTCGAGCGGGCCCGCCGGGCGCTGGCCGAGCTCGTCATCGAGGGGATGCCCACCGTCACCCCGTTCCACCGTGCCGTCGTCGCCGACCCCGCCTTCGCCCCGGCCGAGGCCGACGATCCGTTCTCGGTGCACACGCGCTGGATCGAGACCGAGTTCGACAACACCATCACGCCCTGGTCCGGGCCGTCGGCCGACGCACCCGAGGCCGAGGAGCGCCAGACCGTCGTCGTCGAGGTCGGCGGCAGGCGCCTCGAGGTCTCCCTCCCCGGCGGGCTGTCGCTCGGCGGCGGCAACGGCGGCAACGGCGGCGCCGGCGCGGCCCGCAAGAAGGCCCCGCGGCGCAGCTCGGGCGGCAAGGCCGGGGCCGCGGCCTCGGGCGACTCGCTCACCGCGCCGATGCAGGGCACCATCGTCAAGATCGCCGTCGAGGACGGTGCCACCGTCGCCCAGGGCGACCTGGTCGTCGTCCTCGAGGCCATGAAGATGGAGCAGCCCATCACCGCGCACAAGGCCGGGACCATCTCCCGGCTCACCGCCGAGGTCGGGGCCACCGTCACCAACGGCGCGGTCCTCTGCGAGATCACCGACGCCTGACACCGAGAGGTGCCCGCGCCCCCGGCCCATCGAGTCGGACCGGCAGATGGTCCTTTCGGGCCGGTGACAGCCGCATCCCCGCCCGGCACACTGGGAGCCTGACGCACCCCTTGGGTGCGCCTTCGCGCGCAGAGAGACGAGGCCCCCATGACCGCTCCCCCACGTCGGACCGTCATCTCGGGCTCCGCGGTTGCGGTCGTCGGCGCCGTGGGCGCAGGTACGGCACCCGCTGCACACGCGGCGCGTCCGGCCACCGACCTGCTGCGCCGGTCGCGGTTCACGCAGCACGTCGGGTCGACGTTCACGATGACGTCGCCTGCCGGGCGCTGGTCGGTCGTGTTGGATGCCGTCGAGGACCTGGCGCCCGGTGGGGTCCCCGGGGCGGAGAAGCAGTTCGCCGCGGCGTTCTCCGGCGCGGGCCCGGGTGACGGGGTCTACTCCTTCGCCCGTAAGGGTTTCGCGGCGACACCGCTGTTCATCGTGGCGAGTGGGGGCGGTGGCCTCGCCACCGTCAACTGCATCTGACGTGGACCTCGCGACTGCGGGCCCGTCGCACTTCGAGCCGCTCGTCGACACGCCGTGGCGCGCCGCCCTGCCCGACGGCGATGCCCTCGACCTCGTCCTGGTCGCGGTCGAGCGGGCTTCCAGCGGAACCGGACCACGCTCCTTTCGCCTGGTGTTCCGCGGCGGCCCCACCCCACCGCTGCCGCAGGGCATGATGTCGCTGACCCACGAGACGGCTGGCTCCCTCGAGCTGTTCCTCGTGCCGGCGGCCCCCGACGCTGACGGTCCTCTCTACGTGGCCGTGTTCGGCTGAACGGCAGCGCCTTCCGCGCGCCTGGAGGTCTCCGGCGCCTGCCCAGCCGTCCGGCCCATCAGCACGTGCACCCCGTCCTCGCGCAGGGTCCGGAACCCGAGGCGCTCGTACAGTCGTCGCGCCCGGCTCGCGGCAACGACGTGCAGCGTGACCGGCAGGCGGGCATCTTCCGCCTCGTCCAGGACCCGGCGCAGCACGGTGGTCCCGATGCCGCGGCCCTGCTCCTCGGGCACCACGGCGATGTCGACGACCCGGACGCCCTCTGCTCTCCGGTCGAGAACGAGTCGGCCGACCGGGCAGCCGTCGCGCACGAGCACCCTGTCGTCCGCCGCGGGCGCGGTCAGCCCCCAGGCGACCTGGCGCGCACGGTACTGCTGCTCGAGAAAGGAGCGCAGCGCTTCCGGGGTCCATCCGAGCAGCGAGAACTCGTCGGACCTGTTCGCAGCGTAGAGGTCGAGCAGGAACGGCAGATCGCCGTCGACCGTCGGCCGGGAGGTCAGCGTCACCTCAGGTGCGGGGCGGGTAGATGCCCTGGAGCGCGATGCAGAAGTTGACGACGAGGTAGGGCGCCAGGTTGTTGTGCGGCTGGTTCCCGCCGGACGGCCCGAGGGAGGCCGCTGCGAGCAGGGCGGCCGGCGCGCCACCGGGGGCCGCATACGAGTTGACCCCGCCGCTCTGGTTGGCGAACAGCTCACCCGAGGGGGATCGGGCGAAGGCGGCGGCAGCGGACGCCGCCAGAGCATGCGTGTGGACGGGGACCTCGCTCTCCAGCAGGGTGACCGCACTGCTGCCACCGGTCTCCCCGAGGACACGGTCGGACAGTCCCGGACCCTGGCCCGGGTGCACCGGCACGCAGCCCTGCAGGTCCGGGAGCGCGAAGGTCGACGTGCCGTTTCCCCCGTAGAAGGTGCCGAGCAGCGAGAACAGGGCCGTGTTCTGCGAGATGGGCAGGAGCTGCCCGTCACAGAACGCCCAGCCCCTGGGTGCGAAGTTGAAGGGGAACAGCCGGATCTCGGCGATGAAGGGGTCGGTCATGGTGTCCTCAGCTCGGGGAGGGGAAGATGCCGAAGAGCGAGATGATGAAGGCCACGCAGAGGTACGGCTGCATGTTCTCGTGCGGCTGCGAGCCCCCCACGGGCGAGATGCTCTGGGGCGTCAGCGTCGTCAGCGGCGCATCGCTGCCGTAGGCGGAGGCGGCCACCTCGGGCATCGTCCCGGGCACTCCACCCGCCGGACTGGTCGCCGACGCGTTCGCGGCCGATCCGACGAGGGGGTGGGTGTGGACCGGGATCTGCTGCGAGGTGAGGGTGACCGACTCGACCCCTCCGGTCTCGGCCAGGACGAGCCCGCTGCCCTGGTGCACCGGCATCCGGCCCCGCAGGTCCGGCAGGCCGAAGGTGCTCTGCCCGTCGCCGCCGTAGGTCGTGCCGATGAGCTGGAAGAGCGTCTCGTTCTCGCTGATGGCCAGCAGCTGGCCGTCGCAGAACATCCACCCCGCGGGCGCGAAGCTGCCGGCGAAGATCCTGATCTCCCCCACGAACGGCTGACCCATGGCGTGCCTCCTGCTGTCAGTTGGGAGAGGGGAAGATGCCCTGGAGGGCGATGCAGAAGCTGACGGTGAGGAAGGGCTGCCGGTTCTCGTGGGCCTGGCTGCCCCCGACGTTTCCCAAGGCGTTGGGGGCCATGGTCACCGGCGCCCCGGGAGGGGAGTACGCCGCCGACCCCGTGCTCGCCGCGAGGCCCACGGTGGGCCCCACGAGGCGGCCGGTGGCGGACGCGGTCGTGCCCACCACCGTGTGGGCGTGGGTGGGCAGCTCGGCGATCGAGAGGGTGTGCGCCTGCTCCCCGCCTCGCTCCCCGAGCGTGTGCCCGTCGCCCTCGTGGACGGGTGCGCGGGCCCGCAGGTCCGGCAGCGCGAAGTTGACCCGCCCGTCGCCGCCGTAGGTCGTGCCGAGCAGCGAGAACAGGGCCTGGTTCTGGTTGATCGGCAGCAGCTGGCCGTTGCACAGGGCCCAGCCGCGGGGGGCGAAGACGAACGACATCAGCCGGATCTCGGAGAGGAAGGGCTCGGACACGGTGGCTCCTCGGGGTCGCCTCGACGGTCAGAAGGGCAGGGTGCAGGGCACGAAGTTGTTCCCGCTGATGACGTAGGCACCGCTTGTTCCGTAACCGCCCGTCCCGAGCGCGCTCGCGGGGTTGCTGTTCGAGACGTGAGAGACGACGCCGGCCTGCAGGGTTGGGCTGCTGACCAGCCCGACCACGCCGAAGTCGTTGATCGCCGCGTCGGCGCCCTGCTTGCGCAGGCCGATCCCGGGCGCCCGGTCGCCGGTCGCGCCGTTGACACTGCCGGCAGTCGTGTTCGACTGGATCTGCAGGCAGACGCTGGCGTCCCCGGCGGCGAGGTCACCGGAACGCACGACGATGCCCGCCTCACCCGCCAGCTCCACCGGTGCGGCCACGGTGTTGTTCTGCACCCGCGTCCGCAGCGTGCCGCTGTCGCGGGTGAGGAGGAAGATGCCGGTGCTCTTGCTCGCGCTCACGGTGTTGCCGTCGACGGTGAGGTCGAGGACGGCACTGTTGAGGTCGGCAGGCCCGACCACCGTCTGCTTGGCGGCACCGGCGGTGATGCCGAAGGCCCCGTCGACGTGGCCCGCCCCCGGGCTGACCCGGTTGCCCGTCACCTGCGACACCAGCGTGGCCGACCCCGTCGAGTTCACCGAGATGCAGTTGCCCCGGTTGGCGCCGAGCGGCTCACCGGCGGTGCCGTTGGCCTGCACGTCGACGAAGCCGGTGCCGCGCCCCGCGACACTGACGTAGATGCAGTTGGTGTTCATCGGCACCGCATCCGACGCTCCGCGCACGACGTTGCCCGAGACGAGCACCTTGGCGCCGGCGCCGGCGCCGAGCGTCGTCGCCGGGGCAGCCAGTCCGGAGACGTTGCCGCCGTAGAGGAGGATGCCGCCACCGGACGGGAAGTGGAGCACGCGGTTGTCCGCGATCGACGCGGTCGTCACACCGGATGCGGCGCTCGCCGAGCCCAGGGACTGCACGATGACGCCGTGGCCCTTCGACGTCGCGGTTGAGGTCGTGCTCTGGATGAGGTTGCCGCTGACCGTGAGCGAGGAGATCGTGCCGCTCTCGTTGTAGACGTCGACGCCGCTGCCGTAGGCGTTCTCGAGCACCGAGTTCGAGACGTTCACGGCACCGGACAGGTTCGTCACACCGGCCGAGACCGCGTTGAAGGCGAGGTTGGCACTGGCGTTGTCACTGCCCGTGAGCCCGCTGCCGCTGACCCTTCCGTTCGTGAAGGTGAACCCGGAGACGCTGGTGCCCCGGACACCGGCGGCCGTCGGCACGTTGAGGACCGAGACGTTGTTGAACGACGGGGTCCTCGTGTTCGTCAGGACGATGCCGGCGCCCGTCGTCGCCTGGATCGTCCCACCGGACGCGTCGCCGCCCTGGACCACCGAGCCGGTTCCCGTGACGGACAGGCCCGCCGTTGCGCCGGTGTTGGTGAGCCGGATCCCGTTGACGGCACCGTTCGCGCTCGCGGAGCGGAACGTCATCCCGGCGGCGCCGATCGTCGTGTTCTCCACGACCACCGCCCCGCCCGTGGTGCTCGTTGCGGTGTTCGTCGAGCCGGCGACCGTCACCGTGCCGCCGCCGGTCGCCGAGAACGCCGGCGTGGTCGTCGTCGAGAGGGCGAGGGCTCCGGTGAACGCGATCGTGGCGCCGGTGTTGCCGGACAGCTCGACGCCCTTGCCGGTGATGGCCCCGGACACGGCCACGGTGGACCCGGTCCGGCCGCTCACGGCCAGGGACCGCGCGGTGCTCGTGGTCACCGAGGCGCCGACCGAGATCGCGCCCGAGCCGGCTCCCGACAGGTCGATGCCGTCGGCGCCGGAACCGGAGATGGTCACGTTCCCGCTGGAGCCGATCGTCGCGGTGCCGATGCCGACGCCGTGGACCCCGTCGCCGGAGGCGTTCGCGATGTCGATGCCGGACACCGTCGTGACGTCGGCGAGGTCGACGCCGTTGCCGGAGGCGTTCGTCAGCACCGGCGCGGTGGCGCCCGCAGGGAGCAGCGGCATGGGGCCGACGGTCACGCCTGCGCGCTCGCCGAGCAGCGACTGGTTCGCCTCCAGGCGCAGCCCGCCCGCGTACGTGGCGTTCCCGGTCCAGACGAAGATCGTCTCGCCGGTGCCGTCGAGGTCGGCCGACGGGTCGGCCCCGTTGAGCGCGGTGAGGCTCGTGAGGGGCGACGTCGAGCGACCGTCGGGCGTGGCCGTCGTGGAGGAGTTGTCGACCCACCAGATGAGCGCCCCGGTGATCGCGACCTGCACCGTGCCCGCCGTCGTCGCGGTGCCGTCGGTGACGCGGTAGGTGAAGGAGTCGGTCTGGTTCTTGTCACCGACCCCCGGGAGGAACGTGAAGTTGCCGGCGGTGTCGATGGTGGCCGTCCCGCCTCCGGCGGAGGTCACCGTCTCGGCGACCGCCGTGACCGTGTCCCCGTCCTCGTCCGAGTCGTTCGCGGTGAGGACCGACCCGGTGACCGCCACGCGCGGCGCCGGCGTGCCGGGCAGGTTGAGCGCGAACATGGTGTTGCCGACCGCGCCGGTGTAGCTGTCGGGGAGCGTCCTCGGTGCGTCGTTGACGTCGTTGACGGTGACGGTGAAGAGCCGGTCGGCACCCAGTGCCGGCGTGCCGTCGTCAGTGACGCGCACGCAGACCTCGTACGAGCTCTTGACCTCGTAGTTGAGGACCACTGCGGTGACGAGGTCGCTACCGGAGACGGCGAAGGCCGCCGCGTCTGGGTAGGTGCCGCCGCAGCCGCTGGACTCGACGCTGTAGGTGAGGGCCTGCGGCGGGGTGTCCTCGTCACTGGCGCTCAGGGCCCCGACCGTCGTGCCGGCCGGCTCGTTCTCGTCCACGGACCGGGGGCTCAGGGCGAGGCTCGTCGGCGCCTCGTTGACGTCGGTCACGGTCACGGTCAGGACCTTCGTGAAGGTTCCGCCCGCGCTGTCCTCGGTCTGCACGCGGACCGAGCGCGTGGCCCCGTCCTCCGCGCTGAGGACGGCGGCCGTCTCGAGCGAGGTCCCGTCGACCTGGAACAGGCCGTTGTCGGTGTCGCCCGTGCCGCTGACGAGCGTGTAGGTGAAGGTGTCACCGGGGTCGGCGTCGGTCGTGCTCAGCGAGCCCACGGTCGTCCCGGGGGGCTGGTTCTCGGCGACGGCGCTCGGGGAGAGGGCGATGTCGGTCGGGTCGCTGTTCGAGGCGGTCGTGAAGGAGACCTCGAGGTCGGAGGCCGGGTGGTCCGGCGGGTCCACGGTGTCGCTGTCGCTGATGGCGGTGGCCGAGCCGGTGAGCGTGCACGCGCTCGACTTCGGCAGCGCGGCGGTCGGTGTCACGACGAGGGTGAGGGCGGGACCGGGGTCGAAGGTCACCGCGACGGGGCTCGCGCCGCACTCGAGCGAGAACGCACCGGCTGCGGCGGTGACGTACTCGCTGAAGGTCACCGACAGCGTCGTGCTGGGGCTCACGTCGACCGCTCCGTCGACGGGCGACGTCGAGACCACCGTCGGGGCGGCGTCCTCGGTGACGAAGACGACGCTCCGGTCGGTCGCCATGACGTCCGGGGGGTCGCCGGCGTCGACGTCGTGCACCTTGCTGCCCGTCACCACGAGGTTGCAGGTGCTGCCGCCCGGCAGCGTGGCGACGGGGTCGACGGTGACGGTGGAGGTGCCGCTGCCGGTGACGCCGAGCGCGAGGCCTTCGCTGTCACCGCACGTGAGGGACACCGCCCCCGGGTCCAGGTCGACCGGCTCGCTGAAGGTCAGCTCGAGGTCACCGTCGACGGCGACACCGGTGGCGAGGTGCGCCGGGGTCGTGGACGTCAGCGTCGGCGCGGTGTCGACCCTGAAGGACACGCGCGGGTTCGTCGCCATCGTGTCCGGGGGGTCGAGGGTGTCGACGTCGCTGACGGCGCTGCCGGTCACGTCGACGGTGCACGTGGCCCCCTCGGGCAGTGCGGCGATGGGTGAGAGCTGCAGCGTCGTCCCGGGGCTCCCCGTGAGGACGGTCGCCAGCGGTCCACCCCCACACGCGAGGACGAACGCGGAGGCGGGGGCGCTGACCGCCTCCGAGAACGTCAGCCTCACGGTCGCCGTCGTGGCGACCCGGGTGGCACCGTCGGCCGGCGTGCTCGACGCGAGCGTCGGCGCGGCGTCGTTCGGCGTGACCTGGTACGCGGTCTCGGTGGCGAGGCACTGGGACGGGTCGGTGACGTACCGCAGCACACGGGTGGCGTTGTCCGCGCAGAAGGTCACGACCCCGCTCGTCGGCGGGAGGGTCAGTGTGCGGGCCGGGGGCTTGCACTGGGAGAACGACGTGACGTACCTCGACGAGCCCGACGGCTGGACGCAGACGAGGACCGGACCGGGCTTCATCTGGATCTTCGTCTCGTTCTTCGTGCACTGCGAGAGCGAGGTGACCACGCGGAGCTGGCCGTTGCTCTTGAGGGCGCACGCGAAGGACAGCTCCGGCGGGGTGGTCCCGTTGGCGGCGGCCCCCTGGAGGGGAACGGCCGCACCGGCCAGCACGAGGGCGACGATCGCGACGAGACGGACGAGCAACGAGCGCATTCGGACTCCCTGCCCGTACCGCCTCACGGGCGCAGCCCCGCCTGGTCAGTGCCGCGCCCCCCGGACGTGCCGCGGGCTCGCCGAACGTAGCACCGGCGCCGGGTGGCGGGACATAGTCACATCGGGCCATGCGGCACGTGCGAACTGCCCACTCCTGCGCCCGGACTCGCTCAGCCGTCACCAGCCGGCACGGAGCGCGGCTGCGGGTCGTCCCAGGTTCCGGGGGCCGGGTTCGGCGCGGTCGTCGGCTCCGTCACCGGCGGCGGCGCGTCCGGGGTGGGCGCCGGCTGGTCCGGCTCGGTCGGCGGGACGTCGGGCGTCGACCCCGGGTCCTTCAACGGCTGCTGACCAGTCATCGGTCCTACTCCCTCGCTCCGTGCACGGCGCTGCGGACCCTCGTCACGCTAGACCGGCGGACGGGCGACAGGGGGTTGCGGGACCCGCGGGCCTCAGCCCGCCGTGGGCGGCGGGGGCGGGGGCGGGGGCGGGGTGCTGGTGACGCCGGGGCGCTGTGTGCCGGTCGTGGGCAGGCCGAGGGACTTGCGCAGGGCGCTGCTGCCCTTGCCGACCTTGGCGTCGTACTTGCCGTGGGTGCGGCTGCTCACGGTCGCCTCGACGCGGTCGAGCGCCTTCGCCACCTGGTCGGGGTTCTGGCGGGCGTAGTCACGGGCCTTCATGGCGGCTGCTCCCGCCATGGCGATGAGGGACTTCGTGGGGATCTTGGCCATCGGTGTGCCTTCGGTGTGGTGTCGGCAGGGTCTGACACCGTAACCCGTCAGGCGGTCCCGGAGTTCCGCGGCGAGCAGGCGAAGCACGCCACCCCCGTGGGGAGGGGACCGTGGGGGGTGACGTGCGGTCCGGGGCGACGCTGCACCCGAGACCCGTCACCGACTCGCCCCGACGAGGGGGCCGCGTCGGTGACGGCTCCTCTGGTGGCGCGACCGTAGCAGCGCCGGGCGCGGCTGCCCATGGCCCGATCGAGCCATCCGAGCGGGCGGACGGCGAGGGCTCCCGCTCCGTCCGGGCAGGCTCAGCCGGTGGCGTGCAGGCGGCGCGCCGCCTCGGCGATCGAGCCCGAGAGCGAGGGGTAGACGGTGAACGTCGAGGCGACCTGGTCGACGTTGAGCCGGTGCTGGACCGCGAGCGTGACCGGGAAGATCAGCTCGGAGGCTCGCGGGGCGACGACCACACCGCCGATGACGGCCCCGGAGCCCTTCTGCGCGAACAGCTTCACGAATCCGTCGGTGATGCCGAGCATCTTGGCCCGCGGGTTGCGACCGAGGGCGAGCGTGAGGACGTCGGCGTCGACGCGCTCCTCGTCGACGTCCTTCTGGGAGACCCCGACCGTGGCGATCTCCGGGTCGGTGAAGATGTTCGCCGAGACGACGCCGAGGGCGAGCGGGGCCACCGCGTCGCCGAGGGCGTGCGACATCGCGATCCGGCCCTGCATCGCGGCGACCGAGGCGAGCGGCAGCACCCCGGTGCAGTCGCCGGCTGCGTAGACACCCCGGACCGAGGTGCGCGACACCCGGTCGACGGCGACGTGGCCCGAGGGGAGGAGGTCGACCCCGACCTCCTCGAGGCCGATCCCCTGCGTCTGGGCGACCGACCCGACCGCGAGGAGCGCGTGCGACCCGGCGACCTCGCGGCCGTCCTCGAGCCGGACGACGACACCGTCGGCGGTGCGCTCGACGGACGCCATCCGCGAGCGGCCGAGCACCTCCATCCCGCGCTTGCGGAACACGTCCTCGATGACCTGCGCGGCGTCCGGATCCTCACCGGGCAGGACCCGGTCGCGCGAGGACACGAGGACGACCTCCGAGCCGAGCCCGAGGTAGGCTTGCGCGAGCTCCGCGCCCGTGACACCCGACCCGACGACGACGAGGCGGCGGGGCAGCTCGCGCAGGTCGTAGATCTGCTGCCACGTGAGGATGCGTTCGCCGTCGGGCTGGGCGCTGTCCACGACCCGCGGCCGGGCCCCCGTGGCGAGCAGGACGATGTCGGCCCCGAGGTCGACGTGCCCCTCGGCGGTCGTGGCGCGGACCAGGGTCGGCGAGACGAGCGAGCCGGTGCCCTCGACGGTGCGCACGCCGACCTCGGCGAGGCGGGCGGCGATGTCGCGGCTCTGCGCGCCCGCGAGGGCGAGGACACGGCGGTTGACCTCCGGGAGGTCGGCGACGGCGTCGGTCACCTCGTCGCCCTCGACGTCCTCGAGGTGCACGCCGAGGTCCGCGGCGGTCTCGAACTCGCTCATGTAGTCGGCGGTCGAGATCAGCGTCTTGCTGGGGACGCAGTCGGTGAGGACGGCCGCCCCGCCGATGCCGTCGCGCTCGACGACGGTGACGTCGGCCCCGAGGTGCGCGGCGACGAGGGCGGCCTCGTACCCGCCGGGGCCGCCGCCGAGGATGACGACTCTGCTGGAGCGCGCGTTCACGGGCCCATCCAACCATCCGGGCGGGCCCCGGCCCGAAGGCCCGGCGCCCCTCGGGAGGGGTGCGCATCGCGCAACGTCTCGGTGCACGGGGGCTGACGAGCAGGTCACGACCCGGGAACGAATGCGCGAAAAGCCAATGGTGCGCTTCCGGACCTTCACCGATGTCCCTACAGTGCGGCTCAGGAGCGACGCCGCTCGATGGCTCGCGCCGCACCCCTTCAGGAGGTCAGGCACATGTCCCACCACATCGGCCGGCGCGCGGGGGTCCTCGCGGCCACCGGGCTCGTCGCCGTCGCGCTCGTCGCGTGTTCCCCGCCCACCGAGAGCGGCTCCGGCAGCTCGGGATCGGGCTCCGCCGCCGCCGGCGACGCCAAGACCGCCACGTCCGCCGCGGACCTCGGCGGGATGGCGGGCCTCGAGGCCGCCGCCAAGAAGGAGGGGGCGCTCAACGTCATCGCGCTGCCGCCGGACTGGGCGAACTACGGCGAGGTCATCAAGGGCTTCCAGGCGAAGTACCCCGAGATCAAGGTCACGAGCGACCAGCCCGACGCCAGCAGCGCCGACGAGATCGCCACCGCCAAGCGGCTGAAGGGGCAGTCCGGCGCTCCGGACGTCTTCGACCTCGGTGCCGCGGTCGCCCTCGCGAACACCGACATGTTCGCCCCGTACAAGGTCTCGACGTGGGACGACGTCCCCGCCGACTTCAAGGACCCGGACGGCAAGTGGATCAACGACTACGGCGGCTACATGAGCATCGGCTACGACTCCGCCAAGGTCCCCGCGCCGACGAGCGTCAAGGACCTCCTCAAGGCCGACTACAAGGGCAAGGTCGCTCTCAACGGCAACCCGACCGAGGCCGGCGCCGCCTTCGCGGGCGTGCAGATGGTCTCCATCGCCGAGGGTGGCACGGCCGGCGACCTCGCCAAGGGCGTCGAGTTCTTCAAGCAGCTCAAGGCAGCGGGCAACTTCCTGCCCGTCGACCCGACCGCCGCGACCGTCGAGTCGGGGCAGACCCCGCTCGTCATCGACTGGGACTACCTCAACGCGGCGTACGCGGCGAAGCTCCCGACGTGGAAGGTCTACGTGCCGAAGGAGGCCGTCGTGGCCGGGTACTACTACCAGGCGATCAACGTCGACGCGCCGCACCCGGCCGCCGCGCGCCTGTGGCAGGAGTACCTCTACAGCGACGAGGGCCAGAACCTCTGGCTCAAGGGTGGGGCCCGCCCCGTCCGCTTCGACGCGATGCAGAAGGCCGGCACGCTCGACGCCACGGCCGCCGCGGCGCTGCCCGCCGTCGAGGGCACGCCGGTCGTCCCGACCCAGGCCGACTCCGACACCGGCAAGAAGTACCTCGCCGACAACTGGGCCAACGCGGTTGGCTGACAGGGTCCGTTCCCGACCCGCGGGGGCGCTCGGACGGCTGCGGCCGTCCGGCGCCCTCGTGGGCGTCGTACCGTTCTTCGCGTACACGACGGTCTTCCTGCTCATCCCGACGCTCGTCGTGGTCATCGGGGCGTTCCTCGACGGGTCGAACCGACCGACCCTCGGCAACCTCGAGGGCCTGACCTCGCCGTCCGTCGTCCGCGGCCTGACCCAGTCGCTCGTCCTCTCGGCGGTCACGGCCGTGGGCGGCGCCCTCATCGGCGCGCTCCTCGCCTATGCCGTGAGCACCGCGCGGGAGGGGTCGGTCACCAAGCGGTTCGTCACCTCGCTGTGCGGTGTGCTCGCCCAGTTCGGCGGTGTCGCACTGGCGTTCGCGTTCATCGCGGCCTTCGGGACCACCGGTCTGCTGACCGTGCTCCTCGGAAAGGTCGGCGTCAGCACCGGCACGGGGATCTGGCTCTACGAGTGGGACAAGGGCCTCATGCTCGTCTACCTGTACTTCCAGATCCCGCTCATGCTCATCGTCTTCCTCCCCGCGGTCGAGGGCCTGCGCCCGCAGTGGCGCGAGGCCACCGAGACCCTCGGGGGGACGTCGTGGACGTACTGGCGCCGCGTGGCGGCCCCCATCCTCCTGCCGTCTTTCGTCGGCGCGACGCTGCTGCTGTTCACCAACGCGTTCTCCGCGTACGCCACCGCCGCCGCACTCGTCTCCCAGGGCTCGCCGCTCATCCCGCTCCAGATCGCCGCGACCTTCCGCTCCGAGGTCATCCTCGGACAGGAGAACCTCGGCAAGGCGATGGCCCTGGCCATGGTCGTCGTCGTCGCGGTCGTCATGGCCCTGTACGCGTGGCTCGACAAGCGGGCCAGCCGCTGGATGCAGCGATGAGCGGGCAGCGGGCGGCGTTCCACCGCCGGCAGCGGCTCTTCCGGTGGCTCGTCCTCACGGTCGTCCTCACCTTCTTCACCCTTCCCCTCCTCGCGATGCTCGACTTCACGACGCAGGGACCGGGCGGGGTGGGGCGCACGCTCGACACGTGGCGGACGCTGGCCGACGTCGACGCGGTGACGCTCGAGTACCCGGCGCTGCGCGAGGGCTTCCTCGCCTCGCTCGGGCTCACCGTCATCACCGTCGTCGTCATGCTCCTGCTCCTCGTCCCGACGATGACCTGGGTGCGGCTGCGCCTGCCCGGACTCTCGCGCACGGTCGAGTTCATCTGCCTGCTGCCGCTCACGGTGCCGGCGATCGTCCTCGTCGTCGGGCTCACCCCCGTCTACGCGTGGGTCTACTACCTCCTCGGCGACTCGACCCTCTGGCTCGGGCTCGCCTACGTCGTCCTCGTCCTGCCGTACGCGTACCGCGCCATCGACGCCGGCCTCCGCTCGATCGACGTCCGGACCCTCGCCGAGGCCGCACGGTCGCTCGGCGCCGGCTGGGGCACGGTGATGTGGCGCGTCATCCTCCCCAACCTGCGCACCGCGGTGCTGTCCGCGTCCTTCCTGTCCGTGGCCCTCGTCCTCGGTGAGTTCACGATCGCGAACCTGTTCTCCAAGAAGAACCTCCAGGTCGCGATGTACGAGCTCGGCAAGTCCGACTCGAAGGTCTCGGTCGCCGTCGGGCTGGCCTCGCTCGTGTTCGTCGCGGCGATCCTCTTCGCGATGTCGTTCGTCGGCAGCGGTCGCGCCGGCACCGCCCCGTTCTCCCGACTCCGTCGTCGCAAGGAGCCCTCCGCATGACCACCTCGACGCCCACGCGCACCGGCACCGCCGTGCAGCTCACCGACCTGCGGCGGGTCTACGGCGGGGTCGCCGCGCTGGACGGCCTCACCCTGCACCTCGAGCCGGGCGAGCTCGTCGCCCTCCTCGGGCCCTCCGGGTGCGGCAAGACCACCGCGCTGCGCTGCCTCGCCGGGCTCGACGACCCGACGAGCGGCACCATCGAGGTCGGCGGCCGCGACGTCACCGGCATCCCCACGAACAGGCGCGACATGGGGATGGTCTTCCAGGCGTACAGCCTCTTCCCGCACATGACAGCGCGACAGAACGTCGAGTTCGGCCTCGAGCTGCGCAAGCGCGACAAGGCGTCCCGGCGGGCCCGGGCCGCCGAGATGCTCGACCTCGTCGGACTCGGCGCGCACGCCGACAAGTTCGCCCACCAGATGTCCGGCGGGCAGCAGCAGCGCGTGGCCCTGGCCCGCGCCCTCGCCATCGAGCCGCAGGTGCTCCTGCTCGACGAGCCGCTGTCGGCGCTCGACGCCAAGGTCCGCACCCAGCTGCGCGACGAGATCCGCCGCATCCAGCTCGAGGTCGGCACGACGACGCTGTTCGTCACGCACGACCAGGAGGAGGCGCTGGCCGTCGCCGACCGGGTGGGGGTGATGTCGGTGGGCCGGCTCGAGCAGCTGGCCTCCCCCGACGAGCTCTACAACGCCCCCGTCACCCCGTTCGTCGCCGACTTCGTCGGGCTGACCAACCGCCTGAGGGCACGCATCGCCGACGGGCGGGCGCACGTGCTCGGTGGGTCGGTGCCGCTGCTGCCGGGGTCCGCGTCGGGGCCGGAGGCGGTCGTGCTCGTCCGGCCGGAGGGCGTACGGGTCGAACGGGCCCCGGAGGGAACGGTGTCCGACGGGTCGTCCGCGACCGTCGTGTCGGCGAGCTTCCTCGGCGGGCACGGCCGTGTCATCGCGCGGACCGGGTCCGACGAGCTCGTCACCGTGCAGGTGTCGAACACCGACGTCACCGACTACGCGCCCGGCGACCCCGTGCGCCTTTCCCCGCGCGGCGACGCCGCCCTCGCCGTGACGACCGACTGACCGTCGGCCCGGCGGGCCAGGCGGTCGCCGGCCACGACGAGCAGCGCCACCGTGAGCCCCACCGCGGCGAGGGCGGTGGCCACGCCGAGGGGCTCCTCGACGGCGAACGTCGGGATCATCCGGTCCGGGACCGCCAAGGCGAAGACCATCGCGGTTCCCGAGCCGAGCCACGAGCCAGGTGGCGGTGGGGCCGGTCTCCCTTTCGGCGGGGTCGAGACCGAGCGAGCGGACGAGGCCGTCGAAGCCGTCGCCGAGGACGGCCCCGGCCGCGGCGAGCCGCTTCGCCCCGAGTGCCGTGAGGCGCAGCTCGCGGCGGTTGCCACACCTTGCCGATGCAGGACGTCGACGGTCGGCGCCCCCTCGGCACCTCAAGGAGCGACCTACCGCCTGGTCAGGGTCGTGATCACAGCACTGACCAGGCGGTAGGTCGCGCTCGAGGCGGGGCGTAGGAGGGCGGACGCCGCGTCGGTAGGCTCCCCTGCGTGACCGAGAGCGCCGCCAGCCACGACCTGTCCGACCCGAGCACCGACCCGTTCGCTGTCGCCGAGGCGGCCGCGGCCGTCATCCGCGAGCGCACCGGCGTCGAGCGCCACGACGTGGCCCTCGTCCTCGGCTCCGGGTGGGGCCAGACGGGCGACCTCATCGGCGAGACCCTGGCGACCATCGAGAACACCGACGTCCCCGGGTTCGGCCGGGCCGCGGTGGCGGGCCACAGCGGGCAGATGCGCTCGGTCGCCATCGGCGACACCGGACGCAGGGCCCTCGTCTACGGCACGCGCACCCACTTCTACGAGGGCCGTGGCGTCCGGGCGGTCGTCCACGGCGTGCGAACGGCCGCCGCGGCGGGCTGCACGACGATCGTCATCACGAATGGCTGCGGCGGCGTCCGGCCCGAATGGGCCCCCGGCACACCGGTGCTCATTCGCGACCACATCAACTTGACGGCCCACTCCCCCATCGAGGGCGCGAACTTCGTCGACCTCACCGACCTGTACTCGCCGCGGCTGCGCGCCGTCGCCCAGGAGGTCGACCCGGCCCTCGAGGAGGGCGTCTACGTCCAGTTCCGCGGCCCCCACTACGAGACCCCGGCCGAGGTGCGGATGGCCAGGACGATCGGCGGCGACCTCGTGGGCATGTCGACCGCCCTCGAGGCGATCGCCGCCCGGCAGAGCGGCCTCGAGGTCCTCGGCATCTCCCTCGTCACGAACCCCGCCGCGGGCATCAGCGAGACGCCGCTGAGCCATGAGGAGGTCCTCGATGCGGGGCAGGCGGCCGCCGCACGCTGCGGTCGCCTCCTCGCCGCCGTCGTCGAGCGCATCTGAGGAACCCGTGAGCGACGCCGACCTCCTCGCCGCCGCCCGCACCTGGGCCGCCGACGACCCGGACCCCGCGACGCGTGCCGATCTCGAGTCCCTGGCCGTCCGCGCCGAGGGCGGGGACGCCGAGGCCACGGCCGAGCTGGCCGACGCCATGTCCGGGATGCTCGAGTTCGGGACCGCCGGCCTCCGCGGCCGCCTGGGCGGTGGTCCCAACCGGATGAACCGGGCGGTCGTCATCCGGGCCGCGGCCGGCCTCACCGCGTACCTGCGCACCGTCAGGCCGCAGCCGTTCGTCGTCGTCGGCTTCGACGCAAGGACCAGCTCGGACGTCTTCGCCGCCGACACCTGCGCGGTGGTGACCGGGGCCGGGGGGCGCGCGGTCGTCCTCCCCCGCCCGCTGCCGACCCCCGTCCTGGCGTACGCGATCCGCCATCTCGGCGCCGACGCCGGCGTCATGGTCACCGCGTCGCACAACCCGCCCGAGGACAACGGGTACAAGGTCTACGTCGGCGACGGGTCACAGATCGTCCCGCCCGTCGACGGCCTCATCGCCGCCGAGATCGCCGCCATCGAGTCCGTGGCCTCGGTGCCGCGCGCCGACGACGGCTGGGAGACCCTCGACGACGAGACCCTCGAGTCGTACCTGCGCGACGTCGTGACGGTCGTCGAGGCCGACAGCCCGCGCGAGGTCACGGTGGTCCACACCGCGCTGCACGGCGTCGGCTCGGAGACGGTCCGTCGGGCCTTCGCGGCCGCCGGGTACGCGGAGCCGATCCCCGTCCCGTCACAGGCCGAGCCCGACCCGATGTTCCCCACGGTGTCCTTCCCGAACCCCGAGGAGCCCGGCGCGATGGACGCCGCCCTCGACCTCGCCGAGCAGACCGGCCCCGACGTCGTCGTCGCCAACGACCCCGACGCCGACCGCTGCGCGGTGGCGGTCCCGGGTCCGGGCGGCTGGAGGATGCTGCGCGGCGACGAGGTCGGCGTCCTCCTGGGCTCCCACGTCCTCGCGCGCGGCGCGGCCGGGGGCGTGCGGCCCGACTCCCCCGACTGCGTGTTCGCCAACTCGATCGTCTCCTCGCGGATGCTCGCCGCGATGTGCCGGGCCGCGGGCGTGCGCCACGAGGAGACCCTCACCGGGTTCAAGTGGATCGCCCGGGTCCCGGGCCTGCGCTACGGCTACGAGGAGGCCCTCGGCTACTGCGTCGACCCGGTCCACGTGAGGGACAAGGACGGCGTCTCGGCGGCGCTCCTCGTCGCCGAGCTCGTCGCCACGCTCCGTGCGCAGGGCCGGTCGCTCACCGACCGGCTCGACGACCTCGCCCGCGACCACGGCGTCCACGCCACCGACGCCTTCTCCATCCGGGTCGCGGACCTCTCGCTCATCGGCCTGATCATGGACCGGCTCCGCGCCGAGCCCCTGACGTCGGTGGCGGGCGTCGACGTGACCCGTGCCGACGACCTCGCGCGGGGCGACGGGGGGCTGCCCCCCACCGAGGGGCTGCGCTACTACCTCGCCGACGACTCCCGCGTCATCGTGCGGCCCTCGGGCACCGAGCCGAAGCTCAAGGTCTACCTCGAGGTCGTCGAGCCGGTGACCGGCGAGGACCTCAAGGGCGCCCGCGAGCGCGCGGCCACCCGCCTCGCCGCCGTCCGCGCCGACCTCGAAGCCGCCACCGGCCTCTGAGGCCACCCGCGCCGGGTCAACATCGCCCTATTGGTCGATGTTGACCCAGGCCGGCTCGGGGCGAGGAGTGACAGGATCCGCGGCGCCTCGTCGTCGGGTGCTGCCCCCTCCGGCGGTGTCCACGGACCGGACACCCCCGTAGAATCGACCGGTGAGCACCACGACCGCTGTCGACCCCACGGCGCGCGCCCGCGACCTCCTCGGCGTCTCCCGCCTGACGAACCAAGCGCTGACGACCTGGCTGCACGGGCTCCCCGGCGTCGACCAGGTCGGCTGCGAGGCCCGCGCCGCCGGGCTCGGCACCCGGTCGATCAAGACCTCGAGCAAGGCATGGGCCATCGACCTCGCCATCTCGATGATCGACCTCACGACCCTCGAGGGCGCGGACACCCCCGGCAAGGTCCGCGGCCTCGCCGCGCGCGCCGTCACCCCCGACCCGAGCGACCTCACCACGCCGCGCCCCGCCGCGGTCTGCGTCTACGGCGACATGGTCGAGATCGCCAAGGAGGCCCTCGGCGACACCGGGGTCAAGGTCGCCGCGGTCGCCACCGCGTTCCCGAGCGGGCGCGCGAGCCGCGCCGTCAAGCTCGCCGACACCACGGACGCCGTGCAGGCCGGGGCCGACGAGATCGACATGGTCATCGACCGCGGCGCCTTCCTGGCCGGCGACTACCTGCGGGTCTTCCGCGAGATCGCCGAGACCAAGGAGGCCTGCGGCGACGCGCGCCTCAAGGTCATCATGGAGACCGGCGAGCTCGTCACCTACGACAACGTCCGTCGCGCCTCGTGGCTGTCGATGCTCGCGGGTGGCGACTTCATCAAGACCTCCACCGGCAAGATCTCGCCCGCGGCGACGCTGCCCGTCACCCTCGTCATGCTCGAGGCGGTCCGCGACTGGCAGGGGCTCACGGGCGAGATGGTCGGCGTGAAGCCGGCCGGCGGCATCCGCACGAGCAAGGACGCCATCAAGTTCCTCGTCACGGTCTCGGAGGTCGCCGGCGAGGAGTGGCTCGACAACACGTGGTTCCGCTTCGGCGCGTCCAGCCTGCTCAACGACCTCATCCTCCAGCGGCAGAAGATGGCGACCGGGGCCTACTCCGGCGCGGACTACGTCGCCGACGACGCCCCCAGCGGCTACTGACCGGCCGACCACGGATCCCCAGGAAGCGACAGATGCCCCCCTTCGAGTACGCACCGGCCCCCGAGTCGCGCAGCGTCGTCGACATCGCCAGCAGCTACGGGCTGTTCATCGGCGGCGAGTTCGTCGACGCCAGCGGCGGCACCCCGTTCAAGACGGTCAACCCCGCCACCGAGGAGACCCTCGCCGAGGTGAGCGAGGCGACCCCGGAGGACGTCGACTCCGCCGTCCGCGCGGCCCGGCAGGCCTACACCCGCGTGTGGTCGCGGATGAGCGGCGCCGACCGCGGCAAGTACCTCTACCGGATCGCCCGAATCCTGCAGGAGCGCGCCCGCGAGTTCGCCGTCCTCGAGACGCTCGACAACGGCAAGCCGATCAAGGAGAGCCGCGACGTCGACGTCCCCCTCGCGGCGGCGCACTTCTTCTACCACGCAGGCTGGGCCGACAAGCTCGAGCACGCGGCGCTCGGCCGCGACCCCCGTCCGGTCGGCGTCGTCGGCCAGGTCATCCCGTGGAACTTCCCGCTCCTCATGCTCGCGTGGAAGATCGCGCCGGCCCTCGCGTGCGGCAACACGGTCGTCCTCAAGCCCGCCGAGACCACCCCCCTGACCGCGCTGCTCTTCGCCGAGGTCTGCCAGCAGGCCGACCTGCCGCCGGGCGTCGTCAACATCGTCACCGGCGCCGGCACCACCGGCCAGGCGATCGTCGACCACCCGGGCATCGACAAGCTCGCCTTCACCGGCTCGACCGGTGTCGGCAAGATGATCGCCCGCGCCATCGCCGGGTCGCGCAAGAAGGCGACCCTCGAGCTCGGTGGCAAGGGCGCGAACATCGTGTTCGACGACGCGCCCATCGACCAGGCCGTCGAGGGCATCGTCAACGGCATCTTCTTCAACCAGGGCCACGTCTGCTGCGCCGGGAGCCGCCTGCTCGTGCAGGAGAACATCGCCGATGACGTCCTCGCCCGGCTCCAGCGCCGCCTCGGGACGCTGCGCGTGGGCGACCCGATGGACAAGAACACCGACGTCGGCGCCATCAACAGCGCCGCGCAGCTCGCCCGCATCGAGGCGCTCGTCGAGGCCGGCGAGTCCGAGGGCGCGACGCGCTGGGACAGCGGCTGCGACCTGCCGACCTCCGGCTACTGGTTCCGCCCCACGGTGTTCAGCGGCGTCAGCCAGGCGCACCGCGTCGCCCAGGAGGAGATCTTCGGCCCGGTCGTCTCGGTCCTGACCTTCCGCACCCCGGGTGAGGCCGTGGCCAAGGCGAACAACACCCCGTACGGTCTCTCCGCCGGCATCTGGACCGAGAAGGGCAGCCGGATCCTCTGGATGGCCGACCAGCTGCGGGCCGGTGTCGTCTGGGCCAACACGTTCAACAAGTTCGACCCGACCTCGCCGTTCGGTGGCTACAAGGAGTCGGGCTACGGCCGCGAGGGCGGTCGCCACGGCCTCGAGGCCTACGTCACGACCGGGGGGGCGAAGTGAGCGCGCGCGTGGACGTCCGCAAGACGTACAAGCTCTACATCGGGGGCACGTTCCCCCGCAGCGAGAGCGGCCGCTCGTACGAGGTGTTCGCCGCGCCGACCGGCGGCCGCCGGGGTGCCGCGGCCGCGCCGCGCTTCCTCGCCAACGCGGCGATGGGCTCGCGCAAGGACGCCCGCGACGCCGTCGTCGCGGCCCGCAAGGCGCAGCCCGCGTGGGCCGGTGCCACCGCGTACAACCGCGGCCAGGTGCTCTACCGCGTCGCCGAGGTGATGGAGGGCCGCCGCGCCCAGCTCGTCCAGGACGTCCGCGACAGCGAGGGCCTGACGCCCGCGCGCGCGGAGGCCGTCGTCTCGGCCGCCGTCGACCGGTGGGTCTGGTACGCGGGCTGGTCCGACAAGTTCGCCCAGGTGCTCGGTGGCCTCAACCCGGTCGCCGGGCCGTACTTCGACATCTCGGCCCCCGAGCCCACCGGCGTCGTCGCGGTCCTCGCGCCCCAGGCGTCGAGCCTGCTGGGCCTGGTGTCGGTCGTCGCGCCCGTCATCGTCTCGGGCAACACGGTCGTCGTCCTCACCAGCGAGGACCGTCCCCTGCCGGCCGTCACGCTCGCCGAGTGCCTCGCGACGTCCGACGTCCCGGGTGGTGTCGTCAACATCATCACCGGACGCACCGCCGAGGTCGCCCCGTGGCTCGCGAGCCACCGTGACGTCAACGCCATCGACCTCACCGGCGCGGCCGATGCCGAGGGCGTGGTCTGGGGCGAGCTCGAGCTGGCCGCCGCCGAGAACCTCAAGCGGGTCGTGCGACCCGGCGGGTCCGGCCCGGAGGCCGTCGAGCCCGACTTCGAGCCGGTCCCCGACCTCTCGCGGCTCGCGGCGTTCCTCGAGACCAAGACCGTCTGGCACCCGAAGGGCCGCTGACCGTTCGGCCCGGCGGGGCCGACCGTCGGGACCGGACCCTCGCCCCTCTAGACTCCTCACCCGTGGATGACGAGGCGCCGGGGACCGCTTCCGCCCCCGGCTCTCCTCCTCTCCGGGCCGCCGACCGCCGCCGCGTCGTCGTCCTCGCCGGACCGAGCGGCGCCGGCAAGTCCCGGCTGGCCGAGCGGTTGCACCAGGCCCACGGCTGGCCGATCTTCCGCCTCGACGACTTCTACCGCGACGAGGACGACCCGGCGATGCCACGGCACGTCGGGCTCGGCATCATCGACTGGGACCACCCCGACAGCTGGGACGCCGACCGGGCCGTCGACGCCCTCTGCGCCCTCGTCGACACCGGACGCACCGGGACCCCCGTCTACGACCTCTCGCGCAGCCGGGCGGTCGGCAGCCGTGAGCTCACCGCGGGCCCGCACGACCTCGTCGTGGCCGAGGGGATCTTCGCCGCCGAGGTGATCGCGCGGCTACAGGGGTCCGGGGTGCTGCACAGCGCGTGGAGCGTCCACCACCGTCCGGTGGTGACCTTCGTCCGCCGGCTCCTGCGCGACCTCAAGGAGCGCCGCAAGCCGCCGCTCGTCCTCGTCCGCCGCGGCCTGACCCTCATGCACGACGAGCCCGAGATCGTCCGTCGGCAGACCGCCCTCGGCGCCACCCCGGCGCGGGCGGCCGACGTCGAGCGGGCCCTGCGCGGCGCCCCGTGATCACCCGTGACCCGCGGCGGTCACGGGGAAGCACCGAGCGTGCCGTCCGCGTCGGCCGCGTCGGTTAGGGTCGAGCCGTGGTGGAGACGGGGGCGAACCGATGAGTGACCAGCCGTGGGTGGCACCCGGGTCCAGCCCGCCCTCCGCCCCGCCGCCCGGACCTCCCCCGCCGCCCGGGCCGGGGTTTGCCCCGGCTCCCCCGCCACCGGGTGGGCGCGGCACGCCGACCCCCGGAACCCCCGGTTCGCCGTACGTCGCCGGCCTGGAGTTCCGGCCGGGCATCATCCCGTTGCGGCCGCTCACCCTCGGTGACCTCTACTCGGCCGTGACGAAGGCGATCCGGGGCAACGTCGGGGCCACGATCGGCCTCGCCGTCGTCACCTCCCTCGTCTGCCTCGTCCCCACCACGGCCCTCGGCGGCTGGATGGGCAGCCTCGAGACCGGGTCGCTCGAGTCCACCGAGGTCGGGGTGGGCCTGTTCGCCCAGTACGTCCCGGCGCTCGGGTCGTTCCTGTCCACGGTGGCGCTCACCGGGTTCCTCGCCTACGTCGTCGGCCAGGCCGTCCTCGGGCGCAAGGTGTCGATCGGCGAGACGTGGGACGGCACGAAGCGCCGCCTGCCGGCCCTGCTCGGCGCCGTCCTCGTCGTCGTGCTCGGCTCCGTCGTCGTCCTCGCCGTGCTCGTCGGCCCCGGGGTCGCCCTCTTCGTGCAGGCCGACGGCTTCGACGCCGTGGCGCTGCTCGTCACCGTCGTGGGGACGTTGGTGGCGCTCCTGCTCTACCTCTTCCTCTGGGTCCGGCTCGGGTTCACCACGGCCCTCATCGTCCTCGAGGGGCGCGGCGTCGGGGCGGCGTTCGGGCGGTCGTGGCGGCTGACGTCCGGGCACGACTTCTGGCGGATCCTCGGCATCCGGTTCCTCACCGCGATCATCGTCGGGTTCGCCGCGCAGGTCATCACGATCCCCGTCGCGCTCGGTGGGGTGCTCCTCGTCCTCGCGGCCGGGGCCGAGGACCAGCTGTTCATGTGGCAGGCGATCCTCACCGGCGTCGCCAGCCTCATCAGCGGCGCCGTCACCACGCCGTTCTCGGCCGGGGTCGACGCTCTCCTCACCGTCGACCAGCGGATCCGCCGCGAGGGCCTCGACGTCCAGCTCATCCACGCGGCCCAGCACGGCGGGCCCGCGCCGTGGCCGAGCGCCGCCCGGACCCACTGAGCCGGTGCGCGCGGCCCCACCCCTCGACCCCACGTCGCCGGAGGCGCGGCAGTGGCTCGAGGACGAGCTCCGCAAGGGGATGTACCACGAGCAGCCCTCGCTGCTCGAACGGCTGTGGACGTGGCTCGTCGAGCTCCTCGGCTCCACCGGTTCGGCGTCCCTCCTCCCGTCGTGGACGATCTGGCTCGTCGCCGCCCTCGGCATCGCGGTCGTCGCGTTCGTCCTCGCGCGCACCCTGCGGGCCGAGCGCCGGATGACGGGTGCTCGCCGGGAGGGTGTCCTCGACGGCCCGGTCCGGTCGGCGGCCGAGCACCGGGCGCTCGCCCGGGAGGCCCTGGCCGCCGGGGACCACGACACCGCCGTGCTCGAGGCCTACCGCGCCATCGCGCGCGCCGCGGTCGAGCGCACCGTCCTCGACGACCTCCCCGGTCGCACGGCCCACGAGGTGGCGGTGCAGCTCGGTCCGGTCTTCCCGGCCGAGGCGGCGCGGCTGGCGGCAGCCGCCGACGCGTTCGACGCGGTGCGGTACGGGCGCCGTCCGGCCACCGCCGGGTCGGCCCGCGAGGTCGTCGCCCTCGACGAGGCGCTCGTGGTGCTGCGGCCGGTCCTGCCCGGGGCCCCCGGTGGCCTGGTCGTGACGCCTTGAGCGCCACATCGGCCGACACCGGCACCGCCCCCGTGTCCCGGGACGCCCCGACACCGACCGGGCCGCGCGGCTGGCGTGACGTCTCGCCGCGCCGCGCCGCGACGTACCTCGGCGTCGTCGCGCTCGGCATCGTCCTCCTCGCCCTCCTGGCCGTGGCGGCCCAGCGCCCCGTCGCCCCGCTCGACCCCGGCGGCACCGGGCCGGAGGGCGCGCGCGCCCTCGCTGAGGTGCTGCGCGCCCGGGGCGTCGAGGTCGACGTCGTGCGGAGCATCTCCGGGCTCGAGGGCGCCGCTCCCGACGGCCGCACCACCGTCCTCGTCGCCGACCCGACGAACCTCGGACCCGGAGCCGCCCGGCGGCTCTCGGGAGCGGCGCGGTCGGCCGGCCGGCTCGTCCTCGTCGGCCCGCGCACCGAGCAGCTCGACCGGCTCGAGGTGCCACTGGCCTCGTACCCCGGTGGCGCCGACGACGTCCCGGCGCGGTGCGACTCGCCGATCGTCCGCGACGACGACGAGGTCAGCGGCACCGACACCCGCTTCGTGCCCGAGCCCGCGGCCCGCGGGGCCACCTCGTGCTTCCCCCTGCCGGGCGAGGACGGTGAACCGGACCCCGAGGCGTCCGGCGTGGCCCTCGTCGACCTGCCGGCGTCCGCCGCCCACCCGTCGACCCTCGTCGTCGGCTTCGGCGGGGCGTGGACCAACGAGGACATCACCACCGACAGCCACGCCGGGCTCGCCGTCCGCGCCCTCGGGTCGCTGCCGCGCGTGGTCTGGTACCAGCCGGGCACGAGCGACCTCACCGCCCCCGGACCGGGCGAGGACGGCGGGTTCTCCGACGTCTGGCCGGTGTGGACCGGGCCGGTCATCGCCCTGCTGGGCATCGCCGTCGTCCTCCTCGCCGCCGCGCGCGGTCGCCGCCTCGGTCGGCTCGTCCGCGAGCCGCTTCCCGTCGTCGTCCGGGCCGTCGAGACCACCGAGTCGCGTGGCCGCCTCTACCGCCGGTCCGGGGACCGGGCGAGGGCCGCCGCCGTGCTGCGCCTCGCGACCCGGGAACGCCTCGGGCGCCGCCTCGCGGTCCCGGTGGCCGCCGGCGACGCCGTCCTCGTCGATGCCGTGGCCCGGGCCACGGGCGTCGACCCCCTGCACGTCGCCCGGGCGCTCTCCGGCCCCCTCCCCGGCGACGACACCGCCTTGATCCAGCTCGCGCAGCAGCTCACCGACCTCGAGGAGAGGGCCCGACACCCATGACCGACCACCAGTCCGCCCCACCGCAGCCCGCCCCGTCGGCCGAAGGTGCCCGCGCGGCGCTCCTCGCGGTGCGCGCCGAGGTCGCCAAGGCCGTCGTCGGCCAGGAGGCCGCGGTCGCGGGCCTCCTCGTCGCGCTGCTGTGCCGCGGGCACATCCTCCTCGAGGGCGTGCCGGGCGTCGCCAAGACCCTGCTCGTGCGCAGCCTCGCCGCCGCCCTCGACATCGGGACCAAGCGCGTCCAGTTCACCCCCGACCTCATGCCCGGCGACCTCACCGGCTCCCTCGTCTACGACGCCCGCGCCAGCGACTTCTCGTTCCGCCAGGGGCCGGTCTTCACCAACCTCCTCCTCGCCGACGAGATCAACCGCACCCCGCCGAAGACCCAGTCGGCCCTGCTCGAGGCGATGGAGGAGCGGCAGGTGTCGGTCGACGGCCAGCCGCACCCACTGCCCGCGCCGTTCATGGTCGCCGCGACCCAGAACCCCGTCGAGTACGAGGGCACCTACCCGCTGCCCGAGGCCCAGCTCGACAGGTTCCTGCTCAAGGTCGTCCTGCCGCTGCCCGAGCGGTCCGACGAGGTGCAGGTCCTGCGCCGCCACGCCGGCGGGTTCGACCCACGCGACCTCGCGGCGGCCGGTATCCGGCCCGTGGCGACGGCGGCCGACCTCGACGCCGGTGCTGCGGCGGTGCGCTCCGTCACCGTCTCGGACGAGGTCGCGGGCTACGTCGTCGACATCGCGCGCGCGACCCGCAGCTCGCCCTCGCTCGCCCTCGGGGTCTCCCCCCGTGGCGCGACCGCGCTGATGAACACCGCGCGTGCGTGGGCCTGGCTGTCCGGGCGCACCTACGTGACCCCGGACGACGTCAAGGCGCTCGCCCACGCGACCCTCGCCCACCGGCTCTCCCTGCGCCCCGAGGCCGAGCTCGAAGGTGTCGGCGTCGCGTCGGTCCTCGACAGCGCCCTCGGCTCGGTGGCCGTCCCGCGCTGATGGCGATCACCTGGCGTGCCGTCGCGCTGGCCCTGCTGGGGCTGGCGCCCGTCGCCGTGTGGCCCACGGGGTCGACGGTGCGCTGGTGGGTCCTCGTCGTCGTCGTCCTCGTCGCGCTCGACGTCCTCCTGGCGCCGTCACCGCGGGTGCTGCGGCTGTCGCGGGGCCCGTCGACCCAGGTGCGCCTGGGCGAGGAGACGTCGACCTCGCTGTGGGTCACGAACACCGGTGACCGCGGGGTGCGCGGGCTGCTCCGCGACGCGTGGCCGCCGTCGGCGGGTGCGGTCGACGCCGTCCACCGCCTCGAGGTCCCGCCGCACGAGCGGGTCCGCGTGACGACCCGCCTGCGCCCGACCCGCCGCGGCGACCGGCTCGCCGACCGCGTGACCCTGCGGCTGCATGGACCCTTGGGGCTCGCGGCCCGGCAGCGGTCGGTGGAGGTGCCCGGGTCGTTCCGGGCCCTGCACCCCTTCCCGTCGCGTCGTCACCTGCCCAGCCGGCTGGCCGTCCTCCGCCAGCTCGACGGGCGAGCGGCTGTGCGCACCCGCGGCCAGGGCACCGAGTTCGACAGCCTGCGCGACTACGTCGACGGCGACGACGTCCGCTCCATCGACTGGCGGGCCACGGCGCGCCGACAGCACCTCGTCGTCCGGACCTGGCAGCCGGAGCAGCACCGGCGGGTCGTCATCGTCCTCGACACCTCGCGCACGAGCGCCGGCCGCATCGGCGACGCGCCACGCCTGGACGCCGCGATGGATGCCGCGCTGCTCCTGACCGCGCTGGCGGGGCACGCACGCGACCGCGTGCAGGTCCTCGCCGGAGACCGCGTCGTCCACGCCCGGGTGTCCGGCACCGACCGCGCCAGACTGCTCCACGACACGATCAGCACGCTCGCGCCCGTCGAGGCCCGGCTCGTCGAGGCCGACTGGTCGGCCCTCGCCACCGAGGTCGTCCGGCTCGGCACGCACCGGGCGCTCGTCGTCCTCCTCACCGCGCTGGAGTCGTCGGCGGTCGAGGAGGGCCTGCTGCCGGTCCTCCCCCCGCTCGTCGCGCACCACCGGGTCGTCATCGCGTCGGTCACCGACCCGGCCGTCGAGGCGATGCGCACCGAGCGCGGGTCGACCGGGGCCGTCTACGACGCGGCCGCCGCCGAGCGCACCCTGTCTCTGCGGCGGCGCACCGCCACGGCTCTCGAGCAGCTCGGGGTCGACGTCCTCGACGCGACCCCCGAGGTCCTGCCGGTGCGGCTCGCCGACCACTACCTGATGCTCAAGCGCCAGGGCCTGCTCTGAGCCGGAGCGTCCTCAGGTGGCGGTGACGGGGGCGGTGTCGCCGGCGTCGCGGGTGAGGACGTCGCCGGTCACGCCCTCCTCGACCGCGATCCGCCCCGCGACGAACACGTAGAGCAGGAAGAGCACCTCGGCGACGACACCGATGGCGATGCGCGCCCACGTCGGCAGTCCGGAGGGGGTCACGAAGCCCTCGATGAAGCCGCTGACGAGCAGCACCGCGACGAGGCCGAGCGAGATCGCGATGGCGGTGCGCCCCTCCGCGGCGAAGGAGTCGAGGCGGCTGCGCGCCCCCGGTTCGACCCACGACCAGAACAGCCGCAGGCCCACCCCGGCCGCGACGAAGACGGCGGTCAGCTCGAGGAGGCCGTGCGGGAGGATGAGCCCGAAGAACAGCGCCCCCCGGTCGTGGTCGATCATCAAGGCGGCGGCCACCCCGACGTTGACGACGTTCTGCCCGAGGATCCACAGCACCGGGAGGCCGAGGACGCCGAGCGCGATGCACAGCGCGGCGACGCGGGCGTTGTTCAGCCACACCAGGGTTCCGAACTCCCCGTGCGGGAACTCCGAGTAGTAGTTCTCGAAGTCGGTGCCGACGTAGGCCTCGATCTCGGCGGGTGTCATCTGCGACTCCCAGACCTCCGGGTGCGACAGGCCCCACCACGCCGTGGCGGTCGCGAGGAGGACCGAGAGGAGCGCTGTCGTCCCCCACCACCACCGCGTGCGGTACAGCGCCGCGGGGAAGGTGCGGGTGAAGAACGCGAGGAGGTCGGACCACGTGGAGGACCGCCCGCCCGCCGCCGCGACCCGCGCCCGCGCGAGGACGGACGAGAGGTAGGTGACGACCGAGGGGTCGGGACTGGCCGACCGCACGACCGACAGGTGCGTGCTGACGCGCTGGTAGAGGTCGAGGAGCTCGTCGGCCTCGGCGCCGGACAGCCGCCGGCGGGAGGCCAGCTCCTCGAGCCGACGCCACTGGGGCTGGTGCACCATGAGGTAGGCGTCGAGGTCCACGCCGTGAGCGTAACCCGGGCCCTCGTCCGCCGCGGCGGACCCGGGGGACCCGCTCCGTCGGCGGGTTAGGCTCGCCGCGTGAGCGACCCCGGGGGCTACCGCAGCTACGCCGGCGACGACCTCGTCACCGGCGAGGGCGTGGCCGTCGAGGTGCCGGCCGCGAGCGTCGCGGCCCGGATGGCCAGCGGCCTCATCGACGTCGTGCTCGCCCTCACCCTGCTCATCGGCGGGATCATCGCCTTCGGCCTGGCCCTCGGCGACGCCTCCGACGCGATGGTCGGCATCGTCGGCATCGCGTGGAGCACCATCGTCATCGTCGTGCTCCCCGCCACCCTCGAGACCGTGACCCGGGGACGCACCCTGGGCAAGCTCGCCCTCGGCCTGCGGGTGGTCCGCGACGACGGCGGGCCCATCACGGCCCGGCACGCCGTCGTCCGGGCGCTGGTGGCGTACGTCGAGGTCTACATCCTCACCGGTGTCCCTGCGCTCCTTGCGGCGATGATCCACCCGCGCGGCAAACGGTTGGGGGACATGGCTGCCGGGACCATGGTGGTCTCCCAGCGAGCCCGGCTGCGGCTCACCGCGCCCCCGATGGTGCACCCGTCGCTGCAGCAGTGGGCCGCCGGGGCCGACGTCGCCGCCCTGCCCTCGGGGCTGACGGTCGCGGTGCGGCAGTTCCTCTCCCGCGCGCCGTCGCTCTCACCCGAGTCGCGCCACCGACTCGGGGTCGAGCTGCTCCACACGACCCTCCCGCACGTCAGCCCGCCGCCCCCGGCCGGTCACCACCCGGAGGTCGTCCTGGCGGCCGTCGTCGCCGAGCGGCGCCGGCGCGACCTCGAACGGCTGTGGCGCGAGGAGCGCCTGCGGGCGCGCGTCCTCCCCTCCGACCCGCTGCTCCCCCGCGGCTGACCCCTGCCGGCCCCACTCGGGTCAGGCGTGCGCCCCGAGGGCCGCGTAGCCGGGCTTGACGACGTGCTCGATGAGCTCGAGGCGCTCGTCGAACGGGAGGAACGCCGACTTCATCGCGTTGATCGTCGTCCAGCGCAGGTCCTCGATCGACCAGCCGGCCTCGTCGACGAGCAGCTGCATCTCGCGCGTCATCGACGTCCCGCTCATGAGCCGGTTGTCGGTGTTGACGGTGACGCGGAAGCGGAGGTCCTTGAGCACGGTGATGGGGTGCTCCGCCACCGAGGCCGCGGCGCCCGTCTGGATGTTCGAGCTCGGGCACATCTCGAGGGGGATGCGGCAGTCGCGCACGTAGGCGGCGAGGAGGCCGAGCGAGGCCGGCCCGCCGTCGGTCCCGCGCGTGATGTCGTCGACGATCCGTACACCGTGCCCGAGCCGGTCGGCGCCGCACCACTGGATCGCCTCCCAGATCGAGGGCAGGCCGAACGCCTCGCCCGCGTGGATCGTGAAGTGGGCGTTCTCGCGGCGCAGGTACTCGAAGGCGTCGAGGTGGCGCGTGGGAGGGAAGCCGGCCTCGGCCCCGGCGATGTCGAAGCCGCCGACCTCGCGGTCCCGGTAGCGGACGGCGAGCTCGGCGATCTCGCGGCTGCGGGCCGCGTGGCGCATCGCGGTGAGGAGGGTGCGCACCCGGATGGGCGTGCCGGCCGCGGCCGCCTCCTGCTCCCCCTCCCGGAACCCGGCGAGGACGGCCTCGACGACGCGCTCGAGGGAGAGCCCGCCCTCGATGTGCAGCTCGGGGGCGAAGCGCGACTCGGCGTAGACGACACCGTCGGCGGCGAGGTCGAGGGCGCACTCGCGGGCGACCCGGCTCAGCTGCTCCTCGGTCTGCATGACCGCCACGGTGTGCGAGAAGGTCTCGAGGTAGCGCTCGAGCGAGCCGGAGTCGGCCGCGTCGCGGAACCAGCGCCCCAGGGCGTCGGCGTCGGTCGTCGGCAGGTCGGTGTAGCCGGACGCCTCGGCGAGCTCGACGACCGTCGCGGGGCGCAGGCCGCCGTCGAGGTGGTCGTGGAGCAGGGCCTTCGGGGCGCGCGCGACGACGGTCGCGGGGACGGCGGCGGTCGTCATCAGGCGATCCGGTCGATGACGATGGGGGTGCGCTCGACGGTCGTGCCCTCGGGGGCGATCTCGATGCCGCCGTCCAGGGCGGCGAGCGCCCGCTCGAACCGGTCGGGTGTGTCGGTGTGGAGGGTCAGGAGGACGTCGCCCTCGCGGACGGTGTCGCCCGGCTTGGCGTGGATCTCGATGCCTGCCCCGGCCTGGACCGGGTCCTCCTTGCGGGCCCGGCCCGCACCGAGCCGCCAGGCGGAGACGCCGACGGCGTACGCGTCGAGCGTCTGCAGCACACCGCTGTTCGTGGCGCGGACCTCCTGCGTCTCCTTCGCCGTGGGGAGGGGCGCGTCGGGGTCGCCGCCCTGCGCCGCGATCATCCGGCGCCAGGCGTCCATCGCCCGCCCGTCGGCGAGCGCGGCGGCGACGTCCTCGCCGCCACGGCCGGCGGCCTCGAGCATCTCCTCGGCGAGGCGCACGGTCAGCTCGACGACGTCGGCCGGGCCGCCGCCGGCGAGGACCTCGACCGACTCGCGGACCTCGAGGGCGTTGCCCGCCGTGAGGCCGAGCGGGGTGGACATGTCGGTGAGGAGGGCGACGGTGTTGACACCGGCGTCGGTGCCGAGGTCGACCATGGTGCGGGCGAGCTCGGTGGCGTCGTCGCGGTTCTTCATGAACGCGCCGCTGCCGACCTTGACGTCGAGGACGAGCGCGCCCGTGCCCTCGGCGATCTTCTTGCTCATGATCGAGGAGGCGATGAGCGGGATCGCCTCGACCGTGCCGGTGACGTCGCGCAGGGCGTACAGCTTCTTGTCGGCCGGAGCCAGGCCGGAGCCGGCGGCGCAGATGACGGCACCGACGTCCTCGAGCTGGGCCATCATCGCCTCGTTGCTCAGGCCGGCCCGCCAGCCGGGGACCGACTCGAGCTTGTCGAGGGTGCCGCCGGTGTGGCCGAGGCCGCGGCCGCTCAGCTGCGGGACGGCGACGTCGAACACGGCGACGAGGGGTGCGAGCGGGAGGGTGATCTTGTCGCCGACGCCGCCGGTCGAGTGCTTGTCGGCGGTCGGACGGGAGAGCGAGGAGAAGTCCATCCGCTCGCCGGAGGCGATCATCGCGGCGGTCCACGTCGAGATCTCGCGGCGCGTCATCCCGTTGAGGAGGACGGCCATCGCGAGCGCGCTCATCTGCTCGTCGGCGACGGCCCCGCGCGTGTAGGCGTCGATGACCCAGCGGATCTCGTCATCGGAGAGCTCGTGGCGGTCGCGCTTGCGGATGATGACGTCGACGGCGTCGAAGGCTTCGCTCATCCGGCCATCATGGCAGGGGTGGGGGCCGGCCCGTCACCACCCCGGACGGGCGCGAGCCCCCACCGTCGGAGGGCCCGGGAGTGGCGGATCTTGACGCCATCTTGACGCCGTGGTCCTCCCACCCGCCCCGGCCCCTTCGTAGGGTCGTGGAGTGCGCCTCGGCTCGGTCGTCCTCCAGCGCTCGACGCTCACCGACGTCTTCGCGAACCCGATCCGTCTCGTCGTCGTGGCGTTCGCTGCCGCCGTCGGCGTCGGCACCGCGCTGCTGATGACGCCGGTGGCCACCGAGACCGGCGAACCCGCGGACCTCGTGACGGCCCTGTTCACCGCGACCTCCGCGGTGTGCGTCACCGGCCTGGTCGTCGTCGACACCTCCACGCACTGGTCGACGGCCGGGGAGCTCGTCATCCTGGGCCTGATCCAGGTCGGCGGCCTCGGCGTGATGACGACCGCGTCGGTCGTCGCGCTGCTCATCGGGAGCAGGCTCGGGATCCGGGCCAGCAGGCTCGCCGAGGTGGAGGCGCAGCGCGGGTCACCGGCCCTCGGATCGCTCCAGCTCGTCCGGTCGGTCGTGCGGACGGCCCTGCTCTTCGAGGTGGCCGTCGCCGTGGTCCTCGCCGTCCGCCTCGCCACGGCGCACGGCGAGCCCCCCGGCCGGGCGGCGTACCTCGGCGTGTTCCATGCCGTCTCGGCGTTCAACAACGCCGGCTTCGCCCTCTACGCCGACAGCCTGGAGCGCTTCGTCGCCGATCCCGTGGTCTGCGGGGCGGTCGCGCTCGCCATCATCTGCGGTGGCATCGGCTTCCCGGTCCTGTGGGAGCTGCGCCGCGCGTGGCGCGCGCCCCGGAGGTGGTCGCTGCACACCCGCATCACCGTGTGGGGCACCGCGGCCCTCCTCCCCCTCAGCACCGTCGTCATCACCGCGGCCGAGTGGTCGAACGACGCCACGCTCGGGGCGCACCCCGGACCGGTTCGCCTGCTCGCCGGCTTCTTCCACGCGACGAACACGCGCACCGCGGGCTTCAACAGCGTGCCCGTCGGTGACCTGCACGACGAGAGCCTGCTGGCGAGCACCGTCCTCATGGTCATCGGCGGAGGAAGTGGGGGCACGGCCGGGGGCATCAAGGTGACGACCTTCCTCCTGCTCGGCTTCGTCCTGTGGGCCGAGCTGAGGGGCGAGCGCCGGGTCAGCGTCGGCGGCCGCACGCTCCCTGCCGACGTCCAACGACAGGCCCTCACGGTGGCCCTGCTCTCGGTGGCCGCCGTCGTGGGGAGCACCTACGCGCTGCTCTGGATGACCGACCTGCCCTTCGGCGAGGTGCTCTTCGAGGCGGCCTCGGCCTTCGGGACCGTCGGCCTGTCGACCGGGATCACGGCCGGGCTCCCCTCCGGCGCACAGCTGCTCGTCGCCGGCCTGATGTTCCTCGGCCGCCTCGGCCCCCTGACCCTGGGCGCCGCGCTCGCCCTGCGCACGCGACCGCGCCGTGTCGCCTACCCGGAGGAGAGGCCCATCGTTGGCTAGCACCCGTCGCCGCATCGCCGTCATCGGTCTGGGACGGATGGGCGGCTCCCTGGCCCGGGACCTCCAGCGCCGCGGCGCCGAGGTGCTCGGCCTCGACGCCGATCCTTCCGTCGTCCAGGCCTGGGCCGACGAGCTGACCCATGCCGTCATCGCCGACGCCACCGACCGCGAGGCCCTGGACCAGCTCCGCATCGCCGGGTACGACAGCGTCGTCGTGTCGATCGGCGAGGGGCTCGAGGCCAGCGTGCTGGCCACCTCGCTGGTCGCCGACCTCGGGGTCCCGGACATCTGGGCGAAGGCCACCAGCGACAGGCACGCCCGGATCCTCGAGCGGATGGGGGCCCATCACGTGGTCCGGCCCGAACGGGACGCCGCCCGGCGCCTGTCCGTGCTGCTGGCCGGCGGGCTCGGGGACGTCGTGAGCCTCGGCGAGGACTACTCCGTGGCCGTCTGCACGGCGTCGAGGACGCTGCACGGTCCGCTCGATGACCTCCTCCGGCTGCCGAACGGCCCCCGCGTCCGGGTCATCGCGCGCCGGAGCGGGACCGGGGCGTTCGTCGACACCACCCCCGGCACCCGCATCGACCCGGGTGACGTCGTCGTGGTCGCGGGCGCGGTGGCGGCCGTCGACGAGCTCTCGCGGTGAGGTCCCACGCCGGCGGCGCCCGGCCCGGACCCACCCCCGGCGCCCGGGGCCTCAGGCGGGGCGGACGGGTGAGACGGCGTCGAGGGTCTCGCGCCCGAACGCCTGGGGAAGCACCTCGCGCAGGGTCAGCACGCCCTCGGGCGTCATGAGGAGCGTGTCGGGAGTCCCGTTCTCCCACAACAGCTGTCGGCACCGGCCGCACGCCATCAGTGGGGCGCCGTGCTTGTCGACGCAGGACACGGCGACGAGCCGCCCTCCGCCGGTCTTGTGCAGCTCGGACACCATCCCGCACTCGGCGCACAGCACCACGCCGTAGGCGGCGTTCTCGACGTTGCACCCCGAGACGACGCGTCCGTCGTCGACGAGCCCGGCCACCCCGACCGGGAAGCCCGAGTAGGGGGCGTAGGCGAGGGTCGTCATCCGGACCGCCTCGGCGTGGAGGGCGTCCCAGTCGACGTCGAGGGGCGTGGACCCGGGCACGGTGCTCATGTGGCCTCCAGCGAGCGCTCGTCGGGGCGGGCGCCGCGGCGCAGCACGGCGACCGTAGCGAGGAGCCGGGCCCCGAGGACGACGGCGCCCTCGTCGACGACGAGGTCGCCCTGGTGCAGGTCGAAGGTCGGCCCGCCGTGGGTGCGGGTGCCGAGCCGCGCCATCGCGCCGGTCGTGTGGGCGAGGTACCACGAGAAGTCCTCGCCCCCGAGGGACTGCGTCGTGGGCACCGGGTGCATCCCGCTCGCGAGCGAGGCGAGGCGGAAGGCCTCGATGCCGGCCGCGGTGTTGACGACCGGCGGCACGCCCTTGACCCGTTCGACCTTCGCCTGCACGCCGTACGGCTGGACGACCGCGTGGACGATCTCCTCGAGGAGCGGTCCGACCGTCTGCCATGCCTGCGCGTCGAGCATCCGCAGCGTGCCTCGGCACTCGCCGGTGGACGGGATGACGTTGGGGGCCCGACCGGCACTGATCGCCCCCCACACGAGCGCGGTCCCGGTGCGCGGGTCGAGGCGGCGCGACAGCGCGGCCGGCACGTCGGTGACGACCTTGGCGAGGGCGAAGGTGAGGTCCTCCGTGAGCTGAGGGCGTGAGGTGTGGCCGCCGCGCCCGTGGAGGGAGACCGCCACCTGGTCGCAGGCGGCGGTCAGCGGGCCCTCGCGCAGGCCGACCTCACCGACGTCGAGGGTCGGGTCGCAGTGGACGGCGAACACGGTGTCGACGCCGTCGAGGGCTCCGGCCGAGATCGCCTCGAGTGCGCCGCCGGGCATGATCTCCTCGGCCGCCTGGAAGATGCCGCGCACGGCGATCCCTCGCTCGACGAGGGCGGGCTCGCACTGGCGCAGGGCGAGCACCGCGCCCAGCAGCGCCGCCACGTGGACGTCGTGACCGCACGCGTGGCACACGCCCTGGACCTGCGAGGAGTAGTCGAGGCCGGTGCGCTCGCTGACGGGCAGCGCGTCCATGTCGGCGCGCAGCGCGACGCGGTGCTCGGGGTCGGGGGCCCCGACCTCGGCGAGCAGGCCCGTTCCGGGCAGGAGTCGCACGCGGACACCGGCGGCACCGAGGCGGGCGGCCACGAGCTCGGTCGTGCGCGTCTCCTCACGGGACAGCTCGGGGTGGGCGTGGAGGTCCCGGCGGACGTCGATCAGCTCGGCTGCGAGGTGGGAGATGCGCTCGCCGAGGGCGGCGAGAAGGGCATCGTCGTTCATCAGGGCGCCGAGTCTACTCGGCGGGGGCACCTCCCCCGTCAGGTTCGGGACGAGTCCGCGCGCGCCCCCGTGCGCTCGGCCTCCCACCGCTGCGCGAGGTCGGCCATCTGCCGGCGCGCGAAGTCGAAGTACGCCCGCGTCTCCTCGAGCCGGGCCCGCCCCGCGCTGCCGGCGTCGAGGAGGGCGACGGCCTCCTGCAGCGAGGCGACGTAGTGGTCGAGGATCGGCAGGCGCGCCCGCATGATCGTCCCCCACACGTCGCCGTCGACGATCCGGTACAGGTCGCCGCGGCCGGACGGGCGCCGCTCGCGCACGACGAGGCCGGTCTGGGTGAGGTACCGCACCGCCCCCGAGATGGCCGCGGGCGAGACGTCGAGACCCTCGGCCAGCTCGGCGGCGGTGTACCGGTCGCGGTCCTCGGCGAGCACGTACGCGAAGACGCGTGCCGGCATCCGGGGGATGCCGCTGTCCTCGAGCACCTGCCCGAGCCGTTCCACCGCCTGGGCGAGACCGTCCATGGGGGCGAGTGTAGGTCACACTCTTCACAAGTTTGTGAAACTTGTGACACTCTGGATCGCGTGACCCACGCGATCGAGCTCCACGGCGTCGTCAAGACCTTCGGCACCACCCGCGCCCTCGACGACCTCGACCTCGAGGTCCGCACCGGCGAGGTCCATGCCTTCCTCGGCCCCAACGGCGCCGGCAAGTCGACGACGATCCGCATCCTCCTCGGCCTGCTCCGCCGTGACCGCGGCACGGCCCGCCTCCTGGGCGGTGACCCCTGGGCCGACGCCAGCACGCTGCACGCCCGGCTCGCCTACGTCCCGGGAGAGGTCACCCTGTGGCCGAACCTCACCGGCGGCGAGGTCATCGACCTCCTCGCCCGGATGCGCGGCGGGATCGACGAGGCGCGCCGGGCCGAGCTGCTCGAGCGGTTCGACCTCGACCCGACGAAGAAGGCCCGCACCTACTCCAAGGGCAACCGGCAGAAGGTCGCGGTCGTCGCGGCCTTCGCCTCCCGTGCCGAGCTGCTCCTCCTCGACGAGCCCACCTCCGGGCTGGACCCGCTCATGGAGGCCGAGTTCCAGGAGTGCGTCCACGAGGTCAGGGCCGAAGGCGCCACCATCCTGCTCAGCAGCCACATCCTCGCCGAGGCGGAGGCGCTCAGCGACCGGGTGAGCATCATCAAGGCGGGGCGCGTCGTGCAGTCGGGCACCCTCGCCGACCTGAGGCACCTCACGCGGACCACGGTCGTCGCCGAGACGGCGTCCCCGGCCACGGCCCTCGCGGGGATGCCGGGGGTGCACCGGCCCCAGCTCCAGGACGGGCGGGTCACCTTCGACGTCGACTCCGACCACCTCGACGGCGCCGTCGCGGTGCTCTCCGGGCTCGGGCTGCGCTCGCTCACGGCCCACCCCCCGACGCTCGAGGAGCTCTTCCTGCGCCACTACGGCGAGGAGATCCCCACCACGACCGACACGGGTGCGGCGTGAGCGGCACCCTCGCCGGCACCGGACACCTCGCCCGGCTCGTCCTGCGGCGCGACCGGGTCCGGCTGCCCCTGTGGGTCGCCGGGCTCGGGGGCGTCATCGCGGCGAGCGCCGCCGCCGTCCCCGGCGTGTACGACACCCCCGCCAAGGTGGCCGGCTACGCCGCGAGCGTCGGCGCCAGCCCGGTGAGCCTGCTGATGTCGGGGCGCCAGGCCGGCATCGACACCATCGGCGGCATCACCGCCAACGAGATCTCCCAGGTGGCCCAGCTCGGGACCTGCCTCATGGTGACCTTCCTCGTCGTGCGGCACACCCGGGCCGAGGAGGAGTCCGGCCGGGCCGAGCTGCTGCGCTCGACCGTCCTCGGGCGCAACGCGGCGGCCGTGGCCGGCCTCGGCTACGGCGTGCTCGCCGCCGCGCTCGTCGGGCTCGTCACGACGGCCTCGATGCTCGGGGCCGGCCTGGACACGACGGGCACGCTCGCCTACGGGCTCGGGCTCACCCTCCTCGGGGTCTGCTACACGGCCGTGGCACTGGTGGCCGCGCAGCTGTCGACCTCGACCCGGGGCGCCCTCGCCATCGCAGGCGGCGCGGTCGCGGTCGGCTACCTCGTGCGGGGGCTCGGGGCGATGCGCGACTCCGGGGTCGTGTGGCTCTCGCCCTTCGGGTGGGCGCAGGCCCTCGACGCGTTCGGGGAGGAACGCTGGTGGCCCGCCCTCCTCCTCGTCGTCGCGACGGGCCTCCTCGTCACGGTGGCCGCGGGGCTCGTGGCGCGACGCGACCTCGGCGGCGGCTTCATCCACCCCCGCCCCGGCCGCGCACGCGCCGCGCGCTCGCTCGCCACGCCGATCGGCCTCGCGACGAGGCTGATCCGAGGAAGCCTCGTCGGCTGGGCCGTCGGCCTGACCCTCCTCGCGCTGGTCTACGGCGCCGTCATCCCGACGGTCCCGGACCTGCTCGAGAGCAACCCCGACATCGGTCAGTACATCGGGGCGGGGTCGGACGCCGAGGCGGCCGTCATCGACGCCTTCCTGCGGTACGTCCTGCTGTTCATGGCGGTCCTCGCGACCGGGTTCGGCGTCAGCGCCGTGCTGCGGCTGAGGTCGGAGGAGGAGTCCGGGCGCGCCGAGCAGGTCCTCGCGACCCGGACGTCACGGACCGGGTGGATGGGCGCGGTCCTCACCGTGGCGGTCGGAGGGTCGGTGGCCCTCATGGCCGTCATGGGGGCCGGCCTCGCCGCCGGATACGCCCTGGCCGGGGGCGACCGCTCGGACGCGCTCACCGTCGTCGGCGACCAGGTGGCCTACGCACCCGCTGTGCTCGTCGTCGTCGCGTTCGCCGCGATCGTCGTCGGCCTGGCCCCGCGGTTCGCGCTGCTCGCGTGGGCGCTGGCGGGCGCGTCGGCCCTGCAGGTGCTGCTCGGCCAGACGCTCCGGCTGCCGGACGCCGTCCAGGCCGTGTCGCCGTTCTGGCACCTGCCCGCGGTGCCGGGGACCGCCCTCGACCTGGTGCCGGGCACCGTCGAGCTCCTCCTCGCGGCGGCGCTCGTCGCGCTCGGCCTCTGGGGTCACCGTCGGCGCGACCTCGCCCTCTCCTGACCCCGTTCCTCACGTGAGGTCGGTGCGGCCCTGCTCCTTGAGGAGGTCGACGACGGCCTTGACGTCCTGGGCCCGGGCGCGGGTCGTGACGAGCAGCGCGTCGGGGGTGTCGACGACCACGACGTCGTCGAGGCCGACGACGGCCACCCGCCGACCGGACCCCGCGACGACCACACCGGTCGCCTCGAGGGCCGTCACGTCGGAGGGGTCGCCGAGCACGCGCGGCTCGTCCTCACCCGGCAGCAGGGTGGCCAGGCTCGCGAAGTCGCCGACGTCGTCCCAGGCGAAGGGCGCGGGAACGACCACCACGTGACCGGCCTCGGCAGCGGGCTCGGCGACCGCGTGGTCGATGGCGATGCGGGTGAGCCCGGGCCACACGTCGTCGAGGCGTGACGGGTCGGCCGCGATGTCGCGCACACCCTCAGCGAGGTCGGGGTGCCACCGCGCGAGGAGGTCGAGCAGCGTCGAGGCCCGGACCACGAACATCCCTGCATTCCAACGGAACTCGCCGGAGTCGACGTAGCGCCGCGCGCGCTCGGAATCCGGCTTCTCGACGAACTCGACGGCGTGCAGGGCCGTGGGCGCGCCGTCGAGCGGTGCACCCGCGCGGATGTAGCCGAAGCCCGTCGCCGGGTGCGTCGGCTCGATGCCGATGGTGACGAGGTGTCCCGCGCGGGCGACCTCGACCGCCTCGCGGATGACGGCGTGGAAGGCGTCCACGTCGGGGATGACGTGGTCGGCCGCGAACGAGCCGATGACGGCCTCGGGGTCCTCGCGCTCGACGACGGCAGCGGCCAGGCCGATGGCGGCCATCGAGTCGCGCGGCGACGGCTCGGCGAGGACGCGGCCGGCCGGCACGTCGGGGAGCTGGTCGCGCACCGCCGCGGAGTGGGCCACCCCGGTGACGACGACGACGCGGTCGCCGGTGAGCGGTCCGAGGCGGTCGACGGTGGCCTGGAGGAGGGTGCGCCCGCTCCCCGTGAGGTCGAGGAGGAACTTCGGGCGCGCGGCCCGGCTGAGCGGCCAGAGCCGCGTCCCTGCGCCTCCCGCGGGGACGACGGCCCAGAACCCGGAGATGTCCGACATGGCACGCGAGGCTATCTGGTCACGTGACCTTCACCCGCCACCCACTCGCACGTCACCCTCCGTGGGGTCGGGGGCGGGAGCGTCGGGGCATGCGGGTCGCGATCGCCACCGAGTCGTTCCTTCCCACCGTCAACGGCGTGACGACGAGTGTCTGCCGGGTCGTCGAGCAGCTCGGCGAGCTCGGGCACGAGGTGCTCGTCGTGTGCCCCCGACCGGCGCCGCACCGCCACGCCGGGCACCGGGTCGTCACCGTGCCGTCGGTGAGCGTCCGCAGCTTTCCCACGGGCCTGCCGACGCACGAGGTGCGTGCCGTGCTCGACCGGTTCGCGCCCGACGTCCTCCACGTCGCCTCGCCCTTCGTCCTGGGCGCGCGGGCGCTGAGGGACGCGGCGCACCTGGGGCTGCCGTCGGTCGCCGTGTACCAGACGGACATGCCGGCCTACCTCGCCCAGCACGCCGGGCCCGCCGGGCTGCGGGCGGCGAACACCGCCTGGCGCTGGGTCCGGCGCGTCCACGGCCTCGCCGGGCGCACCCTGGCCCCGTCCTCGGCCACCCTCGCCGAGCTGCGCGCCCACGGGGTGCCGCGGACGGCGCTGTGGCGCCGCGGCGTCGACGCCACCTCGTTCCACCCGGACCGCAGGACGTCGGCCGAGGTCGCGGCGCTGCGCCGGCGGCTCGCGCCGGGCGGGGAGGTGCTGGTCGGCTACGTGGGCCGGCTGGCGCCCGAGAAGGAGCTCGGGCGGCTCGTCGAGGTCGCCGGCCAGCCCGGGGTCCGGCTCGTCGTCGTCGGCGACGGTCCGGCCCGTCGGCAGGCGGAGCACGTCCTCGGGACCGCCGCCGCGGCCGGGTCGCGCCCGATGCCGGTGTTCCTCGGCCACCGCTCCGGCACGGACCTGGCCGACGCCTACGCCGCCCTCGACGTGTTCGTCCACCCGGGGACGCGCGAGACCTTCGGCCAGACGCTCCAGGAGGCCGCGGCATCCGGCCTCCCCGTCGTCGCCCCCGCGCGCGGCGGCCCGCTCGACCTCGTCGGCCACGACACGACCGGGCTGCTCTTCGACCCCGATGCGCCCGGGTCGCTGGGGCGGGCGGTGGGGCGGCTCGTCCTCGACGCCACGGCACGGTCGCGCATGGGCGAGGCAGGGCGGGCGCTGGTCGGCGACCGCTCGTGGGCGTCGCTCACCCGTGAGCTCGTCGGGCACTACGAGGACGTCCGGGCCGGGGGCGTCGCGGCCGCCTGAGCGCCCGGGCGCGGGTCAGGGCCGGGCCGGGTCGGCGCCCAGGGGGAAGGAGCGCACGACGCGCCACACGCCGTCGTCCTCGTGGTGGTAGAGCTCGACGGACTCGACGCGGAACGCGCACCGGAAGTCGGCGAGGGAGTCGAAGGCGCGGTCGAGCGCCTCCTCGTCGAGGTGGTGGGCGATCGTCACGTGCGGGTGGTACGGGAACTCGAGGTGCCGCGCGACGGGCCCGGACCGCACCGCGCTCTCGAGCGCCTCGCAGACGCCGATGCCGCGTGAGACCTGCACGAAGACGACGGGCGACACCGGCCGGAAGGTCCCGGTGCCGGACAGCACCATGTCGAACGGCTCGGCCTCGGCCGTGACCTTGGTGAGGTGGTCGAGGAACTGGTCGACCGCCTCGCCCTCGACGAGGGTCGGCGGGAGGAGGGTCACGTGCGGCGGGATGGCGGCGGCCATCGGGTCTCCGACGGCGTCACGGGCCTGCTGCAGCTGGGTCCCCCAGGGCTCGGGGACGGTGACGGCGACGCCGTGGACGGGCATGGTCGGTGACCTTACCGGGCGGCCGGGAGGAGACCGACCGCGTCGCGCACCCGGTCGGTCGTGGCGGCCGCGACGACCCGGGCGCGCTCGACGCCGCGGGCGAGGATCCGGTCGAGCTCGGCCGGGTCGTCGAGCAGCTCGGCCATCCGCTCCTGGAAGGGGCGCACCGCCTCGACGACGACGTCGGCGACCTCCTTCTTCAGGTCGCCGTACCCACGTCCGGCGAAGTCGGCCTGGAGCTGCTCCACGGAGCGCCCGGACAGGGTGGAGTGGACGACGAGGAGGTTCGACACGCCGGGCTTGGCCTCCGGGTCGAAGCGGACCTCGGCCTCGGTGTCCGTCACCGCCGACATGACCTTCTTGCGCAGCTGCTTCTCGGTGTCGCTGAGCAGGAGGATGCCCTTGTCGGGCGAGTTCGTCCCGGACATCTTCGACGTCGGGTCGGTGAGCTCCATGATCTTCGCCGAGGCCTTGGGGATGTACGGCTCGGGCACCCGGAACGTCTCGCCGAAGCGCTGGTTGAACCGGAGGGCGAGGTCGCGGGTGATCTCGAGGTGCTGGCGCTGGTCCTCGCCCACCGGCACGAACGCGGCGTCGTACATGAGGATGTCGGCGGCCATGAGCACCGGGTAGGTGAACAGCCCGACGTTGGCGTTCTGGCCCTTGGCCGTCTTGTCCTTGAACTGCGTCATCCGGTTCATCTCGCCCATCGCCGTCTGGCAGGCGAGGATCCAGGCGACCTCCGGGTGCGGACCCACGTGGCTCTGGCAGAACACGGCCGACCGCTCGGGGTCGACGCCTCCGGCGATGAACTGCGCCGCCGTGACGCGGGTGCGCCGCCGGACGACCTCCGGGTCGGTGGGCACGGTGAGCGCGTGGAGGTCGGCGACGAAGAAGTACGCGTCGAAGTCCTCCTGCATCGACACCCAGTTGACGAGCGCCCCCAGGTAGTTGCCGAGGTGGAGCGAGTCGCTCGTCGGCTGCATCCCGGAGAGGATGCGCGGGCGTGCGGGAGCGTCGGTCGACGGGGTGGACATGGGCTCATTCTGTCAGGGGCACCCTCCCTAGACTCACCCGCATGACCCGTGCCGCCGACGCCCACGTCCGCGCCCTCGAGGCCCCGCCGACGGGGGTGTGGTCGGCGCCCGGTCGGGTCAACCTCATCGGCGAGCACACCGACTACCACGGCGGTCTCGTCCTCCCGATCGCCCTGCCGCAGCGCACGACCGCCGCCTGCGCCGCCCGGGACGACGACCGCCTGCGGGTCCACTCGGTGCAGGCCGGCGAGACCGTCGAGGTCGACCTCGCCGACGTCGGGCCGGGGCGGCCGTCGGGGTGGGCCGCCTACGTCGCCGGGGTGCTGTGGGCCCTGCGCGAGGACGGCTTCGCGGTGCGCGGGCTCGACGTCACCGTCGACAGCGAGGTCCCGCTCGGCGCCGGGCTCTCGTCCTCGGCCGCCCTCGAGTGCGCCGTGGGCGCCGCGGCGAGCGACCTGTTCGGGCTGGGACTGCTCGAGGACGACGCCTCCCGCGCGCGCCTGGCGCGGGCCTGCATCCGGGCCGAGAACGACATCGCGGGCGCGATGACGGGAGGCATGGACCAGTCGGCCTCGCTGCTGTGCCGCGAGGGGCACGCCCTCCTCCTCGACTGCCGCTCGGGCGAGACGTCGCACGTCCCCTTCGACCTCGCCGGCCACCACGCACCCGGGGGCGCCGGGACCGGTGGCCACGTCCTCGTCGTCACGGACACCCGGGCCGCCCACGCCCTCAACGACGGCCAGTACGAGGCCCGACGCCGCGTCTCCGAGGCGGCGGCCGCGGCGCTCGGGCTCGTCAGCCTCCGCGACGTCGACCCCCACCACCTCGACGACGCCCTCTCGCGGCTGGACGACGAGCAGGCCCGCCGCACCCGCCACGTCGTCACCGAGATCGCCCGGGTGCGTGCTGCCGTCGAGGCCCTCGAGGCGGGCGACCTGCGCGCGGTCGGCCGCCTGTTCGACGCCTCGCACGCGTCGCTGCGCGACGACTACGAGGTCTCCTGCGACGAGCTCGACGTGTCGGTCGAGGCCGCGCGGTCCGCCGGTGCGCTGGGCGCGCGGATGACGGGCGGCGGGTTCGGCGGGTCGAGCATCGCCCTCGTGCCGGCCCGCTCCGCCGAGGACGTCGTGGCGGCGGTCGCCGAGGCGTTCGCCGAACGAGGCTGGACGCCGCCGAGGTCGTTCACCGTGACGGCGGGCCGCGCCGCCGCCCGCGACTCCTGACCCTGCGACTCCTGACCCTGCGACTCCTGACCCCGCGACGCCGGATCGGCCCGCAGCGAGGGGCCGTTCGGCGACTACGCTTTGCTTCCCCCGAGGGAGCAAAGCGTAGTCTGCGGACGCTCCCTGGCTGGGCCCGTGGCCGCTCAGAGGGCGTACTCGACCACCACGGGCGCGTGGTCGCTCCAGCGCTCGGCGTACGAGGCGGCCCGACCGACCTCGGCGCGGACGGCCGTGCGCGCCAGCGGCGCCGACGCCAGCTGGTAGTCGATCCGCCACCCCGAGTCGTTGTCGAACGCCTTCCCGCGCCAGGACCACCACGTGTACGGCCCCGGCCCGGGGCCGTGGAGCGCCCGGTGGACGTCGACGAACCCGTGGGTGTCGACCCAGCCGTCGAGGTGGGCCTGCTCGGCGGGGAGGAAGCCGGACCTGCCCCGGTTGCCCTTCCAGTTCTTCAGGTCGTGGACGGTGTGCGCGATGTTGAGGTCGCCCGTGAGGACGGCGAGGCGCCCTTCCTCGGCCCAGGCCGCGAGGCGGTCACCGACGGCGGTGAGGAAGCGCTGCTTCTCGTCCTGCCGCGGCGTCCCGGCCTCCCCCGTGTGGACGTACGCCGAGGCGACCGTGACCACCTGCCCGGCGTCACGCTCCCCCACCAGGACGTCGGCCTCGACCCAACGACCGCTCCCCTCGAACTCCTCCGCCAGCGACTCGCGCACCGCGACGGGGGCTTCCCGGGACAGGACCGCCACCCCCGCCCGGCCCTTGGCGGTACCGGGCGCGTGGGCGACGTGCCACGCCTCGAACACGCTCCCGGCGAGCGCCGCCCGCAGCTGGTCGTCGTCCGCGCGGACCTCCTGGAGCGTCACGACGTCTGGAGCCGTCGCCTCCAGCCAGGGGATGCCACCGCGACGTGCGGCGGCCCGGATCCCGTTGACGTTGGCGGAGACGAGCAGCACCGGGACATCCTCGCGCGAGCACTCGCGGCGACCCCCACCGGGTGGGCGGGGTGCTCTTCCGACACCGCCCACCCCGGCCACCTACCCGCGGCCGAGGTCGGCGGTGGTGCGGGTCCACGGACCGGTCGGCGCATCGGCCCTGAACACGGCGTCCCCGACGACGAGCCACCACGTGGAGCCGGCGCTCGCCACGGCCACCCGACCCGTGACCGGGGTGGCGGCCACGCACCTCCCCCGACCCAGCCTGCCCTGGCTCAGCGACGAAACGAGGACGCCACCGGCGCACGAGGCATCGGCACGCACGACGACCCCCTGGCTGCCCTCCGCGATCCCTACCGCCAGCGCCCCCTTGACCGTCGTCTCGCGGGGCCAGGTCTCTCCACCGTCACGCGTCGCCCGGACCTTGCCGTCGAGGCAGAGGACGCGGGCACGGCGGGCATCGAGGGGGGCGAGGTCGACGACCTCGGAGTCGGTGCAGGGCTTGACGACCAGGTCGCTGGGGGTGTGCACGTCGCGGTCGTTCTCGGGCTGGCGCGACCAGGCCTCCTCGGCGCCGGTGGGGTCGGACCAGCTCTCCCCGGCGTCCCCGGTGTTCCACAGTCTCAGCGCGCACTTCGCGTCGCCACCGGTGACGAAGCCCGACGCGACCGACGACGGCTTCGCCCGGACGACGCGCCCTGGCAGGTCGGTGCGGGCCCACGAGCCGCCCCCGTCGGCCGTGACCCACATCGTCCCCGGCTCGTCACACGTGCCCGACTCCACGACCCAGGCGATCTCGGGCCCGACGGGCGCGACGAACCGGGTGAGGTTGGTGACCTTGACCGCGGGCGCGTCGGAGGAGCCGGTCACCGACGGCGAGGCCGACGAGGCCGACGACGACACGGACCGACCAGCCGTCGCGCCTGCGGGGTCCACGGACGTACCGCGGAAGGCCCAGCCGATGAGGACGGCGTCGGCCGCGAGGAGCGCGCACAGCCCGAGGACCGGCGCCACCCTGCGTGGCTCCACCGGGTCAGCGTGGCAGAACCGCTGGTCGCGGCGACAGGGGGTGGCCACCAGGGGCCGGAGCCGGCGGTCCCGGGCCGCTCAGCCCTCGGGCCAGGTGCCGACCTTCTCGAACTCCCCCGTCGAGGCGTTCGCCGACCCGGCCCGCAGCACCGTGTCGCCCGCCACGAGCCACGTCGCCCGCGCCACGACCGACACGGCCACCTGCCCCTCGCGGGGCGTGACGTCCTCGATGCACTGGACCTCGCCGGCCTTGCCGTCGTCGAGCGCGGCCACGGCCACCCCCGCACAGTCTCCGGTCACGAGGGCGATGGCGCCGCGACCCGGTGCGGTGAGGGAGAGGGCGACCAGCCCCTCCGCGGTGAGCGTCGTCGTCCAGCGCCCGCCGCCGTTCGTCGTGGTGCGCAGGGTGCCGTCGGAGCACACGACCGAGCCGACGCCGTCGCGCAGGCCCGCGAGGTCGACGACCCGGGCACCGCCCTCGCAGGGGGTCACCGGGTCGCCTCCCGGGCGGTGCACCCGGGTGGCGTCCTCCGGGTCGCGGCCCCAGGCGTCGGCGGCCGACTGCGCGTCGGTCCACTCCTCTCCCGCGACCCCGGTGTTCCACAGGCGGATCCGGCAGCGCGAGTCGCCGCCGACGACGAACCCGTTGCCCTCGTCCGAGGGCCGGACGCGGGTCACCGACCCCGGCGCGGCGGCCGTGGAGAAGCCCTGACCACCGTCCGTGGTGACGTGGACCGCGCCCGCGTCCTCACAGGTCCCGGCGTCGGCGAGCCACGCGACCCGGGCGTCGACGCCGGCCACGAGGCGGGTGAGCGGCGCGGCCGGGACCGCTTCCCCCTCGCCGTCGGACGGGCTCGGTGACGGGCTCGGCGACCCGCTCCCGGTCGGGGAGGCGGACCCGCTGAAGGAGGAGGTGGAGGACGGTGCGGCGGCCGACCGCGGCGTCGAGGAGGGCCACAGGGCCCACACGACGAGCGCGAGGTCGACGACGAGGAGGGCGACGAGGCCGAGGGTGGGCAGGGATCGCCGCAGGTCCATGGCGGTCAGCATCCCCGACGACCCGGCTGCGTCAAAGCCGGACGCGCGGACCGGTCTCAGCCACCGCTGTGGGCGCGCTGAGGGCGGGCGGGTCCCGCGAGGCCGCCGCCCGGCCCGTCGGCGCGCCCGGCCCGTGCCCGGCGGCTACGATGCTCGCGGCTGTGACGGGTGGGGTGACGACCCCACCCCAGCCGAGGTCGACCCGAGGAGAACCGTGGAGCTGCAGGACTACCTGCTCGTCGTGCGCAAGAGGTGGCGGATCATCGCCCTCGTCGTTCTCCTCGCCGTCGGACTCGCGAGCGTGACCTCTGCGATGTCGACGCGGATGTACGAGGCGAGGACCCAGTTCTTCGTCTCCACGACGGGCGCCAGCGACAGCGTGGCCCTCCTCCAGGGCAGCACGTTCACGCAGCAGCGGGTCAAGTCCTACGCGCAGCTCCTCACGACCCCGCGCATCCTCACTCCGGTCGCCGAGGCGGCCGGGGTGGCCCAGGGCGGGCTGGCCGGACGTGTCACCGCCACGACACCACCCGACACCGTCCTCATCGACGTGTCCGTCCGCGACACCGACCCGGACCGCGCCCGGGTGACCGCCGAGGCGATCGCCAAGGAGTTCCCGGCGGCCGTCACCGAGCTCGAGAGCCCGGCCGGGAAGGAGGCGAGCCCGGTCAAGGTCACCGTCGTCCGTCCGCCGGTCACGCCCACGGCGCCCGTGAGCCCGCAGCCGGCGCGCAACCTCCTCCTCGCCGTCGTCGTCGGCCTGCTCCTCGGCCTCGGCGCGGCGGTGCTCCGCGAGACCCTCGACCGGTCGGTCAAGAGCACCGAGGACGTCAAGCGCGTCACCGACGTCCCCATCCTCGGCGCGATCGCCCACGACCCCGAGGCGCCCAAGCGCCCGCTCATCGTCGAGGTCGACCCGCGCTCGCCGCGGGCCGAGGCGTTCCGGTCGCTCCGCACGAACCTGCAGTTCGTCGACGCCGCCAACCACCCGCGCACCATCGTCGTCACCTCCTCGCTCGCCGGTGAGGGCAAGAGCACCCTGACCGCCAACCTCGCCCTGACGATGGCGCAGGCCGGCTCGCGCGTCTGCCTCATCGAGGCCGACCTGCGCCGCCCCAAGGTGCTCGAGTACATGGGCCTCGAGGGCGCCGTCGGCCTCACCGACGCCCTCATCGACCGCGCCGACGTCATCGACGTCATCCAGCCCTACGGCGGCACGAACCTGTGGGTCCTCGGCGCCGGCCCGATCCCGCCGAACCCCTCCGAGCTCCTCGGCTCGACCGCGATGCGGGGCCTGCTCCAGAACCTCTCGACGCGCTTCGACTACGTCGTCATCGACGCCCCGCCGACCCTGCCCGTCACGGACGCCGTCGTCCTCTCCAAGCTCGTCGACGGCGCGATCGTCGTCATCGGGTCGGGCATCGTCGACCGCGACCAGCTGGCCCACACCCTCGACTCGCTCACGTCGGTCAACGGGCAGGTGCTCGGCGTCGTCCTCAACCGGGTCCCCCCGCGCGGCCCGGGCCAGTACGGCAGCTACTCGTACGAGACCCCCGACGCCGAGGCCACGCGGCGCGAGCGCAAGCGGGTCGAGCAGGTCTGAGGACCCCGCTCCGGGTCAAGGGGCGTTCAAGTTTGCGTAAATTTCCGCCCCGGACGGTGTTCCCGGACCCGACCGTCAGGGGCGCCGGGGGGACGATCCAGGGGTGGACGTCGCACCGCGCAGGACCGGCACGACCCGGGCCAGTGCCGCCTCGACCTCGGTCGCCATCCGGGCGAACACCGCCGGGCCCTGCCCGATCGGGTCCGTGATGTCGACCGCCTCCTGCCGGGCCGCGACCAGTCCGCGGCGCGAGACCGCCACGGCAGCGACCTGTCGGACCCACGACCCGGGAACCCCCGCGTCGACCACCTCCTGCGCGCTGACGCCGTCGAGCAGGTCGGCGAGGTCGGTGAGGGTGAGCGTTCGCCGCAGGGCTGCCGGGGCCAGCCGGGCCGCGGCTGCGCGGTGCTCGCGGGCGGCGGCGATGACGAGGTCCGACCCGGAGACGAGCTCGGGGGTCAGGGCCCGGGCCGTGAAGCCCGCGGCGTCCACCCCGGCGCGCTCGAGGAGGTCGCGCGAGGAGGGGTCCATGTCGCGCCCGACGAGCGCACCCGTGCCGGCGCTGGTGACCTCGATGCCCGTTCCCGCGAGCTCGTGGCGCAGCCGGCGCTCGACGTACGGCGACCGGCACACGTTGCCCGTGCAGACCACGAGGACCGACCCGCTGAGCGTCACTCCATCACCTTCGCTATCATCGGTCCCCAGGGAGCTCGTGCAGGGGGGCTTTCACCCGCGGCCTCGTGCGCACCAGCACGGAGCCACCCTAACCATCGCGACGAGGCGACCGCTCACGAGACCACCTGGGGACACCACATGACCTTGCGGCAGCGCGCCCTGCGCACCCGCTTGCGGTGGACCCTCGTCGACGTCTCGATCTGGGGATGCGCGCTCGTCGCCGCCACCTCGCTGCGCCTCGACTTCGCCATCCCGCGCGACTACGAGCAGGCCCTCGTCGTCGCGGCCGCGCTCGTCGCCACCTTGCAGGTCGTCCTCGGCTGGCTCACCGGCCCCTACGCGGTCGACCACGAGCTCGGCTCGTTCGAGGAGACCGGCGACCTCGCGCGCACCACCGTGGTCAGCGGCGCGGTCCTCGGCGTCGTGACCATCCTGCTGCCGGTCATCAACCTGCCCCGGAGCGTCCCGCTGTCGGGCACCTTCCTCGCCCTGACGGCGATGTTCGCCGCCCGGTTCGTCGTGCGCTCGCGCGTCACCCGCCGACGGCGCGCCGAGGGCGGGCGCCAGGCCATCGTGTTCGGCGCCGGTTCGGGGGGGCGCATCCTCGTCGAGAGCCTCGTCCGCGACCCCGAGAGCGGGATCAGCCCCGTCGCCCTCCTCGACGACGACCCGATGAAGAGCCGGCTGCACTTCTCCGGGCTGCGGGTCCGGGGGACGCGCCACGACCTCGTCCGCGTCGCCGAGAGGTACGACGCCGACACCCTCGTCATCGCCGTCCCCAGCGCCACCGCCGAGACGGTCCGCGAGGTCTCCTCCCTCGCGGCCGACGCGGGGCTGTCCGTCCTCGTCCTCCCTCCCGTCCGCGAGATCTTCGGTGGACGCCCGAGCGCGGCCGACCTGCGCGACCTCGACGTCGCCGACCTCCTCGGTCGCCAGCCCGTCGACCTCGACATGGCCGCGATCTCGGACCACCTGTCGGGCAAGCGGGTCCTCGTCACCGGCGCCGGCGGCTCGATCGGGTCCGAGCTGTGCCGCCAGATCGCCAAGTTCTTCCCCGAGCAGCTCTTCATGCTCGACCGCGACGAGTCCGGGCTGCACGCCACCCAGATGTCCATCGAGGGCCACGCCCTCCTCGACTCCGACTCCCTCGTCCTGTGCGACATCCGCGACGCCGACGAGCTCGTCGCGGTCTTCGAGCGCACCCGTCCCGACGTCGTGTTCCACGCGGCCGCCCTCAAGCACCTCACCATGCTCGAGCGGCACCCGGCGGAGGCCCTGAAGACCAACGTCGTCGGCACCCACAACGTCCTCGAGGCGGCCCGCAAGGTCGGCGTCTCGACGTTCGTCAACATCTCCACCGACAAGGCGGCCCGTCCCACGAACGTCCTCGGCTGGTCGAAGAGGATCGCCGAGCGGCTCACGGCCGGCGCCGATGCCCAGGAGCCCTCCGCCCGGTACGTCAGCGTCCGGTTCGGCAACGTCCTCGGCTCGCGCGGCTCGGTCGTCATCGCCTTCACCGAGCAGATCCGCAACGGCGGTCCGGTGACCGTGACCCACCCCGACGTCGAGCGCTTCTTCATGCTCATCCCCGAGGCCTGCCAGCTCGTCCTCCAGGCCGGCTCGATCGGCGCGGGCGGTGAGGTCATGGTGCTCGAGATGGGCACCCCGGTGAAGATCGTCGACGTCGCGCGGACGATGATCCAGATGTCCGGACGCCACGACGTCGAGATCGTCTACACCGGCCTGCGTCCCGGCGAGAAGCTCAGCGAGGAGCTGTTCACCCCCGGCGAGGACGTCGTCCGCTCCAGTCACCCCCTCATCACCCAGGTCAGCGTGCCGCGCCTCGACACACACGACATCGACCCTCCGCTGGCCGGGGAGCCCAAGGAGGTCCGCCGGTGGATGGTCGAGCACGTCGGCGGTCAGCAGGTCCTGCGTTGAGGGACCGCATCTTCCTGTCGAAGGCGCACGTCTCCGACGTCGAGGAGAAGTACGTGCTCGAGGCGCTGCGCTCGGGCTGGGTCGCTCCGCTTGGACCCATGGTCGACCGGTTCGAACGCGAAGTCGCGCAGCGGTGCGGCGTCTCCGGCGCGCTTGCCCTCTCCTCCGGCACTGCAGCCCTCCACCTTGCCCTGCTCAATGCCGGTGCCGCCCCGGGCACGGTCGTCGTCCTCCCCACGTTGACGTTCGCGGCATCCGCCAACGCGGTCGCCTACACAGGGGCCGAGCCCGTCTTCGTCGACGCCGCACCCGACGCCAACGTCGACGTCGAACTCCTCGTCCAGACCGTGGCAGACCTCCGCGGCGAGGGGCGCACCGTGGCCGCCGCCATGACGGTCGACCTGTTCGGCCGGTGCTGCGACTACACCGCCCTCGGCGCCCGCCTCGAGGAGCTGGGCGTCCATGTCGTCGAGGACGCCGCCGAGGCCCTCGGCGCCACCCACGCAGGTCGGCCCGCGGGCTCCTTCGGACGTGCCGCGGCTCTGTCGTTTAACGGCAACAAGATCATGACCACGTCCGGCGGGGGCATGCTTCTCAGCGATGACACCGAGCTGATCGAGAAGGCCCGCTACCTGTCGACGCAGGCCCGGCAGCCGGCGCCGTGGTACGAGCACACCGAGATCGGCTACAACTACCGGATGTCCAACATTCTCGCGGCGCTCGGGGTCGGCCAGCTCGAGCGCCTCGACGAGATGATCGGGAGACGCAGAGAGATTCGCGAGCGCTACGTCACGGCCCTGGGCCACATCGACGGGCTCGACTTCCTCGGCCGTCCGGAGGAGGGCGCCGACGCCGAGGACAACCACTGGCTTACCTGCCTCACCCTCGACCCCGACCGCACCGGTACCGACCCCACGGCCGTCATCACAGCCCTCGACGTCGCCGGGATCGAGGCCCGGCACGTCTGGAAGCCGATGCACCTCCAGCCCGTCTTCGCCGGTGCCCGCAGCGCGACCACGGGAACCAGCGAGCGACTCTTCGCCACCGGGGTAACCCTTCCCTCGGGGTCCGGGCTCGACGACGCCGACGTCGACCGGATCATCGACGAGGTCCAGCGCCATCTCGACACTCGCTGACGGGATGGGCGCCCGCCCCGCGCGCCGACCCCGCGCAGTTCCCCCGAGGTCTTCGTGAACGCACGCACGATCGCGGGCTTTGCCGTCGGGCCCGTCGCCACCGCGGCCATCAGTCTGGTCACGGTTCCGGCGGTCACATGGGCCTTCTCGGCCGACGACGTCGGCCGCTTCAACATCCTCCAGCTGTCGGTGTCCTTCGTCGTGCTCCTCGCCTCGATGGGCCTCGACCAGGGGTATGTCAGGGAGTTCCACGAAACCGACGACGCCGCGGTACTCGTCCGAAGCGCCTTCCTACCGTGCCTGCTCGTCGCCATGCTGCTCACCGTCCCGGCCGTCGTCCTCGCTGAACCACTCGCGCAGCTGCTGTTCGACCTGTCCGACCCGCGTGTCATCTGGCTCGTCGCCGCCTCGTCGCTCGCGGCCCTGCTCGCACGCCTGCTCTCGCTCGTCCTCCGGATGAAAGAGCGGTCACTTGCCTTCTCGGCGAGCCAGGCGGTCCCGAAACTGCTCTTCCTCGTCGTCCTCGGGCCGGTTTTCCTCATCGCCGTCACCCGTGAGTTCCTCCTCCTCGAGGTCGCCCTCCTCATCTCGTGGGTGGCCGCAGCCGTCGTCACGGCCTGGGCCACCCGCGACACCTGGTTTGGCGCTCTCTCAGCCCGCCTGGACCGCCAGCTGCTCCGGCGGCTGCTGCGCTACAGCCTCCCGTTGGTAGTCGCCGGGCTCGGGTACTGGGCCCTGACCGCGGCGAGCTCGGTCGCACTTCGATCGATGTCGTCCCTGGCCGAGCTCGGCGTCTACTCCGTCGCCCTGAGCTTCGCGGGAGCCGCCGTCGTCGTGCAGAGCATCTTCTCCGTGGTGTGGGCGCCGGTCGTCTACCGCTGGGCCGTCGAAGAGCACGACCTGGACCGCGTCGACCGGGTGGCCGGCCGGCTCCTCGCCGTGGTGGCGCTCGTGTTCTGCGCCGTGGGCGCCTTCTCGTTCCTCCTCGACCTCGTCCTCCCCGCGCGCTACGACGCCGTCAAGTACCTCGTCCTCGCCACGATCGCGGCCCCGCTGCTCTACACGCTGTCCGAGGTGACCGGCATCGGGATCAACCTCGCGAGGCGCACGTCGTGGTCAGTGGCGGCCACCGTGCTTGCCCTGCTCGTCAGCGCCGTGCTCAACCTCCTCCTCGTTCCCCTGCTCGGTGCTCAAGGCGCGGTCCTCGCCACGATGGTCGCCTACGTCGCCTTCCTCGTGATGCGAACCGAGGCGTCGCGGCAGCTGTGGCGCCCGCTGCCTCGGGGCCGCCTCTACGTCACCGTGACGGTGCTCTGCTCCCTCGCCGCAGCCACTGTCCTCGTGGGGCCGGACACCGGCCACTGGACCTCGCTGGTCTGGGCCGCCCTGACCCCGGTCGTTCTCGTCGCCTTCCGTCGGGAATGGCCGGCGATGCTGCGCCCGGTCAGCGGAGCTTGGACCCGCTGAGATCGCCCAGGTGCTCGGCGAGCTGGGCGAACCGCCTGCGGTGGTCAAACTCTCGGCGGGCCCAGCGCGACGCCGCGGGATCGGGCACGAGCCGCCCCGCCCGATGGTCCTCGACGAGAGCCTGCAGCGCCTCAACCAGGGAGTCGGCGGTCCGCTGGACGAGCACGGCGTGGTCGAGGGGCTGGCTATAGAGGACCCGTCGGCCGAACATCAGCCCCTCCACCGCGGTCCCGCCGATGGAGTCGTGATCGACGACCCGCACGACGGCGCTGCTGCCGGCGTATAGAGGGGCAGGGTCGTCGACCCAGCCGAGGAACTCGACGTTCGACGGGTGCCTGTCGCACCAGGAGCCGGAACCCCCCATGACGAGGAAGCGCACCTGCGGCAGCCGACGAGCCGCCTCAACGAGCGCCGGGCCGCCGTAGAAGGTCGCGCGAGTGTCCGGCACGTAGGTCAGCACGGTCACCGCAGGCGGCATCGACGGGAGGACGTCAGGCGGATCGACGGTGCGCCACGGGAAGCCCACGAGCGCTGCGTCGACGCCCACGTGGGCCAGCTCGCGGCGCAGCGGTTCGGATCCCGCGAGGTGATGGCGGACGGCAGCGGCCGACCGCCACTTGGCGACCCGTGCACCCGCGGCGACGTCCTCGAGCAGGTGCAAGACGTCGGTGCCGATCCAGTAACAGGCCACGGTCGACCGTCCCTTGGTCGCGGCGAGGGCGGCGTCGAAGACGCGGCCCCGCCAGGTCCGGGCGCCCGGCCGGAAGCCGACCCGAACGAGGACCCGGGAGCGGGCTACCCGCCGCCAGGTGGCGACGCTCAGGGCGTCGCGCACTGACTGGAGCGGTACGGCCTCGACGGGAAGGCCGGCGTCGGTCAGCCCCGCCGCGAGGCTCCTCACCCAGGCCGCCTGCCCGATGAGCACCAACCTGTCAGCGCCGCTCACGCCCGTAGCCGCTCAAGGGGTCGGTGGACGGCCGTGGTGACGGCTCGGCGTCCAGACCACGGGTCGCGCTCGAGCAGCGTGCCGTCGCGGACCGCCTCGTGGAGCGACAGTGACGCGGCGAGCCAGAGGAGCGCACACGTCATTGGGCTGTCGAGGGGATTGCCCGTGGCCGAGAACACTGCGATGACGCCCGACATCAGGCCCAGCTTCCACCAGCCGGGGAGCCGCCGCCGTAGCACGACGAGCGGAGACACGAGGGCGAGGACGAAAGCCGCGACCAGCAGCGGACCGCCCTGGAGGTAGTACGTGACGAACTGGCTGTCGATCGAGCCGCCGAACTTCACCTGGGGGGGTCCGAGCGTCCCCACCGCGTACTGGCTGACGAACTCCTGCGCTCGCGCCCACCCGACGTAGCGGCCGCCGAGGTTCGCGTCGGCGTCGCCGCCCTCCGTGAGGCCGGCGATGCCGCTGATCAACCGCACCTGGGCCCCCTCCTCGACGAGACGACCGAGGACTCCGCCGACGCCCAGGAGGACGACGACCGGGGCGAGCAGCAGCGCCATAAGCGCACCGGAGCGGGCGACGCGCGTGGACGCGAGGAAGCTGATGGCGTAGACGAGGCCAAGGAGTGCCAGGGCGAGCCACGCGGTCCGGGACTGGCAGCCGATGACGCCGGCCAGGCCCAAGGCCACCGCGACGACGCGCGGGGTGCCGCGCAGGTAGAGCGCCCCGAACAGCGTGGCTAGCACGCTCCACAGCCCGAAGGCGTTGGGGTTGATGAACAGCCCGGTGCTGCGGCCGCTCAGGACGTACAGGTCGTCGTAGGCCTGTTGGCTGCTCACGTCCCACGCGGCCGCCCAGCTCCACGCGGACGACGGCATGATCCCGAGGCGGTAGAGCTGCTGGCCCAACCCGTAGAAGCCGTGCCCGAGGATCGCGACGAACACGAACCGCCGCACGTCGACGGAGAACCGTGTGGCCGTGGCCCCCAGGGCCAGGATCGCGAGCGGTACGAGAACGACGATCACCGTGTACAGGTTCCGCAGTTCGTAGTCGCCGACCACGACGCCGATGGTCGGAAGCACGACGAGCAGCGCGAAGAGCGGCCCCACGGTGACCGCGAAGAAGCGGGGCGGTCGCTCGTTGGCGGGGGACGCTCCACGCACGAGCCACATCGCAGCGGCGAGGGCCACGAACGCGAGCTCGAGGACTGACACCGTGCCCCGGCCCCCGGTAGCGGCTCCGACCGTCAGGCGCTGGCCGAGGAGGAGGTAGAGGCAGAAGACGAGCGCGGTCAGCCGCGTGGCGATGGTTCCCATGAGCCCACCCCCTCTCGGCCGACGAGCCCGAGTGCCGCCATCGCGGGTGCGAGGTGGGAGCGCACGACGGCCTGCGGGTCGAACTGCTCGATCGCGACGGCGCGGGCCGCCTCGCCCAGTCGGCGCCCGAGGTCCGGGTCGCGCAGGATGCGCGTCATCGCGTCGGCAAGACCCTTGGGGTCGTGCACGTCGACGAGCAGCCCGGTAACACCGTCATCGACGCTGTCGACCGACCCCGTGGCCCGAGTCGTAACCGTCGGTATCCCCATTGCGCCCGCCTCCAGGACGACGTTGGGGAACCCCTCGCGCAACGTCGGCAGGACGTGGACGTCCATGCATGCCAGGTACGGCCGGACATCGGACACCTCTCCGAGCGCCACCACTGGCACCGGACCCGCGCGGAGCACCTCGAGGTAGTGACTGGAGTCGGGTTCGTCCTGCGGTCCGACGACGAGCAGCCTGGTGGGCACACCGGCGGCCTCGACGAGGGCGGCGGCAGCCACGAGATCGTCGATGCCCTTGTCGCGGGTGAGGCGGCCGACGAAACCGATGACGCGCCGCCCGTCACCGAGGCCGAGCTGCTCGGCGATTGACGGGTCGCGGTCGCGGGGGGTGAAGTGGTCTGTGTCCACACCGTGGCTGCTGGCCGGGCGCGTCGGGAATAACGTCGAGGGGCGGGCCAGTCGAAGGTCGCGATAACGCGCGGCGAGGCTGGGCGAGTTGGGCACGACCGCGGTAGCCGAGCCGGCGGTCAGACGCTCCATCGTCACGAGGAGCGCCCGGCGCCAGCCGTGCTCACCCTCCAACCTGAGCCCGACAGCGGAGTAGAGGCGAACTGGAACCCGGGTGACCCGTGCCGCAAGCATCGCCAGGAGACTGGCCTTCGGAGTTGCCGCGACGACGAGGTCGGGCCGGAGTCGCGCGAGGAGGACGAGCCAGCGTCCCAGGGCGACGACGTCGCGCAGCGGCGACAGGGCTCGCATCATCGGGACGGCGACCGACTCAACCCCGAGATCCGCTGCGACGTCTGACAGCCGGTCGCCGGGGGAAGACACGAGGGTCACATCGAGGCCCTCGTCGAGGAGCTGGCGGATCATCTCTCGCTGAAAGGTGTCGACCGTGACAGGCACCGTCGCCGTGACGACGGCGCGGGTGGGCCTGCCGCGGGAGCGTGCGTCGCGCGTGCTCACCGCGCCGGCACCCCCTTGACGACAGCTCCCGCAGGGACGTCCGCGACGACGACGGCCCCGGCGCCGACGACGGCGTCGGCGCCGACCGTCAACCCTTGGAGGATGGTGGCCGAGGCACCGACGAGCGCTCCTGCGCCGAGGCGGACTGCCCCCGAGACGCACCCGTTCGGGTTGACGCGGGAGTAGTCGTGCAGAGCCGAGTCGTGACCGACCACGGCGTTCTGGTCCAGATGGACGTGCCGACCGGCCTCGATGTTCGTGCTGAGCCGGGCGCCTGGCGCGACGACGGTCCCCGGACCGAGGCTGACCCGCGAGCCCACGGTCGAGTCTGGGTGGACGAGGACCGGGAAGCGAACAGGGGCGCCGGCGAGGAGTCCGTCGATCGTCCGGCGAGACGCGTTGGACCCGACGGCTATGACGGCTTCGAAGGGCTCGCGTCGCGAGGCCAGCCCACGAACGCTGTCGACCACGTCGAGGCCCAAGGCACGGGCACGCTCACGGTCCCCATCGGAGGGCGCGTCATCGACGAACCCGGCCAGGTCGTCGCCTCGGCCGAGCGCGCTGACGATCGCCGCGACCTCGCGCCCAAAGCCCCCGACCCCCACGACGAACAGTCGCGGCCGCGTCATGACGCCCCTCCGGTGTCGCCGCCCCTGAAGCGCGGCATCGTGACGTCCCCCCGGGCACTGATCCCCTCTCGACGCAGGACGGCGGTCACCGTCCGTCCGAGGATGCGTAGGTCGCCGAGGAGCGTGCGCGTTCGCACGTACTCGACGTCGAGGCGCAGCCGCTCCTCCCAGCTGACGGCGTTGCGGCCGGACACCTGGGCCAGCCCTGTCAGGCCCGGCCGCACCTCGTGGCGACGAGCCTGCTCGGGGGTGTAGAGCTCGAGGTACTCCACGAGGAGGGGTCGCGGCCCGACGAGCGACATGTCGCCGCGCAGGACGTTCCAGAGGGCGGGCAGCTCGTCGAGGCTGGTCGAGCGCAGGCGTCGACCGAACGAGGTGAGCCGATCGGCGTCGTCAACCCAGCCGCGTTGGGCGTCGACGGGTCGCATCGTCCGGAACTTCACGAGCTCGAAGGGACGCCCGTGCAGGCCGGGACGAACCTGGCGGAACAACACCGGCGAACCGAGCCGCCACCGGACGAGGACCGCGACGACCCCCTGGAGCGGCGCGGTGAGCAGCAGCGCCACCGATGCGACGACGAGGTCGCTCGCACGCTTTACTCGGTCCACGAGGGCCTTTCGTCCGGTGGGGCCTGGCGTACCCCGCCATGGTCGCCGGTGAGTCCCAGCCCCGCATCTCGGCCGTCTTCCCTGCTCGAGAGGCACCAGGCGTGGCCTTGTCGCGGGCGATGGGTCCGAGCCGCTGGCCGGCCGATGCATCGTACCGGCACCAGGCGGGAGCGTCGCCCCATGATCAGTTCCGGCGGTCGCGGACTTCCTCGAGGATGGACACGGTCCGGCGAGCCACAGCCTCCCAGCTGAGTTCGTCCTCGGCGTAGCGGCGGAGAGCGGCCGGGTCGGCGTGCTCGCTGGCCACCGCGGCGACAGCTGCGGCCAGGGCCTCTGGGACGTCCGCCTCCACCGTTCGACCAGCCGGAGCCCGTCCGATCATCTCGCGCATCCCCGGGAGGTCAGACCCGACGACCGGCACACCGGCCATCATCGACTCGGCCACCTTGAGCGGGGTGATGCCGAGCCGGTTGCGCGCGAGGGTTGCAGTCTGGGGGCTGATGCTGAGCACTGCGGCCCGAAGCAGGGCGTGGGCCTCGTCGCGTGCCACCCGACCCCGGTAGTCGACGTCGCCGCGCGCGTGCGCCTCCGCCACGGTCGCCTCTTCGGCCCCGCCGCCGACGACGACGAGTCCGAGGCCCGTCGGCCAAGCGTCGCTGCGGCGTGCCGCGAGGAGCGTGTGGATGCCCTGGTGCCGGGCCAGCTCGCCGACGAACACGGCGAAGGGCGGGTCGAGGGCCGCGGAGGTCACTGGGATGGACCGCGGAGCCCCGTTCGCGAGGTACGTCGTGCTCGTCCTCGGGGCGAGGTCATGCACCCACTCCTCCAGGCCGGGCGAGACGACGATGACGTGCGCGGCCCGAGCGAACACCCACGCGGTCCACCGCCGCAGGACCGGGCTCAGGCGCGCCAGCGCCGGGTTGGCGAGCACGAGGTCGTCCGTGGTCCCGTTGACCTCGAGGACGATCGGCCGGCCGAGCAGCCGGGCGGCGAGGACGTGGCTGACATCGAGAACGTGCCACCGGCTGTAGACGACGTCCGCGTGCCACAGGCGACCCAGGCCGCGCAGCTGGAAGCGCGCGATGGCGCGGACCTTGCGCTCGCGCCCGTGGGCGGCCCAGACCGTCTCGACATCGACCCCCGCGGCTTCGAGACCCGCACGCACGCCGCCCAGGTGCGCCTCCGCGGCGCTCCCGGGACGGGGAGGCTCCGCGCTCACGAAGAGGACGCGCAACGCGCTGCCACCCACTTGCTGCACCCACTCCCGACGCCTGTCCCGAGTTCCTGCATGCGGAAGCGCTCACCGTCCTGCCCTCCCGCAAGGCCAGCATAGGGACCGTCAACAGAGGCCGGGCGGCGCCTGCGTCTGGTGCCCGGTGCGGCACCTCCGCTAGGATTTTCTCTTGACGTCAAGATAACTGAGAGCACCGAGGAGCGACGAGGCACCATGGCGACGATCATCTACACCCTCACCGACGAGGCCCCGATGCTGGCCACCTACTCGTTCCTCCCCGTGGTCCAGGCGTTCGCCTCGTCCGCCGGCGTCGACGTCGAGACGCGCGACATCTCCCTCGCGGGCCGCATCCTGGCGCAGTTCCCGGAGTCGCTCACCGAGGAGCAGCGCATCGGCGACGCTCTCACCGAGCTCGGCAAGCTGGCCACGACCCCCGAGGCCAACATCATCAAGCTCCCGAACATCAGCGCCTCGATGCCGCAGCTCAAGGCCGCGGTCAAGGAGCTCCAGGCCCAGGGCTACGCCCTCCCGGACTACCCCGACGACCCGCAGACCGACGCGGAGCGCGACATCCGCTCCCGGTACGACAAGGTCAAGGGCAGCGCCGTGAACCCGGTTCTGCGCGAGGGGAACTCCGACCGCCGCGCCCCCGCCGCGGTCAAGAACTACGCCCGCAGCCACCCGCACTCGATGGGGGCGTGGTCACCCGACAGCAAGACCTCCGTCGCGACCATGGGCCGTGACGACTTCCGTTCCAACGAACAGTCGGTCGTCATGGCGGGCGACGACACCCTGACCATCCGCCACGTCGCGGCCGACGGCACGACGACCGTCCTCAAGGACGGCCTCACGGTCCTCGAGGGCGAGGTCGTCGACTCCACCGTGATGCGCGCGGCCGCCCTCGACGCCTTCCTCCGCGACCAGGTGGCGAAGGCCAAGGCCGACGACGTCCTGTTCTCGGTGCACCTCAAGGCCACGATGATGAAGGTCAGCGACCCGATCGTCTTCGGCCACGTCGTGCGCGCGTTCCTGCCGGAGGTCTTCGAGCGCTACGGCGCCGACCTCGCGGCGGCGGGCCTGTCCCCCAACAACGGCCTCGGCTCCATCCTCGACGGCCTGTCCGCCCTGCCGAACGGTGACGAGATCAGGGCCGCCATCGACGAGGGGCTCGCGAGCGGCCCCCGCCTCGCGATGGTCAACTCCGACAAGGGGATCACGAACCTGCACGTCCCGAGCGACGTCATCGTCGACGCGTCGATGCCGGCGATGATCCGCACGTCCGGGCACATGTGGGGCCCCGACGGCGAGGAGGCCGACACCCTGGCCGTCATCCCCGACTCCTCCTACGCGGGCATCTACCAGGCGGTCATCGACGACTGCCGCGCGAACGGTGCCTACGACCCGACGACGATGGGCTCGGTGCCGAACGTGGGCCTCATGGCGCAGAAGGCCGAGGAGTACGGCAGCCACGACAAGACCTTCGAGATCGAGGCGGACGGCCGGGTCGAGGTCGTCGACACCGCCGGCGAGGTCGTCATGTCCCACGACGTCTCGGCGGGCGACATCTGGCGTGCCTGCCAGACCAAGGACGCGCCGATCCGCGACTGGGTCAAGCTCGCCGTCACCCGCGCCCGCGCCTCGGCCACCCCGGCGATCTTCTGGCTCGACGAGACGCGCGCCCACGACCGCAACCTCATCGCCAAGGTCGAGACCTACCTCGCCGACCACGACACCGACGGGCTCGACCTGCGGATCATGGCCCCCGTCGAGGCCGCGAAGGCATCCGTCGAGCGGATCCGCCGCGGCGAGGACACCATCTCGGTCACCGGCAACGTCCTGCGCGACTACAACACCGACCTGTTCCCGATCCTCGAGCTCGGCACCTCGGCCAAGATGCTCTCCGTCGTGCCGCTGATGAACGGCGGCGGCCTGTTCGAGACCGGCGCCGGCGGCTCGGCCCCCAAGCACGTGCAGCAGCTCGTGGCCGAGAACTACCTGCGCTGGGACAGCCTCGGCGAGTTCCTCGCGCTCGCCGAGTCGTTCCGCCACGAGGCCGACGGAGGCAACGCGCGCGCCGGCGTCCTCGGCGAGACCCTCGACCGGGCCACGGAGACCCTCCTCAACGAGAACAAGTCGCCCGCTCGTCGCGTCGGCCAGATCGACAACCGCGGCAGCCACTTCTGGCTCGCGCGGTACTGGGCCGAGGAGCTGGCGAAGCAGACCGACGACGCCGACCTCGCGGCCACGTTCGCGCCGGTCGCCGAGCAGCTCGTCGCCAACAGCGAGGCCATCGACTCCGAGCTCATCGCCGTCCAGGGCAGCCCGGCCGACATCGGCGGCTATTACCGCCCGGACGACGCGAAGGCCGCAGCCGTCATGCGTCCGTCGGAGACCTTCAACCGGATCCTCGCGACGCTCGCCTGAGCCACGGACCCGACTGGGGCGGCGCCACCACGGGGCCGCCCCAGTCGCGTGTCCCCCGTGACGTCGTCGCCGGTGGGGAGCACAATCGCGGGCATGACGACCCCCACGATGACGCAGCGACTCGGCGCCGAGCTCCTCGGCACGTTCTGGCTCGTGTTCGGAGGCTGCGGGTCCGCTGTCTTCGCCGCGGTCTTCCTCGCCCCGAACGTCGTCGCCGGCCAGAGCGTCCAGCTCGGCATCGGCTTCGTCGGCGTGGCGCTCGCCTTCGGCCTCACGGTGATGACGATGGCGTACGCGGTGGGCCACGTCTCGGGCGCGCACTTCAACCCCGCCGTGACGATCGGGGTCGCGGTGGCGCGGCGCTTCGAGTGGAAGGACGTGCCCGCCTACGTCGGGGCCCAGGTGGTCGGCGGCCTCCTCGGTGGCCTGGCCGTCTGGGGTATCGCCCGCGGCCGCACCGGTTTCGACGCCACGGGGGGCCTCGCCGCGAACGGGTACGGCGACCACTCCCCCGGCGGCTACGGGCTCGTGTCCGTCCTCGTCGCCGAGGCGATCCTCACCGCGGTCTTCGTCTACGTCATCCTCGGCGCCACGGACTCGCGCGCCCCGCAGGGCTTCGCCCCCATCGCGATCGGCCTGGCGCTCACCCTCATCCACCTCGTGTCGATCCCGATCTCCAACACCTCCGTCAACCCGGCTCGCTCGACGGGCGTGGCGTTCTTCAACGGCGACGGCGCCCCCGGGCAGCTGTGGCTGTTCTGGCTCGCGCCGGTCCTCGGTGCGGCGATCGCGGGCGCGACCTTCCACCTCATCACCGGCGTCGACCGGCGCGACCGCGACATCAGCGGCGAGATCGAGCCGGAGGACGTCCGCGTCGCCGAGGGCGTCGACCCCGACGCCGTCCGCTGACCCAAGCCCCCGGTCCAGCTCGGCTGGGTCAAGATCGTCCAATCGGGCGATCTTGTCCCGCCAAGGGTCAGCGGAGGGCGGGGCGTTCCGCGGTGTCGTGGCGGAACATCAGGTACGCCGCGACGGCGCACAGGACGTGCCACACGCCGTGCCACTGCAGGAGCGACTCCGGCTCGCACCACTCGTGGCCCCGGCGGCCGAGCTGCCAGACGGTGTAGGCGATGAGCAGCGTCGCGACCGAGGCCAGCCCGAACGCGGCGTCCTGGCGGGGATCGCGCCGCAACCACAGCACGACCTCGAGGACGACCGCGAGCAGCAGCATCACCGCGAACGCCGCGTTCCCGCTGTGCCGGACGAAGGGGATGCCGCGCCCGCCGGTGAGCAGCACGACCATCCCGATGACGACGAGCAGCGGGAAGACGGCGGCGAAGAGACCGGGTCCGCGGCGGACGAGGCGCATCACCGCGTAGGCGAGGGCGAAGCCCGACACGAGGAACATGCTCAGCAGGTCGAGGTGCCCGCCGAGGCGGCTCTGGGTGGCGTGCATCGCCATCGAGCCGGGGCCGAGGAGGACGACGACGACGGCGAACGTCACGGCGAGGCCGGGATGGGCGCCCATCGTGAGGCCGAGGCGCGCTCGGTCGGCGGCGTGGGCGGCGATGACGAGGCCCGAGGCGACGAAGCCGAGGTTGCTCCACGTGTTGACCGGCTGGACGACCCATCCGCCGCTGGATGCCTCGCAGAACCCGCTCCCCCGACCGACGTCGGGGCCGAGCCACCCGAGGCGCGCCGCGGCCAGCACGAGCGCGAGGGAGAGGACCGCCGTCACGACGGCCGCGACCACCGGCCGGCGGTCCGCCCCCTCGTGCAGCGGCGCGGCAGGAGGCGCCTCGCGGGCGGGCGTGGGCGTCGTCACACCGGTCAGCCCACCACACGGCCGCCCGCGGCGCCACGCCCTCACGCTGATAGCGTCGAGCCGACCGTTTCCTCGTGTACGAAGGGGTACTCCCGTGAGCCAGACGCCCGTCAAGGTCGCCGTCACCGGCGCCGCCGGCCAGATCGGCTACAGCCTCCTGTTCCGGATCGCCAGCGGTGCGCTCCTCGGCCCCGACACCCCGGTCGAGCTCCGACTGCTCGAGATCACCCCGGCGCTGAAGTCGCTCGAGGGTGTCGTCATGGAGCTCGACGACTGCGCGTTCCCGACCCTCGCCAAGGTCGAGATCGGCGACGACGCGACGAAGGTGTTCGACGGCGTCAACCACGCCCTCCTCGTCGGCGCCCGCCCCCGCGGTCCCGGCATGGAGCGCGGCGACCTCCTCGAGGCCAACGGCGGCATCTTCGCCCCGCAGGGCAAGGCCCTCAACGAGGTCGCGGCCGACGACATCCGCGTCACCGTCACCGGAAACCCGGCGAACACCAACGCGCTCATCGCGATGTCGAACGCGCCCGACATCCCCACCGAGCGCTTCTCGGCGCTGACCCGCCTCGACCACAACCGCGCGATCTCGCAGCTCGCGGCGAAGCTCGGCGTGCCGGTCACCGAGATCCGGAAGATGACGATCTGGGGCAACCACTCGGCGACCCAGTACCCCGACCTGTTCCACGCCGAGGTCGGCGGCCGCAACGCCGCGGAGGCCGTGGGCGACCAGGACTGGCTCGCAGGCACCTTCATCCCCACCGTGGCCAAGCGCGGCGCGGCCATCATCGAGGCGCGTGGAGCGTCCTCGGCGGCGTCGGCCGCCTCGGCGACCATCGACCACGCGCGCACGTGGGTGCAGGGCACCGCCGAGGGCGACTGGGTCTCGATGGCGGTCCGCTCCGACGGCTCGTACGGCGTCGAGGAGGGCCTGGTCTCCTCGTTCCCGGTGACCGTGCAGGACGGCCGGTGGTCGATCGTCCAGGGGCTCGACATCGACGAGTTCTCGCGCGGGAAGATCGACGCCTCCGTGGCCGAGCTCGCCGAGGAGCGCGACGCGGTCCGCGCCCTCGGCCTCATCTGAACCCCGACTTTCCCGCCTGATGCCGAAACCTTCGGTGGGACACCCCGACCTTCGGGGTGTCCCACCGAAGGTTTCGCTCTCTCAGCGAGCGTTCCCGCCCGCGGTCGAGCCGGCCGGAGATGGTGTCAGCCGGCGTTCGCCATGGCGGCACGCACCTTGCCCACCACGGCCCCGGGCACCTCGAGGTCTGCCCAGGTGATGCGGACGACGACGTAGCCGAGGGCGCGCAGGGCGTCCTCACGGCGCTTCTCGGCCCACAGGAGGGACGGGTCCCCGGACCTGTACTTGACCCTGCCGTCGAACTCGACGATGACCTTCGTGCCCTCGACGACGAAGTCGACCCGGGCGACGAACTCGCCGTTGCGACCCGAGATGACCACCTGGGGGACGACGCGGATCCCGGCCATCGCCAGGGCCACACCGCATCGCGACTCGCCCACGGACTCCCGGCGACCGTCGGCGAGTGCGCGCATCGCCACGGCCCTCGAGCCGTGGACCCACCCACTCACGACCTCGACGGCGGCGTCGAGCTCCTCGACCCCGGCACGGGCGTCTCGCAGAGCGGCGTCGGCGCTCACGACCCCCGGAACGATGCCGTGGTCGACGGCGTGCAGCGCGAGCGCCTCGGCCACGGGACTCGCCGGACCCCAGGGCGTGTCGACCACCGCGCCACTGGCCTGCCTGACCCAGAACGCGCTCATGCCGCCCGACCGCTTCATGGGGCGCCGCAACGCTGGCCTGCCCAGCGGGACACCCCACACGGGAATGCCATGGGCCAGGAGAGCGGTGGTGCCGGTCAGGACGGCGTCGGCGTAGAGGAGGAAGGCCCCCGCCACGAGCTGCCGGTGCCGATCGATCTCGTCGTCACGAGCCAGGGCGGCCACCAGGTACAAACCCCGGCCCGGGTGCAGGAGCACGCCGGCACGGACCAGCTCGACGAGCCGCCGAGGCGGGTGACCGGCCGCGAGGAGCTGAGCCGTCGACAGCACACCGTGCTGGGCCGCGGCCTGGGTCAGGACGAGCCCATCAAGGGACGACGTCGGCATGGAGGAGGTCGAGGGGGCGGGAGCGACGGACATCCCGACAGGTTCCGCGCGATCGGGAGCCGGCGGCACCCCTCGCCGCCCCTCTGTGGACAGCGCACGCGGACGGGCTCCCCTGTGGACGAGCGCCTCCATCCCCACTCGAGGCACGAGAACCTTCGGTGGGGCACCCCGAAGCTCGGGGTGCCCCACCGAAGGTTCCGGCATCAGGCGGGAAAGTCGGGACGGGCTAGGGGGCCATGGAGAAGTAGAGGAAGGCCGCGAGGAGGGTGAGGTGCACCGTGCCCTGGAGACGCGTCGCCCGCCCCGGGACGACCGTCAGCACCGCCGCGATCGTCGTGATGCCGAGCAGCACGATCTGCGTCGGGCCCAGCCCGAGGTGCAACGGCGTCGGGACCCAGATCGACGCGACCGCCAGCGTCGGGATCGTCAGCCCGATCGAGGCCATCGCCGACCCCATCGCGAGGTTGAGCGAGGTCTGGATCCGCTCACGGCGGGCCGCGTTGGCCGCGGCGATCGTCTCCGGCAGCAGCACGAGCAGGGCGATGACGACACCGACGAACGACAGCGGCAGGCCGGCGGCCAGCACCCCCGACTCGATCGCGGGCGACTCGACCTTGGCCAGCCCGACGACGGCGACGAGCGACAGGAGCAGCAGCACGAGGGAGGTGACGGCCTCGCGGTCCGTCGGCGGGTCGGCGTGCTCGTCCTCGGCGAGCGGCTCCCCCTCCTTGGTGACGGGGAGGAAGAAGTCGCGGTGCCGGACGGTCTGCGTCACCACGAACGCGGCGTAGAGCGACAGGGACGCCACGGCGGCGAAGGCCAGCTGGCCGCCGGTGAACTCGGGGCCGGGCTCGCCCGTCGTGAAGGTCGGCAGGACGAGGGTCAGCGCCGCGAGGGCGGCCACCGTGGCGAGCGCCCCACCGGTCCCCTCGGCGTTGAAGTGGACGAAGGTGAACCGTCGGGCCCCGAGGAGCAGCGACAGCCCCATGATCCCGTTGACGGTGATCATCACCGCGGCGAAGACGGTGTCGCGCGCGAGGGTCGCGGCCTCGTCACCCCCGGAGAGCATGAGGGTGACGATGAGCGAGACCTCGATGACGGTCACCGACACGGCGAGGACGAGCGACCCGAAGGGCTCCCCCACCCGGTGCGCGACGACCTCCGCGTGATGCACGGCCGCCAGCACCGCAGCGGCGAGGAGCACCGCCACGAGGACGACGACGACGATGCCGATGTCGCGGCCCCAGGTGGCGGCGAGGGCGACGAGCGAGACGACCGGGGCGGCCTGCCAGACCCGCGTCATCGTCGGGCTGGCAGTGGCGCCCGCCACGTCAGGTCCCCGCCCCGGCGGTCTCGCGCTCGCGCACCTGGCGCTCGGCGGCCTCGACGACGTTCGACAGGAGCATCGCCCGCGTCATCGGCCCGACCCCGCCGGGGTTCGGGCTGACGAAGCCGGCGACGTCCCAGACGTCGGGGTGCACGTCACCGGCGACCACCGACCTCCCGCTGCCCTCCTCGACGACGCGGGACACCCCGACGTCGAGGACGGCTGCGCCGGGCTTGACCATGTCGGCGGTGACGATGCCGGGCACGCCCGCCGCAGCGACGACGATGTCAGCCTGCCGAACCTCGGCGGCGAGGTCACGGGTTCCGGTGTGGCACAACGTGACCGTGGCGTTCTCGGAACGACGCGTGAGGATGAGGCCGAGCGGGCGGCCCACGGTGATCCCGCGCCCGACGACGACGACCTTCGCACCCGCGATCGGCACGTCGTAGCGGCGCAGCAGCTCGATGCAGCCGACCGGGGTGCAGGGCAGCGGCGCCTTCTCCCCGAGGACGAGCCAGCCCAGGTTCGTGGGGTGCAGCCCGTCGACGTCCTTCGCCGGGTCGACCGCCGAGAGGATCGCGTTCTCGTCGAGGCCCGTGGGCTGCTGGACGATGAAGCCGGTGCACTCGGGGTCGGCATTGAGGTCGCGGACGACCTCGAGGACCTCGTCCTGCGAGGTGCCGGCCGGCAGGTCGCGGCGCAGGCTGCGGATGCCGATCTCGGCGCAGTCCTTGTGCTTCGCGCCGACGTACCAGTGGCTGCCGGGGTCGTCGCCGACGAGGACGGTGCCGAGGCCGGGGACCACCCCGTGTTCGGCGAGCGCGGCCACGCGGGCGCGCAGCTCCTCCTTGATGGTGCCGAGGATCGCCTTGCCGTCGAGAGTCGTCGCTGCCACGCGTCAATCCTTCCATGGCGGGCGCGGCCGCCGGAGGCGCGTCCCGCGACCCCGCCCGGGGCCAGGGATCCCTAGGCGGGGACGGCAGCGGCGAGGGCCGCGATCGCCCCCGTGAAGCACTCCTCCGGCGGCGTGACGAGGCCCGCGCCGACCTGCCCCGTGCCGGCGACGCGCCCGGCCATCCCCGTGTTGATCTGCGGGAGGATCCCGGTGCGCACGACCTTGGTGACGTCGATGCCGGTCGGCGTTCCGCGGAAGCCCAGCACGGGTACCTGGTAGACCGGGTGCTCGCCGGTGGTCACCTCGTACATGGTCCGGGTGGCGCGCAGCGCGAAGGGCACGTCGCCCCCGACGAACTTGACGATGGCGGGCGCCGCGGCCATCGCGAAGCCGCCGATGCCACCGGTCTCCGTGATCGCCGAGTCGCCGATGTCGGGATTGGCGTCGTCGGGGCCGTAGTCGCCGAGGAAGAGCCCCTCGGGGGTGTTCGCCGGGCCGGTGAACCACTGGTCACCCGTGCCCGAGACGCGGATGCCGAAGTCGGTGCCGTTTCGAGCCATGACCGTGACGACGGTCGAGCCCGGGATCCCCTCTGCCGCAAGGGTGGCCAGCTTGCAGGCCGGCATCCCGAGGTTGAGGAAGAAGTGCTCGTTGGCGCCCGAGAACCGCACGGCCTCCGCGACGTCGGAGGACGAGGCGTCGGCGGTGATCATGCCCGGCAGCAGCTCACGCAGGAGCATCAACGACCCTGCCCGGTTGCGGTTGTGGCCCTCGTCGCCCATCTGGAGCATCTGGGCGACGATCGCCCGGATGTCGATCGGTCCGGTGGAGCGGACGGCCTGGGACAGGATCGGGCCGAGGACGCGCGTCATCCAGTGGAGGCGGTCGATGACCTCGGGCCCGTAGGCGCCGTAGCGCAGCACCTTGCCCAGGCCCTCGTTGAGCGAGCACCACGACTCGTTGCCGTGGACGTCGTCGCGCAGCGCGTACATCCACATCGACGGGCTGACGACCCCCGCCATCGGCCCGACGGCACCCCGGTGGTGGCAGGGCTCGAGGTCGAACTCGCCTGCGGCAAGGCGTTTCTCGGCGTCCTCGGCGTGGTCGGCAAGACCTTCGAACAGCACGGCCCCGATCAGCGCACCCTTGAGCGGCCCCGAAGCGCGCTCCCACTCGACCGGGGGGCCGGCGTGCAGGAAGGTCCCCCGCTCGAGCCCGAGCGACTGCGACGCCGGCACGACGTCGGTCAGGACCGCCTCGGCGGCCGTCATCCGCTCGAACGCGAGGCGGTTCGCCTCGACCCGGCGCGCGTCGCCCATGACCCGCGCCAGGTCGCCCTCGGTCCCCGGCGGCGGCGGCTGCCACTGGGTCTCGGTCACCTGCACCGCCTGGTCGCGCAGCGCGTCCGCGAGGAGGGAGACGCCCGCCGTCACGACGACGGGGTCGCTCTCGAGGAGGCCGCGGAGGGGTCGGTTCTGCTCGCTCATCGGTCGCTCCTCAGCAGCTCGAGCGCGTGCCGGGTGGCCGCGCCGTTGGACAGGAGGACGGAGGCGCCTGCCGCCGCCAGCAGGTCGGCGCACCGGGCCCGGCCCTGCGGGTCGGCGTCGGTCCCGGTGAGCGACACCACGACCGGTAGCGCGCGACCCGCACCGTGGGCCGTGGCCCGCGCGCCACGCACCGCGTCGGCGAGCTCACCGCCGGGGTCGGCGTGGGCGCCGTGCCCGAGGACGAGGTCGAGCAGGAGGACGCCACACGTGGGGTCGCTGGCCTCGGCTGCGATCCGTTCCATCCGCAGGGTGGGGTCGATCATCGGGTGGGCCCGGCCGCGCGTCATCCCGTCGTCGCCGAAGTCGATGACGACGTGGCCGTCGTGGCGCAGGTCGGGTCCGAGGTCGAGGGACGGGTCGTGGGCGATGTTGCTGTGGATCCCGCCCAGCTCGGCCTCGGCGACGGTCATCGCCTCGTCCGCGAGCGTGCCGCCGCAGAAGAGTCCCCGCAGGGAGGGCCCCCGGGTCAGCTCGACGGGCTCGGGCTCTGCGAGGGTCGCCGGCCACTCGGGCACGGCGTGGCCCTCGGCGCGCAGGAACGCCTCGACGGCGGCCGTGAGGTCGGGTCGACCGGCACCGAGGACGGCCCAGTGCACCGAGAGGCCGAGCTCGGAGGCGTACGAGTCGACCTCTGCGAGAACGGAGTCGGCCGGTGGCTTGGAGACGACGAGGACCGACTCGGTGGCCGGGTCGTCGGCGAGGGCCCGGAGTGCCTGCTTCGTCGAGCGGCCACCGACCGCCTCCTTGAGGTCGCGGCCACCGACGCCGAGGACGTGGCTCACCCCGACACCCGCGGCGTCGAGGAGGCACATGACCTGCTGGGCGCCCGTCCCTGAAGCGGCGACGACGCCGACCGACCCGGCGCGCACGACGTTGGCGAACCCGAGGGCGACACCGCCCACGTGCGCCGTCCCGCAGTCGGGCCCCATGACGAGGACGTCGGCCACCGCCGCGGCGTCCTTGAGGCGCACCTCGTCCTCGACGGACACGTTGTCAGAGAACAACATCACCGACAGCCCCGAGCCGATCGCGTCGAACGCCTCGGTCACCGCGTGCTGTCCCGGGACCGAGATGACGGCGAGGTTCGCACCCTCGCGGGCCGCGGCCGAGCCGAGCGTCCGCGGCGGCACGACCTCCTCACCACTCCCCGTGTCCTTGGCGGCGCGGAGGCCGGCGAGCGCGTCGGCGACGGCGGCGAGACCGGCCTGCACCCCGTCCTCGGACTCCGTCCGCAGCGCGACGACGAGGTCGTTCGCCCCCGCCTCCGCGGGGACGTCGAAGCCCATCGACCCCAGCACCTCGATGTTGAGCTCGGTCGCCATCGCCACCTGGGCGGCGAGGACCCCGGGTGTGGCGGCGACCGCGCGGGAGACCTGCATGAGGCTCACCGAGTCGTGGTAGGCGCCTCGTCGCAGCTCGACGTGGGTCGTCATGCGGCACTCCGTCCGGTGGGGGTCTGGGTGGGGGTCTCGACGAGAGAGGCCGGGATGGTGTGGGCCCGCAGCGCGGCGAGGGCCCCGGTGAGGAGGTCGCGCCCCGACGTGTGCCCGATGGCGACGACCTCGGGGAGGGCGCGGGCGGTGGCCTCGACGTGGCCGACGACGGCCGCGTCGACGAGGGCGACGACCGGCCGCGCCGCGAACCCGTCGGCGGCGGCGGCGAGCAGGGCCCCCGAGACCGCCGTCGTCGAGCCCAGCCTCGCCCGGACGGCGTCCGCGAACGGCCGCCGGGCACGCAGCGCGTGCGCGACGAGCAGGGCCCCGGCGAGGGCGTCGTCACCGGACGGGGTCAGCCCGCGCCCGCGCCCCACGAGCGCCGCGACGGCGCCGGCCAGCCCGCCGGCGAGCCCGCCGGCGACGCCCTCCTCCACGTCCTCGCCGGGTCGTGTGCTCAGGTGGCCGTCGGGGCGACCACCTGAGCACACGACCCGGATGGCGGGGGCGAGCCAGGGGTCGCAGGAGGTCGTGGCGTCGGCGAGGAGCGACTCCACGAGTGCCCGGTCGCCGGGGCAGGCCGCGCCGGGAGCCACGCGGCGCACGCGCGCCGGGCGCCAGGTGCGCACCGCGACGACCTCGGCCCCGGGGAGGACGACGCGCCCACCCCCCACGGCCACGCGGTCGCCCGGCTCGACCCCCCACGGTGGCGCCTCGGACGCCGCACCCGGCAGTGCCGACGAGCGGGCACCGAGCCGCAGGGCCGTGGGGAGGGCGAGGGCGTCGGAGGGGACGACCGGCAGCACGGTGCCGTCGACCGAGAGGTAGAGCCCGAGCCGGTGGGCGCCGACGACGAGCGCCTCGCGCGGCGCCCCCCGCGGCGCCTCCCTCAGCACCCGCGCCGTGAGGGCGGAGGCGGCGGCCGGCAGGACGGCCCGCGCGGAGGAGGACGGCATACGGCGACGCTAGCGAGGGGGCTACAGTGACCGGATGGTCATTGTTGCCAACGATCGGCCTGACGACGCACAGACGTTGCCATCGACCGGGGCCGCGTCCGCGGCCGCGGACGCCGCCCTGCCCGCCGAGCTGCCCAGCGACCCCGTCGAGCGGGTCGCGGCCCTGGAGGCGGTCGTCGAGCGCCAGGCCGCCCTGCTCCAGCGCGAGGACGAGGTGCACCGGGTCCTCGTCCGCATCGTCCTCGCCGGGGGCTCGGTCAACGAGCTGTGCACGTCGGTGGCCGGCTTCTTCGGCGGCGCGTCCGTCGTCACCACCACCGACGGGCGCGTCCTCGCGATGGCCGGCAGCGACGCCGAGGTCGAGCGCGTCCAGGGCCTGCCGTGCTTCGACCGCACCGGCCGCCTCGTCGTCGAGACCGAGCCGGTCGGCCCCCGGCAGGGCAACGGCCCCGAGACGACCCGCGCCTTCGTCAAGATCGTCGCCGGCTCCTCCGACCACGGCCTGCTCGGCGCGTTCTCCCCCGACCGCCCGCTCACCCCCACGGACGTCCACATGCTCGAGCGGGCGGCCACGGTCGCCGCCCTCGCCATCACCAAGGAGGCCGCGGTCTCCGCGGTCGAGGGCAAGTACCGCGCCGAGTTCCTCCGCGACGCCCTCGCCGGTCGCGCGGGCGACCCCCCGGACGCCGTGTCGCACGCGACCTCCCTCGGCTGGGACATCGACCGCCCCATGGTCGTCGTCGTCGCCGAGACCGACGAGAACGACGCCGAGACCACCCGCGCCGCCGACGAGGTCCGCTCGCTCCAGGAGCGGTTCGTGCGGGCCTGGGTGCAGGCGGTGCGGGCCCGCGACATGTCGGTCCCCGTCGCCGGGTTCAGCCAGGAGGTCGTGGCCCTGCTGCCCGTCGACCCGACCGCCGAGAACGACACCGTCATGCGCACGGTCAGCGAGATCGCCAAGGTCGTCCGCGGCGACGGCGGAGGCGGGCGCCGCACCTTCTCGACCGGCGTCTCGCGCCCGATCCGCAGCGTGGCCGATCTCCCGACCGCCTACGACGAGGCCCTCAAGGCGGTCCACGTGGGCCGGCAGATGTACGGCGAGTCGGCCCTCACCCACTTCGACGGACTGGGCATCTACCGCCTCCTCGCCCTCGTGCCCGACGGCGCCGACCTGCGCCGCTTCGTCGAGGAGAGCCTCGGCGAGCTCGCCACCGACGACTCCCCCGAGAACGCCGACCTGCGCCACACGCTCTCGGTGCTCATCGACACCAACCTCAACGTCGCCGAGACCGCGCGCCAGCTGTTCTTCCACTACAACACGCTGCGCTACCGCATCGCCAAGCTCGAGCGGATGCTCGGCCCGTTCACCTCCGACCCCCAGCTACGGCTCACCCTCGCCCTCGCGCTGCGCATCCACCAGATGCGCGGGATCTGACGACGGCCACGCCCCTGGCGCAGCCCGGGCGCCGGACGGCTGCCGGCCGAGCACGGGCTCGTGGGGCTGCACGTCAGGCACCTGCGCCTCTGAGGGGCGTGCGCGGACGGGCGGCCGCCCACAGACCCTGCCGACTCGGACCCCATCCGGCTGTCAACCCTTGCCGAGGGTGTCGCCTGACAGCGTCACTACCTTCCGTGTATCACGGACTCGTGATCCGCGTCACCGACGACGCGGAGCCCTGTCACCGCGGCCGACGGCCACGGTTCCCCCGGAGAGAGGCACTCGCATGGCGCTGGGATTGGGTTGGAAGCTGAAGGGTGACGGGCGCTCGCTCGGGCCCGACGAGGTCGTGGCGCCCGACGAGCGCCTGTCCTGGGGGAAGACCGTGGGCCTGGGCGCCCAGCACGTCGTCGCGATGTTCGGGGCCACCTTCGTGTTCCCGCTCATCATGGGGCTCAACCCGCAGCTCGCCATCATGATGAGCGGCATCGCGACGATCGTCTTCCTGCTCATCGTGCAGGGGAAGGTCCCGAGCTACCTCGGGACCTCGGCGAGCTTCGTCGGCGGTGTCGCGGCGATCCGGGCCAACGGCGGAGACTCCTCCGAGGTCACCGGCGCGATCCTCGTCGCCGGCCTGGTCCTCGCCGCGGTCGGTGTCGCGATCCACTTCCTCGGCTCCTCGGTGCTCCACAAGGTGCTGCCGCCGGTCGTCACCGGTGCGGTCGTCATGCTCATCGGGTTCAACCTGGCGCCGGTCGTCGCGGGCATCTACTGGCCCCAGGACCAGTGGGTGGCCATCACGACGATGCTCTTCACGATCGTCGCGGCCGTCGCGTTCCGCGGCTTCATCAGCCGCATCGCCGTCTTCCTCGCGCTGATCTTCGGCACCGCGCTCTCCTGGTTCCTCGACACCGCCGTCGGGCCGATCACCTCGAAGCTCGGCGGGGCCACCGAGGCGACGACCCACGACCGCTGGAGCACGGCCGGCGTCGGTGACGCCGCGTGGTTCGGCTTCCCGCAGCAGACGATGGTGGCCGCCGACGGCAAGGAGGTCGTGGGCTGGCACACGCCGAGCTTCACGATCGCCGCGGTGCTCCTCGTCCTCCCCGCCGTCATCGCCCTCATCGCCGAGAACACCGGCCACGTCAAGGCCGTCGCCGAGATGACCGGCCACGACCTCGACCCGGTCATGGGCCGCGCGATCGCCGGTGACGGCGTCGGCACCGCTCTCGCGTCGGCCGTCGGCGGCTCGCCCACGACGACCTACGCCGAGAACATCGGCGTCATGGCAGCCACGCGCGTGTACTCGACCGCGGCCTACTACGTCGCGGCCGCCGTCGCGATCCTCTTCGGCCTCTCGCCGAAGTTCGGCGCCCTCGTGGCCTCGATCCCCGGCGGCGTCCTCGGCGGCATCACCGTGGTCCTCTACGGCATGATCGGCCTGCTCGGCGCGAAGATCTGGAAGGAGAACGGGGTCGACTTCGGCAACCCCATCAACCTCGTCCCGGTCGCCGCGGGCATCATCATCGGCGTCGGCAACGTCAAGATGCAGCTGACCGACAACTTCTCGCTCGAGGGCATCGCGCTCGGCACCATCGTCGCGATCGGCGGCTTCCACCTCGCCCGCGCCATCGCCCCCGTCGAGCTGCGCGACCGGGCCGACGGCACCGCCGTGTCGGTCGGGTCCACGACCTACGGCGACAGCGACGGCGTCGACGACCTCTACCAGGAGGGCTACCCCGGGACGCCCGGCGAGCGCGACCCCGGACGCGACCGCCGTCCCTGACGGCCCGCCCCGACCGCGGCCGGCCCTCCCCACGGGGGGCCGGCCGCGGCGTTTCCCGGGCTTTGGCAACCTTTGACCACCTCGTGGGGCAGTGTCGGCACTGCGTCCCTACCGAACGGAGCGTCCTGTGGACATGATCGAGGCATGAAGCCCGGACCGTTCGTGCACCATGCGCCGCGCTCGGTCGAGGAGGCCGTCGCGGTGCTCGCCGAGGTCGGCCACGACGGGAAGGTGCTCGCCGGCGGGCAGAGCCTCGTGCCCGTCCTCAACATGCGCCTCGCCAGCCCCGGCCACCTCGTCGACGTCAACCTCGTGGCGGGGCTCGACGGGGTGGAGGTGTCCGATGACGCGGTGCGCGTCGGCGCCCTCGTCCGGCACGCCGGGCTCGAGCGCCACGCGGGCGCCTTCGTCGCGAACCCGCTGCTGCGGCAGGCCCTCCGGAACGTCGCGCACCCTGCCATCCGCAACCGGGGGACGACCGTCGGCTCCATCGCGCACGCCGACCCCGCCGGCGAGATGCCCTCGGTCGCCGTCCTCACCGAGGCCGTGGTCGAGGCCGTCAGCGTCCGAGGACGCCGCGAGATCGCCGCCGCCGACTTCTTCGAGGGGCCGCTCGAGACGACGCTCGAGCACGACGAGCTCGTCGAGGCGGTGCGCTTCGGGCGGTTCGCTCCCGGAACCCGCACCGGCTTCACCGAGTCGTCGCGGCGCCACGGCGACTACGCACTCGCCGGCGTCGCCGTGGCCGTGGAGGTCGACGGCGGCACCGTCCGCGCCGCACGCGCGGCGTTCGTGTCGGTCACGCCCGTGCCCACCGTCCTCGACCTGTCACCCGTCCTCGCCGGGCTCGCCCTCGGCGCACCGGTCCCCGCGGAGGTCACCGACCTCGTCCGCGAGCACGTGGAGCCCGAGGGCGACATCCACGCCACCGCGGCCTACCGCCGGATGCTCGCCGCCGAGCTCACGCGCCGCGTCCTCGCCACGACCGTCCACGACCACGAGGAGGGCGCGGCGTGAGCGAGCCCGTCGCCGAGCAGCTGCACGACGTGACGATCACCGTCAACGGCGTCCCCAGAACCGCACAGGCACCGGCACGCCGCCTGCTGTCCGACTTCCTGCGCCACGAACTCGGCCTCACGGGCACCCACGTCGGGTGTGAGCACGGGGTGTGCGGCGCGTGCACCGTCCTCGTCGACGGCCAGCCGATGCGCTCGTGCCTGATGTTCGCGGTCTCGGCCCAGGCCCACTCCGTGACCACGGTCGAGGGCATCGGAAGCGACCCCGCGAACCTCAGCCCGGTCCAGCAGGCGTTCGCGGAGTGCCACGGACTGCAGTGCGGCTTCTGCACACCGGGATTCGTCACGACCATCACCGCGTACCTGGAGGAGAACCCCGACCCGACCCCCGAGGAGGCGCGCGAGGCGATCTCGGGCAACCTCTGCCGCTGCACCGGCTACCAGAACATCGTCAAGGCCGTCGGGCGTGCCGCCGAGATCCGCCGCGGCCTCGTCGAGCTCGCTCCGCCTGCACCGGGACACGAGGGTGGGGTGGTCCGGTGAGCACGCGCCAGTTCGGCGAGAAGGTCCAGCGCAGGGAGGACCCCCGCCTCCTCACGGGCAACGGCCGCTACCTCGACGACCTCGGGCGCGGCGCCCTCCAGGCCGCGTTCGTCCGCAGCCCGCACGCCCACGCCCGGGTCGTCGACGTCGACATCGACGACGCGTGGGAGGTCGACGGCGTCGAGGCGATCTACACGTGGGACGACCTCACCGGCCGGGTCGCCGAACCGCTGCCCGTCCTCATCCCCCACCCCGCCCTCACCCACCCGCGCGTCGGCTACTGCCTGGCCAAGGACGAGGTCAACCACGTCGGCGAGGCCGTCGTCATGGTCGTCGCCCGCGACCGCTACGTCGCCGAGGACGCCGCGTCGCGCATCAGGGTCCGCTACGAGGCTCTGCCAGTGGTCGTGGGCATCGACAACGCCCGCGCCGCAGCGCAGCTCGTCCACGACGACGTCCCCGACAACGTCAGCGCGCACCTCCTCCAGGAGGTCGGCGACGTCGAGGCCGCGATGGCGGCGGCCCCCCACCGGCTGACCCTCGAGCTCGAGATCGAGCGCAGCGCCTGCATGCCGATGGAGGGCAAGGGCGTCCTCGCCCGCTGGGACGCCGACGAGCAGTCGCTGCGGCTCTACTCCTCGACCCAGACCTCGACCGGGGTGCGCGCCGCCGTGGCGGCCAAGCTCGGGATGCCGCTGGCCAAGGTCGAGTGCATCGCCCCGGACGTCGGGGGCGGCTTCGGCGTCAAGATCATGCACCCCTGGCCGGAGGAGGTCCTCGTCCCCTGGGCGGCGCGCAACCTCGGCCGCGACGTCAAGTGGACCGAGGACCGCCGCGAGCACTTCGTCTCCAGCGCCCACGAGCGCGGGCAGGTGCAGGAGGTCGAGGTCGGCTTCGACGACGAGGGTCGCCTCCTCGCCCTCGACGTCCGCTTCTGGCACGACAACGGCGCCTACACCCCCTACGGGATCATCGTCCCGATCATCACGGCCACCCAGCTGCTCGGTCCCTACAAGCCGGGCGCCTACCGGGTCGAGTTCTGGAGCCTCTACACCAACACCGTTCTCGTGACGCCATACCGGGGCGCCGGCCGCCCCCAGGGCTGCTACGCGATGGAGCGGACGATGGATGCGATCGCGGCGCAGCTCGGACTCGACCGCACGGAGGTCCGCAGCCGCAACTTCATCCAGCCCGACGAGATGCCGTACGACCACGGGCTGATGTTCCAGGACGGTCGCCCGCTCCGGTACGACTCGGGCGACTTCCCGGCCTCGCTCGCCAAGCTCAAGGCGCTCGTCGGCTGGGACGACTTCGCCGCCTACCGTCGCGAGGCCGAGGCCGCCGGGCGCAGGGTGGGGCTCGGCATCGGCTGCTACGTCGAGGGCACCGGGGTCGGCCCCTACGAGGGCGGGCACGTGCACGTCGAGACGAGCGGGCGGGTCAACGTCGCGACGGGCCTGACCACCCAGGGACAGGGGCACCAGACGATCCTCGCCCAGATCGTCGCCGACGAGCTCGGCGTGCGGATCGAGGACGTCCACGTCACCACCGGCGACACCCGGCGCATGGCGTATGCGGTCGGGACCTTCGCCTCGCGCGGCGCCGTGATGTCGGGCAACGCCGTGATGCTGGCCGCCCGGGTCGTGCGGACCAAGGCCCTGCGGATCGCCGCCGACGCGCTCGAGGTCTCCCCCGACGACCTGCAGGTCGAGGACGGCGTCATCTCGGTCAAGGGCACCCCGGACGGCCCGCGGATCGACCTGTCGACCGTGGCCGTGATGTCGAACCCGCTGCGCTACGCGTTCGACGCCTCCGCGCAGGCGGCCACGCAGTTCGCCGGCACCTTCGACCCCGACAAGCCGCCCGTCGCCGACGACGACGAGCCCGGCCTCGAGGGGCAGGACTTCTACTCCCCCACGCAGGCGACCTTCGCCAACGGGATGCACGCGGCGGTCGTCGAGACCGACCCGGTCACCGCCGAGATCCGCATCCTGCGGTACTGCGTCGTCCACGACTGCGGCGTCATGGTCAACCCGATGATCGTCGAGGGGCAGGTCCACGGCGGCGTCGCGCAGGGCGTCGGCGGGGCGCTCTACGAGCGGATGGCCTACGACGAGTCCGGGCAGCTGCTCAACGCCTCGTTCATGGACTTCCTCATCCCGTACGCCTCCGAGGTGCCCTTCGTCGAGACCGACCACCTCGAGACGCCCAGCCCGCTCAACCCCCTCGGCATCAAGGGTGCGGGCGAGGCCGGGACGATCCCCGTCACCGCCGTCATCGCGAGCGCGATCGAGGACGCCGAGGGCTTCCCGATCCGCTCGATGCCGATCAGCCCGTCGGAGCTCTGGGAGCTGCGCCAGCGGCACGCACGTTCCACCACGACCCCCGATCCCGTTCCCGCGCAGGAAGGTTCGCGATGAAGATCTCCGGCAGCTCCACCCTCGACGCCCCCGTCGAGAGGGTCTGGGAGGCGATCCAGGACCCCGCCGTCCTCGCCCGCTGCATCCCCGGATGCGAGTCCCTGACGACCGTCGGCGACGACCGGTACGCGATGTCGGTCACGGCGGGCGTCGCCGCCATCAAGGGCACCTATGCCGGTGAGGTCTCACTCTCCGACAAGGTGACCCCGTCGTCGCTGACGATGAAGGCGTCCGGCGCCGGCGCGCCGGGAACCATCGACGCCGACGTCAAGGTGCGGCTCGCGCCCTCCCCCGCCGGGGGCACCGAGCTCAGCTACGACGCGGACGCCTCGGTCGGTGGTGCCATCGGCGGCGTCGGCCAGCGGATGCTCGCAGGCGTGACGAAGAAGATGGCCGGCCAGTTCTTCGTCGCGCTCGACCGCGACATCGCCACGGGTGGAGCGCCCGTCGCCGGCGAACCTGCCGCGGCGGGTGCCCCGGCCACGACGGCTGCGGGCGCACCCGTCTACGCCGGCCGCTCGGCGAACGCCACGGCCACCGCCAACCTCGGCCTGGACTCCGGTGCCGGGTTCGCCCTGGGGGTCCTCGTCGGTGGGATCCTTGCTCTTGCGGGCGTCGCGCTCGGCGCCCGGATCGCCGCAAGGAGACCCTGATGCGCGCATTCACCGCCGCGGCCGTGCAGGTCGCGCCCGTCCCCGGCCCGCTGACGGCGGCCGCCGTGGCGGCCAACCTCGACAAGCTCGTCGACTTCACGCGCCGGTGCGTCGAGGCCACCGGTGCCGAGCTCGTCGTCCTCCCCGAGTCGGCCACGACCGGCTTCACGCCCGGCATCCCCACCGAGGAGCTCTGGGAGCTGGTCTCCGAGCTGCCCGGCCCGGTCGTCGAGCCGCTGCGCGACGTCGCCGCCGAGCTCGGCATCCACCTCGTCGCCGGCACGTACGAGCGCGGCCCCGCCCCCGCGGTCGTCCACAACAGCTCGGTGCTCATCGACCCGAAGGGCGAGGTCCTGGGCGTCTACCGAAAGACGCACCCGTTCTTCTCCGAGGGCGTCGGCGGGGGCGGCTGGGTCACGCCTGGTGACACGGTCACGGTGTGCGACACCGAGCTCGGGCGCATCGGCATGATCATCTGCTTCGACGGGGACTACCCCGAGCTGTGCCGCATCCAGGCCGTCCAGGGGGCCGAGGTCATCGCCCGCCCGTCGGCGCTGCTGCGGTCCGCCGACCTCTGGGAGCTGACCTCGCGGGCGCGCGCGTACGACAACCACGTCTTCGTCGTCGGCGCCAACGCCGTCGGGGCCGACCCGGCCGGCGTCCTCTACTTCGGCAACAGCCACATCGTCACGCCGATCGGCCACATCGTCGCGAAGGCCGCGACGCACGAGGGATGGGTGTCGGCCCGCCTCGACCCCGCGGAGGCGCTGTCGTCGCTCACGCCCGGGTCGAACATCGCCCAGGGCTTCGACCACCTGCGCGACCGCAACCTCGACCTCATCCGCAACCACCGCGAGGAGCTCGAGGGGCCAGCGAAGACGTCGTTCCCCCACGGCTGACCCCCGGCTCAGGCGGGGACGAGACCACGGACCCACCGGGCCGTGGACGTCATCTCGACCGGGCCGTCGCCCAGGCGGCGGAGCAGCTCGGCCCGCAGCGCCTCGCGCCCTGCGTCGTCGAGCGCCCGGGTGAAGTCGCCGGCAGGACCGATGCCGAGGAGGAAGGGGCGCCAGTAGTCGTCGAAGGTCTCGAACCGCATCCCGACCTCGAGGAGGCCGCCCCGCACGTCGGTCAGCCCGGCTCCCGCGAACAGCGCCTCGATGCCACCCGCGCGCGCCGGGCTCGCGAGCGCCTCGTCGACGGCCGCGGCGTCCGGGCGCACCGCGGCTGCGGCGTCCCAGTAGGTCCGCAGCATCGCCATCCCGCCGCCGTAGTCCCAGACGGTGGCGCCGACGACGCCACCGGGTCGCGTGACCCGTCGCATGTCGGCGACACCGGCCGCCGGGTCGGGAAGGAAGTTGAGGACGAGCAGCGCGAGGGTGGCGTCGGCGGCGGCGTCAGGCAGCGGCAGGGCCGCGGCGTACCCGACCTCGCCGCGGAACCCACTGTCGCCGAACCGTCTTCGCGCCGACTCGACGAAGGCCTCCGAGGGGTCGACGCCCACGACGGACGCGTCGGGCCACCGGTCGAGCACCGCCGACGCCAGGTTCCCCGTGCCGCACCCCACGTCGACGACGACGCCGTGGCCGTCACCGAGGTCCACCGCGTCGAGGAAACCGGGGGCCAGCACGGCGCTCCACCGCCCCATGAACCGCTCGTAGGAGGCCGCGTCGACGAACACGCCTCCCACCGTCCCACTCGCGGTGGCGGCTGGCCAGACCCTCCGCCGAGGTCCTCGGGGCCGAGGACCTGGAAACCGAGGTCGTTCCCCTCGAGCGGGTCGATCCGCAGGCCGGCGACCGTGTCCGTGCAGCCGATGCCGGGTGACCCCGCCGGGCGGGTCCGGTGAAGTCCCTGTGCCGTGCAGCCCGGACCGTCTAGGCTCGCGGCACCGGGTCCGGGGGGACCCGGCGTCCGCGCCAGCGGACCACGCAGAAGGAGACCGGATGCAGGCCACGCTGCTCGTCGTCGGGGGGATCGGCATCCTGCTGCTCCTCGTCTCGCTCCTCGCGGGCGACGTCGTCGACGGGTTCCTCGACGGGGTGGGGCCCGACCTCCTCTCCGGCCTGGCCGTCGCCGGTTTCCTCGCCGCGTTCGGCTTCGTCGGCGCCCTCGTCGCCGACACGGGGGCGTCCTCCGCGGTCACGCTGCTGTCCGGCCTCGTCGCCGGTGCGGTCGTCGGCGTCGGTGCGGGACAGGCGAGCAAGCGCCTCATGCGCGGCGGCGACGAGTCGAACGTCAGCAGCCGCGGGCTCGTCGGGCTCCGCGGCACGGTCGTCGAACCGGTGCCCGCCGACGGCTTCGGGATGGTCAACGTCGTCGCGGCCGGCCACATCACGCGGCTCAACGCCCGGGCCGACGAACCGCTGCCAAGCGGCACCGCGGTCGTCGTCACGAGCGTCCTCAGCCCCACCTCGGTCCGCGTCGCGCGGAACGAGGGCTGAGGCCGCACCCGCTCCTCGCGGCGGAACCGGCGACCTGCCGGCGACGTCCACCACGCACACTCCACGCACACGGGCGCCCACCGGCGCCGGGAAAGGCCAGGCAGACATGTTCGGGTTCGACATCCCCGTCGCGCTCATCGCCGTCCTGGGGCTCGTCCTCCTGCTCGTCCTCCTCGGGCTCGTCATCGCCTCGAGGTACCGCGTCGCAGGGCCCAACGAGGCCTTCATCGTCACCGGCCGCAAGGGCAAGGAGGTGAAGAACCCCGAGACGGGTGAGGTGTCGACCGACCTGTCCGGCCAGAAGGTCGTCATGGGTGGCGGCATCTTCGTCGTGCCGTTCGTCCAGCGGCTGCACATCCTCGACCTGTCGAGCCGCCGCATCATGGTGCAGATCCGCGGGGCGGTCTCGGGGCAGGGCGTCAAGCTCAACCTCGACGGCGTCGCCATCGTCAAGGTCGGCGGCCACGAGGACTCCATCCGCGCCGCCGCCCAGCGCTTCCTCACCCAGCAGGGCGAGATCGAGACCTTCACCCAGGAGACCCTCGCCGGGTCGCTGCGCTCCATCGTCGGCTCGCTGACCGTCGAGCAGATCATCCGCGACCGGGCGGCGTTCGCCCAGCGGGTGGCCGACGAGTCCGAGACCTCGCTGACCGGCCAGGGCCTCGTCCTCGACACCTTCCAGATCCAGGACATCACCGACGACGGCAGCTACCTCGCCGACCTCGGCCGTCCCGAGGCCGCCAAGGTGGGGCAGGTCGCCGCCATCGCCGAGGCGAACGCCCGCCAGGCCGCCGAGCAGGCCCGCCTCGCGGCCGAGCAGGAGATCGCCATCGCCCAGCGCCAGCTCGCGCTGAAGCAGTCGGAGATCAAGGCCGAGACCGACGCCGCGCAGGCGCAGGCCGCCTCCGCCGGCCCGCTCGCCCAGGCCGACCGCGACCAGGCGATCCTCGCCGAGCAGGAGAAGGTCGCCGTCCGGCAGGCCGCGCTCAAGGAGCGCCAGCTCGACACCGAGGTCCGCAAGCCGGCCGACGCCGAGCGGTACCGCGTCGAGCAGGAGGCCGAGGGCGCCCGCAACGCGGCCATCGCCGAGGCCGACGCCCGCAAGGCCGCCGCCATCGCCGCCGCCCAGGCCGACGCCGAGAAGGCCCGGCTCACCGGTGAGGCCGAGAAGGCGCGCCGCTCCGCGCTCGCCGACGCCGAGGCCATCGAGGGCTCCCGCCGCGGTGAGGCCGACAAGGCACTGCGTGTCGCGCAGGCCGAGGCGGTGCGCGCCGAGGGCGAGGCCCAGGCCAGCGCGATCCTCGCGACGGGCCAGGCCGAGGCCGAGGCGATGAACAAGCGCGCCGACGCGTTCGCCCGCTACAACGAGGCGGCCGTCCTCCAGATGCTCGTCGAGGTGCTGCCGAAGGTCGCCAGGGAGGTCGCCGCACCGATGGCGGCCATCGACCAGCTGACCGTCATCTCCACCGACGGCGCCGCCGCCCTCCCCAAGCAGGTCACGGACAACCTCACCCAGACACTGGCGATGCTCAAGAGCACGACGGGCGTCGACCTCCAGGCGCTCCTCGCGCGCTACACCGAGGGCTCCGGACCGGTCGCCCCGGCGACCACTCCGGCCACGTCCCCGGCCGCCCTCGACGGCGAGCCGGCCGCCAAGGCCTGAGACCCGCGGGAGCGTTCGACGCCCGCCGGCCCCTCCGGTCGGCGGGCGTCGCCGTCTGGTGGCAAGAACGGACGGGGAACCACGATTCCGTCGGCAGATCCTGACAACGCATCGGTCCCGGCCACCGGGTTGGATCGTGGCCATGGCCGAGCAGACACAGCGACGGATCCGGGTCGGGATCGACACCGGCGGCACGTTCACCGACGTGGTCGCCTTCGACGAGGACACCGGCGAGCTCGTCACGACGAAGACCCCCAGCACGCCCTCGAACCCCGCGGACGGGTTCATCGCCGGGATCGAGAAGATCCTCGGGGTCATGGGGGCGGGCGGTGACGACATCACCGCCGTCTGCCACGGGACGACGGTCGCGACGAACAAGCTCCTCGAGGGCAAGGTCGAGCGGCTCGGCTTCGTCACGACCGAGGGCTACGAGTTCATGCTCGAGATCGCCCGTCAGGCCGTCCCCGACGGCTACGGCAACTCCTACTTCTGGGTCAAGCCACCGCGCATCGTCGCGGCCGACCACGTCCGCACCATCGGCGGCCGGATGGACTTCGAGGGCAACGAGATCCGCCCGTTCGACGAGGCCAGCGCCGTCGCCGCCGCCCACTGGTTCAGGGACCGCGGCATCACGACGATCGGCGTCTGCCTGCTCCACGCCTACGCCAACGACGAGCACGAGCTCGCGATGCGTGAGGTCCTGCGCCGCGAGCACCCCGAGGCGGTCGTCTCGATCAGCTCGGAGGTGCTGCGCGAGTACCGCGAGTACGAGCGCTCGATGACGACGCTCGTCGACGCGGCCGTCAAGCCCAACGTGTCGCGGTACGTCACGAACATCCACGAGCGCCTCGACGGCTTCACCGGCGGACGTCCGATCCCCTTCTACGTCATGAAGTCCAACGGCGGCGTCCTCTCCGCCGACGAGGTCGTGCACCAGCCGATCACGACGGTCCTCTCGGGTCCGGCGGCCGGCGCCCTCGGCGCCGCGCTCATCGCCCGCCGGGCCGGGTTCGACAAGGTCCTCACCTGTGACGGCGGCGGCACCTCGACCGACGTGTCGGTCGTCCTCGACGGCGAGCCGACCCTCACGACCGAGGGTTCGGTCGGCGCCTACCCGAGCAAGATCCCGATGATCGACGTCGTCACCGTCGGCGCGGGCGGCGGCTCGATCGCGTGGGTCTCCCCGGAGGGCGCCCTCAAGGTCGGCCCGCAGTCGGCCGGCGCCGACCCCGGGCCGCTCTGCTACGCCAAGGGCGGCACCGAGCCGACCATCACCGACGCGCACGTCGTCCTCGGCCGGATCCCCCCGCACCTGCTCGGCGGCGAGATCCCCCTCGACGTCGGTGCGGCCCGCGCCGGCATCGAGGCCCTCGCGCAGCGGCTCGGGCTCGACCTCGAGCGCTGCGCGACGGGCATCCTCGAGATCTCGGCGTGGAACCAGGCCAACGCGCTGCGGCAGGTGTCGGTCAAGCGCGGCCTCGACGTCCGCGACTTCATGCTGACGACCTTCGGCGGCTCCGGCTCGCTGCTGGCCTGCCGGCTCGTCGACATCCTCGACCTCGCCGGTGTCGTCGTGCCGCAGAACCCGGGCAACGTCAGCGCGTTCGGGCTGCTCACCGTCGACGTCAAGAACGACTACGTGCAGACCCACGTCGCGCGGCACGCGAGCCTCGACCACGGGGCCGTCGAGAAGGTCCTCGACGAGCTGACCGCCAAGGCCGCGGCCGCGCTCGACGCCGAGGGGTTCGCCCGCGAGGACCACCAGTACGTCCGCACGGCCGACCTGCGCTACTTCGGCCAGGCGTACGAGGTGCGCGTGCCCGCGGGCACCGGCCGGGTCGACGAGGCGTTCGCCACGGCCGTCGCCGACCGGTTCCACGACGAGCACCGCCAGCTCTACGGCTACGACTTCCGCCACGACCCGACGCAGCAGGTCGAGTGGGTCAACCTCCGCGTCACCGGCGTCGGCCCGATCACCCGTCCCGAGCTCCGCGAGGTCCCCAGCCGTGGGTCAGATTCGCCCACTGGGGCGATCTTGTCCCAGGACGGTGTGCAGGAATCGACCAATAGGGCGATCTTGTCCCAGGACGGTGTGCAGGAATCGACCAATAGGGCGATCTTGTCCCAGGACGGTGTGGGCGGCGGCGCCCTCACCCCGCGATCCAGTCGGCAGGTCTGCTTCGACGCCGACCAGGGACACGTCACGACCGACGTCTACTGGCGCCCCGACCTGCGGGCCGGCGACACCTTCACCGGTCCGGCGATCGTCGAGGAGTTCGGCTCGACCGTCCCGATCCACCCCGGGTTCTCCGTGCGCGTCGACGCGTTCGGCAACCTCGTCGTCACGAAGGAGGCCTGACATGTGCGGCCCGATGATCCGCCAGAACGTCGCCCCCGTCGCCACCTCGGGCAGCGCCCCGGGTGGGGCCGATGGCGCCCCCGCCAACCCGGCCGGCCTCCCGACGTCCTACGAGCACGGCAACCGCCTCACCCCGGTCGGCAGCGAGGTCGACCCGATCCTCGTCGAGATCGTCCAGGGCACCCTGGCGTCGGTCGAGATGGAGGTCGAGACCGCCATCGCGCGGACCTCTCGCTCGCCCATGATCCGCGACGCCCACGACTTCCGCGCCGGCATCCACGACCGACAGCTGCGCAAGCTCACCGGACGCTCGTACTCGGCTCTCGTGCACCCGATCGTGCGCGACTTCCCGCTGTCGGAGATGCGTGAGGGCGACGTCTTCTTCCACAACGACGTGTACGAGTCGGAGGGCGGCATCGGCCACCTCCCCGATCTCTGCGTCACCGTCCCGGTCTTCCACGAGGGCGAGGTCGTCGCGTTCGTCCAGGCCTTCGGCCACCACGACGACATCGGCGGCGCGGTCCCCGGGTCGATGCCGAGCAACGCCCGCACGGTGTTCGAGGAGGGCCTGTCGGTCCCCCCGATCAAGCTCTGGGACGCCGGTGTGCCGAACAGGGCGGCGCTGCGGATCATGACGCGCAACAGCCGGATGCCCGACAGCCTCGCGGCCGACCTCGACGCCGAGTGCTCGGCCTGCCTCATGGGCGCGCGCCGCCTCTCCGAGCTCTTCACCCGCTACGGCCGCGACACCATCGAGGCCGCCTTCGACGCCATCCTCGACGCGACGACCGAGACCTACCGTCGCGAGATCCTCAGCAAGATCCCCGACGGCACCTACGTCTGGGAGGACTACGCCGAGCACGACGGGGTCGACGAGCCGCAGCTGCACACCCAGCGGATCACCCTGACCAAGACCTCGACCGGCGGCCCCGGCCCCGGCGACGGCGGCCCGAAGCTCGTCATCGACTTCACCGGCACGAGCAAGCAGGCCAAGGGCCCGATCAACCACTGTGGCGACTACGTGGGCGGCAACTTCCTCAAGAAGTGGCTCGCGCCGATCCTGCGCAACCTCGCCGACACCCCCGAGCGGATGGCCGAGCTCGACGTCAACGAGGGCATCGTGCCGCTCATCGAGATGAGGTTCCCCGAGAAGGGCACGCTGCTCACCCCGATCTACCCGGCCCCGACCAACGCGCGCACCTTCGTCATCCTCCGCCTCCTCGGCGTCCTCGCCGGCGTCGTGGCCAAGGCGGTGGACGGCCAGATGCCCGCCGACCAGGAGACCATCCGCTACACCGGCGTCTACGGCAAGGACCGCGACGGCAACGACTACCTCATGCGCGAGGTGCTCGGCGGCGGCTCCGGCGGTCGGTACTACGCCGACGGCGAGGACACCATCCACGTCGTCCCCGACTCGCGGAACCTCCCGACCGAGTTCACCGAGAGCCGCTTCCCGTTCGTCGTCGAGCGCCTCGGCCTCGCGGTCGACTCCGGTGGTGCCGGGCGGCACCGCGGCGGCCTCGGGTACGAGAAGCACATCCGGATGCTCCAGGACGCCAACTTCATGTCGATCGCCGACCGCTCCATCCTCGCCTGCTGGGGTGTCAAGGGCGGCAAGGCCGGTCGGCCCTTCGAGGTGACGATCGACGTCGGCGGCCCCGACGAGCGCACGGTCGAGGCCCTCGCCGACGCCGAGCCGGTCAGGGCCGGCCAGGTCATCCGGATCCGGACGACCGGAGGCGGCGGCTGGGGCGACCCGCTCGAGCGGCCGTACGACGAGGTCGAGCGCGACCTGCGGTGGGGGAAGGTCTCGTTCGAGGGCGCGCGGGCCGACTACGGTGTCGTCGCGAGCGGGACGAAGGACGAGCCGGTCATCGACACCGGCGCCTCCGACGCCCTCCGCGCCGAGGTGCGCGCCGGGCGCGGCGACGAGCCGTTCTTCGACCGGGGCCCCGGGTACGCCCGCCTCGCCGAGGGACGGGGCGCGGCCGAGGTCGACTGGGTCTGACGTGTCGCGGACGCAGGAGGCGACGGGGTCGGGGGCGGTGGCGGTCCACGACCCCGTCGCCGCGTCCGGATCCGCTGCGGCACAGGAGGATCCTCGACCCGTCGTCGTCCTGGGCGCGGCCGGGAAGACGGGACGCGCCGTGGCGGCCGCCCTGACCGCGCGTGGGGTTCCCGTCCGCGCCGCCGTCCGTGCCGGGCGGGAGTCCGCCGCGCTCCCCGGCGCCGAGCCGGTCGTCGTCGACCTCGTCACGGGCACCGGCCTCGACAGCGCGTTCACCGGTGCGCGGGCGGCCTACCACCTCGCCCCGAACGTCCACCCGGACGAGGTCGCGATGGCACAGCGGGTCGCCGAGGCCGCCACAGCGGCCGGGCTCCCGCACCTCACCTTCCACTCCGTGCTCCACCCGCACGACGCGCGGATGCCGCACCACGTCCGCAAGGGCGAGGCCGAAGCCGTGCTCCGGCGCGGCGTCCCGGGCTCTCTCGTCGTCCTCCGGCCGTCGGCCTACCACCAGAACCTGCTGGTGGCGGCGCTCACCGGGGAGATCGCGGTGCCCTACTCGCTCGAGGCGCCGTTCACCACCGTGGACCTCGCGGACGTCGCGGACGCGGCGGCCGTCGTGCTCCTCGACCCCTCCCGCGACGGCGAGGCCCACGACCTCTGCGGGCCGGAGGTCCTCACGACCGCACGGATGGCCGAGGTGGCGGCGGAGGTGCTGGGCCGCCCCGTCACCGCGCGCCGCGTGGACGTCGCCGAGTGGCGCGCCGGACCCGGGGCGGGGCTGTCGCCGCAGGCCCGCGACGTCCTCGCGGCGATGTTCGCCGCGTACGACGACGGTGGGCTCGTCGGCGACCCGGCCGCGCTCACGACCCTCCTCGGCCGCCGCCTCACCACCTGGGCGCAGGCCCTGACGCGCACGGACACCGACCGATAGGTCACGACAGGCCCACCCCGACAACCAGCGCGCCCCGAGATCGTCGTCCTGGGCGATGCCGGTGGGCGGGAGCGCGACGGACAGGGCTGGTCGCCCACCGGTCGGGCGCACCATACTGGCGCGATCCCGGGGCAGGACGACGGCGACAGGGCGCCGCCGCGGCCACCGGTGGAGGCCACGGTGGACACCAGCACGTTCTACGCGCTCTTCTCGGCGACCTGCTTCACCCTCACCGGCCTCTGGTGGACGGTCGTCGAGCGCAACCCGCGCTGGCTGCGTGAGGAGGCCCTGCGACGGCGGGTGGGGTCGGTGTACCTCGCCTTCCTCCTCCCCGCCCTCATGGGCCTCTTCGCCCAGATCGGCGGGCCGGAGAGCCCGGCCTTCTGGCGGGTCGCCTTCGTCGTCATCGCCGTGCTCGGCGGGGTGACGACCGTCCGCTTCCTGCGGGGGTCCCGCCTCGACGACGACGCCGGTGCGTTCGCGCGGTACTGGTGGGTCACGGCCGCCGTCTACGCGGCCGTCGCCGTCATCGGGGTCGCACCCGGCCTGGCACGCGGCGTCGGCCTGAGCCCCCTCCAGGCGGAGGCGACCCTCCTCGTCCTCCTCGTCGCGGTCGCGCACGCGCTCGTCTGGGAGTTCATGACCCGCCACCGCGCCGAGCCCGCCGGCTGACGGCGACCACGAGGGCCCGCCCCGTGGCTACCGTGGGGCGATGGCGGAGTACGAGGTCAACGACGCGGCGGTCGCCCACGTGCGCGACCTCATCGACGAGCGGCAGTACGTCCTCGAGAGCGACTGGGGCGACGTGCAGCCCGATGCGGCGGCCCAGAACGCCTACCTCGAGCGGCACTCGTGGGAGGAGTACGGCGCGTGGCACCTCGGCCTCACCAAGGGCGCCAACGACGGCACGAAGGCGCGGTACGCGTTCGTGGCGGGCGACTTCCGGCGGGTGCACCGCAGCGCCCTCATCGCCTGCGTCTACCGGGCGAGCGAGTGGCGGCACAAGAGCGTCGAGCTCGCGGCGCACGACCTCCTCCAGCACCTCGACGAGGTCAGTGGCCACGCCACCTGACCGGCGGGCCACTGGCACTTCCTGACAGCCCCGGGCCCCGAACCCCGGCCCGGGTCGCCGAACGCGGCGTGCGCGCCCGTGGCTAGGTTGGCGGGACACCGAGCGGGACAGGAGCCCACCGTGAGCGGACCCCTCGACGACGTCGTCGTCATCGACCTGACCCGCGCCCTCGCCGGACCGCACTGCGGGATGATGCTCGGCGACCTGGGCGCGCGCGTCATCAAGGTCGAGACCCCCGGCACCGGGGACGAGTCGCGCGGGTGGGGCCCGCCGTTCGTCGGCCCCGACGACCAGCCCGTGTCCACGTACTTCCTGTCCTGCAACCGCAACAAGGAGTCCGTCGAGCTCGACCTCAAGAGCGACGCGGGCCGGGCCGTGCTCGCCCGCCTCGTGGGCCGCGCGGACGTCCTCCTCGAGAACTTCCGCCCCGGAGTCCTCGACCGGCTCGGCTTCCCGATCGAGCGCCTCCACGAGCTCAACCCCGGCCTCGTCGTCCTGCGGATCAGCGGGTTCGGCCACGACGGGCCGGAGGGCGGCCGCGCCGGGTACGACCAGATCGCCCAGGGCGAGGGCGGCCTGATGTCGCTGACGGGCGCCGATGCCGACCACCCCCAGCGCGTGGGCGTCCCCATCGGGGACCTGCTCGCCGGGATGTACGGGGCGTACGGCGTCGTGGCCGCGCTCCACGAGCGCAACCGCACCGGAGTCGGCCGGGTGGTCCGGACCTCGCTGCTCGCGTCGATCGTCGGGGTCCACGCCTTCCAGGGCACCCGGTACACGGTGGCCGGCGAGGTCCCCACCGCCGGCGGCAACCACCACCCCTCGATCTGCCCCTACGGCCTGTTCACCTGCGCGGACGGGATGATCCAGCTGTCGTGCGGCAGCGAGGGCCTGTGGCAGAGGCTCGCCGACGGGTTCGGGATCGACGCCGCCGCACCGGGGTTCGCCACCAACCGCGAACGGGTCGAGAACCGGGAGGCCGTCATCGCCACCGTCAACGAGGCCTTCGCCGACATCCCGCTCGACACGCTGCTCGCCCGCCTCGCCGAGTACGGCATCCCGGCCGGCGAGGTCCGCACGCTCGACCGGGTCTACGAGTGGGAGCAGACGCGCAGCCAGGGCCTCGTCATCGACGTCGACCACCCGCTGCTCGGCCGCATCGAGGTCCCCGGGCCGCCGATCCGCCTCGACGACAACGCCTTCGCCGGGGGACGCTCCGAGCACGCGCACCCGCCGCTCCTCGGCGAGCACACCGAGAGCGTCATCGCGTGGCTCGACGACCTCGACGCGCAGGACGCCGGAGACGCGGGAGGCGCCGGATGACCGAGCGCCCCCGCCGCCCCGGAGCGCGGGAGCTGCTCGACGCCGTCCTCGACGAGGGCAGCTTCGTCTCGTGGGACCTGCCGCCGGTGGTCGTCGCGGAGGCCGGGAGCGAGTACGCGGCCGAGCTGGCGGCCGCGGCGGAGCGCGCGGGCACCGACGAGGCCATCGTCACCGGCGAGGGCCGCATCCACGGCCACCGGGTGGCGGTCGTCGTCGGCGAGTTCCGGTTCCTCGCGGGCTCGATCGGCCGGGCCGCCGCCGAGCGGGTGACCCTCGCGTTCGAGCGCGCGACCGGCGAGCGGGTGCCCCTGTTCGCCGCCCCCTCCTCGGGTGGCACGCGGATGCAGGAGGGCACGCCGGCCTTCGTGACGATGGTGAAGATCTCCGCGGCCGTCGCGGCCTTCAAGGAGGCCGGACTCCCCTACATCACCTACCTGCGCCACCCCACGACCGGAGGGGTGCTCGCGTCGTGGGGCTCGCTCGGGCACGTGACCGTGGCCGAGCCCGGGGCGACGATCGGCTTCCTCGGGGCCCGGGTCTACGAGGCGCTGTACGGCGAGCCGTTCCCCGACGACGTCCAGACGGCGGAGAACCTCTACGAGCACGGCCTCCTCGACGCCGTCCAGCCCGTCGAGGCGCTGCCCGCCATCGCCGGCCGCTTCCTCGACCTCGTCCTCGCCGACCGTGCGCTGCCGCCGGTCCCCGAGGTCCCGAAGGAGCCCCTGCCCGACGTGCCGGCCTGGGAGTCGATCACCCGCTCCCGGCACCCCGAGCGCCCCGGCGTCCGCGCCCTCCTCAAGCTCGGCGCCACCGACGTCCTCCCCCTGTTCGGCACCGGCGCCGGCGAGTGGGACCGCAGCCTCTTCCTCGCCCTCGCCCGCTTCGAGGGCGCCCCGTGCGTCGTCCTGGGCCAGGACCGGCGGGCCGAGCGCGCCGAGGCGCCGCTCGGGCCCTCGGGCCTGCGCGTCGCCCGCCGCGGGATGAAGCTCGCCACCGAGCTCGGCCTCCCCCTCGTCTCGGTCATCGACACGGCGGGCGCCGCGCTGTCCAAGGAGGCCGAGGAGGGCGGGATGGCGGGCGAGATCGCCCGGTGCATCGCCGAGCTCGTCGTCCTCCCCGTCCCGACGGTGTGCGTCCTGCTCGGCCAGGGGACGGGCGGCGGCGCACTGGCGCTCATGCCCGCCGACCGCGTCGTCAGCGCGCAGCACTCGTGGCTCTCGCCCCTTCCGCCGGAGGGCGCGTCGGCGATCCTGCACCGCACCCCCGACCGGGCGCCGGAGATGGCGGCCCAGCAGCGGGTGCGGGCCCTCGACCTCCTCCAGGCCGGCATCGTCGACCGGATCGTCGCCGAGCACCCCGACGCCGCCGAGGAGCCCGAGGCCTACTGCCGCCGCATGGCGCAGGCGATCAGGCACGAGCTCGCGGAGCTCGTCGCCCTCGAGCCGGCCGCCCGGCTCACCGCGCGCCACGACCGCTGGCGCGCCCTCTGAGCTGGGCCCTCAGCGCGAGGGGGTGAGGGCGTCCTCGGCGCGGACCGGGGCGTCGACCGACGGGCGGCTGCTGCGCTGCTCGTGGAGGGCGAGCCCGACGACGGCAGCGAGGACGATCGCCATCCCCAGCCACTGCGTCGCGGTCGGGCGGGCGCCGAACGCGACGAGCCCGACGAGGGCCGCCGTGAGAGGGAAGGCGAGCTCGGCGAGGGTCGCGCGCGAGGCCGGTGTGCGACCGAGCGCCAGGTAGTACAGGACGAGGGCGATGAGCCCCGGGAACAGCGCGAGGAGAAGGATGTTCGGCGCGGCGTCGAGCCCCACGGCGAGCGGGGTCGACGTGACCAGGGCGATGACGAGCAGGGTCACGAGGCCGATCCCGAAGCGGAGCGCGGTCAGGTCGCTGAACGACAGCTCGGCCCGGGCCGCCCGGCCGAGGACCGTGCCCGCCGCCCACAGGGCCGCGGCGCCGATGGCGAGCAGGGCGGCCTGGGCGCTGGAGACCGTGACGCCGAACGGGTCGGCGAAGGCGAGCAGCCACGCGCCGACGAGGGCCGGCGCCAGGAAGAAGGCGTAGCTGGGGCGCAGCCGCTCGCCGAGGACGACCGCCGCGAGCGCCACGGCGATGAGCGGCTGGAGCTTCTGGAGGACCTGGGGGGTGATGGGGTCACCGAGCCGGAAGGCCGCCGTGAACAGCGTCGTCGCGAGGGCCGACGACCCGGCGCCGATGACGACCGCGCTGACCTTCGTGCGGGTGCTGGCGGCGAGGAGGTGCCGCACCGCGCGGAGGAGGAACGGGCTGACGAGGACGACGAGGACGAGGTGCTCCCAGAACACCACGGCGAGCGCCGGGTACTCCTTGGCGAGGGGGCCGCGCCAGAGGGCCGACAGGCCCCAGAACGAGGCGGCGAGGGCGACGAGCCACGTGCGGTCGGAGACCTTGGATGCCATGCGGCACAGCATCGCGCACCGGTGCGCGCGCCGGTAGACCGGTCCCGCGGCGGCGCCCCTCCCCACGGCGTGTGCCCAGCCGGTCGCCGGGGCAGCCAGCTGAGCCCACGCGCGCCCACCATCCCTCCGCGTGTGCCCAACAGGTCGCCGGGACAGCCAGCTGAGCACACGCGACCGGGGTCCATGGGTCGGAGTTGCCAACCGGGCACCGCCCGTTGGGCAGGTGTCGACAACGCCGCGCCGGTCGGAGGCTCCTAGGGTCGGAAGCCCCGGGCAGCCCGCCCGGTCGGTGACGGACGGAGGCGAGGATGCGGGTCCTGCTGGCGCTCGGCGGCAACGCGATGACGGCCGCCGACGGCACGGCGACCCCCGCGGCCCAGATCGCCGCCGTCGAGGTCGCGATGGAGGCCGCGGCACGCCTCGTCGCCGCCGGCCACGAGCTCGTCATCACCCACGGCAACGGCCCCCAGGTCGGCAACCTCCTCGTCAAGAACGAGCTCGCCGCGCACGTCGTCCCACCCGTCCCCCTCGACTGGTGCGGCGCCCAGACGCAGGGGACCCTCGGCTTCACGATCCTCGACGCCCTCGACGGCGCCCTCGCGGCCGCCGGAGCCACCCGGCCCGTCGCCGCCCTCGTCACCCGGACCCTCGTCGACCGCGACGACCCCGGCTTCACCCACCCCACCAAGCCGATCGGCCGCTTCCTCCCCGAGGCCAAGGCCAAGGCGATGGTCGAGCACGGCCAGGTCTGGGAGGACCGCGGCGAGAAGGGGTGGCGCCGCGTCGTCGCCTCCCCCGAGCCGCTGGAGGTGCTCGACGTCGAGCCCGTGCAGGCCCTGCTCGCCAGCGGGCACGTCGTCGTCGCGGCGGGCGGGGGCGGCATCCCCGTCGTGCGTGGCACGGACGGTCGCCTGCGCGGCGTGGAGGCCGTCATCGACAAGGACCTCACCGCGGCCCTGCTCGCCCGCACCCTCGACGCCGACGTCCTCGTCATCGCCACCGACGTCGACCACGCCGCCGTCGACTGGGGTACCCCGCAGCAGCGCGACCTGGGGCGCGTCTCGCTCGCCGAGCTCCGCCGGCACGCCGAGGCCGGCCAGTTCGCCTCGGGGTCGATGGGCCCCAAGGTCGAGGCCGCCACCCGGTTCGTCGCCGGTGGCGGGCCGCGCGCCGTCATCACCTCGTTGACCCACATCACCGATGCGGTCGAGGGCGAGTTCGGCACCGTCATCGAACCCGAGCACTCCTGAACCACAACCGAACCCACGCAACGGCCACCGGCCGACCGAGAGAGGAACCCACCGTGCCCGACGCCATCGAGGTCCGCAAGGTCCCGCTGCACACCGTCTCCGACGCCTCCGAGCTCGGCGAGCTCATCGACGCCGGCGTCATGGAGGCCGACCGCGTCATCGCCATCATCGGCAAGACCGAGGGAAACGGCGGGGTCAACGACTACACGCGCATCATCGCCGACCGCGCCTTCCGCGAGATCCTCGTCGAGAAGGGTGCCGATCCCGCGAAGGTCAAGGAGGTCCCGATCGTCTGGTCGGGCGGCACCGACGGCGTCATCAGCCCCCACGCGACGATCTTCGCGACGGTCGCCCCGGAGGACGCCGAGCAGACCGACGAGCCGCGCCTCACGGTCGGCTTCGCGATGAGCGAGCGGCTCGCCCCCGAGGACATCGGGTACGTCGCGATGGTCGAGAAGGTCGCCGCCGCGGTGAAGGTCGCGATGGAGCGCGCCGGCATCACCGACCCGGCCGACGTCCACTACGTCCAGACCAAGACCCCGCTGCTCACCATCCACACGATCCGCGACGCCAAGAGCCGCGGGAAGCACGTGTGGACCGAGCACACCCACGAGTCGATGGACCTGTCGAACGGCACGACCGCGCTCGGCATCGCCGTCGCCCTCGGCGAGATCGAGATGCCGACCGACGCCGACGTCATGCACAACCGCGACCTGTACTCCTCGGTCGCCTCGTGCTCCTCCGGCGTCGAGCTCGACCAGGCGCAGGTCGTCGTCGTCGGCAACGCCCGCGGGGTCGGGGGCCGCTACCGCATCGGCCACTCCGTCATGCAGGACGCCCTCGACCAGGACGGCATCTGGGCCGCCATCAAGGACGCCGGCCTCGACCTCCCCGAGCGCCCGCACCGCAGCGACCTCCAGGGGCGCCTCGTCAACGTCTTCCTCAAATGCGAGGCCAGCCAGGACGGCACCGTCGCCGGCCGCCGCAACGCGATGCTCGACGACTCCGACGTGCACTGGCACCGCCAGATCAAGAGCTGCGTCGGCGGCGTCACCGCCTCGGTGACCGGCGACCCGGCCGTCTTCGTCTCGGTCTCGGCGGCCCACCAGGGCCCCGAGGGCGGCGGCCCCGTCGCCGCCATCGTCGACCTCGGCGCCGGCGAGCCCACCGGCTACCGCCCGCCGACCGCCTGACGGCTCACCCGCCCACGGCCCACGACGCGCCGCTCCCGCCACCGCGGGGGCGGCGCGTCGTCGTCCGTCCCGACCACCGGGTCCGTGCTCGTCGGGCACGGGATCCGGACGTTACCGTTTCGTGACCTCACGAGACCCCCCAAGCCCCCACACCGCGCGGCATCGTCGTCATCGGTCTTGTAAGCGCTTTCAAGGATGAGGCGGATGACGGAGCAGTCACGCGGACGCCAGCAGGCGGCGACGATCTACGCGGTCGCCGACCTCGCGCAGGTGTCGATCGCCACGGTGTCGCGTGTCCTCCAGGGCTCCCACCTCGTCACCGAGAAGACCCGCGAGAAGGTCCTCGACGCCGTCCGCGCCCTCGACTACCTGCCCTCCGGCGCCGCGCGCAGCCTCGCCGCGCGACAGCACGCCGCCTTCGGCCTCGTGCTCCCCGAGCTGAGCGGCCCCTACTACTCCGAGCTCCTCGTCGGCTTCGAGACCCGCGCCGCCGAGCTGCACCAGAGCGTCATGCTCGTCATCGCCGGCACCAAGGACGACCACGGCCGCGCGCTGCGCACGCTCGCCAGCCAGGTCGACGGCGTCGCGGTCATGGGTGCCGACGTCAGCCACGTCCGGGCCAGCAGCAAGCCGCTCGTCGTCATCGCCGGCCAGGGCCGCCCCGACACCGAGGTCATCCTCACCGAGAACGTCGAGAGCGCCCGCACCCTGACCGAGCACCTGCTCGACCACGGCCGCAGCCGGCTGCTCTTCGTCGGTGACCCCGGCGCCGCGCGTGACGTCCACGAGCGGCACGAGGGCTTCCTCGCCGCCCACGCCGGGCGCGGCCTCGTGCCCGCCGCACCCGTGCTCGCGCCCTTCCGCGAGCGCGAGGGCGCGGCGGTCGCCGACCGGATCATCTCCGGCGAGCTGAGCACCGACGCGCTCGTCTGCGGCAACGACGAGCTCGCCCTGTCCATCATGTCGCGCGTCCTCGACGCCGGCCTCGACGTCCCCGGCGACCTCGCGGTCGTCGGGTGGGACGACGTGATGACCGCGCGGTACGTCCGCCCGGGCCTCACGACCGTCCGCCAACCCGTGCAGGAGGTCGGGGCACTCGCCGCCGACCGCCTCCACGACCTCGTGAGCGGCGCCCCCTCCGGCGCCCTGCTCCACGTCCTGCCCACCGAGGTCGTCATCCGCAGTTCCTGCGGCTGCCCGGCGCCCTCACGAACGAACACCGTCTCCCCCGCCCCACCCAGAAAGCGAGACCCCCGATGAGACGCACCTCCACCATCACCGTCGCCGGCCTGGCGGCCGTCGCCCTGACCCTGAGCGCCTGCGGCCGAGAGGAGGGCGGCAGCACCGGCGGCGAGACCGGCGAGGCGATCGGCTCCGGCGCCGCCAAGGGCACCATCACGGTGTGGGCCATGGGCGCCGAGGGCGAGAAGCTGCCCGAGCTCACCAAGGAGTTCGAGGCCGCCAACCCCGGCACCAAGGTCGAGGTGACCGCCATCCCCTGGGACGCGGCGCACGACAAGTTCACCACCGCCATCACCGCGAACAAGACCCCGGACGTCGCGATGGTCGGGACCACGTGGATGGGCGAGTTTGCCAAGATGGGCGCGCTCGACCCCACCCCCGCCGAGATCGACAAGAGCGTCTTCTTCGAGGGCGCCCAGAAGACCACCGAGGTGGGTGGCACCTCCTACGGCATCCCGTGGTACGTCGAGACCCGCCTCGTCTACTACCGCACCGACCTCGCCGAGAAGGCCGGCTTCACCACCCCGCCGACCGACTGGCAGGGCCTGAAGGACATGGCCAAGGCGATGCAGGACAAGGCCGGCGCGAAGTACGGCATCGGTCTGCAGGCCGGCGGCGTCGGCTCGTGGCAGTCGATCATGCCCTTCGCGTGGTCGGCCGGCGCCGACCTCACCAAGGACGGCGGCAAGGCGTACAACTTCGACAGCCCCGAGGTCCTCAAGGCCGCCGAGTACTACCAGTCCTTCTTCACCGACGGCATCTCGGACAAGGCCGCCCCGGCGACCCCGACGACCGAGCCCGACTTCGTCAGCGGCAAGGTCCCGATGTTCATCTCCGGCCCGTGGATGATGTCCGCGGTCGAGAAGGCGGGCGGCGGTGAGGCGTTCAAGGACAAGTACGGCGTCTTCCAGATCCCGGCCGACAAGCAGTCCAGCTCGTTCGTCGGCGGCTCGAACCTCGCCGTGTTCAAGAACTCGAAGAACCGCGACACCGCCTGGAAGTTCGTCCAGTTCCTCGGCGACGCCAAGACCCAGGCCAAGTGGTACGGCATCTCCACCGACCTGCCGTCGGTGAAGAGCGCCTGGCAGGACCCGGCCCTCGCCAGCGACGAGAAGCTCGCCGTCTTCGGCAAGCAGCTCGAGACCGCCCAGGCACCGCCGTCGTTCCCCACGTGGGAGCAGGTCGTCACCGCCTTCGACACCGAGATGGAGAAGGTGACCAAGACCGGGGCCGACCCCGCGGCGGCGCTGAAGACGGTGCAGAGCCAGGCCGACTCGATCGGCACCGGCAGCTGACATGACCACCGCCACCTCCGACGCCACCACGGTGCGTCAGGAGGACCCCGCCCCCCGGAGGTCCCGTCCCAGGACGGGCCTCCGGGAGGGTCGGGCGGCCTGGGTCCTCGCCCTGCCGTTCTGCGTCCTCTTCCTCGTCTTCACGGTCTGGCCGGTCGCGCAGTCGCTCTTCATGAGCTTCACCGACACCCGGGCCGCGGACCTGCGGTCGCCGTTCTCGGTCGACATCGTGGCCCTGGACAACTACACCCGGGCCCTCGGTGACGAGAAGTTCCTCCAGGCGGTCCGCAACACGGCGTACTTCGTCGTCGTCGGCGTCCCGCTGACCCTGCTCCTCGCCCTCGCCGCGGCGGTCGCGCTCGACCGGGGGATCACCCGCTTCCGCGCCTTCTTCCGGCTCGGGTTCTACACGCCGGTCATCACCTCGATCGTGGCCGTCGCCGTCGTCTGGCAGTTCCTCCTCCAGCGCGAGTTCGGCCTCATCAACACCGTGCTCGGGTGGGTCGGCATCACCGGTCCGAACTGGCTCGGCGACCCGAACTGGGCCATGCCGGCGCTCATCCTCATGGCCGCCTGGCGCAACTTCGGGACGGGCATGATCATCTTCCTCGCGGGCCTGCAGGCGGTGCCGTGGAACCTCCACGAGGCCGCCGCGATCGACGGCGCCAACGCCTGGCAGCGGTTCCGGTACATCACCCTGCCGCTGCTGAAGCCGACCATGCTGTTCGTCTCCGTGACGACGATGATCGGCTACCTGCAGTTCTTCGAGGAGCCCTTCGTCATGACGAACGGCGGCCCGCTCGACAGCACGATCTCGATGTCGCTGTACACGTACCGGCAGTTCGGGTTCGGGAACTACGGCTACGCCGCCTCGCTGAGCTACATCATCTTCGTCGTCGTGGCCCTGGTCACGGCCCTCCAGTTCCGCGCGCTGCGCGAGAAGGGGTGAGCAGGACGTGAACCGCACGACCAAGGGCCAGTGGTGGCTCTACGGCATCCTCACCGTCGCGCTCGTCGCCGTCGCCGCACCGTTCGTCTGGATGGTGCTCGGCAGCTTCAAGTCGACGACCGAGCTGCGCCAGAGCCCCCCGACGTGGTGGCCCGAGACGGCGTCGCTCGACAACTACACGCAGCTGTTCTCCCGGCTCGACTTCGGGACGTACTTCCTCAACTCCACCGTCGTCGCGGTCGTCGTGACCGTCGGCAACCTGCTGTTCTGCTCGATGCTCGGGTACGCCCTGGCGATGCTCGAGTTCCGCGGCAAGAAGGTCCTGTTCACCCTCGTCATGGGCACCCTGCTCATCCCGGGCGTCGTGACCTTCGTGCCGCTGTTCGTCCTCGTGGCGAACGCGGGCCTCATCGACAGCCTCCCCGGCCTGATCCTGCCGTTCCTCGTGGCGCCCTTCGGGGTGTTCCTCATGCGGCAGTTCATCCTCGGCCTGCCGCGCGACCTCCTCGACGCCGGACGCGTCGACGGTGCGGGCGAGCTGCGGATCTTCGCCCGGATCATCCTGCCGCTGTGCGGGCCCGCGCTCGCCACCCTCGGCATCCTCACCTTCCTCGGCAGCTGGAACAACTTCCTCTGGCCGCTCGTCGTGGCCCAGACCGAGGACACCTACACCCTCCCGGTGGCGCTCGCCCTGTACGCCAAGGGTCAGAACTCCACGAACTACGGGCTGCTGCTCGCGGGGGCGACGGTCGTCGTCATCCCGGTGCTCGCCGTGTTCCTGGCCTTCCAGCGCCGCGTCATCGAGGGCATCGCCACCACCGGCATCAAGTAGCCGACCCAGCGGCCCGGCCCACCCGGGCCCGGGCCGGCCGACCGAACGACCACCGAACAGCGTCGCGACCGCGCGCCGCAGACGAACGGAGTCACACCATGACCGACCTCACCCTGCCTGCCCTGGGCCGCCGCCAGCTCCTCGTCGGGGGCGCCGCCTCCCTCGCCGCCCTCGGCCTCGCCCCGCAGTCCGCGGCCGCCGCATCTGGCCGCCCCGGCCTCGTCCCGAACTCCCGACTGCACCGCTGGGCCGCCGACACCTGGCGCAGCCTGGACGCGATGACCGACCCCGACACCGGCCTGCCCGCCGACAACATCCCCGAGTCGCTCGCGGCGGGCGACCGGTCGGGCTACACCTCGCCGACGAACATCGGCGGCTACATGTGGTCGGCGGTCGTCGCCCGCGAGCTCGGCATCATCACCGCCGCCGACTGCAGCCGCCGGCTCCTGCAGACCATCGAGACCCTCGAGGGCATGGAGCACCACGAGCCGAGCGGCATGTACTTCAACTGGTACGACGAGGCCACCGGCGAGACGCTGCGCACCTGGCCGGAGAGCGGCGACCCGGTCGAGCCGTTCGTGTCCAGCGTCGACAGCGGCTGGCTCGGTGCCGCCCTCCTCGTCGTGGCCAACGCCGACCCGGTGGCCGGCCCGCGCGCCAGGGCCCTCTTCGACGGCATGCGCTGGGACGCCTTCTACAACCCGGGCGACGGCGCCGACGGCCACCCGACGGTCCGCACCGGCGGCCTCATGCACGGCGGCTTCTACCCGTTCGCCGACGGCCGCCCCGGCGGCACCTACCAGGGCACCCACATCGGCGGCGAGGACGTCTGGCTCACCACCCACCACTACGACACGATCGTCTCCGAGACGCGCATCACGAGCTACCTCGGAATCCTCACCGGCCAGGTCCCGGCGAAGCACTACTTCGCCGCGTGGCGCACCTTCCCCGCGAGCTGCGACTGGAGCTGGCACGAGATGCAGCCGGTCGGCGAGACCCGGACCTACCTCGGCGTCGAGGTGTTCGAGGGCGCGTACACCTACCGCGGCATGCACATCGTGCCCGGCTGGGGCGGAAGCATGTTCGAGGAGCTCATGCCCGCGGTGTTCGTCCCCGAGGAGACCTGGGCGCCGCGCAGCTGGGGCCTGAACCACCCCCTCCACGTGCGCGCCGAGCGCGAGCACGGCATGGAGGAGGCGGGCTACGGCTACTGGGGCTTCTCCCCCGCGAGCAACCCCGCCGGCGGCTACCGCGAGTACGGCCTCGACGCCCTGGGCATGAACCCCGACGGCTACTACTCCGACCAGGAGAGCACGAAGTACGACATCGGCTTCGGCGAGTGCCGCGAGGGCACGGCGACGAACCCGACGTGGGGCGACGGTGTCGTCACCCCGCACGCGTCGTTCCTCGGGATGATGTACGAGCGCGGCGAGGCGACCTCGAACCTCATCCGGATCCAGGAGCAGCTCGGTGCCTACGGCAGCGGAGGCTTCTTCGACTCGGTCGCCGTCAAGAGCGGCACGATCGCCCGCCGCTACCTCTCGCTCGACCAGGCCATGGTCATGGGCGCCCTCGGCAACGTCCTCGCCAAGGGCGTGCTGCGCAAGGCGTTCAGCACCCGCGCCGTCGAGGCGAAGCTGCGCCCCGTCATCGGGATGGAGGAGTTCGGCGCCGGTGTCATCGATGGCTGAACCGCACGTCGGCGGCGCCGTCCGGTCCACCGGGCCGGGCGGCGTCGCCTTCCGTGACCTCAACGGCAACGGCGTCATGGACCCCTACGAGGACCCGCGCCTCTCCCCCGAGGAGCGGACCGAGGACCTGCTGGGCCGGCTCTCGCTCGCGGAGAAGGCCGGGTTGATGTTCCAGACGGTCATCGAGGCCGGTGGTGACGGGACCCTCCTCGAGGCCCCCGGGGCGATCAGCAAGTCCCCGACGAGCACGGTCGTCCTCGACAAGCACCTGACGCACTTCAACGTCCATGCGCTCGAGGACGCCCGGATGGCGGCGCGCTGGCACAACGCCCTCCAGGCCCTCGCCGAGCGGACGCCGCACGGCATCCCCGTGACGGTCTCGACCGACCCCCGGCACGCCTTCATCGAGAACGCCGGGGTCTCGTTCTCCGCCAAGGCGTTCTCGCAGTGGCCCGAGCCGCTCGGGCTCGCCGCCCTGCGGGACGTCGACGCGGTGCGTGAGTTCGCGGACATCGCCCGCCGCGAGTACTGCGCCGTCGGCATCAGGGCAGCCCTGCACCCGACCCTCGACCTCGCGACCGAGCCGCGCTGGGCCCGGCAGGCCGGCACCTTCGGCCAGGACCCCGATCTCGTCAGCGAGCTCGGCGTGGCGTACCTGCGCGGGTTCCAGGGCGAGGCGCTCGGCGCCGGGTCGGTCGCCTGCACGACCAAGCACTTCCCCGGCGGGGGTCCGCAGAAGGACGGCGAGGACGCGCACTTCCCCTACGGCCGCGAACAGGTCTACCCGGGCGGGCGCTTCGGCGACCACCTCAAGCCGTTCCCGCCGGCCATCGAGGCCGGGACCGCGGCGATCATGCCCTACTACGGCATGCCGGTCGGTCTCGAGGTCGACGGCGAGCCGATCGAGGAGGTCGGGTTCGGGTACAACCGCCAGGTCGTCACCGGGCTGTTGCGCGAGAGGCTCGGCTACGACGGCGTCGTCGTCACCGACTGGGAGCTGGTCAACGACAACCACGTCGGCGACCAGGTCCTCCCCGCGCGGGCGTGGGGTGTCGAGCACCTGGACCCGCACGGGCGGATGGAGCTCATCCTCCACGCCGGTGCCGACCAGTTCGGCGGGGAGGAGTGCGTCGACCTCCTGCTCGACCTCGTCGCCCAGGGCCGGGTCACCGAGGCCCGCATCGACGAGTCGGCGCGCCGCCTCCTCCTCGTGAAGTTCCGCCTCGGGTTGTTCGACGACCCGTACGTCGACGAGGACGCCGCTGAGGAGACCGTCGGGCGCGACGACTTCAGGGCGGCCGGGTACCGAGCCCAGGCGGCGTCGGTCACGGTGCTGCACAACGGGACCCGCGATGGCGAGCCGGCGCTGCCCATGCCGGCCGGACTGCGGATCTACGCCGAGAACATCTCGGAGGAGGCGGTGCTGCGGCACGGGACGCCGGTGGCCCGCCCGGAGGACGCCGACGTCGCCGTCGTGCGGCTCTTCGCCCCCTTCGACGCGCGGTCCGACCTGTTCCTCGAGTCGTGGTTCCACCAGGGGTCCCTCGACTTCCCCCCGGGGCTGGTCGCGCGACTGGCCCGCGTGGCCGCGGCCTGCCCGCTCGTCGTCGACGTCGTCCTCGACCGGCCGGCCGTGCTGACGCCGCTGCTGCCGCTCACCGCGGCGCTCGTCGGCAGCTACGGCTCGTGCGACGACGCCCTCCTCGACGCCCTGACCGGACGGATCCCGCCGCGCGGTCGCCTCCCCTTCGACCTGCCCCGGTCGATGGACCAGGTGCGTGCGCACGGCGAGGACGTCTCGGGGTTCGAGGACCCGCTCTTCCGGTTCGGCGAGGGCCTGACGCTCTGAGGAACCTCCGGAGGGGCGTCAGTGGGCGAAGTGGCGGGTCCCGGTGAAGTAGAGGGTGACGCCCGCGGCCCGCGCGGCCTCGACGACCTCGGCGTCCCGCATCGAGCCACCGGGGGCGACGACCGCGCGCACCCCGGCGTCGAGGAGCACCTGGAGGCCGTCGGCGAAGGGGAAGAAGGCGTCGGAGGACGCCACGGCGCCCCGGGCGCGCTCCTCGCCGGCGCGGGACACCGCGAGGTGGCAGGAGTCGACCCGGTTGACCTGGCCCATCCCGATGCCGACCGAGGCGCCGTCCCTCGCGAGGAGGATGGCGTTCGACTTCACCGCGCGCACCGCCCGCCAGGCGAACTGGAGGTCGGCGAGGGTGGAGTCGTCGGCCGGCTCCCCCGCGACGAGGCGCCAGTGCGCGGCGTCGTCGCCCCCGGTGACCGCGCCGTCGTCTCCCGTGACGACCGCGTCGACCGCGTCGCGGACCTGCATGAGCATCCCCCCGCCGATCGGCCGCGTCTCGGCGCCGCGACGCTGTGGGGCGGCGCACTCGAGGAGCCGGATGTTCTTCTTCGCCGTGAGGACCTCGAGCGCCTCGGGTTCGAAGCCCGGCGCGACGACGACCTCGGTGAAGATGTCGGCCACCGTGCGCGCCATCTCGGCGGTGACGGGACGGTTCGTGGCGATGATGCCGCCGAAGGCCGAGACCGGGTCGCACGCGTGGGCCTTGCGGTGGGCGTCGGCGACGTCGGAACCGACGGCGATGCCGCACGGGTTCGCGTGCTTGATGACGGCCACCGTCGGCTCGTCGCCGTGGTCGTACGCGGCCCGCACGGCGGCGTCGGCGTCGACGTAGTTGTTGTACGACATCTCCTTGCCGTGCAGCTGCGTCGCCTGGGCGAGGGCCGGCTGCGGCTGGAAACCGTTGGTGTACAGGGCTGCTCGCTGGTGGGGGTTCTCGCCGTAACGCAGCGTCGTCGCCTTGCTCCAGGTGCCACCCACCCAGGCGGGGAATCCGGTGCCGTCGCTCGTGTCGACGTAGGCGTTGCCCATCCACGAGGCGACGTGCACGTCGTAGGTCGCGGTGTGGACGAACGCCTCGGCCGCGAGGCGCTTGCGTGCCTCGAGGGTGAACCCGCCGCCGCGTACGGCGTCGAGCACGGCGCCGTACGTCGTCGGGTCCGTGACGACCGCGACGCTCGGGTGGTTCTTCGCGGCTGCCCGCACCATCGAGGGGCCCCCGATGTCGATCTGCTCGACGCACTCGTCCGGGGTGGCGCCGGAGGCCACCGTGGCCGCGAACGGGTAGAGGTTGACGACGACGAGCTCGAACGCCTCCACCCCGAGGTCGGCGAGCTGGGCCACGTGGTCGGGCTTGCGGGTGTCGGCCAGGATGCCGGCGTGCACGCGGGGGTGCAGCGTCTTGACCCGCCCCTCGAGGCACTCGGGGAACCCGGTGAGGTCCTCGACCTTGGTCACGGGCAGCCCGAGCGACTCGATGAGCGCGGCGCTGCCGCCGGTGGAGACGAGGGCGACGCCGGCCTCGTGCAGCCCGCGGACGAGGTCCTCGAGCCCGGTCTTGTCGTAGACGGACACGAGGGCGCGGCGGACGGGTCGGACGTCCTGCGAGGGTCCGGGGGTGGAGACGGCGGACATGGTGGGGGCTCCTCGGGGTCGGGTCGGTCACGCTGCGGGACACCCAGGCGGGCGATGCCCCGACTCACACTCCCCGGTGGTGACCCACCCGCGCCAGTCGTCGTCGTTCCTCCGACGACTGTTGCGTGCGGCTTCCCGTCGTGGGCCCGCCCGGTGGTGACCCACCCGCGCCAGTCGTCGTCGTTCCTCCGACGACTGTTGCGTGCGGCTTCCCGTCGTGGGCCCGCCCGGTGGTGACCCACCCGCGCCAGTCGTCGTCGTTCCTCCGACGACTGTTGCGTGCGGCTTCCCGTCGTGGGCCCGCCCGGTGGTGACCCACCCGCGCCAGTCGTCGGCGCCCACTCTATCGGCCCCTCGCCGAGTCGTGCAGCGGGGTCAGGTGGCGTAGGGCGACGGCGGGAGCGGGTCGGGCCAGGAGGCCCCGAGCACGCGGTCCACCTCGACGACGAGGACGACCCTCTCCGGGTTGGGGCGCGGGACCCGGTAGCGCACGGCGTAGCGCTCCTCGGCGTCACGGACGCTCGCGGCATCCTCGACGACCCTCGTGGGCCCCTCGAGCGAGATCCAGCGGCGCCGGTCGACCTGGGCGAGGGCGGCCCGACGCCCGGCACGGGCGTGACGCACCTTGGCGCTCTCGCGACTGGTGATGACGCGCGCCAGCAGGGCGTCCTCGTCCCAGGTGAAGCCGACCGGCACGACGTGCGGCGAGCCGTCGGCCCGCACCGTCGTCAGCGTCGCGAGGTGCCGCTCGCGGAGGAAGGCGAGGGCCGCCTCGGGGAGTTCGGCGGGGTGCAGGGCCACGGCGCCGATCCTCGCACGGCGGCGCGGACGGTCAGGGGAGCGGCGTCCGCCAGGAGCGGTCCGCCGCCAGACGGGTGAGGACGTCCACGAGCATCGCGCGCTCCTCGACCTTGATCCGCTCGTGCAGGGTCTCGACCGTGTCGCCGTCCTCGACGCGGACCGCCCGCTGCTCGATGATCGGCCCGGTGTCGACGCCGGCATCGACCCAGTGGCAGGTGCAGCCGGTGACCCTGACCCCGTGGGCGAGGGCGTCGCGGACGCCGTGCGCGCCGGGGAAGCTGGGCAGGAGGGCCGGGTGGGTGTTGACGACGCGGTGCGCGCCGAGGACGGCCGGCCCCAGCACCTTCATGAAGCCGGCCGAGACGACGAGGTCGGGGTCGTACGCGTCGAGGAGGCGGGTGAGGGCGGCGTCCCAGTCGGCGCGGGTGTCGTGGTCGGCGACGCGGGAGACGAAGGTCGGGACGCCCCTCGAGGACGCGCGCTCGGCGCCACCCGTGCCGTCGCGGTCGGCTCCGACGGCGAGCACCAGGAACGGCGCGCCGGCGGCCTCGGCGTCGAGCACTGCCTGCAGGTTCGACCCCGACCCCGAGACGAGGACGACCAGTCGGAGGGGCTCGGTCACCGGCGCAGCCGCCAAGCGTCACGGAGGACGACCGCGAGCGCGCCCAGCATCATCCAGCCGAAGACGGCGGCGACGAAGGAGGCGGTGGGGACCCCGACGTCGGACAGCCGGAACTGACCCGCGGAGCCCCCGCCGAGGACGTCGAGCGCGCCGAGCAGCACCGCGGTCGTCGCGCACCCCGTGGCCGAGACCGAGAGCTTGGTCCGCAGGCGCGACAGGCGGGCGACCTCCTCGAGGGCGCGACGGGCGACGAGAGCGCCGACCGCGACGACGACGAGGGCGGACAGCGCGGTGAACCACGGGAGGTCCCCCGGCTGCGGCAGGGCCGCGAGAACCGGGACCATGGGGAGCAGGCCACCGCCCGACCCCGACCAGGTGACGGCGCCGCCCTCGACGACCTCGAAGCCCGGCCCGGCGAGGAAGGAGACGGCCCAGAGCGCCAGGTTGGGCAGCGAGAGCGCCTGTGCCGCGCCGAGGAGGACGGCGCCCAGGCCCGGTGCGCCCACCTCCGCGGTGATCGTCGCGACCTTCGACCACCCCAGGGTCACGACCGCGAGGACCACGGCGGCGCCGAGGCCGACCAGCCAGAGCGCGCCGACGAGGCCGGGGCGCAGGCCGCGGCGGACGGTGTCGGGCAGCCACGGGAGGTCGAGGGCCGGGCCGAGGACGTCGGGGTCGTCGCGCACGACCGGGCGCAGCGCCAGGGCGATCGCGGTGAGGGGCAGGAGGACCGCGGGGGCGACGACGGACTCGGGGTCGACGCGGAACGGGCCGGCCGTCATCAGGCCCGCGGCGATCGCGACGGCCACGACGTACCCGCCCCACCAGGCGCCGACCGCCGCGGCGAGCGGGCGCGGCAGCAGCCCGCCCCAGTGCTCGCCGTCGGTCGAGACGTCGACCATCGCCTCACGGACGCCGACCCGCGCGAGGAGGACGAGGGCGGCGAGCCCGAGCAGGGGCACGAGCGAGAACAGGGCACCGTCGGCGACGACGTGGCCACCGGAGACGAGGAACCACAGGGCCGCGGCGGTGCCGACCGGCTGCCACGCCGTGCCGGTGGCGAGCGGGTCGACGAGCCAGGCCAGGACGACCGGCGCTCCGACGAGGACGAGCGAGGCGAGGCCGGTGACCAGCCCGATGACGACGCCACGCCACCACGGCGGGGTCGGCACGGCGTCGGGGTCGGCCGCGTGGTCCGACCCCGGGAGCGCGGCCTTCAGGCGGTCGATCACGGTCATCGGGTCCAGTGTGCGGGAGCGTGGCCCCTGCGGGTCCGAGCACACGCCGGGGCGGACGTCATCAGCGTCATCCGCGTCGTCCGGTCCGATCGCCCACCCCGGCCCGGGCTACCTCAGTGCGCGGGAAACCGGGGCCAGGATCCCGGTTTCGAGCAGCACTGACCGGTCAGGCGGCGAGGACCCCGCTGACCGAGCAGCCCGGGCCACAGGCGCGCGCCGTCACCCCGGCACCTCGTGCCCGGAGCGCCAGGACCACGTCGACCGCGAGGTCGCACGGATCGCCCTCGACCTCGAACCACCCGGCCCGCAGCGTCACCCGGCCCCGGCCGGCCGTCCGGCGGTCGCGGCGGCGGTCGACCGCGACGTGCTCCCCCTCGTGGCCGAGACGGCCGTCGACCTCGACGACGACGCCCCACACCTCGTACTCGAAGTCCCTCCGCAGCGACCCGTCGCGCACCTGCATCGTCGACCGGGGCAGCCCATGCGCCCGTTCCACGCGTCTCACGTAGCCGACCTCCAGGAGGCTCTACCCTCGGCCACGACTCCCATCGCGGCCAGCAGGACCCGACGGTGGCGATGCCGAGACCGGGCCTCGAGCGCGTCGGTGACCTCGGCGACGGTGGTCCGGCGGCGCTGGACCCACCGCGCCGCGGTCGCCACGGCCCCACGCCACTCACCGACGTCGGCCAGGTCCAGGACGGTGGTCGCCGCGGACGTCACCGGCAGCCCGCGGCGCCGGACCACCTCGAGGTGCGATCTCATCCGGACCCGCGTGCCGCCGAGGCGCTGGACACGTCGGCCACGGGGGACCATCACGGTGATGACGGTCGGTGGCCCCGGCGCGACCCCGTGGAGGTACTCGGCCGCGCCCAGCCCCAGGGCGGCACCGTCGTCGGCGCGCAGGACGAGCGCCTGGGCCCGCCCGGCCCAGTCGATCGGTCCGGTCTGCGCGAGGTACAGGCCGCGCCCCAGGCGGCTCCACCGACCGGACTCGACCCGCCAGCGGAGCGCGTCCTCCGACAGGCCGCGCCCGAGCGCCTGCTCGGTGCTGACGACACCGTGCTGGCCGCGGATCAGCGCTTCGAGGTCCATCCGGCGATCGTGCCGGAACCCGCCCGGCTGACCGGGGCGTGATCCACAGGGCCCGGAAACGCCGCTGCGCGAAACCGGCGCCATGACACCGGTTTCGCGCAGCGGGACGTCAACGGGCCCTCGACCGCGAGGGTCAGGCGGAGAGGGACTCCATGATCTCGCGCATGAGGGCGGCGGTCTCGGACGGCGTCTTGCCGACCTTGACCCCGGCCGCCTCGAGCGCCTCCTTCTTCGCCTGCGCCGTGCCGGAGGAGCCCGACACGATGGCGCCCGCGTGGCCCATCGTCTTGCCCTCGGGGGCGGTGAAGCCCGCGACGTAGCCGACGACGGGCTTCGTGACGTTCTCCTTGATGTACGCCGCGGCCCGCTCCTCGGCGTCGCCGCCGATCTCGCCGATCATGACGATGGCGTCGGTGTCGGGGTCGTCCTGGAACGCCTGGAGGCAGTCGATGTGCGTCGTCCCGATGACGGGGTCACCGCCGATGCCGACGGCCGAGGAGAAGCCGAAGTCCCGCAGCTCGTACATCATCTGGTAGGTCAGGGTGCCCGACTTCGAGACCAGGCCGATGCGGCCGCTGCCCGAGATGTCGGCGGGGATGATGCCCGCGTTCGAGACGCCGGGGGTGATGAGGCCGGGGCAGTTCGGGCCGACGATCCGCGTCGTGCCCTTCTCCCTGGCGTAGTTGTAGAACTCGGCCGTGTCCTTGACGGCGACGCCCTCGGTGATGACGATGGCGAGCGGGATCTCGGCGTCGATCGCCTCCACCGCGGCGGCCTTGGTGAACTGGGCGGGCACGAAGATCACCGAGACGTTCGCGCCGGTGGCCTCGACGGCCTCGGCGACGGAGCCGAACACGGGGACGGTGACGCCGTCCTCGAACTCGACGGTCGTGCCGGCCTTGCGCGGGTTGACGCCGCCGACGATCGCGGTACCGCTCCTGAGCATGCGCTGGGTGTGCTTCATACCCTCGGAGCCGGTCATGCCCTGGACGATGACCTTGGAGTCGGCGTTGAGGAAGATGGCCATGGTTGTCGTGTCTCTCTTCTCTGGCGCTCTGGTCAGTTCTGGGCGGCGAGCTCGGCGGCGCGGCGTGCGGCGCCGTCCATGGTCGCCTCGATGATGACGCGCGGGTGGTTGCGCTCGGCGAGGATGCGGCGCCCCTCCTCGACGTTGTTGCCGTCGAGGCGGACGACGAGCGGCCGGTCCTCCTCGTCGCCGAGGGCGTCGAGCGCGCCGACGATGCCGTTGGCGACGGCGTCGCACGCGGTGATGCCGCCGAAGACGTTGACGAAGACCGACTTCACCTGCGGGTCGGACAGGATGATGTGGAGGCCGTTGGCCATGACCTCGGCCGACGCCCCGCCGCCGATGTCGAGGAAGTTGGCCGGCTTCTGGCCGCCGAACTCCTCGCCGGCGTAGGCGACGACGTCGAGGGTGCTCATGACGAGGCCCGCGCCGTTGCCGATGATGCCGACCGAGCCGTCGAGCTTGACGTAGTTGAGGTCCTTCTCCTTCGCCGCCGTCTCGAGCGGGTCGGTCTCGGAGGTGTCCTCGAGGGCCTCGTGCTCGGGGTGGCGGAACCCGGCGTTGGCGTCGAGGGTGACCTTGCCGTCGAGGGCGACGATGGCGCCGTCCTCGGTCTTGACGAGGGGGTTGACCTCGACGAGCGTGGCGTCCTCGTCGCGGTAGACGGTCCACAGGGTCTGGATGACGTCGGCGATCTTCGCGGCGTCCTCGCCCTCGAAGCCGGCGGCCTCGACGATCTCGCGGGCCTTGGCCTCGTCGATCCCGGTGTTCGGGTCGACCGCGATGCGGGCGAGGGCCTCGGGACGCTCGACCGCGAGGGTCTCGATGTCCATGCCGCCCTCCTTGCTGCACATCGCGAGGTAGGTGCGGTTGGCGCGGTCGAGCAGGATCGAGAAGTAGTACTCCTCGGCGATGCGGGCACCCTGGGCGATCATCACCTGGTGGACCGTGTGGCCCTTGATGTCCATGCCGAGGATGGCGCGGGCGTGCTCCTCGGCCTCGTCGACGGACTTCGCGACCTTGACGCCGCCGGCCTTGCCGCGGCCGCCGGTCTTGACCTGGGCCTTGACGACGGTGACCCCACCGCTGGCGGAGCCGATCCGCTCCGCGGCGGCGCGGGCCTCCTCGGGCGTGGTGGCGACCGCCCCGGCGAGCACGGGCACCCCGTGCTTCTCGAACACGTCACGGGCCTGGTACTCGAAGAGATCCACGGGGCGATCAGTCCTTCGCTTCTTCGGTGCTGCGGGGAATCCGGTCCGCAGGGGAGCCTAACGGGGCCCGCGGGGCCCGGTCTCCCCCGGATCCCGTCTGGGACCGATCTCACCCCCGAGCGGTCGCCCCGCGCGCCGGCCGGTGGTTGGGTGTCCGGGTGACCCCGACCCCCAGAGCCCTCGTCGCCCCGTCGCGTCCGGGCCTCGGCGCCGTCCTCACCCTCGTGCTGCTCGGCCTCGGCGCGTGCGGGAGCGGTGCGACCGCGCCCTCCGGCTCCTCGGCCGGGACGACGGTCGGCTCCGCGGCCCCGTCGGCGACCCCGACCGAGCCGTCGGGACGCCCGGCCACGGTCGTCCTCACGCGGACCGGCGGGCTCGCGGGCTTCTCCGACCGGCTCGACATCGCCCCCGACGGCACCGTGACGGGGACGACCCGCTCGGGCGAGGTCTCCTGCCGCATCGACGCGGACCTCGCAGCGGCCCTGGTGTCGGGCCCCGCGCCGACCGTCGCACCGGCCGCCGGCACCGACCGGATGGCGGTGACCCTGCAGCGGCTCGGCACCACGGCCACCCTCGGCGAGGCCCAGGGACCCGACGCCCTCTCGACGGCGGCCCGCTCCCTCCTCGACGACGTCCAGCAGCCCGAGGGCGCCCGCACCATCTGCCGGTGACGGGCGCCCTCGGGAGCGGGGGTCAGCTCGTCGTGAGCGCCGTGTCGTCGACGACGAAGGAGGTCTGCAGGCTCGAGTCCTCCGAGACCGTGAACCGGATCGTCACCGTCCTGCCCTTGTACGCGGTGAGGTCGAACGACTTCTGGGTGTACGTCGCGTTCGTGCCGACGTTGCTGTAGGTCGCCAGGGTGGTCACGGTCGAGCCGTCGACGACCTGCGCGCGCATCGTGTCGTACACCGTCGAGCCGGACTCGGCGGTGTCGGTGCGCAGCCAGAACGTCAGGGTCGCGCTGGTGACGGTCGAGGGGATCGCCACCGACTGGTTGACCGTCTCGGTCGTCGTCGACCCGTTCCCGCCCAGCCAGAGCTTCCACGACCCCGTGCGCGCCGGGCGCCCGGTGTTGTTGGTGATCGGGCCCGAGGTACCCGTCCACACCGTCGCGCCGGACTCGAAGCCCGGGTTGCCGAGGAGGTTGCCCCCCGTGGGCGGCAGGGTCGTGCCACAGGTCTCCGAGCCCGCGGGGACGTTGATCGCCGAGAACGCCGCCGCGACCGCGGTGCAGGTGGCCGAGGTGGAGCCGTACAGCTCCTTGGCCGAGGCGATGGCGCCGTTGCGCGCCGCCGCGTAGGTGCTCGTCGAGGTCAGCTTCGTCGCGAGCGTCCGGTACCAGACCTTCTCGATGTTGGTGCGGCCGGCACCGGTGACGGTCGACCCGTTGCAGGTGGGGCTGTTGTAGGCGACGCCGTTGATCGTCTTGGCGCCCGAGCCCTCGGCGGCGAGGTAGAACCAGTGGTTGAGCGGGCCCGACGAGTAGTGCGGGTCGAGGTTCTTCGTGTTCGTGGTCCAGCAGTCCTGGCTCGCGCCGTCCTTGCTCGGCTGGTCCATGTACCGCAGCGGGGAGCCGTTGCCGTTGATGTTGATCTTCTCGCCGATGAGGTAGTCCCCGACGTCGGTGCTGTTGCTGTTGGCGAACTCGACCCCGGCGCCGAAGATGTCGGAGGTCGCCTCGTTGAGGCCGCCGGCCTCGCCGGAGTAGACGAGGTTCGCCGTGTTCTCCGTGACGCCGTGGCTCATCTCGTGGGCGGCGACGTCGATGGAGGTGAGCGGGCGGGCGTTGCCCGCACCGTCGCCATAGGTCATCTGGGTGCCGTCCCAGAACGCGTTGACGTAGGCGTTGCCGTAGTGGACGCGGCTGCGGGCGCCGGTGCCGTTGTTCCAGATGCCGGCGCGGCCGTGGACGCCGTTGAAGTAGGCGTAGGTGCGCTCGGCGCCGTACTGCGCGTCGACGCCGGCGGTCTGCCGGCTCGTCGTCGACCCGTTGCCCCAGATGTTGTCGGCGTCGGTGAACTGCGTGCCCATGCCCGAGGTCGCGCCGTTGAGGTCGGTCGTGTGGTTGCCGAGGCTGTCGCGCAGCTGCCACGTGCCGCCGCTGCTCGTCGAGCTCAGCGTCACCGTGCCGGAGTACTGGCTGTTGCCCGTGCCCTTGACGACCTCGTCGAAGGAGATGATGACGGCGCCGGTCTCGGCGTCGACGATGGTGTGCAGGCGGCTCGGCGTCTGGTCCGCCAGCACGCCCGTCGTGAGGACGTCGTAGGCCAGGCGCGGCTCGCCGGAGGCCGCCCAGACGACGAGCTCACCCTCGCTCTTCTCGCCGCGGGCGGCCGACCGCTTCTCACCGGTCGCCACGGCCTCCTGCTCCGCGACGTCGGGGGTGGTCGTCCTCGCCGCGACGTCCTTGCGGTTCGCGTTGTAGCGGACGGCCTCGACGCCACCGTCCTTCGCCTTCTCCACCACGAGGTCGCCGCCGACGACCCGAAGCCCCTTCCACGTGCGCTCGTAGCGGGTGTGCGTGGTGCCGTCGGGGTCGGTGACGACGGAGCGCGCGAGGAGCCTGTCGTCCTTGCTGAGGCCCAGGGCGGTGCGGTCCTGGTCGGCACCGGCGCTCGCGGCGGTGGGCGTGCCGGCCGCGGTGGCGGCGGGGACGCCGGCCGCGAGGGCGGCGGCGACGGCCACGCCGAGGGCGAGGCCGCTGATGGGTCGGTTCACGGGTTCTCCTTCGATGGATCGGTCCGGCTTCGTCCGGGCCACGCGGAAACCTCCCCCCGACTCCCGGCCCGCCACAACAGTTCTTGCGAAGAATTGACCAAGGCGCGGGAACTCTTTACCGCCGACGAGGCGCCCCTTGACCGGACCCACAGGCGCCCAGCACGGGGGGGTTGACCCGTTCTTGACCGATCGTGGGACACCCGCCACGACGGGGGCCGGACCGGCATGGTCGGCCGTACAGTGGCCTCGCCATGGCGTCGTCATCGCGGCCGAGCGCCGCTCCGCACGTCGAGGTCCCCGCACCGACGCGGCCCTCGCCGCGCGCCGCCCTGCGCACCGTCACCGACACGGCCCGCTTCCTCCTCGACCCCGCCGTCATCGCCGGTGGGGCGGTCGAGGCCGTCTGGCTCGCCGCCCACGCGGCGACCTGGCCGCTGGGCCTGCTGGGCGGCCGCGACCGGCGCAGCGAGCCGACCTACCGCGTCGAGCACCTGCCCCCGGTGCAGCGCGGCCTGCTCGTCTCCGACGTCGAGGCGGCCGGGACGCCGATCCTGCTCGTCCACGGGATCATCAGCAACCGGTCGGTCTTCACGCTCCTGCGCCGCGGCCTCACCCGGCGCGGCTTCTCCAACGTCTTCGCGATGAACTACACGACGGTCGCCACGGACGTGCGCGCCGCGGCGGCGGGGCTCGCCCAGGAGGTCGAGCGGATCGTCGAGGAGACCGGATTCGAGCGGATCCACGTCATCGGGCACAGCCTCGGCGGGCTCATCGGTCGCTACTACGTCACCCGCCTCGGCGGTGACGCCCGCGTCCACACGCTCGTCACGCTCGGCACCCCTCACGAGGGGACCTGGGCGGCCTACGCGGTCCCCACCCGGCTCATGCAGCAGATGAGGCCGGGCAGCGGGGTGCTGCGCGAGCTCGAGCGCCCGGTCGCCGGCTGCCGCACCCGCTTCATCTCCTACTGGTCCGACAGCGACGAGGCGGTCCTGCCCCCGCGCTCCGGCGCCCTGCGCCACCCTGACCTCAGGGCCCGCAACGTGCGCCTGCACGGCGCCGGCCACCTCACGCTGCCGATGATGCGCGACGTCGTCCACGGCATCTCCACGGCGCTCGCCGTGCTCGACACCGACGGCGCCACGGTGACGTCGGGCGTCCTCCTCCTCGCCCGCGACGAGTGAGCGAGGGGCCCGTGGTGCGGGTGTGACGAACGGGGACGATGGGACGCGCGGCCGCACCCTCGACACGCGCCAAACCCGGATGTGACCCACCTCACATCCGACGCTCTCCCCGCACGTCAGCGCGGGTTGCCGAACCTTTGTCGAGACATGGAGGACAACTGGAGGTGACGCGAAGTTTGTGTCACGGAATGGTCACGGTACGGTTGGCGGCGAGTCAAAACGCCCTGCCCCCTCCCCTGAGGTCCTGCCCCCTTGAGTTCTTCGTACCGGGGGCGCCACTACGCCGGACGCCACCGCGTCTCGAGCCGTCGTGCGCGCCTGCCCCGAGCCCTCTCCTCGAGCTTCGTCCTGCCGACCACGGCAGCCGCGGCGCTCGTGGTGACCGCCACCGGAGCCACCGTCGCCGAGTCCTCTGCGGCACTGACCCTCGACCTCACGGGCCAGCAGACCGCGATCGCCCGCACCGAGCAGGCCGCGGACGAGGCGACCTCCACCGACCTGGCCTCCCGGCGCCAGGCCTCGGGCATGCAGACCGCCGCCCTCAAGGGCCGCGTCGAGGCCCAGCAGCGCGCCGCGCGTGACGCCAAGCGCCGCGCCGCCGCCGAGGCCGCCGCCCGCGCCAAGGCCGAGCGCGAGGGCAAGAAGTGGGTCAAGCCGATCCGCACCGGCAGCCTGACCTCCGGGTTCGGCCCCCGCTGGGGCAAGACGCACGACGGGCTCGACGTCGGCGCCCCCACCGGCACCCCGCTCTACGCGATGTCCAAGGGCACGGTCATCCTCTCGGACAACGTCTTCAGCTTCGGCAACAAGATCGAGATCCGCTACTGGGACGGCACCGTCTCCTGGTACGGCCACCTCAGCAAGCGGCTGGTCAGCAACGGCGACACCGTCATGCCGGGCGACCTCGTCGGGCTCGTCGGCAACACCGGCCACTCGTTCGGGTCCCACCTGCACCTCGAGATCCACCCCACCGGCGGCGACAACCCGATCAACCCGGCCCCCTGGCTGCAGCGCAAGGGGATCATGGTCGGCTGACGCCCGGCCCGCACCCTCCCGCACGACGCACCGCGCCCCCAGGACCTCGGTCCCGGGGGCGCGTCGTCGGTTGCGGGGCAGCTGCCCGCGCCGGCCTCAGAGCTTCTCGAGCGGAGCGAACCGCAGGACGAACCGCTTGACCCCGAGCTCACCGCCGAAGTCGACCTCGGCCTGCGTCCTGTCCCCCTCGCCGAGCGTGCGGACGACGCTGCCCAGGCCGTAGCTGTCGTGGGTGACGCGGTCGCCGGGCGCGAGGGCGATGATCGGCCGGTTGCCCGGGGAGCGCACGCCCGGGCGCGCGGCGAGGGTCGCGACGGCCGGCCGCTGGTCGCGACGACCGATCGCGGCCGCCCCGGACAGCTCGCGCTCCCACTCGACGAGCTCGGCCGGGATCTCGTCGAGGAAGCGTGATGGCGGGTTGTACTGCGGTGCACCCCAAGCGGATCGGACCGCCGCGCGGCTCAGGTGCAGCCGCTCGCGCGCACGCGTGATGCCGACGTACGCGAGGCGGCGCTCCTCCTCCAGCTCCTTGGGGTCGCCGAGGCTGCGCAGGTGCGGGAAGGTGCCGTCCTCGAGCCCGGTGAGGAAGACGACGGGGAACTCGAGCCCCTTGGCGGTGTGCAGCGTCATCAGGGTGACGACGCCCGCGGCTTCGGCCTCGGCCGTGTCGGGGATCTCGTCGGCGTCGGCGACGAGGGAGACCCGCTCGAGGAAGTCCTCGAGGCTGACGACCTCGCCGGTCTCGCGTCGGGCGTCGTCGAACTCGCGGGCGACGGCCACGAGCTCGGCGAGGTTCTCGATCCGCGTCTCGTCCTGGGGGTCGTGGCTGGCGCGGAGCTCGGCGAGGTAGCCGGACTGGTCGAGGATGGCCTCGAGCAGCTCGGAGACACCGGCGTCCTCGTCGTCACGGACCGCGCCGAGGCTCTCGAGGAGCCCGGTGAAGCCCTTGATGGCGGCCACCGAGCGGGAGGCGATGCCGGGGGCGTCCTCGGGCCGGCCCAGCGCCGCGACGAACGGGATGCGCTCGCGCTCGGCGAGGGCGACGACGCACGCCTCGGCGCGGTCACCGATGCCGCGCTTGGGCACGTTGAGGATGCGCCGCATGTTCACGGTGTCCGACGGGTTGGAGAGCACCCGCAGGTAGGCGAGGGCGTCCTTGACCTCGCGGCGCTCGTAGAACCGGGTGCCGCCGACGACCTTGTACGGCAGGCCGACCCGGACGAACACCTCCTCGAGTGCCCGCGACTGGGCGTTGGTGCGGTAGAACACCGCGACGTCACCGGGGCGCACGCCGTGCTCGTCGCCGAGCCGGTCGATGGACCGCGCGACGAACGAGGCCTCGTCGTGCTCGTTGTCGGCGACGTAGCCGATGATGCGGGCGCCGTCACCGCTGTCGGTCCAGAGGTTCTTCTTGCGCCGGCCCTCGTTGCGGGAGATGACCGTGTTGGCGGCGCGCAGGATGGTCTGGGTCGACCGGTAGTTCTGCTCGAGGAGGATGGTCCGCGCGTGCGGGTAGTCCTCCTCGAACTCCTCGATGTTGCGGATCGTCGCACCGCGGAAGGCGTAGATCGACTGGTCGGCGTCGCCGACGACGACGAGCTCGCTCGGCTCGACCCCGTGCGCCCCGCCGCGCGTCGCGTCGGACCCGACGAGCTCGCGGACCAGCTGGTACTGGGCGTGGTTGGTGTCCTGGTACTCGTCGACCATGACGTGCCGGAACCGGCGGCGGTAGTGCTCGGCGACGTCGGGGAAGACCTGGAACATGTGGACCGTCGTCATGATGAGGTCGTCGAAGTCCATGGCGTTCGCGGCCCGCAGCCGCCGCTGGTACTCGGTGTAGGCCTGCGCGAGCACCTCCTCCTGGTGGGTGCCCTCCTGCGCGACGCGGCTGGCGAAGGTCTCCTCGTCGACCAGCTCGTTCTTGAGGTTGCTCACCTGGTGGCCGAACGCCCGCGGGTTGTAGCGCTTGGGGTCGAGGTCCATGTCGCGCAGCACCATCGACATCAGCCGCTGGGAGTCGGCGGCGTCGTAGATCGAGAAGCTGGAGCGCAGGCCGACCTTGTCGGCCTCGCGGCGCAGGATCCGCACACAGGCGCTGTGGAAGGTCATGACCCACATCGCCTTCGCCCGGGGCCCGACGAGCCCCTCGACCCGCTCTCGCATCTCGGCCGCTGCCTTGTTCGTGAAGGTGATGGCGAGGACCTGCCCGGGCTGGACGCCACGCGCCGCGAGGAGGTGGGCGATGCGCGTGGTGAGGACGCGGGTCTTGCCCGAGCCCGCGCCGGCGACGATGAGGAGGGGCGGACCCTCGTGGAGGACGGCCTCACGCTGCTGTGGGTTGAGTCCGGTGAGCAGCTCGTCGGGGTCGAGGCTCGGGCGGGCCGACGGGCCCCCCTCGGGGCCGCGACCGGCGGCCGCCGCCTCGGCCCACGTGGGGACGCCCGCGGCGTTGACGAGGGCGGCGTGGGCGCTGTCGTGGGTGGCGGGGTCGACGTGCGGCGCGGGCCCGGCGCCGCTGAGGTCGAGGCCGTCGAAGAGGGTGCTCATGTCGGGGTCAACCCTACGTCGCGGCACCGACCGCCGGCCCGCGCGACCGGCCCCGCCGACATCCTGCGTGCACGAGGCGGCGGCCGGGACCCCACCACGGGTCCCGGCCGCCGGTGCGGCCGCGCACCCGGAGGAAGGAGAGGCGCGCGGCCGCCGGGGAGGTCAGGGGGTCACTCGCACCACGGGTAGATGAAGATGCTGTCGTCGCCGGCGCGGTGGTCGGCGAGCAGGGTCTGGAACGGGATGACGGTGTCGAGGGTGAAGCCCTCGGGGAGGCCGTTGCGCGGGGCGACGCCGAGGGACACGGCCGTGGCCACGGAGACGCCGTTGTCACGGACGGCCTTGAAGGCGTCGATGCTCTTGAGGGTGGCGATGCCGGCCGCCTGGCACTGGCCGTCGGCGGCCTGCGCGGGGGCGGCGGCGAGGAGGGTGGCACCGAGCGCGGCGACGGCGACGGTGGCGAGGCGGGTGCGGGTGCGGGTCATGAGGTGTCTCCTCGGGTCGGGCCGCGGCTCCGTCGTCGCGGCTGCTACGCCCTAGACAAACACTAGACAGGAATGGTCGTCCAGTCTTTGTCTAACCTTGACCCGTCGGCGACGGCGACGGCGTCGGGCACCGGGCCCCTACGGTGGGGCCATGGCCTCGCGCAAGGGAGAGTTCGGGGAGCCGGTCGTCCTGGACGTCGAGGGCTTCGACGTGCGCGTGTCGAGCCCGGACCGCGTCTACTTCGGCGCGCGCGGGGAGACCAAGCTCGACCTCGTCAACTACTACCTCTCGGTCGGCGACGGCATCGTCAACGCGCTGCGCGAGCGGCCCTGCATGCTCCACCGCTTCCCCGACGGCGTGACGGGCGGGCAGAAGGTCCACCAGAAGCGGCTCCCCCGCGGCGCGCCCCCGTGGGTCGAGACCGTGCGCCTGCACTTCCCGCGCTACGGCCTCCACGCCGACGAGCTGTGCGTCACCCGCCTCGCCGATGTCGCCTGGGCAGTGCAGATGAGCACCGTCGAGTTCCACCCCTGGAACAGCCGGCGCGCCGACACCGAGAAGCCCGACGAGTGGCGCATCGACCTGGACCCGATGCCCGAGGCGCCGTTCTCGCGCGTGCGGCGGGCGGCCCACGTCGCGCACGAGGTGCTCGACGAGCTGGGTGCCACCGGCTTCCCCAAGACGAGCGGCGGGCACGGTCTGCACGTCTACGTGCGGATCGTCCCCGAGCACGGCTTCCAGGACGTCCGGAGGGCGGCCCTCGCCTTCGCCCGTGAGGTCGAGCGACGCCTCCCCGACGACGTCACGACCACGTGGTGGCGCAAGGACCGCGACCCCGCGTCGGTGTTCGTCGACTACAACCAGAACGCGCGCGACCACACGATCGCCGCGGCCTACTCGGTGCGCGGCAACGACATCGGCACCGTCTCGACCCCGATCCGCTGGGACGAGGTCGACGACGTCGAGCCCGCCGAGCTCACCATCGCCACGGTCCCGGCGCGGTACGCCGAGCTGGGCGACCTCCACGCGGGCATCGACGACGCCGTCTTCGACATCGCCCCCCTCCTCGAGTGGGCCGACCGCGACGAGGCCGAGGGCGCGGAGGCACCTCCCGAGCCCGAGGACGACACGGGCAGGCCCTGATGGACCTGGTCATCCCCCCGGGTCCCGGTGTGCCGGAGGGGATCACGGTCCCCTCCGGCGAGCTCGTCGAGCGGTTCTCGCGGTCGTCCGGCCCGGGTGGGCAGGGGGTCAACACCGCCGACAGCCGCGTGGAGCTCGAGCTCGACGTCGTCGCCTCCCCCGCGTTCACGGAGCCGCAGCGCCGGAGGGTCCTGCGCGCGCTGGGTTCCCGGCTCGTCGACGACCGGCTCCTCGTCGTCGCCGCGTCCGAGCACCGGCAGCAGCGCCGCAACCGGGTGGCGGCCCGCGAGCGGATGGCCGACCTCCTCCGGGACGCGATGGCGCCGCCCCCTCCTGCCCGGCGGGCGACCCGGCCGACGCGCGGGTCGGTCGAGCGTCGCCTCGACGCCAAGCGCCGCCGCGCCGACACCAAGGCGGCCCGCTCCCGTCCCGCCGCCGACTGATCCCGGCCGGTCGCCCGCGATCCGCTAGTCCTCGATGACGTCGAGCCCCTGCTCGCGGAGTCGAGCCAGGCTGTCCAGCATCGCCTCGACGGCGGCGGGCGGGTGGGGTCGCCAGTCGTCGAGCTCGCTGAGGACGCGGAGCGCGTGCCGGGTCCGGTAGGACCGGGTGGGATTACCGGGGAAGCGCTTGTCCGTCACGTTGGGGTCGTCCTCGAACGGGCCCAACGGCGCCACGACGTAGATGTGGCCTCGTTCGTCGGTGCCGGCCAGGGCGGCGGCGAGCTGGGCTCCCCATGCGGCGGTTGCCTCCAGCGTCGAGAAGTAGATGTGGTTGGACACCCGGCCGTCCTGGAAGTTGGAGGTGTGGCCGGGGACCAGCTCCACTCCGGGGACGAGGAGGGCCTTCGTCCCGTGGTAGAAGGGGCCCGTGACCTGGTCACAGGTGTCGTAGGTGATCGGTGTGTCGCCACCGTCGGGTTCACGCACTGTCGCTCCCTGGGTACCGCCAGCTCCGGCTCGTTCGACCCTGGCGCCTCCTGACCGCCGTGCCCCGGCGCAGGCGGACCAGGGCCCGGCGTACGGGGAACGGGGTCCGACAGCGCTCGCCCCCACGGCGCGCACCCGCTCGACGAGCCCGCGGTCGGCCGTCTCCACGATCACCTCGGCCCCCCTCGCCACGGCGGCCGGACGGGCGTGCAGCCGGGCGGCCGCCCCGGACCGTCCTCACGCGACGACCTCGCCGACGAGGCGGACGACCTCGGCCGCGCACCCCCACGACAGGGTGACCCCGGCGCCCCCGTGCCCGTAGTTCGTCACGACGTCGCGGCCGCGAACCGTGGTGCGCGACAGGCGGACCGAGGGCGAGATCGGACGCAGGCCCACCCTCGCGCCGAGCACCTCGGCACCGGCGAGCTCAGGGACGACCGCACGAACCCGCGCGACGATGGCCGCGTGGACCCCCGGGTCGGGGTCGAGGTCCCACGAGCCCTCGACGTCGGTCCCGCCGCAGACGACCCACCCGGGGTGCGGCAGGGCGTAGACCATGCCCTGGGGGTGGTCATCGTCGACGAGCCACCGGTCGAGCCCGGGGTTGGACAGCAGGGCGACCTGGCCTCGGGACGGCCGACCCGAGGCGTCACCGACGAGCTCGCCCGACCGGAGCCCGGCCGCGACGACCACGACGTCGGCGGTGACGTCCGCGAGGTCATCGACCCTCGCCTGCTCGAGCACGACTCCCGCTGCGAGACAGCGCTTCTCGAGCCACGGCAGGAAGACCGGCATCGTCACGAGCGGGACCTCGGCCACGACGCCTCCTGTGGCTCCCTCGGGGAGCTCGGAGGGCGCCGCCTCACGCCAGCCCTCGACGCCGTGGGTCCACCAGCGGTCGGCCGGTCCACGTTCGACGAGGACGCCCTCCGCCATCCGCACCCCCGCGCCGCGCTCGCGGACGAGGCCCCGGAACCGGGCCAGCGCCTCCTGCCCCCAGCCGACGACGCGGTCGCGGGGCTCGACGTGGTACGGGAACCAGAGTCCGCCCGCGACCGCCGACACGGTTCCGGTGGCGGGCACGTCCCGCACGCAGGTGACGCGGTACCCGGCCTCCGCGAGGGCCAGGGAGGTGGTCAGGCCCACCACCCCGCCGCCGACCACCGTCACGCCGACCTTTCGCGCCATGGGCGCATCCTCGCGCACCCGCTCCCCTACGGTGGCGGGATGGAACGGCTCGACCCCCACCCGGTGACCGGGCAGCCGTTCGCGTCGCCCGTCCCCCCGGGGTCCGGCTGGCCCGGTGACCCCGCGACCGCGACGACGCGGGTCGCGCGCAGCCCGGGCGGGGTCCGCCGGCTCGCCGTCGGCTCCCCCGACCTCGCCACGCTCCAGGCCCGGATCTCGGTCTGCCGGGCCTGTCCTCGCCTCGTGCGGTGGCGGGAGGACGTCGCGCGCACGGGTCGGCGTGCGTCGTTCGCGGGCGAGCCCTACTGGGGGCGGCCCGGCCCCTCCTTCGGCGACCCCGAGGCCCACACCCTCCTCGTCGGCCTGGCGCCGGCCGCCAACGGGACGAACCGCACGGGCCGGATGTTCACCGGCGACTCCTCGGGCGACTTCCTGTGGGCTGCCCTGCACCGCACGGGTTTCGCAGCGATCGGCACCTCGACGGCAGCCGGGGACGGCCAGGCGCTCACCGGGCTGCGCATCGTGGCCGCCGTGCGGTGCGCCCCGCCGGACAACAAGCCGACGCCCGCGGAACGGGCCACGTGCTCGCACTGGCTCCAGCGTGACCTCCGGCTCGGCGAGCCGCACCTGCGCTCGATCCTGTGCCTGGGCGCCATCGGCTGGGACGGCGCCCTCGCGGCCGCCACCGCCCTGGGGTGGGCCGTCCCGTCGCCACGACCGAGGTTCGGCCACCGGGCGGAGGTCTCCCTCGTCACCGGTGGGGGGCGCACCGTCCGACTCGTCGGCTGCTACCACGTCAGCCCGCACAACACGTTCACCGGACGACTCACCCCGGCGATGCTCGACGACGTGCTCCGCTCCCTCCGCGAGGGGTGACCCCGCACGTCAGGTCGGCGGCGTACGGTCACCGCATGGTCGTCCTGGTCCCGCCCCACCCGCGCTTCCGGGTCGAATGGCTCGCGGCGCACGACGAGTTCGTCGCGGCGGGCGAGGGGCACCTCGACGGTGAGGGCTGCCTGGTCGAGCCCGCCGACGAGGGCGGGTACCCCGGCATCGCCTTCACCCGCGAGGAGCTGGAGACGGCGGAGGGGTTCGAGCGCCTCGTCCGGTTCCGGCTCGCGAGGGCCGACCCCCACGCCGCGCGGCCCACCGGCCACGTCCCGAGCTCGGTCTTCTGGATCGGCGGCGACGAGCCCGGCCGCTACCTGGGCAGCCTGTCGGTCCGGCACGCCCTCACTGCCTACCTCCTCGACGTCGCCGGCCACGTCGGCTACTCGGTCCGCCCCGCCGCCCGGCGCCGCGGGGTCGCGACCGAGGCACTGCGCCTCGCCCTCCCGGAGGCCGCGCGGCTCGGCCTCGAGCGGGTCCTCGTCACCTGCGACACCGACAACGTCGCGTCGGCGCGCGTCATCGAGGCCAACGGCGGCGTCCTCGAGGACGTCCGGGGCGTCAAGCGCCGCTACTGGATCGAGACGGGACCGCTCCCGGCCGGCCGGGGCCCGGCCTAGGGTGGGGCGATGACCGACCGCAGCGGACCCGCCCTCGTCGTCACGCGCCACGGGGGGAGCGACGTCCTCGCCGTGGAGGACCGCACGGCCCCCCAACCCGGACCCGGCGAGGTCCTCGTCCGGGTCGCCGCAGCCGGCGTCAACTTCATCGACGTCTACCAGCGCGAGGGGACCTACCCCACCGAGCCGCCCTTCGTCTCGGGCAGCGAGGGCGCGGGCACGGTCGTCGCCGTCGGCCCGGGCGTCGAGGCCTTCGGGCCCGGGGACCGCGTGGCGTGGCCGCAGCACCTCGGCAGCGCGGCCGCGTTCACCGTCCGGCCGGTCGACCTCCTCGTCCAGGTCCCCGAGGGGGTCGACCTCGAGGTCGCGGCCGCCGTCATGCTCCAGGGCCTCACCGCCCACTACCTCGTGACGAGCACGTTCGAGGTCACCGAGGGGACCACCGCGCTCGTCCACGCGGCGGCGGGTGGCGTCGGGCAGCTGCTCGTGCAGCTCGTCAAGGCGCGCGGTGGGACCGTGGTGGCCACCGCCGGCGGACCCGAGAAGGGCGAGACCGCCCGGGCCCTCGGCGCCGACCACGTCATCGACTACCGGGCTGTCGAGGACCTCGCCGCCGAGGTGCGCGCGGCGACCGGCGGCCGCGGGGTCGACGTCGTGTACGACGGGGTCGGGAAGGACACCTTCGACGCCTCGCTCGACTCCCTGCGCCCGCGCGGGACCCTGGCCCTGTTCGGGGCGGCGAGCGGGCAGGTGCCCCCGTTCGACATCCAGCGGCTCAACCGGGGCGGCTCCCTGTTCCTCACGCGGCCGACCCTCGGCCACCACCTCGCGACGCGCGACGAGCTCGAGTGGCGGGCCCGCGAGGTCCTCGGCGCCGTGGCCGACGGCTCCCTCCACGTCGCGGTCGGGGGACGCTACCCCCTCGCGGACGCCGCCCGTGCGTACGACGACCTCGAGGGCCGCCGCAGCCAGGGCAAGCTGCTCCTCATCCCCTGAGCCCGCCGGTAGGGTCCGGGCCATGGCCGACGTGACGATCCTCCACAACCCCGCGTGCTCGACCTCGAGGGCCGCGCTCGCCCAGGTCGAGGCGTCCGGGCTGGACCACGAGGTCGTCCTCTACCTCAAGGCGCCGCTCGACGGCACCGCGATCCGCGACCTGCTCGACAAGCTCGACGACGAGCCCACCGCCCTCGTGCGCCGCGACCCGTACTTCACGACCGTCGGCCTCACCGACGACGACGTGCGCACGCGTGAGCAGGTGGTCGCCGTGCTCCTCGAGCACCCGAGGCTGCTCCAGCGCCCCGTCCTGGTCCGGGGTCAGCGGGCGATCATCGGGCGCCCCAAGGACCGGGTCGCGCCCTTCCTCGAGGCCTGACCGGACCTACCAGAGCACCGCGACCGCGGTGTTGAGGACGGCGAGCACCCCCGCGGCCGTCACGAGCCGGGCGCGCTCGCCCTTGCCACGACGTCGCCCTCCGTTGGCGATCTCGACGCACGCGGTCACCGCGACGGCGACGACGAGCTTGACGCCGAGCTTCGTCGTGTCGACGGGGTCGTCGCCCGCGGACACGAGTCCCGCGAGGAGGATCCCCGTGACCACCTGCGCCCGCGCACCCCAGAGCAGCGCCGGGGTCACCCGGCCCCGCGCCACGAAGACGGCGCTGCCGACGATCGCGGCCATGCCGAGGATGTGGAGGAGGACGAGGAGGTCGTGCACGAGGTCCATGGCGACACCCTAGGCCGCGCGTCCGGACTCAGAGGAGGCGGCGCCCCATCGCCCACGCCGTCAGCTCGTGGCGCGAGGACAGCTGCAGCTTGCGCAGCACCGACGACACGTGGGTCTCGACGGTCTTCACCGAGATGAAGAGCTCCTTGGCGACCTCCTTGTACTGGTAGCCGCGGGCGATGAGCCGCATGACCTCGCGCTCGCGGGCCGACAGCCGGTCGAGCTCCTCGTCGACCTCCGCGATCTCGCCCGCGGCCGCCCCGAAGGCGTCCAGGACGAACCCGGCGAGGCGCGGCGAGAAGACGGCGTCGCCGTCGGCGACCCGGCGGATCGCGACGATGAGGTCGCGGGCGCCGATCGTCTTGGTGACGTAGCCGCGGGCCCCGGCCCGGATGACGGCGATGACGTCCTCCGCCGCGTCGGACACCGACAGCGCGAGGAAGCGCACCGGGCCGCCCGAGCGCGACTCGGCCCCCATGCAGCCCCTGATGACGTCGACGCCGCCGTTGCCCATGCCGCCGGGCAGGTGGACGTCGAGGAGGACGACGTCGGGTTGCTCGGCCTTGATGACGGACACCGCGGTGTCGACGTCCGGGGCCTCACCGACGAACTCGCACACCGCGGCTCCGCCGGCGAGCATCGCCTCGCTCAGCTCGGCCCGCACGCCGGTGCGGAACATCCGGTGGTCGTCGACGAGGACGACGCGCACCGGTGCGGGGGCACCGGGTCGAGCGCTCGTGGGGGTGGTCATGGCTGTCCTCCTTCGACGGGTGGCAGCGTCAGCTCCACCTCGGTGCCGTCGTCGCGACGGCGCACACGCGCGGTGCCGCCGTGCCGCTCCATCCGGGCGAGGATCGAGCGGCGCACGCCGAGCCGGTCGGCCGGGACGGAGTCGAGGTCGAACCCCTCGCCCCGGTCGCGGACGAAGGCCTCGACCCCGGTGGGACCGATCTCGACGTACGCGGTGACCGGCGGGGCGCCGTGGCGGACGGCGTTCCGCAGCGCCTCGCGCATCGCCTGGGCGAGGGCGGCGCCGTGCGGTTCGTGGGGGCGGTCGCCGGTGACGACGAGGTCGACCGCCACGCCGTGGAGGTCCTCGACGTCGTGGGCCACCTCGGTGACGGCAGCCGCGAGCGACTCCTGCGACCCCTGCGGTCCCGCGTACAGCCACGACCGCAGCTCGCGCTCCTGCGCGCGGGCCAGCCGGGTCACCGCCGCCGAGTCCGACGACTGGCGCTGGATGAGGGCGAGGGTCTGCAGGACACCGTCGTGCAGGTGCGCGGCGATGTCGGCCCGCTCGGTGGCGCGCGCGGCCGCGACCTGCTCGCGCCGCAGGTCGCCCCACAGGCGCAGGGCCCACGGTGCGGCGATGATGAGGGCCCCGACGAGGACGGCGACGGCGGCGAGGAGGGCGTCCCAGACGGCCGACACCGACTGGCCGCGGGTCACGAGGACGAGGATCCCGGCCACGGCGAGGACGGAGCCGAACGCGACCCGGACCCAGCCGAAGCGCTCGTGCCCGCCGCGGGAGCCGAGCCACCGGTGGCGCTGCGCCTCGTCGAGGTTGGACCAGGCGACGACGGCCCCGACGACGATGACGAAGAGCGGCACGAGGGTGCCGGCGGCCCCGGAGCCGCCGACGAGGGGCGAGACGAGGACGATCCCGACGACGACGAGGACCGCCCCCGCGATGACGACCGTCCCCCACTGGCGCCGCTCGGACGGCGGGGTGTCGACGACCGACCCGTCGGTCTCGCCCTCCGGCGTCAGGGCCCACAGGAACAGGTAGGCGGCGATGCCCCCGCCGCCGAGCAGGGCGAAGACGACGAACGCGACCCGCACCGAGCGGGTGGAGACCCCGAGGTGTCGCGCGACGGCCGCGCTGACCCCCGGCGTCCAGCCCCGGCGCCCGCGGTCGCGGACGAGCGGCGGGCGCGCCGGTCGGCCCGTGGGGTCGCCGAACCCCGGCGCGGCGTCGGTCGCCGTGCGCGCGGAGGGTTCGTAGGGGACGGGCACGGCACCATCCTGTCGCACGTCGGGGTGGTACAGGGCCCGACCCGGGGTCCGGTCAGGGGGTCGTCAGGGTCGACCCTCATGGCGGCCGGTTCGCCCCCGGCGCGAGGCTGGGGCCATGACGGAGAACCCCACCCAGTCGCCCCCGGCCGGACCGCCCCCCGGCGGACCCGCGCCCGGCCCCGACCCCCACTACGCCCGCCCCGCCGACGGCGGCTCGGCCCTCGACGACGTCTTCGGCCGGCTGCGCGGCAGCGGCTACGCCCGCGACACCGACGCCCGCTGGTTCGGCGGCGTCTGCTCGGGGCTGGCGCGCCGCTGGGGCGTCGACCCCGTCCTCGTGCGGGCCATCGCCGTGATCCTCGCGTTCTTCGGGGGCGTCGGCGTCACGCTCTACGTCGTCCTCTGGCTCGTCCTCCCGGACACCCGCGGCGACATCCTCGCCGAGCGCGCGGTCCGCCGCGGCGACCTCGGCCCGGTGGCCCTCCTCGTCGTCACCGCCCTGCTCCTGCTCGGCGGCTTCTTCTCCATCGGCGAGGGCAACGGCTGGCTCGCGCCGCTGTGGGTCGTGGCGCTCGTCGGTGTCGCCGTCGTCCTCCTCCGGCGCGACCGGGTCTCCGGCGTGCGGTCCCCCCACGTCCCGGCCCCGGCCGGCGCCACCCCTCCCCCGCCCCCTCCAGGAGCCCCGATGAGCGCCCCCACGACCTCGTTCGCCCCGCCGGTCCCCCCCGTCCCCTACGGCGGGCACCCGCTGCCGCCGGCCCCGGCGCGCCCGGTCGCGCCGCTGCCCCCGCCGCCGCCACCGCGCCCGCGACGGCGCCGGCCCAGCTGGTTCGTCGGCCTGATGTCGGTGGGCATCGCCCTCGTCGGCCTCGGCCTCGGCGCCGCCCTGGCCGAGCCGATGGGCTACCCGGGCAGCGCCGGGACGCTGGGCCTGCTCATCGGGCTCACCGGGGTCTCCCTCGTCGTCCTCGCGCTCGGCCTGGCCGGCCGCGCGTCCGGGTTCAGCGGGTTCCTCGTCGTCGTCCTCGCCTTCCTGCTCGTGGGGTCGGCCGTGGCCTCGCGCGTCGAGCTCGAGGAGTCCTCGGGCTTCGGTCCGCGCACCTGGCGGCCCGTCCCCGCCTCCGGCGAGACGCGGTTCGAGCACGGCGGCGGCGACGCCGTCCTCGACCTCAGCCGCTTCGTGGGGAGCGAGCCAGCCCTGCCCGACACCCAGCGGATCTCGGTGGAGATGGGCGGTGGCGACCTGCGGATCCTCGTGCCCGACGGCGTCACCGCGCAGATCGACGCCGAGGTCGGCTTCGGGTCCATCGTCCAGCGGGCGGCCGACGGGTCGACCGCGCCGGACAACACCGGCCCTGACCAGCAGGTCTCGACCACCGTGGGCGACGGCCCCGCCATGGTCACCGTCGACGCCCAGCTCGGGGTCGGCCAGATCACCATCGAGGAGCAGTGATGACGACCCCGGACACCCCCCGCGACACCCCCACCGGCGACACCGAGCCGCAGCGCGACGCGCTCGCCGACGAGGTCTTCGACGAGCGCACCCGGGAGGTGCCGACGACGTGGGCGCCCACTCCGGGCGCCGAGCCCGGCACCACGGCCACGGCAATCCGCCCCGCGGTCGCCCCGACGGCCACGGACCTGGCCGGCCCTCCCGCCCGCGAGTACGTCAGGGGCCCGGCACCGTTCGCCGTCGTCCTCGGCCTCCTCGGGCTCGTCGTCGCCGCCGTGACCCTCTTCACCGAGATCGTCGGCTTCGACGTCCCGTGGGGCGACCTCGGGCCGTGGACCGTCGTCGGTGCGGGCGTCCTCGTCCTCCTCGTCGGCGGGCTCGGCCTGCGCGCGAGCCGCGGCCGGGACTGAGGTCAGGCGTGGAGGTCGGCGACGCCCGCCGCGCGCAGCGCCACCTGGACACTCGCCACGACCTCCACGGACCCGAGCTCGTCGAGCCGCACCCACCGGGCGTCCGCGGTCGACCCACCCACGTCGTGGACGACGGGTGGTGTCGGCCGCGGACAGCGCGCGGTGTGCAGCAGCCGCACCGCGTGGTAGTCCTCGAGGCCGCGGGCCGAGCGCCCCACCCAGTGCTGGGTCATGACGTCGAGCAGGCGCACGTCCTCGACGACCTGGCCGGTCTCCTCGAGGACCTCGCGCACGACCGCGGCTCGCGGCCGCTCCCCCGGGTCGAGGCCACCGCCCGGCAGGTTCCACCGCCCGCCGGCGCCGGTGCGCGCCGCGAGCTGGGTCAGCAGGAGCCGGTCGTCGGCGACGACGACGGCGTAGGCCGCGACCCGCTGGTGGGGCCGGACCGAGCGGCGCTGCCCGGCCGAGAGCCCCGGCCCCTCGGGGACCACGGGCTCGGGCGGCGGGCCGCCACGGCGCACCGGTTCGACGGCGTAGCGCAGGGTGAGGTCGCCCCGCACGCCCTCGACCGCCTCGGCCCGGCCCGTCCAGCCGCGGGCGTGCAGCCCGACGAGCGGGTCCTCGCCGTGGCCGAGCGCGAAGGCCGCGACCGTGCGGCCCTCGTGGACCCCGACGACGGTGATCACGTGGTGGGCGCCCCCGCGCGCCGGTACTCGCCGAGGACCGCCCCGAGGACGCCCGCCCAGTCCTGGGCCGGAGGGGTGGTGAGGACGTGCTGACGCAGCCCCGCGCGCAGCGCGTCGTCGGCGGCGAGGTGGGCCAGCGCCCCAGCGATCTCGACGTCGCTGCCGCCGAGCAGCCCCTCGACGCCGTCACTGACGAAGTCGTCGACGCCGGTGCCGCGCGGCGCGACGACCGGGAGGCCGGCGGCACGCCCCTCGAGGGCCGCGATGCCGAACGCCTCGAGGCGCGCCGTCGTCAGGTAGGCGTCGGCCCCGTGGTGGAGGCGCCGCAGCTCGTCGCGGCCGACCCGGCCGGGCAGCTCGACCCAGTCCAGCCCACGGGTGCGGACGTAACGCTCGAGGGCACGGCGCTGCGGACCCTCCCCGACCACGGTCGCCCGCAGCGGCACGGCCGGGTCGAGGATCTGCCGCGCGCCGCGCAGGACACCCAGCAGCGCCAGCGGCCGCTTGCGCGAGGCGAGGCGGGTCGCCGTCACGACGTGGACGGCGCGACCGTCGCGCGGCTCGTGGCCCGGCCGGGCGACCTCGGCACCGTCGCGCCACCACGCCGCGTCGATGCCGTTGGGGACGACCTCGACGGGGGCGTCGCCCGCGGCGGCGCTGACCCGCGTGGCCGCCATCGTCGAGACGGCGTTCATCGCGACGCCGCGGTTGGCCCAGCGGGCGAGGTGGCCGATCGTGCGGAACACCCCGACGGAACGGTCGATGACGCAGTGGAAGGTGGCCGTCACGGGCAGGTCGAGCCCGAGGGCCACCGGCACGAGCTCGCTCGCGAACGGGCTGACCACGCCGAGGTGGGCGTGCGCCACCTCGAACGCGCCGGCGCGCAGCCGGCGGCGGACCTCGCGCCGCGCGAACGGGTTGACCGGGACGCCGCCGGGCAGGGGGATCGCGAGGCGGTGCACCGTGACGCCGTCGTCGCCGGTCGTCGTCGCCCCGCCGCGCTCGCCGCCCGGACCGGTCGTCGCAGTGAACACCTCGACCGCGTGGCCGGCCGCCACGAGCCGGCGCGAGAGGTCACGCACCTGGCTCTCGATGCCACCGAGCCGCGGCGGGTAGCAGTCGGTGAGCATGGCGACCTTCACGAGGGACCAGCCTGCCATGCGCGAGGATGGACCCTGATGTCCCGCACGATCGTGGCGTTCCACGCCCACCCCGACGACGAGGCCCTCCTGACCGCAGGCACGATGGCGCGCCTCGCGGCCGAGGGGCACCGGGTCGTCCTCGCCCTCGCCACCGACGGGGGCGCAGGGCTGGCCGACGACGCGCTGCGGGCCGACGGCCGCCTCGGCGAGCGTCGGCTCGCCGAGGCCCACCGCTCGGCCACGGCGCTCGGCGTGGCCCGCGTCGAGTGGCTCGGCTACGCCGACAGCGGCAGCGGCCCGGAGCCCGAGCCGGACGCGCCCGGCGTCACCCGGTTCTGCCGCGCACCGCTGGAGGAGGCCGCAGAGCGGCTCGCCGCCCTGCTGCGCACCGAGCGCGCCGACCTCCTCCTGTCCTACGACGCGAGGGGCGGGTACGGGCACCGCGACCACGTGCGCGTCCACGAGGTCGGGGCGCGCGCGGCCCAGATCGCCGGCACGCCACGCGTCCTCGAGGCCACCGTGCCGCGGGACACGATCGCGCGCGCCGTCCGGGCCGTCGCGCGCGTGTACCGGTTCCCCGCGGAGTTCGACGCCACCACCTTCGACCGGGCCTTCTCGGCGCGCTCCGAGATCACCCACCGGATCTCGGTGCGGCGGCACGTCGCGGCCAAGCGCGCCTCGATGCGCGCGCACGCCTCCCAGGCGACCGGCGGCGGCGCGGCGGAGGTCGGGCCCGGGGGACAGACCGGCGACCGGACCCTGGGGGTGCTTCTCCGGATCCCCCGGCCCCTCTACGATCTCGTGTTCGGGAGGGAGTGGTTCCGCGACCCCTCGCTCCCACCGGGGGGTCCGGTCAGGACGGCGATCTTCGAGGGGGAGGCATGAGCGGGCGCACGAAGCAGGTGCTCCAGGCCGTCGTCGGCCTCGCGCTCGCCGCCGTGCTCCTCGTCTGGGGCCTGCCGTACTTCGCGCAGACGTCCTGGGACGAGATCTGGCACCACGTGCGGGCGGTCCCGCTGAACAGCGTCCTGGGCTTCCAGGTGCTCATGCTGGTCGGTCTGTGGTGCTACACGTTCACGTTCACGGGGGCGCTGCGCGGGCTGAGCCACAGCAAGGCCCTCGTCATCAACCTCTGCGGGTCCTCGGTCTCGAACCTGCTGCCCGGCGGCGGTGCCGTCGGCCTCGCCGCCACGTACGCGATGTGCCGGTCGTGGGGCTTCACCCGCCGGGCCACCTCGACGGCGGCGATCGTCACGGGCGTCTGGAACGTCCTCGCCCGCATCGCGCTCCCGGTCGTCGCCATCCTCGCCCTCTGGTTCGGCGGGGTCACGCTGCCGGCCGTCCTCACCGAGCTGGCCGTCGGCGGGGCCGTGACGGGCCTCGCGATCCTCGCGGCCTTCGTCGCCATCATGGTCAGCGAGCACGCCGCGCAGTGGATCGGGCGGTGGGTCGACCGGCTCCTCGGACCGCTCCTGCGCCGCCGCAGCCGCTCCACGGGCAGGCCGCGGATGCGGGTCGAGGAGCTCGTCCGCGACCTGCGGGCCCGGATCAACGACGTCGTCGCCAGCGGCTGGTGGTCGATGACGCTCGGCATGGTCGGCTTCTTCGGCGCCTACTACGTGCTCTTCGTCCTCATCATGCGCCAGACCGGTGTCACGACGATGCCGCTCAACCTGCTCTTCGCGGCCTTCGCGATCGGGCGCCTGCTCACCGCGGTGGGCATCACGCCCGGTGGCGTCGGCGTCACCGAGACCGCGACCGCGGCCGTGCTCGTCGGGTGGGGCGCCGACCCCGCAGCAGCGACCGCCGGCGTCGTCCTGTTCTCGATCATCACCCACCTCATGGAGGTGCCGCTGGGCGGGCTCGGCTGGCTGCTGTGGTCGGTGAGCCCCAAGGTCGCTCCCCCGGCCGAGGGCGAGGAGCCCGCCTTCGCGCGGACCACCCGCACCGGCCACGCGCCCGAGGCGCCCTCGCCGGGATAGCTCAGGCGTCGTCGCGGAGAAAGACCATCGCCATCGGGGTCTGCTCGCTGCCCTGGCCGAGGGGGTTGTCGGCGAACATCTCCTCGTAGCGGTCCCACGGCTTCTCGACGTCGGCGCCGAGGACGTTGCGCCCGATGTCGTTGGCGTCCATGACGACCGTCCCGCGGAAGGTCGAGCGCCACGGCTCGGGGAGCCGTTCGCGGATCGCGGCGGTGAGCCGGGCCGCGACGAGGTCGGGGTCCTTGGGGGCGAGCTTGGCCGACACGTTGCTCGGGTAGGCCGAGTACTCGGTGGGGCCGTCGATGGCGTTGATCGAGTTGCCGACGAGCTCGTAGAACAGGCCCTTGCGGCCGATGACCTTGCCGATCGCGCCGCCGGCCGAGGCGTACAGGACGCGCGGCAGGCCGGCCTCCTGGATGGCGAGCTGCATCGTGAACGGGCTGCCGAGGCCGATGCCCGCGGGGGTGCGCGTGACGTAGCGGGACAGCACCCGCGCGGGCCGCGAGACCTTGATGTCCCAGACGAAGTACGAGCGGCCCTGGGTGATCGCGACGATCTTCTCGGAGATGAAGAACCACCACGGCCCACTCGTGGCCGCCGCGTGATCGGCTCCGGCAGAGGGCAACCCGGCGAAGAACCGGTCGACGTGCTCGAGCACCCGCGCGTCGAGGTCGGTGTCCTTCGAGACGAGGTCGGTGCGCAGCGGGTAGCGGCGCACCGACTCGCCCCTGGCCGTCACGAGGTCGAGCCCGCGGCGCTCGTTGGGCTCGTAGTCGGTCTTGACGTGGGCGGCACGGGCCGCGGCCTCCTCGTCGGCGTCCTCGTCGCGCTCGTCGATGAACTCGCGCAACCACAGCTCGAGGTTGATGAGGCGCCAGAACGTCATCGTGTCGACGTCGTTCGTGCCCTTGATCCAGCCCTCGAACGCGTTGATGACCTCGGCCTGGTCCACGTACGGACGGTTGGCGAACGACTCGCTGAGGAAGATGTTGTAGAAGTGGTTCTTCAGGCGCATGAACCACTCGACCTGCGGCGTGGTGAACCCGATCTTGTTGCGGCGGCGGTTGATCGACTCCGGGAGCAGCCCCCGCGTGGCGTCACGGAGGACCCGCTTGTTCCAGCCGTCCTTGATGATCGCGTCGTCGCTGAGGCTGAAGACGAACTTCAGCACCTCCTTGTCGAGGAACGGCACGCGGCCCTCGAGGGAGAAGCGCATCGTGTTCTTGTCCTCGTAGCGCAGCAGGCTGGGCAGCGAGTTGCGGAAGATGTCGTCGACGAGGCGCTTCTTGAGGTCCGCGCCCTCGTTGGTGAACCGCTCCCCCTCGAAGCGCTTGGCGAAGTCGCGGCCGAGCAGCCGGGTCGTCGGCGTCGTCCTCCTCAGCCGGAGCTTCGACCTCAGCTTGAACCGGCCGAGGCGGTACAGGACGTCGAGGCTCTTCGCGAGCTCGGCGGCGGCCACCGTGGCGCCCTGCGCGCGGAGCTGACGGAGGTAGACGAAGTAGTAGGGGATGTAGCCGGCCATCATCTCGTCGGCGCCCTGGCCGTCGAGGAGGACGGTGACGTGCTTGGTCGCCTCGCGCATCACCTGGTACTGCGCGTAGGGCCCGCTGGAGATCAGCGGCTCCTCCTGGGTGCGCACGAAGTCGAGCAGGTCTGCCTTGAAGTCGTCGGCGGTGGGCTTGATCTTGTGCGCCTCGACGTGGCCGGTGCAGATGTCGAGGACGGCGTCGACGTAGCGCTCCTCGTCGTTGATCGAGCCGGGGAAGACCGCCGAGAAGGTGTTCTGCCGGGTGCCGACGGAGCGGGTCGAGAGCTCGTCGCCCTCGTTCAGCAGCTGGTTGATGACGACCGCCACGGCGCTGCTGTCGAGCCCGCCGGACAGGCTGGTCCCCACGGGCACCTCGGACTGCAGCCGCAACCGCACCGACTCGACGAGCCGGCGCCGGTACTCGGCGGCCGCGGCCTCGTCGTAGGGGCGCTGCTCCTTCGCGAGCTCGAGCAGCTCCTCCTCCAGCCGGGTGTACCTGCGCCGGTGGATGCCCGTGGCGTCGGCGGTGAGCATCTCCCCCGGGGCGAGCCGCTCGATGCCGTCGAAGAAGGTCTCGGTGCCGTCCTCGTGGGCGCGGAAGCGCAGGTAGCGGTAGACCGACCGGTCGTTGACCCTGCGCTCGTAGAGGCCGCTCTCGAGGATGGGCGTGATCTCGCTGGCGAAGAGGAGGACGTCGCCGCCGCCCTGCGGGTTCGGGACGGTCGCGACGTAGACGGGCTTGATGCCGAAGTGGTCGCGGGCGAGGGTGAGCCGCTGCTCGCGGCGGTCCCAGACGGCCAGGCCGAACATGCCGTTGAACCGGTCGAACGCCTCCGGGCCCCACTGCGCGAACGCCTGGAGGACGACCTCGGTGTCGCTGTCGGTGACGAAGGTGCGCCCCTGCGCCTGCAGCTCGCTGCGCAGGTCGAGGTAGTTGTAGACCTCGCCGTTGTAGGCGATGACGTAGCGGCCGTCGGCGGTCTCCATCGGCTGCTGGCCGTGGGCGACGTCGATGATGGACAGGCGCCGGTGCGCGAGGCCGCAGGGGCCGTCGGTGACGATGCCCTCGCCATCGGGTCCCCGGTGCTGCTGGCGGTCGTTCATCCGCGTCAGCAGGTCGAGGTCGGCGCTGAGCCCGTGGTAGCCGGCGATGCCGCACATGCGTCTGGTTGGTCCTCTTCCTCGGGGGCGGAGCATCCGGGCGCCCGAGGACGACCGGATCGCCCCAGCCTGCCACGGATGAGTGCGCGGACCGACCTGCGACCCCCGGCGGAGGTCAGTCGGTGGGCAGGTGGGCGTCGAGCCAGCGGATGAGGTCGGCCGTCACCTCGTCGCGGTTGGTCTCGTTGAAGATCTCGTGCCGCGCGCCCGGGTAGAGAGTGAGGCTGACGTCCGCGACGCCGGCCCTCGCGAGCTGCTCCCGAACCGCTCGAGGCCCCTTGCCGCCGTCGCCGACCGGGTCCTTGTCACCCGCCATGAGCAGGACGGGGAGGTCGCGGCGCACGCGGGCGACCCTGCGCGGGTCGTTGATGTCGAGGAGGCCGCCGACGAGGTCCTTGAAGAACCCCGAGGTGAACGTGTTCCCGCACAACGCGTCGGCGACGTAGAGGTCGACCTCGTCCGGGTCGCGCGAGAGCCAGTCGACGTCCGTGCGGTTGGGCTTGAACGCGGCGTTGTACTGGCCGAAGGTCAGCTTGTCGAGGAGGGGGCTGACGTGCCGGCTCCCCCGCAGGCGCGCCTCGGCCGCGGCCACGAGCAGGCCCGCCCGGCCCAGGACGCCCGGGTGGCCGGCGGTGCCGGAGAGGACGAGCCCGGCGAGCCCGCGGCCGTCCTCGATGACGTAGGAGCGGGCGAGGAACGAGCCCATCGAGTGGCCGAGGAGGAAGACCGGCAGGCCCGGGTGCTCCTCCTGCGCGAGACGGGTGACGGCGCGCAGGTCGGCGACGACGGTCGCCCAGCCGTCGCGGTCGGCGAAGTACCCGTGGTCGGCCTCCGGCCCAGTGGATCCGTGGCCGCGGTGGTCGTGGGCGTAGACGGCGTACCCGGCACCGGTGAGGGCCTCGGCGAGGCGCGCGTAGCGGCCGGAGTGCTCGGCCATCCCGTGCGAGATCTGGACGACGGCCTTGACGTCGCCCTCGGGGAGCCAGCGGCGGGTGTGGAGCCTCGTGCCGTCGCTCGCGGTCACGGTCGTCGTGCTGCTCTGCATGCGTCGCCGCCTTCGGTTACCGGTGGGTAGTCGAGCCAAGGGTGCCACGGACACCGGCCCCTGCGGCTACCGTCCCGGCATGTCTGCTGCATCACTGCGCGGCCGGGAGCAGCCGTGACCTCCCCGGCGCCGAGGGCCGCGGACCCGTCGGGCGACGCACCCCAGGGCGTCGTCCGGCTCACCATCCCCGGATGGGGGCCCTTCGTGCCGACCGTCCACGTCGGCGACCGGCTCGTGCGGGTGCGCTACGGCACGCACGACATCCCGGTGCCGGCCGGGCGGGTCGGCGTCCGGGCCCACGTGACCGCCGCCGCCGACTACGGCCACGCCGAGGTCGAGGTCTGGGTCGACCCCGGTGGTGTCGAGACGGTGCACTACGCGCCACCGTGGATGTACGGGCTGCCCGGTGTGATGTCACGCGAGGCACCAACCGGGTGGCGCCGGTTCGCCCCGTCGCCCCAGGCCACCCTCCTCGTCGTCGTGGTCGTCGCCTTCACGCTCTTCGGGCTGCTGCGATGACGCCCCCGCGGCCGGTGCGCCGGCGCTAGGGTCGCGGACCATGAGCGAGATGCAGCCGGGGGGACCGGCCCAGGGACAGCCCGTACCGGGGCAGCCGCCGCAGGGGCAGCCTGCGCAGGGGACGATCCGCCTGACCCTGCAGGGGAACTTCATGACGTCGGGCCTGACCCCGACGGTCCACGTCAGCGGCCACCGGGTCAACAGCCGCTTCGGGACGATGGACGTCCCCGTCTGGGCCGGCCGCAACCGCGTCGACGTGCACACCCAGTGGATGCGCGAGTACGGGCAGGCCAGCCTCGAGGTCGACGTCCCACCGGGTGGGGTCGTGCCCGTGTACTACGCCGTCCCGTGGCACCAGTTCGCGCGCGGCGCGATCGGCACGGAGAAGCAGGGACGCCCCGGCCTCGGGGTGTTCGCGCTCATCATGGGCCTCGTCATCGGCCTTCCCCTGCTCGTCATCGTCCTCGGCGCGCTCGCCGGCTGACCGCCGCGGCAGGCGCCCGAGGGCCCACGAACCGGCGAACCGAACCGCGGGCTGCGCTGTCCTGCAACCGAGCTGACGGCCTGCACCCCTTGCATTCGATGATGCGTTCGATTATGATGAAGCATGTCCACCGAGCAGCTCACCAGCCGGATCGCCGCCGTGCGGTCTGCGATCGGTGACCTGGCGTCCGGGCTGTCCGACATCGCGTCGAGCCTGGAACCCGACGAGCTGTTCCAGCTGGCCGGTGAGCTGCAGGGCCTCCTCAACGCCGTCGACGGCGCCCAGCTCGTCGCCATCGCGCACGCCGCGTCGCACGAGACGCGGCTGACCGACCGCGGACCGACGCAGGTCCACCAGCCCGTCGGGTTCGTCGACGCCATGGCCGGGTCGGAGGTCTCCTTGCTCACCGGCACGGGGCAGTGGGCCGCCGCGCGCCGGGTCGGGCTGGCCGCCCGCAGTGCCGAGCGCTTCCCGCGTCTCCTCGCGATGATCGTCGCGGGGGACCTCCCGAGCGCGACCGTGCAGAAGGTCGTCACCACGTGCGACGGCCTCGACGTCACGGCCTGTGCGGCCGTCGAGGCCGTCCTCGTCGAGCGCCTCGCCGACCTCGACCCGTCGCGGGTCACCGGCGTCACGCGGCGCCTCGCCAGCCAGGTGGCGGCCGACCAGCTGGCCGCTGCCGAGCGCAAGGGGCGCCGAGACCGGTGCGTCGAGGTGTCGCCCGGCCCCGACGGCAGCACCCAGTGGTGGGCGCTCCTCCCGGCCGACCGGTCCGCCGCCGCCTGGGCCGCCGTCCGGTCGCTGGCCGACACCTACACCGTCGAGGACCCCTCGCTCACCGTCGACCAGACCCGCGCCGACGCCCTGCTCGACCTCCTCCTCAGCAACGTCGACGTCACGGCGAAGGTCACCATCGGCATCCCCGTCGTCACCGGCGCCGAGGGCGAGGCGGCCCGTGACGCCGCGGTCGCCGCCCGCGAGGCGGAGGAAGGGTGGGCGGCAGGCGGAGGGCAGCCGGTCGGCCTTGGCGGTCGAGGGCTGGGGTCGGCGTTCTCGGTCTCCGCGGCGCTGTCCGGGTGCGAGGTGGCCGGCGTCGGCTGGATCGGGGCCGACACGGTCGGCGCCCTCCTCGAGACGGTGCCGCTGGAGGTCGGGCGAGCCCTGCTCGACACCCGCACCGGGACCACGGTCGAGACGGTCACGAGCGCCTACCGGCCCACGAGGGCGGTCACCGGGTTCGTCACCCTGAGGGACGGCACGTGCCGGATGTGGGGCTGCTCGCGACCGGCGGAGGCGTGCGACGTCGACCACGCCCGGCCCTGGCCGGCTGGCCCCACGAGCCCGGGCAACCTCGCCGGCCTGTGCCGCCGCCACCATCGCCTCAAGCAGCTGCGGCGATGGCAGTACCGCCTCGACCCGGACGGCACCGTCACCTGGACCTCCCCCAGCGGCCTGCGCCGCACCACCCTCCCGGAGCACAGCGTGCTGCCACCACGGGCTACGGCGTCCGCACCCGCCTCCGACCTGCAGCCCGCGCAGCGCCCTCCGTTCTGACCACGTCCTCCGGGGGCCGCGGACGCCGCCCACGACATGCGATGGCGCCCTGGCGACGTGGCTTCCCACTCTCGGGGCCATGTCCCTCGAGCTCCTGACCGCGCGCCTGCGGCTGCGCACCGCTCTCAGCCCGCGCGGGCGTAGGCCTCCACCAGCCACGAACGGACCTCGTCGTCCACCTCGTCGACGGTGTGGAGCTCGAGGTGGTGCATCCACACGTGAGGTGAGGGGTGCGCGACCTCCTTGAACCGGTCGCAGGCCACCTCACGCCCGAGGGCGATCGACAGGACCGCCGGGACGTCGCTGCCCACGTACTGCCCGGGCCGCCAGACGAACGCGAACCCGGTGCGGCGCCGGAAGGCGGCCTGGCTCCTCGACACCCGGACCGACGCCGGCCCGATCGAGGCCACCACCTGCTCCACCCGCCGATGGATCGCCAGGGACTGCGGGAACCCGCGGAACAGCGCCTCCGGGCTCGCGATCTCCTCGTCCGGCATGCCGGGAGCGTAGATCTCAGAACCTGGGCCGAGCGAGTGCGGCCCGGGTCACTCCCACTCGATGGTGCCCGGCGGCTTGCTCGTGACGTCGAGGACGACCCGGTTGACCTCGCGCACCTCGTTGGTGATGCGCGTCGAGATCCTCGCGAGGACGTCGTAGGGGACGCGGGTCCAGTCGGCGGTCATGGCGTCCTCGGAGGACACCGGCCGCAGGACGACCGGGTGACCGTACGTGCGCCCGTCGCCCTGCACCCCGACCGAGCGGACACCGGCGAGCAGCACGACGGGGCACTGCCAGATGTCGCGGTCGAGTCCGGCGGCGGTGAGCTCCTCGCGGGCGATCTGGTCGGCGGCGCGCAGGACGTCGAGGTTCTCGGCCGTCACCTCGCCGACGATCCGGATGCCGAGGCCCGGGCCGGGGAACGGCTGGCGCCAGACGATGCCCTCCGGGACGCCGAGCTCGAGACCGACCTGTCGCACCTCGTCCTTGAAGAGCAGGCGCAGCGGCTCGACGAGCTTGAACTGCAGGTCGTCCGGGAGCCCCCCGACGTTGTGGTGCGACTTGATGTTCGCCGTTCCGCTGCCTCCGCCGGACTCGACGACGTCGGGGTAGAGCGTGCCCTGGACGAGGAACTCGACCGGGTGGTCCTGCGCGCCCGAGTGCGAGCCGACGATGTCGCGGGCGGCCTGCTCGAAGACGCGGATGAACTCGCGCCCGATGATCTTGCGCTTCTCCTCCGGGTCGGTGACGCCGGCGAGGGCCCCGAGGAAGCGGTCCTTGGCGTCGACGACGACGAGGTCGACCCCGGTCGCGGCCACGAAGTCCTTCTCGACCTGCTCGGCCTCCCCGAGACGCAGCAGCCCGTGGTCGACGAAGACGCAGGTCAGCTGGTCGCCGACGGCCTTCTGGACGAGGGCGGCGGCCACGGACGAGTCGACCCCGCCGGACAGCCCGCAGATGACCCGGGACTCCCCGACCTGGGCCCGAACCGACGACACGAGGTCCTCGACGACGTTGGCGGCGGTCCACTCCCCCGACAGGCCGGCGCCGCGGAGGAGGAAGTTCTCGAGCACCTGCTGGCCGAACGTCGAGTGCAGCACCTCCGGGTGCCACTGGACGCCGTAGAGCCGTCGCTCGTCGTCCTCGAACCCGGCGACCGGGGCGCCCGAGGTCGTCGCCGTGACGCGCATCCCCTCCGGCGCGCGGGCCACGGAGTCGCCGTGGCTCATCCACACCGACTGCTCGTCGGGCTGGCCGTTGAACAGCGTCGACGTCGTGTCGTGGATGCGTGCCGGGGTCGCCCCGAACTCCGACAGCCCGGTCTTCTCGACGTGCCCGCCGAGCGCCCGCGCCATCGCCTGGAAGCCGTAGCACATGCCGAACACCGGCACGCCGGCCTCGAGCAGCGCGGGGTCGAGGGAGGGCGCGCCCTCCTCGTAGACCGACGACGGGCCACCGCTGAGGATGACGGCCGCGGGCTCCTTGGCGAGCATCTCGGCGACGGGCATCGAGTGGGGGACGACCTCGCTGAAGCAGTTCGCCTCGCGGACGCGCCGCGCGATGAGCTGGGCGTACTGGGCGCCGAAGTCGACGACGAGGACGGGTCGGTCGGCGAGGTGGACCGGCTCCCCTCCCTCGACGACGACGTGGTCGGGGTCGTCGTGGTGGTGCTCGTCGCGGTGCGGTGCGGTGGGCTGGGGGGCGTCGCTCACGTGGTCAAGGCTACTGGCGGGCCGCCGCGAGCCCGTCCTCGACCTCCCGCGCCACGCGCCTCTCGACCCAGAAGGAGAGGAACGGCACGCACCCGGCGAGCATGACGCCGACGATCCTGACGATCGACCAGCCGACCTTGAACCCGAGCAGCGCCGTCGCCACGAGGTAGACCATGTAAATGAAGCCGTGCGGCTGCGGCCACCAGTACAGGGGGTTGTCGGTGCCCTTCAGCCCGAAGCCGTAGGACAGCACCATCTCGACGACGAGGACGAGCAGGCCGACGCCCACGACGAAGGCCATGACCTTGAAGAAGGTCAGGCGGCTGCGGGTGCCCTCGGGGTCGTCGATGCGCAGGGTCGGGGCCGCGGCGCCCTCGGAGGACGTGGCGGGGGCGCTGGTGGTCGGGTCAGGCGTCGTCACGGGCGCCATTGTCCCCCGCGGCCACCGGACGGGCGCCGTCGGGTCGTACGGAGGGGATGGGGTCCTCGCGCCGGGACTCCTCGCGCACCATCCGCCACCACAGCCACAGGGCGAAGCCGGCGAAGATCCACCACTGGACGGCGTAGGCGGCGTTGCGCCAGCGGATCCCGGTGTCCCCCAACGGAGTCGGGACCTTCGTCAGCTGCGGGCCGGTCGCCGGCCGCTCGGACTCGAGGAAGACGAACCCGTTGTAGAGGTCGCCCGGCCAGGTGTTGACGAGGACCGACAGGTCGACCGACCCGATCTCGCCGGGGCCGACGGCGACCCTCGACGGCGACTCCCCCGGGGCCAGACCCCCGCTGATCGTCAGGGTGCCCTCGGGCGGCGCCCCGGCCGACGCGGCGTCCCCGACGAAACCGCGGAGGACGGCGATCGTGCCGCCCGAGCCGTCGACGACGAACGGGGTGACGACCCACGAGCCGGTGCGCCCGTCGAGTCGCCGGTCGGGGACGAGCAGCTGGCCCTCGGCGGCGTACCGCCCGGTCGCGGTGACCGGCCGGGAGGACAGCTCGCCACGGAACCGCTCGTGCGGCCGCAGCACGCTCGTCAGCTCGACGGGGGTGCGGGCCCGGGCTGCCTCGACCGCGTCGCGGTGGGCGGCCGACTCGGCGACGCCGAGCTGCCAGCGGCCGAGGAGGACGAAGGCGCCCCCCACGACGAGGACCACCCCGAGCAGCCCGAGGAACCTCGGTCTCAGGGCGGTCCGCAACACCCTCCGAGGCTACGTGACGCCCCTGCACCCCCATCCCCGGCCGCGAGTGCGGACGTGGTGGCCGGGGCAACCACGTCCGCACCCGCGGCGGCGTGTGCCCCAGTGGTCGCTCCGGCAGCCACCTGGGCACACGCGAGGAGGTCCACGGCGCGCGTGTGCTCACCCGGCTGCCCCGGCGGCCAGGTGGGCACTCGCGAGGAGGAGGATCGACCCGTGAGCCCCGAGCCCCAGGCCATCGCCGCACCCGTGGTCGTGGCCATCCACGTCGCCAAGGGGCGCCGCCTTCCGATGCGGGCGGTCGAGCGGGTCGTGGCCGAGGCGGGACGCGGCCTCGTCGGCGACCGCTACCACGGCACGAGGCACCGGCACGTCACCGTGCAGTCGGCGAGCGAGCTGGCCGAGGCCGCCGAGCGCCTCGGTTCCCGGGTCGAGCCGGCCGGCACTCGGCGGAACGTCACGCTGAGCCACGGCGCCGTGCCCACCCGCCCCGGAACCCGGGTGCGGCTCGGCGCCACCCTCCTCGAGGTCGTCCGCAAGGCGGCGCCGTGCCGCGTCCTCGACGACGAGATCGCCCCCGGCGCGGCCCGTGCCCTCCACGACCGGGCCGGCACCGTCCTGCGCGTCCTCGAGGGCGGCGACATCGCGGTCGGCGACCGGTGGGAGGTCCTGGACGGCGGCGCCTGACGCCACGCCGGGGGTCCCCGACCCGGGTCAAGATCGCCCAATTGGTCGATGTTGTCCCACGGGAAGACGGGATGGGTTGTCCTGCAGGCCGATCCGCCCGGCCACTCGCGCCCGCGAAAACTCGGTGGTCCACCCCCGCCCCGGCGACCTACCGTGGTTGCTCGTGCTGAGCAGACCGCCCTGGGAGTACGGCGTCGCGGCGCACGAGGAGCCCCCGGCCGATGCCGACCGCCTCCTGGTGTGGCTCGCGCGCCGTCAGTGGCGCACGCTCGTGGCCGGTGCGGCGTGCGGCATCCCGTGGATGCTCGCGACCGCCCTCATCCCCGCCGCCGTCGGGCGCGCGGTGGACGCCGGGATCGTCCAGCGTGACGCCACGGCCCTCGTCACGTGGTCGCTCGCCGTCCTCGGCCTCGGCCTGGTCTCGGCGGCCACCGGCAACGGACGACACTGGTTCGCGGTCCAGAACTGGCTGGTCGGCGCGTTCCGCTCGGGCGTCGTCGCCGACCGCGCCGTGCGCCGTGCCGGGCCCGCCCTGACCCGCGAGATGCCGGCCGGCGAGGTGCTCGCGAGCTTCACGAGCGACTTCGGCCGGATGGGCCACACCTTCGACGTGTTCGCCCGCTTCATGGGCGCCGTCGTCTCGTTCGTCGTCGTCGCCGTCATCCTCCTGCGCGGCTCGCTCCTCCTCGGCCTCGTCATGCTCGTCGGCGGCCCGCTCCTCGTCGCGAGCCTCGCCTTCGTCATGAAGCCGCTCCAGCGCCGCCAGAGCGCCCAGCGCGAGCAGGCCGGCCGGCTCACCGCGCTCGGCGCCGACACCGTCTCCGGCCTGCGCGTCCTGCGCGGCATCGGCGGCGAGGAGGCGTTCCTCGAGCGGTACCGGGCCCAGTCGGAGGCCGTGCGCCTCGCCGGCGTGCGCGTCGCCGGCACGCAGGCGACCCTCGACGCCGCGCAGGTCCTCCTCCCCGGGATCTTCGTCCTCGTCGTCACGGCCATCGGCGCCCGGCTCGCGGTCGCCGGCGAGATCAGCCCCGGCCAGCTCGTCGCGTTCTACGGGTACACGGCGTTCCTCACGATGCCGCTCCAGACCGCGGTCGAGTTCGCCGACAAGCTCATCTCGACGCGGGTCGCCGCCCGCCGCATCGCCCGCATCCTCGCCGTCGAGCCCGACCACCCGGCCGGGACCGGCGACGTCGACCCCGCCCTGCGTCGCGCCGTGGAACAGCTGGTCGAGACGGCGGTCCTCACCGACCCGGCCTCCGGCGTCGAGGTCCTCCCCGGCCGGATGACGGCCCTCGTCAGTGCCCGCCCCGAGGAGACCGCCGCGGTCGCCGCCCGGCTCGGCCGCACCGCCCCCGGTGACCACGGCGTCACCTGGGGCGGCGTCGTCCTCGACGACCTGCCGGTCTCCCTCGTGCGCGAGCACCTCCTCGTCTCCACCCCCGACCCGCGGCTGTTCAGCGGACCGCTCCGCCGCGAGATCGGCGGCCAGGACGACGAGGCGCGCCGCGCCGCCCTCCTCGTCGCGGACGCCGACGACGTCCTCGGCGCCGTCGACGGCGGCCTCGACGGCGAGGTCGAGGAGCGCGGGCGGTCGCTGTCCGGCGGCCAGCGCCAGCGCCTCGCCCTCGCCCGCTCCCTCCTGCGCGACGCCGACGTCCTCGTGCTCGTCGAGCCGACGAGCGCCGTCGACGCCCACACCGAGGCCCGCGTCGCCGAGCGGCTCGCCCAACACCGCAAGGGCCGCACGACCGTCGTCGTCACCGCGAGCCCGCTGCTGCTCGACCGCGCCGACGAGGTGGTCCTGCTCGAGGACGGCCGGGCCACCGAGCGCGGCACCCACCGCGACCTCGTGCGCCGCTCGCCCACCTACCGTTCCGTCGTCGTGCGAGGGGAGGACTGATGTCACCGCTGCGCGAGAAGACCGACCATGCGCGCCGGACGCTGCCGATCGCGAGCGGACCGGTCGTGCGCCGGCACGTCGGGGTCCTCCTCCGCGAGCACCGCGGGCCACTGGCCCGGGTGCTCCTCTGGCACGCCGTCGCCGCGGTCGTCGGGCTGGCCGGGCCCTGGGTCATCGGCCGGATCGTCGGCGAGGTCACCGCCGGCCGCGGGTCGGTCGACGAGGTCACCCGCCTCGCCCTCCTCCTCGCCGGCGCTGTCGTCGCCGAGACCGCGGCGACGTGGGTCGCCCGCCGCAGCTCGTTCGTCCTCTCCGAGCGGGTCTTCGCGCGCCTGCGCGAGGACTTCGTCTCCTCCGCGGTCCGACTGCCCCTCTCGACCGTCGAGCGGGCCGGTACCGGTGACCTGCTCGCGCGGACCACGAACGACGTCGACGCGATCAGCTACGTCATCCGGTTCGGCATCCCGACGATCGTCGTGTCGCTCATGACGGCCGTCGTCATCGCCGGCGCGACGATCCTCACCTCGCCGCTCGCCGCCCTCCCGCTGCTCCTCACGCCGCTCGTGTGGTGGTTCCCCACGCGGCGCTACCTGCGCAGCGCCGGCCCGGGCTACCTGTGGGAGCACGCCACGTACGCGCGGCTCAACGGCGTCGCGGCCGAGACGGTCGAGGGCGCGGCGACGGTCGACGCCCTCGGCCTCCAGGACGAGCGCGGGGCACGGTTCGCCGAGGCGGTCCGTGAGAGCCATGACGCGGAGCGCTACACGACCGGGCTGCGGCTGCGGTGGTTCCCGTGGCTCGAGATCGGGTTCTTCGCACCGGTCGCCGGGACGCTCCTCTGGGGCGGCTGGCTCGTCTGGCAGGACCAGCTCACGGTCGCGGCGGCGACGGCGGTCGTCCTCTACGTCCGGCGGATGCTCGATCCGCTCGGCGAGCTCGTCGAGGTCCTCGACGAGCTCCAGTTCGCGGCGACCTCGCTCGCGCGCATCCTCGGCGTCGCCGAGGTCCCCGCCGACCGGGTCTCCACCGGAGCCGTCCCCGACGGCGAGCGCATCGCGGTCGACGAGGTCCGGTACGCCTACCGGGAGGGGCGCGACGTCCTCCACGGCGTCTCCCTCGACCTCGTCCCCGGCGAGCGGCTCGCGATCGTCGGCCCCTCCGGGGCCGGCAAGTCGACCCTCGGCCGGCTCATGGCGGGCATCGACGGCCCCCGCTCCGGGCGGGTCACGGCCGGCGGCGTCCCCCTCGTCGACCTCGAGCTCGGGGTGCTGCGCGGCGAGGTCGCCCTCGTGACGCAGGAGCACCACGTGTTCGTGGGGACCCTCGCCGACAACCTGCGGCTGCCGCGCCCCGAGTCGTCGACCACGCAGCTCGAGGACGCCCTCGCGGCCGTCGACGCGCTCGACTGGGCCCTCGCCCTCCCGGGCGGCCTCGACACCGTCGTCGGGTCCGGCGGCCACGAGCTCTCGGAGGCCCAGGCCCAGCAGGTCGCCCTCGCGCGGCTCGTCCTCGCCGACCCGCACACGCTGGTCCTCGACGAGGCGACCTCCCTGCTCGACCCGAGGGCGGCGCGCCACCTCGAGCGGTCGCTGGCCGCGGTGGTCGAGGGGCGCACGGTCGTGGCGATCGCGCACCGGCTGCACACCGCACACGACGCCGACCGGGTGGCGGTCGTGGAGGACGGGCTCGTCGGCGAGCTCGGGTCGCACGACGAGCTGATCGAGCGCGACGGGTCGTACGCGGCCCTGTGGCGGTCGTGGCGGGACGAGGCGTGACGACCGGCGGTCCGGGCCGCAGGGACCGTCGTCAGCGGTCGGCGGCGTCCTGCGTCGGCGGGGTCTCGTCGGCGGCCTGCCGCGCCCGTTCGCGCAACCGGCGGACGACGAGCCAGACGAGCACGAGCGCGAGGACGCCGACGACGCCCTTGCTGACCGGGCCCATGTACTGCTCGACGACGTCGTAGTCGGCGCCGAGGCGGTAGCCGATCCCGATGAACACCGCGTTCCAGAGGCCGCTCCCGGCAGCAGTGAGCGCGAGGAATCGCGGCAGCGGCATCGCGTCGAGACCCGCCGGCACCGAGACGATCGAGCGGATCAGCGGGATGAACCGGCCGACGAACACGACGAGCGAGCCGTGGTCGTCGAAGAACCGCATGCCGCGCTCGAGGTCGCGGACCCCGAAGAGGAAGAACCAGCGCCGCTCGGCGAGGTGGTGCAGGCGCTCGTAGCTGAACTTCAGCCCCAGGCCGTAGAGGACCAGCGCCCCGACGAGGGAGCCGAGCGTCGCGCACACCCAGGCGAGGACGACGTTGAGCCTGCCGTCGTGCGCGGCGAACCCCGCGAACGGGAGGATCACCTCGGACGGGATCGGCGGGAGGATCGTCTCGAGGGCGATGAGCAGGCCCACCCCGACCTCGCCGATCGACTCGATGACGTCGATGACGCGGTCGGTGAGGGTCGTCACCGGGCCCACGGTACGTGAGCGAACCCCGGGCGGCCGACGTCAGCGGTCGACCAGCCGGATGGCGACCTCGGCCGAGTCGCCGTCGGTGAGCCCCTCGGCGGTGCGGACCGCCTTCTTGACCGGGAGGACGTAGGCGCCCTCCTGCGTCGAGGGGAACAGCGAGGTGCGCCAGACCGAGCCGCCGACACTGACCTCGACCCGCACCGAGCCGAAGCCGCCGGTCGCGTCGCCGACCACCTCGTCGACCTCGTCGCTGACGTCGGCGGGGACGGTGACGAACCGCCACGAGCCCTCCCTCCACCGCCACACCTCGGCGGTGAAGGTCCAGGTGCCGTCGGCTGCCCTCGTCATCGCCCCATCATCGACCTCGCCACCGACAGCGCCCCACGTCCGCACGAGGCGGGCGCGGGCCTCGACAGCGGCCGACGGGCGACGGGACGATGGCGCGATGGCGATGACGGCGATGACGGCGGTGCCGGCGGTGCTGCCCACCGCGGACGGACCCGACACGGCCCTCGTGGCGGCCGGCCTCACCGGGGTGCTCGGCCTCGTCGCCGCGGTGGTGGCCGGCATCGTCGCGCTGCGGGTCGAGAGCACCCGCCGGGCGGCCGACCTCGAGCGGGCCCGCGTCGCGTCGGTCAGGAGCGACGCCGCCGAGGTGTTCCGCCACGTCTTCGTGCTCCAGCACGAGATGGAGTGGCTGACGTGGCACGCGGGCCACCGTCCGGGCACCCCGGACGAGCGGATGGTCACGGCCTACGAGGCGGCGGTGCACGAGGCCTACCCCCGGCTCATGGGTGCCCTCGCCGCCCTGGCCTCCTCCGACCTCGACCTCTACGACGAGCTGGCCGCGGTCGTCGACGACGTCTACCGGGTGGAGGGCCGCATCGGGGTGCTGATCTCCGGGCTGGTCGGCGACCCGGGTGGCAGGGCCGAGGCCGTGGCCGCCCTCGCGGAGATGGGCGAGGAGGCACGCGAGCTGTACCGGACGCTGCCCCCGCGGATGGCGGAGGCGATGCGCCGCGCGGGGACGGGCTCGACGGCCACGTAGCCCGAGGCGAGGAGGTCGGCCTGGGACGGGCGGTCGTCGGTGTCACCGGCATTGGGCCACAGCGACATCGCGCGCTCGGCCTGGGCGGTGATCGTCAGCGACGGGTTGACCCCGAGGTTCGCCGACACCGCCGAGCCGTCGACGACGTGCAGCCCCTCGTACCCCCACACCCGGTGGTACGGGTCGACGACCCCGCGCTCCGGCGAGGACCCGATGACGACGCCGCCGAGGAAGTGGGCCGTCATCGGCACGTCGAGGACGTCGAACCACGAGCCGCCGGTGGCGGTGTAGCGGCCGGTGGCCTCGGCGAGCCGGGCCGCGAGCGCCTCCATCGAGCGAGCCCCCGCCGGGATGTACGTCGGGTTCGGCTCGCCGTGGCCCTGGGTCGAGGTGAGTGTGCGACCGAACAGCCCCCGTCGTCCGGAGACCCGCAGGCTGTTGTCCCTGCTCTGCATGACGAGCCCGATGACCATCCGCTCGCTGAAGCGGCGCACGATCGGCGACACCCGCAGCAGGGGCCGCGGGTCGCGGACCACGGTCCGCAGCGCCTCCACCCACCGGGGGCGCCCCGTGCCGCCGGGCACCGCGATCGTCGCGAGCAGCCCCATCGCGTTCGAGCCCGGGCCGTAGCGGACGTTCTCGACGTGGGTGTGCTCGTCGGGGTGGAACGAGGTCGTGATGGCGACGCCCCGGGTCAGGTCGACCCCGTCGGGGACCCGGTCGGTCATGGCGCCGAGGAGGGCCTCGGAGTTCGTGCGGGTCAGGTGGCCGAGCCGGTCCGAGAGCCGCGGCAGCTCGCCCTCGTCGCGCATCGCGTGGAGGAGGGTCTGGGTGCCCCACGTCCCGCCCGCGACGACCACGTGCCGTGCGGTGACGACCTGCCGGTCGCGCCCCGGGACCGGAGCCGTGCGCTCGTGGAGGACGCGGTAGGCGGCGCGCCCCGCGGCCTCCGACCCGGGGACCACGCCGAGCCGGGTCACCGTGCGCATCGGGCGCACCTCGACCCCGAGCCCCTCGGCGAGCGCGAGGTAGTTCTTCACGAGGGTGTTCTTCGCACCGACCCGGCACCCGACCATGCAGTTCCCGCAGAAGGTGCAGCCCGTCCGGCGCGGCCCGGCCCCGCCGAAGTAGGGGTCGTCGACGGTCTCCCCGGGGAGTCCGAAGTGCACGGCGACCGGGGTGCGGCGGAAGGTGTCGCCCACGCCGAGGTCCTCGGCCGTGCGGCGCATCACCTGCTCGACGACGCCGTCGCAGGGGTTGACCGCCTCGCCGAGCATGCGGCGGGCCGTGGCGTAGTGCGGGGCGAGCTCGGCCTCCCAGTCGGTGACGTCGGCCCACTGCCGGTCGCGGAAGAAGGCCGCGGGCGGGGTGTAGAGGGTGTTGGCGTAGTTGAGCGACCCGCCGCCCACCCCGGCGCCGGCGAGGATGACGACGTCGGGCAGGCGGTGGATGCGCTGCACGCCGTAGCAGCCGAGCCGCGGCGCCCAGAGGTACCGCGGGACGTCCCACGACGTGCGGGCGAAGTCCTCGTCCTCGAAGCGGCGCCCGGCCTCGAGGACGAGGACGCGAAAACCCTTCTCCGCCAGCCGGAGCGCAGCCACCGATCCGCCGAAGCCGGAGCCGATGACGACGACGTCGAGGTCCGTCTCGACGACGCCGGGTTCGACCGGGGTCACCGCAGGCCCACGGCCTTCATCGCGCGCAGCGCCAGCGTCAGCGTCCTCGCGAACGCCTCGTCGGACTGCCGCGCGACCGGCGCGATGGACAGCACGTGCTGGGAGGAGATCGTCTGGCTCTCCGTGTACTTGAGGATGCCCTCGCGCCCGTGGCGGCGGCCGAGCCCGGAGGCCTTCATCCCGCCCATGGGGGCGCCCATGCTGCCCCAGGTCGCGGCGTAGCCCTCGTTGACGTTGACCGTGCCGGACTCGATGCGCGCGGCGATCTCGCGCCCGCGCCGCACGTCGCGGGTCCACACCGACGCGTTGAGGCCGTACTCGGTGTCGTTGGCGAGGCGGACGGCGTCGTCGTCGGAGGCCACCCGGTGGAGGGCGACGAGCGGGCCGAAGGTCTCCTCGTCGCGGCAGGCCATGGCCGCGGTGACCCCCTCGAGCACGGTCGGCTCGACGACGAACGGCCCGAGGTCGGGGCGGGCCCGACCCCCCGCGAGGACGCGTGCGCCCTTGGCCACGGCGTCGTCGACGTGCGCGAGGAAGCGCTCGAGCTGCGCCTCGTTGACGAGGCTGCCCATGTCGGCGCCCCAGTGCAGCCCGGTGGAGATCCGCGTCGCCTCGACCGCCTCGACGAACCGCGGGACGAACGCGTCGTACACGTCGGCGTGCACGGCGAGGCGCTCGACGCTGATGCACAGCTGGCCGGCGGAGGAGAAGCACGCGCGCACGGCACCGGGCACGGCCCGCCGCAGGTCGGCGTCGCCCGCGACGTACATCGTGTTCTTGCCCCCGAGCTCGAGGCTCGCCCCGACGAGGCGGCGCCCCGCCGTCTGGGCCACCTTGCGCCCGGTGGCGGTCGACCCGGTGAAGCAGACGTAGTCGACGCGGTCGACGACCGCCTGGCCGGTGGGCTCGCCCGGACCGAGGACGACCTGGACCAGGTCGGCCGGCAGCCCGGCCTCGACGAGCAGCTCGACACCGGCGAGCGCCGTGAGCGATCCCTGCGGGTCGGGGCGCAGGACGACGGCGTTGCCCGCGACGAGGGCGGCGAGGGCGTCGGTGACGGCGAGGCTCAGCGGGTAGTTCCACGGGGAGACGACGCCGACGACACCGCGCGGGCGGTGGTGCTCGACGGTGCGGGTCAGCACCGGGTAGGCCCCGAGGTGACGCGACTCGCGCAGGTAGGAGGCGGCGGCGCGCCCGTAGTGGCGGGCGGCGACGGCGCAGTCGGCAACCTCCTCGAACGCGTGGGCCCGCGCCTTGCCGGCCTCGAGCTGGACGAGGTCGAGCAGGTCGGCCTGGTGCTCGAGGACGAGGTCGTGGAAGCGGAGGAGGACGCCCGCCCGCTGCGCGACGGGGACCCGCGCCCAGGCGCGCTGGGCCCGGCGGGCCACCTGGACCGCGGTCGCGACGTCGCGCGCGTCGGCCACGGGGAGCACCGCGAGGGGAGCCCCCGTCATCGGCGTGTGCGTCGTCAGCTCGCCGCCGGCTCCGGAGGCCACGGCCCGCGCCGTGAGGTGGCGGACCCTCGACGGGTCGAGCGCCCAGGTCGCACGAGGATCGGTCTCCGGGTCAGCGATGACGTCGGCCATTACCGAACAGTAACCTTCCGGGCGTCCCACGGACAGGTGAACCGTGCCACCCTGCGCCGGGCGCCGGACCGTCCCGCTCGGCTCAGCCGGGGAGGAGCGCCTTCATCTCGGCGATCTCCTGCTGCTGCGCGGTGATGATCTCCTCGGCGAGCGCCCTGGTGCCGGCGTGCCGGCCGGTGCGGATCACGGTCTGCGCCATGGTAACCGCGCCCTCGTGGTGCTCGACCATCATCTCGAGCCAGCGGCGGTCGAACGCGGCGTCACGCAGGGCACCGAGCTCGACGAGGTCCTCGTCGGACATCATCCCGCTCGTGCCGCCCTCGTCGCCGTGGTCGCCGTGACCGTGCTGGTCCATGGGGGCGGCGCCCCACGCGGCCAGCCAGCCGGTCATCCGGTCGACCTCCGGCTGCTGGGCCCCGCGGATCCGCTCCGCGAGGTCGCGGACCTCGGGGTCCTTCGTGCGGTCCGGGACGAGGTCGGCCATCTCGATGGCCTGCAGGTGGTGCGGGACCATCATCGCGTTGAACACGACGTCGGCCTGGACGTGGTCGCCGTCCGCCGACGGCGCGGAGCCGCCGGTCGTCGTGCCGTCCATGTGGCCGCCGTGCCCGTCGTCGGTGCCGCAGGCCGCGAGGCCGAGCACGAGGACGCCGGCCGCCGCGAGGGCGGCGCGCCTGGTGGTGGGGGCCGGGATCGTCATCCTCGTCATACCTCCCGAGGGGGTGTCAGCTGCGCTGGTACGGCGCGACGACGACCTCGACCCGCTGGAACTCCTTGAGGTCGAGGTAGCCCGACGTCGCCATCGCCCGGCGCAGCGCGCCGACGAGGTTCGTCGTGCCGTCGGCGACCCGGCTGGGTCCGAAGAGGATCTCCTCGAGGGAGGCGACCGCGCCGACCTCGACCCGCTCGCCGCGCGGCAGCTCCGGGTGGTGGGCCTCCGGTCCCCAGTGGAACCCGCGGCCCGGGGCGTCCGTGGCGCGCGCGAGGGCGGCCCCGAGCATCACGGCGTCGGCGCCGCAGGCCACGGCCTTGACGATGTCGCCGCTCGTGCCGACCCCGCCGTCGGCGATGACGTGGACGTACCGGCCCCCGGACTCGTCGAGGTAGTCGCGGCGGGCCGCGGCGACGTCGGCGATGGCGCTCGCCATCGGGGCGTGGATGCCGAGGGTGCGGCGGGTCGTGTGGGCGGCCCCGCCGCCGAAGCCGACGAGGACGCCCGCGGCACCGGTGCGCATGAGGTGGAGGGCGGCGCTGTACGACGCCGCGCCGCCGACGATGACGGGCACGTCGAGCTCGTAGATGAAGCGCTTGAGGTTGAGCGGCTCGGCGCGGCCGGAGACGTGCTCGGCCGAGACGGTGGTGCCGCGGATGACGAAGAGGTCGACGCCGGCGTCGACGACCGTCTTCCAGAGGTCCTGGGTGCGCTGGGGGGTCAGCGCCCCGGCGACCGTCACCCCGGAGGCACGGATCTCGCGCAGCCGCTCGGTGACGAGGTCCGGGTCGATCTCGGCGCGGTAGATCTCCTGCATCCGGGTCGTCGCGAGCGCGGGGTCGAGGGTCGCGATCTCGGCGAGGAGCGGCGTGGGGTCCTCGTACCGGGTCCACAGGCCCTCGAGGTCGAGGACGGGCAGGCCGCCGAGCCGGCCGAGGGCGATGGCGGTCTGCGGCGAGATCACCGAGTCCATCGGGGCGGCGATGACGGGGAGGTCGAAGTGGTAGGCGTCGATCTGCCAGCCGACCGAGACGTCCTCGGGATCGCGCGTGCGCCGCGAGGGCACGATGGCGATGTCGTCGAAGGAGTAGGCGCGTCTGCCGCGCTTGCCACGGCCGATCTCGATCTCGGTCACCGGGGCAGCCTACCGAGGCGCCGAACCTGTGAGTTCCGCCCCTCCTGAGCACGGACCTCCCGAAACCCACTGGGCCGTGTCGGTGGTCGGGTGCAGACTTCGGGATGGCGACGACGCCACCCCCGCGACCAGGTGGAGCCGTCCCCGGACGACGCGGCCTGTCGCCCGCCCGACCGACCCGACATGGAGCCGACGTGTCAGCACAGCCCGCGCCCGCGGCGCACCCCGAGTACCCCGAGAACATCGACGCCGCCGTGCTGAAGGTGGCCGGCGTCGTCGTCCTCGGCGCCATCATGTCCATCCTCGACATCACCGTCGTCAACGTCGCCCTGCCGACCTTCCAGGTCGAGCTCGCCGGCGGCGGGGAGCCCCTCGCCTACTCCACCGTCGCGTGGACCGTGACGGGGTACACGCTCGCCCTCGCGACGGTCATCCCGCTCACGGGGTGGGCCGCGGACCGGTTCGGCACCAAGCGCCTGTACATGACGGCCCTGCTGCTCTTCACCGCCGGCTCGGCCCTGTGCGCCGCGGCCCAGAACATCGAGATGCTCGTCGCGTTCCGCGTCGTGCAGGGCCTCGGTGGTGGTCTCCTCATGCCGCTGGGCATGACGATCATGACCCGCGCCGCAGGTCCGAAGCGGATGGGCCGCCTCATGGCCATCCTCGGCGTGCCGATGCTCCTCGGCCCGATCTTCGGCCCCATCCTCGGTGGCTGGCTCATCGACGTCGCGTCGTGGCACTGGATCTTCCTCATCAACCTGCCGATCGGCGTCGTCGCCCTCGTCTACGCGGCCCTGGTGCTCCCCGCCGACCGCCCCGAGCCCTCCGAGTCCTTCGACTGGGTCGGCATGGCCCTCATGTCCCCCGGCCTCGCCGCCTTCCTCTACGGGATCTCCTCGATCCCCGAGGCCGGCACCATCGCGGCCCCCAAGGTGCTGCTCCCCGGCCTCGTCGGGCTCGTCATGATCGTGGCGTTCGTCGGCTACAGCTTCCGCCCCGAGCACCCCTTGCTCGACCTGCGGCTGTTCCGCAACCGCAACCTCACCGTCTCGGTCGTGACCATGGTCCTGTTCGCTGCGGCGTTCTTCGGGGGGCTGCTCCTCGTGCCCACCTACTTCCAGCAGGTGCGGGGCGAGTCGCCCGTCGACGCCGGGTGGCTCATGGCGGTCCAGGGCCTCGGCGCGATGCTGACGATGCCGGTGGCCGGCGCCCTCTCGGACCGGCTGCCGGTCGGGCGCATCGTCCCCGTCGGGCTGGTCCTCATCACCGGCGGCATGTTCGCCCTCACCCAGGTGGGCGCGACGACGACCTACTGGTACATCCTCCCGGTGCTCTTCGTCATGGGCCTGGGCATGGGCGCGACGATGATGCCGCTCATGACCTCGGCCATCAAGACGCTCACCTCGCACCAGGTGGCGCGGGGCACCACGCTGCTCAACATCAGCCAGCAGGTGGCCTCCTCGATCGGCATCGCGATCATGTCCGTCGTCCTCACCAACGGGCTCAAGGACGACCCGCTCGTCGCGCAGGCCCAGGGCTTCCAGCAGGCCTCCGAGGGCGTCACCGACCCCGCGGCGATCGGCGCGCTGCTGCCGCGGTTCCCGGAGGTCGCGGCCGTCCTCGCGCCCTTTGGCCAGGACGCCGCGGCCGGCCGGGCGGCGCTGCTCGAGGCGGTCCGTGGCGCGATGGCCTCGGCGTTCAGCACGACCTTCTGGGTCGCGGCGGCCCTCGTGTCGCTCACGCTCGTCCCGGCGTTCTTCCTCCCGCGCAGGCGTGAGGAGGCGCACCTGCTCGACGACGCGAGCCCGGAGGAGGTCGCGCCGCCGGTCGTGCTGCACTGAGGTCGCGGGCCCGAGCCCGCCGCCACGACACCGGATGCCGGTCCCGCCGGTGCGGGGCCGGCATCCGTCATGCTGGGCCGGTGCCCCCTGCCGCGCAGCCCGGTCCCCACAACGCCATCACCGACGTCGAGGGCGTGCGCGTCGGCCACGCCACGCGCGACGAGCCGGGCTGGCTCACCGGGGTGACCGTCGTCGTCCCCCCACCGGGCACGGTCGGGGGCGTCGACGTCCGCGGCGGCGGTCCCGGGTCGCGCGAGACCGACCTGCTCGACCCGCGCCGCTCGGTCGACCGGGTCGACGCGGTCGTGCTCTCCGGGGGGAGCGCCTTCGGGCTGGGCACCGCCGACGGCGTCATGGCCGGGCTGGCGGACGACGGCCGCGGGTGGCCCGTCGGGCCGGAGCCGCACCAGGTCGTCCCGATCGTCCCCGCCGCCATCCTGTTCGACCTCGGCAGGGGCGGCGGGTGGCGGCACCACCCCGGGCCGGACGACGGCCTGGCCGCGTACCGTGCAGCGGCCGGGGGCCCGGTCGCCGAGGGGGCCGTCGGGGCCGGGACCGGGGCGATGACGGGTGGGCTGCGCGGGGGTGTCGGGTCGGCCTCGGTCCGGCTGGCGTCCGGCGCCACGGTCGGGGCGCTCGTCGCGGTCAACGCGGGCGGGTCGGCCTGGGACGCGGCGGGTCGCCTGCTCGCAGCACCGCTGCTGCTCCCGGAGGACGGCCCCGTTCCCCCGCCGGACCCCGCCGCCGCCGAGGCCCACCGCCTCGCCCTCGAGGCGCTGTTCGCCGAGCTGCGGGCCGGGAGGGCCACGACCCTCGGGGTCGTCGCCACCGATGCCACCTTGACCAAGGCGGCCTGCCAGCTGCTCGCCGGCGTCGCCCACGACGGGTTCGCCCGCGCCCTCTCCCCCGTCCACACCGTCTTCGACGGTGACGCCGTGTTCGCCCTGTCGACGCGGACCGGCCCGGAGCCGGACCGGTTCGACCTCGTCGACCTCCAGTCGGCGGCGGCCGACGCGACGGCCCGGGCCATCGCCCGGGCGGTCCTCGCGGCCTCGTCGGTGGACCGCTCCGCCGACGGCGGCGCCGTCCTGCGGTCCTACCGCGACGCCCTCACCACGGTCAGCTGAGGGGGACGGGGGTGCCCTCGTCGAGCTCGCGCCGCAGGGCGTCGAGCTGCTCGACGACCGAGTGCGTGCGGGTCCCGAGGCGGGCCATCGTCGCCTCGCCGGACATGCTCGTGTCGTACGGCACCGGGGCCGGCAACCACGCCTCCTCCGGTGGTGGCTGGAAGTCGAGCATCTCGGCGTCGAGCCCGAACACCTCGCACGTGGCGTGCGCGAGCTCGCGCCGGGTCACCGCCGTGCCGCCGGCGAAGTGGAGGACGCCCTCGACCCCGGCGTCGAACGCCCGACCCAGCAGGGCCCCGATCTCCGGCGAGACGACCGGGGTCGCGACGGCGTTGATGTCGTCGGCCTCCCAGACGGTGAAGCGCCCACCGGCGCGCAGGGCGTCGACGAGGGCCAGCACGAAGTAGCCGAACCCCACGTCCTGGCTGCGCGGGCCGGTGTCGCGGGTCTGGTGCAGCCCCTGCACCCCGCCGACACGGGCGACGAACCCCGAGCGGGCCCGCTCGAGGACGACGAGCTCGGAGGCCGCCTTCAGGACGCCGTAGTAGTTCACGGGGTTCGGCGGCTCGTCCTCGGTCACCAGGTGTCCGGTGCCGTCGAACACCCAGTCGGTCGAGACGTAGCCGACCGTCGCACCGGTCGCGTTCGCGGCGTCGACGACGCGTCGTGTCAGCCCCACGAAGCCGTCCCACCCGGCCCGCCGGTCGGCGTAGATCCGGTGGAAGTCGTTGAGGATGGCGAGGTGCGCGACGGCGTCGACGTCCTCGAGCGAGACGGCGAGCGACGCGGCGTCGGCGCTGTCGACGACCCTCGTCGCCCAGGGGAACGACGGCCCCGGGTCGCGGCGGACGAGGCAGACGACGTCGTGCCCCCTCGCCGAGAGCACCGAGGCGACCGTGCCGCCGACGAACCCGGTGGCCCCGGTGACCGCGACGCGCCTCGGGCTCACCCGACCTCCTCGACCCGCACCGGACGACCCTCGCGCAGGGACAGCCCGGCCGCGAGTGCGGCGGTCGTGCAGGCACGCGCGGCGTCGACCCCGGCCGGCGAGGGGCCACCGTCGGTGAGGTAGCGGTGGAAGGCCGCCCACTCGCGGCGGTAGGACTCGAGGTAGCGCTCGAGGAAGAACCACGGCAACGGCTGGCCGGTGGTCCCCTCCGCGGTGCGCACCCACGCGTTGTGGCGAACAGGGTTGTCCGACACCGCCATCCCACCCGAGCCGAAGGCCTCGATGCGCTGGTCGTAGCCGTAGACGGCCTCGCGGCTGTTGTCGATGGTCGTGATCGTGCCGTCGGCGTGGGTCAGGACGGTGACGGCGGTGTCGACGTCGCCGACCTCCCCGATGCGGGGGTCGACCCGGACGGCTCCGCGCGCGAACACCTCGACGACGTCGCTGCCGGCGACGTAGCGCGCCATGTCGAAGTCGTGGATCGCCATGTCGAGGAAGATCCCCCCGCTCACGGCGACGTACTCGGGCGGCGGCGGCGCGGGGTCGCGGCTGGTCACCCGGAGCAGGTGGAGCTCGCCGATCGCTCCCGAGGCGACGGCGTCACGCACCGCCTGGTGGCCGGGGTCGAAGCGCCGGTTGAACCCGATCATGAAGGGCACCGCAGCGGCCTCGACCGCCGAGAGGGCGCGGTCGACCTCCGCGAGGCCGAGGCTGACCGGCTTCTCGCAGAAGACCGCCTTGCCGGCCCGCGCCGCGGCGACCACGAGGTCGGCGTGGGTGTCGGTCGAGCTGAACACGGCCACGGTGTCGACGTCGTCGGCGGCGAGCAGCTGCTCGATCGAGAGCACCGGCGACCCGGTCGCCGCCGAGACGCCCTCGGCAGCGGCCGGCACGGCGTCGGCCACCCCGGCGACGGTGAAGCCCGGCATCTCGGCGAGCAGCCCGGCGTGCATCCGGCCGATCCGGCCGCAGCCGAGCACGCCGATGCGGCGCACCTCGACGTCGGGGCCCTCGCCCACCACGAACCCTGCGTCACGCGTCGTCGTCACGGGACCTCCACCCACTCGCCACTCGTCCGGGACTGCACCATCGCGTCCAGGGCGCGCCCGCTGGCGACGGCGTCGTCGAGGGTCGCCGTCTCGGCCGGCTCCCCCGCGACGGCCCGGACGAAGTTCCACGCCTCGACGACCTTGGTGTCGTCGTAGCCCATCGCGATGCCGGCCCCCGGCTGGAACGCCGCGTACTCACCGTCACCGGGCTCGCTGAAGATCGTCGAGGTCGGCTGGCCCGCGTACTGCGTGCCCGACGACACCTGGAGCTCCCCGGGGCGGCGGAAGTCCCACCGCACCAGGCCTCGCGTCCCATGGACCTCCAGGCCGTAGCTGTTCTGCTCACCGACCGCGGCCCGGTCGGCCTCGCAGACCGCGATGGCGCCCGACCTCATCCGCAGGATCGCCACGACGTAGTCCTCGTTCTCGACGTCACCGAAGGTCAGGGACGGGTCCTCGACGTCGAGGACGCTGTAGTGGCCGTGGGCGTCGGCCACCGGCCGCCTCGGGATCGAGACCGACGTCTGCGCCGTGAGGGAGGCGACGTCGCCGAGGACGAAGCGCAGCAGGTCGACGCCGTGCGACGCGAGGTCGCCGAGGACCCCATGACCACCGCGCGCCACGGTGAACCGCCACGACAGCGGGCTGCCCGGATGCGCCGCGTAGTCCGTGAAGAGCTGGACCCGGGCGTGGGTCGGGGTCCCGATGTCGCCGCCCGCGACGAGACGGCGGGCGCGGGCGACCGCGGGCACGTGCCGGTAGTTGAAGCCGACCACGCCGACGACCCCGGCAGCGGCGACGGCGTCGCGCACCGCCATCGCGTCCTCGGCGGTGAGGCCGACCGGCTTCTCGATCCACAGGTGCTTGCCCGCCTCGGCGACGGCGACCCCGATCTCGCGGTGCATGGCGTTCGGCGCGGTGACGCTCACGGCGTCGATGGACGCGTCGGCGAGCAGCTCGCGCCAGTCGGCATGGGTCGCGACGTCGCCGTGGGCCCGCGCGAACGCCTCGGCGGCAGCGGGGACCGGGTCGGCCACGGCAGCCACCCGCGGGCGCAGCGGCACGTCGGGCCAGTGCTGGGTCAGGCGCCCGAAGGCGCGTGCGTGCACGTGCCCCATCCAGCCGGCGCCGACGACCCCGACGGTCAGTTCGTCCATGTCTGCTGTGTCCTGTGTCCTCGTCGAGGGTCGGTGGGATCGGCCGGGGCGGGTGGGACGCCGCCTCGGCCGGTCGTGGGGTGGTCGGGCTATCGGGTCGCGGCCTCCAGCTCGTGGGCCAGCGCCTCGAGCTCGGCACCGCCCGCCATGGCCTTGACGAGCTCCTCGCGGGTCACCGTGGCCCGCTCGAACTCGTTCATGAGGCGTCCGCGGTTGAGCAGGTAGAAGCGGTCGCCGACCATGTGCGCGTGGTGCGGGTTGTGCGTGATGAACACGACGGCGATCCCGCGCTCGCGCGCCTGGAGGATGTACTTGAGGACGACGCCCGACTGCTTGACGCCGAGGGCGCTCGTCGGCTCGTCGAGGATGAGCACCTTGGCCCCGAAGTAGACCGCCCGGGCGATCGCGACGGCCTGCCGCTCACCGCCGGAGAGCGTGCCCACCGGCTGCTCGAGGTCGCGGATGTCGATCCCCATGTTGAGCAGCTCCTCACGGCACGTGGAGCGGGCCGTGGCGGTGTCGAGGACCTTGAGCGGCCCGATGCCCCGCCGTGGCTCGTTGCCGAGGAAGAAGTTGCGCCACACCGACATGAGCGGCACCGTCGCGAGGTCCTGGAAGACCGTGGCGATGCCCGCGGAGAGCGCGTCCCGCGGCGAGCCGAAGGTGCGCGGCTCCCCGGCGACGAGGAACTCGCCCTCGCTCGGCTGGTGCACGCCGCTGAGGATCTTGATGAGCGTCGACTTCCCCGCACCGTTGTCCCCGAGCACGCAGGTGACGGTGCCGGGGTCGACGTGGAGGGAGATGTCGCGCAGGGCGATGACGCTGCCGAACGACTTGCCGACGCCCTTGAGCTGGAGCGCGGGGACGACGGAGCCGGCCGCGGGGGCGGGCAGCGAGTCGGGGGTGGCCGGGACCTCCGGCACCTCGGGGCTGGGCTGCACGGTCTCGGTCATTTGCGGGCTCCCTGGGCACGGCGTCCGATGTAGGTGTTGACGAGGACGGCGATGAAGAGGATGACGCCGAGGAACAGCCACGACCAGTCGGTGTTCCAGCCGGCGTAGGCGATGCCGATGAAGGCCATCCCGATGATCGACGCGCCGATCGTCGAGCCGATCGCCGAGCCGAAGCCACCGGTGAGGAGGCACCCGCCGACGACCGCCGCGATGATGAAGGTGAACTCCTCGCCGACGCCCTGGCCGGCCTGCATCGACTTCAGCCGCAGCAGGCTGATGATGCCGACGAGCGCCGCCGCCATCGACGTCGTTACGAAGAGGGTGATCTTCGTGCGCCGCACGGGGACACCGGTGTTGCGTGCCGCGTTGGCGTCTCCGCCGACCGCGTAGATCCAGTTCCCGAAGCGGGACTTCGCGAGGATCGTCGTCGCGACCACGGTGATGACGACCCACCAGATGACCGAGATGCGGAAGTTGAAGGGGGACCAGAACGTCGTCGCGAAGATCTTCTGCGCCGACTCGTACCCCGGCACCTTGTCGATGCCGGCCACGCGGACGGTGTCGGTGAGGGCCTTGGTGACACCGAGGTTGATGCCGCGGAGCGAGAAGAACATCGCGAGCGTGACGATGAACGAGGGCAGACCGGTCAGCATGACGAGCCAGCCGTTGATGAGGCCGATGCAGGCGGCGAAGGCGAGCGTGATGATGATGGCCGGCCACATCCCGAGGCCGTACTCGGTCGTCAGCAGTCCGGCGAGGAGCCCGGAGGTGCCGATCATGACGCCGCTGCTGAGGTCGAACTCGCCGGCGATCATGAGCATCGCGACCGGGACGGCGACGATGCCGACGGTGGCGGCGACGTCCGTCCAGCGGGCGGTGCCGGCGATGGTGGCGAAGTTCCCGGTCGTGTCGACCGCCGCGAACATCACGTAGATGACGACGGCGCCGAGGAGGGCGCCGAGCTCGGGGCGGCGCAGGATCTTGGTGAGCCGGGAGACGGACGCGAGGCGCTCGTCGGTCCCGGTCGTCGCGGTGGTCGCGGACATGGCGGACCTTCCGTTCGGGGGGCGCGGGCTGCCGGCCGGGGTGCCGGGGTGGGGCCGCCGCTGGCGGCCCCACCCCGGCCCGCGGTCAGCGGGTGCCCGCCTCCGCCAGCTTCTGGACGAGGTCGGCGTTGTCCTTGGTCACGAAGCCGGGGCCGGTGTACATCGGCTGCCCACCACCGAGCTCGTGGCCGTTGAGCTTGTTGAGGTAGAGCAGGACGACCGACATGTAGCCCTGCGCGTACTGCTGCTGGTCGATCGCGAAGGCGAGCTTGCCGTCCTTGATCGCCTGCACGGCGTCGCCGGAGAGGTCGACGGTGCCGATCTGGAGCTGACGGCCCACGGCCTCGGCGGCCGGGATGGCCGCAGCAGTCGCGATGTCGGCGTTCAGGGCGAACACGGCGTCGATCGACGGGTCGGCCTCGAGCTTGGCCTGGACCTCGGCCTGGCTCTTCGCGAGGTCGGCGAGGCCGGCGGACAGCTGGAGGTTCTCGACGTTGCCGAAGGTCTCCTTCGCCCCGTCGCAGCGCTGCTGGAGGCCGATGTTGTTCGCCTCCTGGATCGGGCAGAGCACCTTCTTGACGCCGAGCTCCTTGAACTTCTTGCCCGCCTCCTGGCCGGCGATGAGCTCGTCCTGCCCGACGTGGGTGAAGGCGCCGAGGTCCTTGAAGACGGCGCTGCCCGAGTTCATCGTGACGACCGGGATCTTCTTGTCGGTGGCGCCCTTGAGGGCGTCCTTGATCGCGTCGGGGTTGGGCGCGGAGACCGCGATGCCCTGGCACCCGCCGGTGACGCCGGCCTCGATCAGCTGCGCCTGGGCCTCGGCGTCGTTGTTCGACTCCTGGTAGTCGAAGGACACCCCGAGGTCGGCCGCGGCCTTCTGTGCGCCCTTCTTGGCGACCGACCAGAAGCCGCCGCCGTCGCCGTGGGTGTACATGCACAGCTTCATGCCGCTGTTGTCGCCGCCTGCGGGTGCGCTCGCGCCGCCGCTGCCGTCGCTGCCGGACGTGTCGCCGGCGGCACAGCCGGCCAGCAGCAGGGCGGTCGCCGCGACGACCGCCAGACCCAGCTTCGGAGCCTTCATGCTTCCTCCTTCGTCGCGGGCTCGGCCCGCCTGCGCGTCGTTGCGCGTGCTGCGCGCTGACCATTAGCGCGCGCTAACGGCATACTGTCCCCGACCCCGGGCCCAGTGGCAAGGCCTTGTCCTGACATTTATGGAAATGTGACGACATTCTGACCTGAGGAGCGGCATGCGGCCGACGCAGGAGGACGTGGCGCGGCGCGCCGGCGTCTCCCGCGCCCTCGTGTCCCTCGTCATGCGGGGGGCCACGAACGTCTCACCCGAGAGCCGGCGGACCGTCCTCGCGGCCGCCGACGCCCTCGGCTACCGCCCGAACGCCTCGGCCCGCTCGCTCGCGAGCAAGGAGGTGCGCACGTTCGGCGTCCTCATCCACGACGTCACCAACCCGTACTTCGGGCTGCTCTACTCCGCCGTGGCCGACGCCGCCGACCGCGCCGGGTACGACCTCCTCGTCGGCCCGGGCACGCGGTCCGGCCGCCGCGAGGCAGCGCTCGTCGCGACCCTCCTCGAGCACCAGATCGCCGGGATGGTCCTGCTCAGCCCGATGATGCGCCCGGCCGAGCTGCGCCGGCTCGCAGCGACGGTCCCGAGCGTCGTCGTCGGCATCGGCGACCCCGTCACGGGCATCGACGCGGTGACGACCGACGAGGTCCGGGCCTCCCGGGAGGTCGTCGACCACCTCGTCGGCCTGGGTCACCGCAGCATCACGCACGTCTCCGGAGGACGCGTCCGCCCGGCCCGGGCGCGCACCCAGGGCTACCTCGCGGCGATGGCCGCCCACGACCTCGAGCCGCGGGTCGTGGCGGGCGACTTCACCGCCGACGGTGGCCGGGAGGCCGGCCGCGCCATCGTCGCCTCCGGCGAGCTGCCCACCGCCGTCGTCGCCGCCAACGACCTCGCCGCAGTCGGGGTCATGGGGGTGCTCGAGGCAGAGGGCGTGGCCGTGCCGGGCGAGGTCAGCGTCGTCGGGTGCGACGACTCGCAGATCGCGCGGCTCGACCTCGTCGGGCTGACGAGCGTGCGCCAGGCGGTCGACGAGCTCGGGGCCACGGCCGTCGAGCTCCTGGCCGCCCGGATCGCCGACCCGGGGACACCCGCCGTCGTCCGCCGCCTCGGGGCCTCGCTCGAGGTCCGCCGGACGACCGGCCCCGCGCGGCCGGGCTGAGGGTCAGCCCTTGCCGGAGTAGTTCGGCGCCTCGACGATGCCGGTGATGTCGTGCGGGTGCGACTCGCGCAGCCCCGCCGTCGTGATCCGGATGAAGCGGCCCTTCGCCTTGAGCTCGGGGACCGTGCGCGCGCCGACGTAGAACATCGACTGGTGCAGGCCGCCGACGAGCTGGTGGGCCACGGCGCCGACGGGACCGCGGTACGCGACCTGGCCCTCGATGCCCTCGGGGACGATCTTGTCGTCGCTGGCGACGTCGGCCTGGAAGTAGCGGTCCTTGGAGTAGGACTTCTTGCCGCGCGAGGCCATGGCCCCGAGCGAGCCCATCCCGCGGTAGGACTTGTACTGCTTGCCGTTGACGAAGATGAGGTCGCCGGGCGACTCCTCGCAGCCGGCGAGCAGCGAGCCGAGCATCACGGTGTCGGCGCCCGCGACGAGCGCCTTCGCGATGTCCCCGGAGTACTGGAGGCCGCCATCACCGATGAGCGGCACCCCGGCCGGGCGGCACGCGAGGGAGGCCTCGTAGATGGCGGTGACCTGCGGGACGCCGACTCCGGCCACGACGCGCGTCGTGCAGATCGAGCCCGGCCCCACGCCGACCTTGACGGCGTCGGCCCCGGCGTCGACGAGCGCCTGCGCACCCGCGCGGGTGGCGACGTTGCCGCCGATGACCTGCACGTGGCGCGTGGCGGGGTCGGACTTCAGCCGGCGGATCATGTCGAGGAGGAGGCGGGCGTGGCCGTTGGCGGTGTCGGCCACGAGGACGTCGACCCCGGCCTCGACGAGGGTGGTCGCCCGCTGCCAGGCGTCGCCGAAGAACCCGATCGCGGCACCGACGAGGAGGCGGCCGTCGGCGTCCTTGCTCGCGTGGGGGAACTGCTCGGACTTGACGAAGTCCTTGACGGTGATGAGCCCCCCGAGGCGCCCCTGGTCGTCGACCAGCGGGAGGCGCTCGCGCTTGTGCTGGCGCAGGAGGGCGGTGGCCTCCTCGCGGGAGATCCCCACCGCGCCCGTGACGAGCGGCATCGGGGTCATGACGTCGCGAACCCGGGTCGTTCCCCACTCGGCGACGGGGGTGAAGCGCAGGTCGCGGTTGGTGATCATGCCGATGAGGGTCGCGTCGGGCTGCACGACCGGCAGCCCCGAGACGCGGTACTCGCCGCAGATCCGGTCCAGCTCCTCGAGCGTGGCGTCCGGGCCGATGGTGATCGGGTTGCCGATCATCCCGGTCTGGGTCCGCTTGACGAGGTCGACCTGGTAGGCCTGGTCCTCGATCGACAGGTTGCGGTGGAGGACGCCGAGCCCGCCCTGGCGGGCCATGGCGATCGCCATCCGCGACTCGGTGACGGTGTCCATCGCGGCCGAGACGAGGGGCACGTGGATCGAGATCTCGCGGGTCAGCCGGCTCGTCGTGTCGACCTCGCTCGGGATGACGTCGGTCTCGCCCGGCTGGAGGAGCACGTCGTCGTACGTCAGCCCGAGCTGGGCGAACGGCGACGGCGGGGCCGGTTCGGCGCTGGAGGCGTCGACCGCGCTCGCGGAGGGGGCCGGGGTGGGGGCGACGGGCGGCGTGGTGGCGCGCCCGTGGTCGGCCGTCGTGCTGGTCTCGTCGAGTCCGAGGCTCATCACCCGATTCTACGGGCTGCCGCCGGCGTCCCCCGGCACCGGACCGCCCGCCGGACCCGTGCCGCGCCACCTCGGACGGCACGGGGTGGGTTGACCAAAGCCTTACCCGGGTCTTGCCCTGCGTGTACCAAGTCGTTCCTACCGTGATGTCCGAGCCGCTCGGAAGGGCGGCGACCAGCGCACGGAGGTACGCACATGGCCGAGATCACCCGACTCCCGGGTCCTGTCGCCGACCTCTGGGACTGGCAGCTCGACGGCGCCTGCCGGCGGGTGGGCCCGGAGGTGTTCTTCCACCCCGAGGGTGAGCGCGGCAGCAAGCGTCGCACCCGCGCCAGTGCTGCCAAGGAGATCTGCTTCACCTGTCCGGTCCTGCAGCAGTGCCGCCGGCACGCCCTCTCCGTCCGCGAGCCCTACGGGGTCTGGGGCGGTCTCACCGAGGACGAGCGCGAGTCGCACTACTCCCGGGACCGGCACATCGCCTCCTGACCGACCGGTGACCCAAGGGGTGGTCGCCGTCTCACGGTCGCGAAGGCGAGAAGAGGTCGGGGCCGCAGGTCCTCCGAGGTGGCCCGCCACCGGCCACCCGGAGACCCGCGGCCCCGACCTGAGCTCCCCCGCACCAGTACCGTGGGCGCCGTGAGCGCCCCCCTCGACGTCCCCATCCGCGACGAGTCGATCCGCCTCGGCCAGCTCCTCAAGCTCGCCGGCGTCGTCGACGACGGCGCGGTGGCGCGCGAGGTCATCGAGCGCGGGCTGGTCGCCGTCAACGGCGAGGTGGACACCCGTCGCGGCCGCCAGGTCCGCGTCGGCGACGAGGTGACCTTCGAGGGCGAGACGCTCCACGTGACCGCCGGGCCCTGAGCCCGGGCCGGTCGGCTCAGGCGCAGAGCCAGTCGACGCCCGCGGCCACGTGGAGCGCGGTCGTGTCGTACAGGGGCAGCGGCCCGTCACCGGGGCCGAGGAGCAGCCCGATCTCGGTGCACCCGAGGACCACGGCGTCGGCACCGCGGGCGGCCAGCCGGTCGACGACGCCGAGGTAGGCCGTCCGCGACCCGGGGTCGACGACGTCGTGCACGAGCTCGTCGTAGATGACCCGGTGGACGACCTCGCGGTCGTCGGGGTCGGGGACGACGACCTCGAGGCCGCGTCCGCGCAGCCGCCCCGCGTAGAACTCCTCCTCCATCGTGAACCGAGTCGCGAGCAGGCCGACCCGGGCACGGCCGTCCGCGAGGAGGGCGTCGGCGGTCGGGTCGGCGATGTGGAGCAGCGGGATGCCGGCGGCGTCCTCGACCCTGGACGCGACCTTGTGCATCGTGTTCGTCGCGAGGAGGAGGGCACCGGCCCCACCGGCGGAGAGCCCGCGCGCGGCCTCCTCGAGGACGGCGGTGGCGGTGGCCCAGTCCCCGGTGTGCTGGGCGTCGGCGACGGGGCCGAAGTCCACCGAGTGCACCAGCAGCCGCGCCGAGTGGTGCCCACCGAGCCGGGCCGCGACGCCCTCGTTGAGCCCCCGGTAGTACGACGCGGTCGAGGTCCAGCTCATCCCGCCGAGGACTCCGAGCAGCCGCATGCCCGCACCCTACGACCCCGCCTCCGCGGTGGACGACGGACGCCGCCCGCCCCGGGTGGGGCGGACGGCGTCCGGGTGTCGCGAGGGGGCTCAGTGACCGTGCCCGTGGCCGTGGCCACCGGCAGCAGCCGGCTCCTCCTCCTTCTTCTCGACGACGAGGGTGTCGGTGGTGAGGACCATCGACGCGATCGAGGCCGCGTTGCGCAGCGCCGAGCGGGTGACCTTGACCGGGTCGATGACGCCGGCCTTGACGAGGTCCTCGTACTCGCCGGTCGCGGCGTTGAGGCCGTGGCCCGCCGCGAGCTCCTGCACCTTGGAGACGGCGACGTAGCCCTGCAGGCCCGCGTTCTCCGCGATCCAGCGCAGCGGCTCGGCGGCCGCCTTGCGGACGATGTTCGCGCCGACCTTCTCGTCACCCTCGAGGTCGAGGGTGTCGAGCACGGCGACGGCCTGGATGAGCGCGGAGCCACCGCCGGAGACGATGCCCTCCTCGATCGCCGCGCGGGTCGCCGAGATGGCGTCCTCGATGCGGTGCTTCTTCTCCTTGAGCTCGACCTCGGTGTGCGCGCCGACCTTGATGACGCAGACGCCACCGGCGAGCTTGGCGAGGCGCTCCTGGAGCTTCTCGCGGTCCCAGTCGGAGTCGGTGCGCTCGATCTCCTGCTTGATCTGCGCGACGCGGCCGTCGACGTCGGCGTGGTCGCCGGCGCCGTCGATGATGACGGTCGAGTCCTTGGTGACGACGATGCGGCGGGCCTGGCCCAGGGTCTCGAGGCCGACCTGGTCGAGCTTGAGACCGACCTCCTCGGCGACGACCTGGCCGCCGGTGAGCACGGCCATGTCCTGGAGCATCGCCTTGCGGCGGTCGCCGAAGCCGGGGGCCTTGACCGCGACGACGTTGAAGGTGCCGCGCATCTTGTTCACGACCAGCGTCGAGAGGGCCTCGCCGTCGACGTCCTCGGCGATGACGAGGAGCGGCTTGCCGGCCTTGACGACCTTCTCGAGGATGGGGAGCACGTCGGCGATCGAGGAGATCTTGCCCTGGTGGATGAGGACGTAGGCGTCCTCGACGACGGCCTCCATGCGCTCCGGGTCGGAGACGAAGTAGGGGCTGATGTAGCCCTTGTCGAACTGCATGCCCTCGGTGAACTCGAGCTCGGTCGACGCGGTCGAGGACTCCTCGACGGTGATGACGCCGTCCTTGCCGACCTTGTCGAACGCGTCGGCGATGATCGCGCCGATCTCGCCGTCCTGCGCGGAGAGGGCGGCGACCTGGGCGATCTCCTCCTTGGACTCGATCTCGCGGGCGGTCTCGAGCAGGCGGGCGGACACGGCCTCGACGGCGGCGTCCATGCCGCGCTTGAGGCCCGACGGGGCGGCACCGGCAGCGACGTTGCGCAGGCCCTCCTTGACCATGGCCTGGGCGAGGACGGTCGCGGTCGTCGTGCCGTCACCGGCGACGTCGTTGGTCTTGGTGGCGACCTCCTTGGCGAGCTGCGCGCCGAGGTTCTCGTACGGGTCGTCGAGCTCGACCTCGCGGGCGATCGTCACCCCGTCGTTGGTGATGGTGGGGGCGCCCCACTTCTTGTCGATGACGACGTTGCGGCCCTTGGGGCCGAGCGTCACCTTGACGGCGTTCGCGAGGGCGTCGACGCCGCGCTCGAGCGCCTTGCGGGCGGAGTCGTTGAACTCCAGTTCCTTGGCCATTGCTGTCCTTCTCGGTGGAGGGTGCCGGGGCGGCGTGCGCCCGCCGGCGGGTGTGCGTGGTTCAGGAGAGCCGGACGCGCCCCGGCGGCACCCGGGTGGGTGCGCACCGGGGCGCGGTCACGGCATCAGTGGTGCGTCAGCCGACGACGGCGAGCACGTCACGGGCGGAGAGGATGAGGTACTCCTCGCCGCCGTGCTTGATCTCGGTGCCGCCGTACTTGCTGAAGATGACGCGGTCGCCGACCTGGACGTCGAGCGGGACGCGGTTGCCCTTGTCGTCGATGCGACCCGGGCCGACAGCGAGGACCTCGCCCTCCTGGGGCTTCTCCTTCGCGGTGTCCGGGATGACCAGACCGGACGCAGTCGTCTGCTCGGCCTCGAGGCTCTTGATGACGATGCGGTCCTCGAGCGGCTTGATGGAAACCGACACGGTGTGCTCCTCCCCTGTGGGGTGAGTCGAAGTGGACGGGACTCGCGCTTCACCGGGCCGCTCACGCCGTCGCGGGGGTCGCGGTCGACCCGGGCTGCGCTGGCACTCGCGGGTGGCGAGTGCCAATGAGGCAAATCTAGGTGGCCCGTTAGCACTCGGTCAACTCGAGTGCCAGCACGTGGCCGACCGCCGCCGGCGGCGGGGACCGGGGCGGGCCGGCGACGGGGGAATGGCAGGATGTCGCGCCGTGGACCTCGGCATCGTGCGAGCCCTCGGGAGCCCCGACGGCAAGGAGCTGCTCCGCTCCCTCCCCGCGTACGACGAGACCCAGGTCATCGCCCTCCAGGACCGCCTGCGGCGCGAGGGCCATGCCCCCGAGCTGGTCGCCGCCCTCCTGACCCAGCAGCGGCTGCGCGCCCGGGCCGTCGCGAAGTTCGGCGAGTTCGCCGACGACCTGCTCTACACCGCCGACGGCCTCGAGCAGGCGTCCCGGCTCGAGCTGTCCGCGACCCACGCCGGGCGCTTCTACAACGCGAGCCTGGCGACCGTCCACGACCTCGGCTGCGGCATCGGCTCCGACGCGGTCGCGATGTCGGCCCTCGGCGTCACGGTCCAGGGCGTCGACATCGACCCCGTGACGGCCGCCATCGCCGACATCAACCTCCGGCCCTGGCCGGACTCGCGGGCCCGGGTGGGGCTGGCCGAGGAGTTCGAGCCGCCGCGCGACCCGCTGCGCTCACGGGTGGGGGTCTGGCTCGACCCCGCCCGGCGGGTGCCCGGGGTCACCGGACGGCACGGCCGGATCAAGCGGGTCTTCCGCCTCGACGAGATCCGCCCGACGTGGGACTTCGTCGTCCAGGTCGCCACGGCGGTGCCGGCCACGGGGGCCAAGCTCTCGCCCTCGATGCCCAAGGACGCCATCCCCCTCGGCACCGAGGCCCAGTGGACCTCGTACGCCGGCGAGGTCCTCGAGTGCACCGTGTGGTGGGGGCCGCTCGCCCACCGACCCGGCCGCAGCGCCCGGATCCTCGGGCCCGGCCGGTCGCCGGTGGAGGTCGACGAGACGATGGCCGAGGCCGACCCGCCGGCCGCGACGAGCCTGTCGTCGGTCGGGCCGTGGCTCTACGAGCCGGACCGCGCCGTCACCCAGGCGGGTCTGCTGGGTGCGGTGACGGCGGCGACGCTCGGCAGCGAGGTCGACCACGGGCTCGGGTACGTCGTCTCGGACGCCGAGGTCGACGTCGAGTTCGCGCGCCGCTACGCCATCCGCGAGGCGATGCCGTTCGGGGTGAAGTCGCTGCGGGCGTGGCTGGTCCAGCACGGCGTCACCGGCCTGACGATCAAGAAGCGCGGCGTGCGGCTCGACGACGACGAGCTGCGCCGCCAGCTGCGGATCGGCCGGAAGGCCGGAGACGGGGCGCAGGCCACCGTCATCCTCACGCGGGTCGCGGGCCAGCAGGTCGTCCTCGTCGTCGACCCCTGCTGACGACGGGTCCCAACTTTCCCGCCTGATGCCAGAAGGTTCGGTGGGGCACCCCGAACTTCGGGGTGCCCCACCGAAGGTTGTCGCATCAGGCGGGAAAGTTGGGACGGGGGTTGGTCAGAGGTCGGGGTCGGGCTGGGCTCCCTCGTGGCGGACCGCCGCGGCCCCGGCCTCGAGGGCCGCGGCGAGCGCCTCCTCGCGACCGGCGCCTCGTGCGAGGGCGGCCGCGAGCGTTCCGCAGAACGCGTCGCCGGCGCCGGTGGTGTCCTGCACGTCCTCCGGCGCGACGACCACCGCGGGACTCGTGGCCCCGTCCCACGACGCACCGTTCGACCCGAACGTCACGAGGAGGGAGCGCGGCTCGGCGCCGTCCTCGGCGAGGGCCTGCATCTCGTGCTCGTTGGCGACGACCGGGTCGCCCAGCGCGACGACGTCGGGGGGCAGGGCCGACCACGGCGCCACGTTGAGGACGACCCGCGCACCCCGGCCGGCCGCCCGCCGGACCGCGGTGCAGACGACGGTCCGCGGGACCTCGAGCTGGACGAGGAGGACGTCGCCCTCGCCAAGGGCGTCCACCGCGGCGACCTCCCGCTCGTCGAGCAGGTCGTTGGCGCCCGGAACGACGACGATCGAGTTCTCGCCGTCGTCGGACACCGCGATGAGGGCGTGGCCGGTCGGGTGGCCCCCGACGACCCGAACCCCGGCGACGTCGATGCCGCGCGCGGCGAGGCGCTCCCGGTAGGCCGTGCCGCCGGCGTCGTCACCGACGCAGCCGACCATCGCGACCGGCGCCCCGGCGGCCGCCGCGGCGACCGCCTGGTTGGCACCCTTGCCCCCGGCGAGCCGGCGCAGGCCGTCGCCGAGGACGGTCTCGCCGGGCCTCGGGTGGCGCTCGACCCGGGTCACGAGGTCGACGTTGAGCGACCCGATGACGACGACGCGCCCCGTCGCCGCCGTCATCCGACCTCGCCTCTCACGGTGCGCAGCCACAGCTCGGCGACGCGGGGCCCGTCGATGGCGAGCGCCACGTGGACCTGGGCGGGGGCCAGGCCGTGCGGGTCGTGGTCCAGGTGCCCGCTCCAGTCACGGGTGTCGACGACCGTGCGGCCCCGGGTCCACGACCCGGTGAGCTCGACCCGAACGGGCAGCCGCTCGGTCGTGACGGCGTCGGGGAGCAGGAGCATCGCGACCGCGCCCGCGTCACCGATCGTCGCGCCCGCATTGGCAAAACGCCTGTGGTGGTAAGAGATCAGCCCGGCGGCGAGGTCGGCGACCGGGGTCCCGAGCGCCCGCAGGCCCTCGACGTCGGCGTCGGTGACGAGCGGGTCGTAGAACACGTCGAGGCCGTACATCGCGACCTCGACCCCGTGGGTGGCACACGCGTCGAGGACGATCGCCGCGGCCTCGGGGTCGTGGAAGACGTTGAACTCCGCGGCGGCCGTCGCGTTGCTGATCTGCGCGCCACCGCCCATGAAGACGAGGCGCCCGATCCGCGCGAAGGCGTCCGGGTGGACGCGGGCGAACAGCGCGAGGTTCGTCATCGGTGCGAGCGGGACGACCGTGACCGGCTCGCCCGCCGCGGCGGCGTCCTCGACGACGTCACGGAGGAGGTCGAGTGCGGACCGCGGGTCGGGCGTGAGCGTCGGCACCGGCATCCCGAGGTCGGCCATGCCGTCGGAGCCGTGGACGTGCCGGGCGTCGACGGGGTCCTCGAGGAGCGGGCGGCGGGCGCCGACCCCCACCGGGACGTCGCCGCGGCCGGCGGTCTCGAGGACGCGCAGCGTGTTGCGGACGACGTCGTCGAGGGGGGCGTTGCCGCCCACGCACGACACGGCGCGCAGGTCGAGGTCGGGGTGGAGGGCGGCGAGGAGCAGGGCACAGGCGTCGTCGACGCCGGTGTCGACGTCGAGGACGATCGGGAGTCGGGGCACGGCCACGATCATCGTCCATGCCCGTGGCCGGCGCACGGGACCGCACGAGGGTCGTGCCGGCCGAGGCCTCACCTCGGCGATTCCCGGGATGGCGGCCGCGTCACGTAGCGTCGTCGGGTGCTCCACCGCTCCTTCCCGGCCCTGCAAGCCCTCCGCGCCCGGACCGCCACGACCGCCGTGGTGACCGGCGGCGTGCTCGTCGCGCTCGTCGGGTGCTCCGGCGGCGCGCCGTCCGCGTCCTCGCCGTCGCCGAGCGCGCCCGCCCCGTCGACGTCCGCGGCCCCCTCGCCGACCGAGACGACGCAGACCTGCGCCGAGGCCACGTTCGAGGCCCTGTCCGCGCAGCAGCGGGTGGGCCAGCTGCTCATGGTCGGGCTCGACACCAACGCCCCGCGCACCTCGCTCGACGGCCTCGTCACCACCGAGCACGTCGGCAACGTCATCTACCTCGGGGGCTGGGAGGGCGCGGCGAAGGTCTCGCGGGCGTCGACGCACCTCGAGGGCCTGGTCTCGCAGGAGGCCACGGGCGGGGTCGGCCTGATGATCGCCGCCGACCAGGAGGGCGGCATCGTCCACCAGCTGCGCGGCGACGGGTTCACCCGGCCGCCGAAGGCCCTCGACCAGGCCGAGCTCGCACCCGACGAGCTGACGGAGGACGCCGCCGGGTGGGCGAAGGAGATGAAGGAGGTCGGCGTCAACGTCAACCTCGCCCCCGTCGCCGACACCGTTCCCGAGGACATCGGCCGCGCGAACGAGCCGATCGGCAAGTGGGGCCGCCAGTACGGCTCCGACCCGAAGACCGTGGCGACCTACTCCGTCGCGTTCCTGCGCGGGATGCTGGACGAGGGCGTCGAGGGCGCGGTCAAGCACTTCCCCGGTCTCGGACGCGTCCGCAACAACACCGACTTCTCGTCCTCGGGGATCACCGACTCGGTGGCGACCGCCGACGACCCCTTCCTCGAGCCGTTCCGCGCGAACATCGAGGCCGGCGTCGGGCTCGTCATGATGTCGTCCGCGAGGTACCCCAAGCTCGACGGGGAGAACCCGGCGATGTTCTCGGAGAGGATCATCACCGGCCTGCTGCGCGAGGACCTCGGGTACGACGGTGTCGTCATCACCGACGACGTCAACGCCGAGGCGCTGCGGTCCGTCCCCCCGGGCGCCCGGGCGACCCGGCTCCTCGACGCGGGGGGCGACGTCGTCCTCACCGGCAAGGCCTCCGACGCCGACGACATGATCGACGCGATCACCGAGAAGGCTTCTGCCGAGCCCGGGTTCGCGGCCAAGGTCGATGCGTCGGTCGAGCGGGTGCTTGCCCTCAAGGACCGGATGGGGCTGCTCCCCTGCTCCGAGCCCGCCACCGGCTGAGGCTCGGCCGGCGCCGGATGTCGGCGGCGTCCGCCACGATGGGGTCATGTCCCGCTGGGTCCTGCACGTCGACATGGACCAGTTCATCGCGGCCGTCGAGGTGCTCCGGCGGCCCGAGCTCGCTGGCCTGCCCGTCGTCGTCGGAGGGCGCGGTGACCCCACCGAGCGCGCCGTCGTCTCCACCGCGTCCTACGAGGCGCGAGTGTTCGGGGTCCGCTCGGGGATGCCGCTGCGCACCGCGCTGAAGCGGTGCCCGGACGCCGTGTTCCTGCCCGTCGACCATCCCGTGTACGAGGCGGCGTCGGCCGGGGTCATGGGCACCCTGCGTGCCGTCCCGGGTGCCGTCGTCGAGGTGCTCGGCTGGGACGAGGCGTTCGTCGGCATCGAGACCGACGACCCCGAGGCCGTGGCGCACCGCATCCAGGCCGACGTGCTCGCCGCCACCGCCCTGCACTGCTCGGTCGGCATCGGCGACACCAAGGTGCGGGCCAAGATCGCGACGGAGTTCGGCAAGCCACGGGGCACGTTCCGGCTCACCCGGGCGACATGGTTCGACGTCATGGGCGCCGAACCCACCCACGCGCTGTGGGGGGTGGGGAGCCGCATCTCGCAGCGGCTCGCCGCCCTGGGGATCGAGACCGTGAGCCAGCTCGCGCAGGCCGACGACGCCGTCCTCGCCGCCGAGTTCGGTCCGCAGTCGGGGCCGTGGCTGCGCGACCTCGGGCGCGGCGAGGGCTCGTCGGACGTCGACGACACCCCGTGGGTCCCCCGGGCGCACGGCCGGGAGACCACCTACCAGCGCGACCTCGTCTCGCTGCCGGAGGTCGAGGAGGCGCTCCGGTCGCTCGCGGAGCGGGTGGTCGACGACATCCGGGCCGAGGGCCGACCGTGTGCCCGGGTCCACCTCAAGGTGCGCTTCGTCCCCTTCTTCACCGTCAACCGGTCGCGGAAGCTGCGCGAACCGACCTGGAGCCCCGACGTCGTCGCCGGGACCGCCCTCGACCTCTTCCGCGCCCTCGATGACGAGCGCCCGGTTCGGCTGCTCGGGGTGCGTGCCGAGATGGTGCCTCCCGAGGGCGGTGACGCCCCGCCGCGCACGCACGGCCGGCGCGGGATGCCCTGACCAGCGAGGACGCCTCGGGAGATCGGCCCACGGTCCCGCCGGCCAGCACGAACTCGTCTGCACGCAGGGCCTCCTCAGGCCCCCTGATGGCCCTAGTGTCGGAGACCGGACACCCGTCCGGGACACCCCTATGGGAGGCGGAGAACTATGCGTGGATCCGGTCTCATCTGGACGATCGTCGGCGTGCTGCTGATCATCGCGCTGCTCATCTTCATCTTCTGAGCACATCGAGCCGCCCCGGGAGCCCACGCTCCCGGGGCGCCGTGCTGTCCGGGGGTCGGTTCGAGGTGATCGGGCGGTGCAGGACGCGGGCCGAACACCTCGACCCGCGTCAGGCGGAGACCTCGGTCACCGGCATCGAGGAGTCGGCCGGGATGGCGAGGCCCGACGGCGGACGGCCCTTGAGGACCATCTGCGCCCCGAGCGCGGCGACCATCGCCCCGTTGTCGGTGCACAGGCCCGGTCGTGGCACCCGCAGCTCGATGCCGGCCGCGTCGCACCGCTCCTGCGCCATGGCCCGCAGCCTGGAGTTCGCGGCCACGCCGCCGCCGATCTGGAGGTGGCCGACGCCGTTCTCGCGGCAGGCGAGGATCGCCTTGCGGGTCAGCACGTCGGTGACGGCCTCCTGGAACGAGGCCGCGACGTCGGCGACCGGAACCGTCTCGCCCGCAGCCTCCTTCGCCTGGACCCAGCGCGCCACGGCGGTCTTCAGACCGGAGAACGAGAAGTCGAACCGGTGGCGCTCCATGTCGCGTCCGGTCGTCAGGCCGCGGGGGAAGTCGATGACGACCTCCCCCTCGCGCGCCGCCCTGTCGATGTGCGGTCCCCCGGGGAAGGGCAGCCCGAGGACACGCGCCACCTTGTCGAAGGCCTCCCCCGCCGCGTCGTCGATCGTCGAGCCCAGCGACCGCACGTCGTGCGTCACGTCGGGCACGAGGAGGAGGGAGGAGTGGCCGCCCGACACGAGCAACGCCAGGGTCGGCTCGGGGAGGGGCCCGTGCTCGACGATGTCGACGGCCACGTGCGAGGCGAGGTGGTTGACGCCGTGGAGCGGGATCCCGAGGGCGAGGGCGAGGGCCTTGGCCGACGCCACCCCCACCATCAGCGCCCCGGCCAGTCCGGGCCCGGACGTCACGGCGACGGCATCGAGGTCGCGCAGCGTGACGCCCGCCGTGGCGCAGGCTCGTTCGATCGTCGGGACCATGGCCTCGAGGTGCGCGCGGCTGGCCACCTCCGGGACGACCCCGCCGAACCGGGCGTGCTCGTCCACGCTGCTCGCGATGGCGTCGACGAGGAGCGTCTCGCCGCGGACGATCCCGACACCGGTCTCGTCGCACGAGGTCTCGATCCCGAGGACGAGCGGCTCGTCACGCATCGTGGATCTCCTTCCCGGAGAGGGTTCTCCGCAGCACGAGGGCGTCGACGTCGCCCGGTTGGTAGTACCTGCGACGGGTCGCGAGGAGGACGTAGCCGGCCCGTTCGTACAGGGCCCGCGCCGGCGCGTTGTCCGCACGGACCTCGAGCATGACGTGGGCGGCCCCGCGCCGGGCCGCCCGCCGCTCGAGCTCGGCGAGGAGCAGGGCGCCCAGCCCGCGCCCCCGGCCGCGCGGCGCGACGGCCACCGTCATCACGTCGGCCACCTCACCGCCGTGGTCGAGGCCGGCGTAGCCGAGCACACCGTCGTCGTCGGTGAGGACGACGTACTCGCGCCGCGGACGCCCTGCCAGCTCCGACCACCAGGACACCTCCGTCCAGGCGTCGGTGGGGAACAGCTGGGTCTCGAGCTCGGTCAGCACCGCGAGGTCGGCCCAGTGCGCCTCTCGCAGAACGAGTCCCGCGGGAAGGGAGCGGGCGTCCGGAGCGGCCACCGCACTCACGACCGGGCCCGCTCGGCGGTGGTCAGCGCGTCCGGGCGCCGCAGGTAGAGCGGCTCGACGGGCATCGAGGACCCGGCCGCGATGCCGCGCGCACCGAGGGTCGCGAGGACGCCGGCGTCGACGTCGAGCACCTCGACGGGCGAGCCGAACAGCTCGGGGTAGAGCACGGGGCCGCGACCGGCCGTGGGCAGGGCCCGCACCGTGTCGGGGAGCTCGGCGGGCCGGTCGACCGCCGGGCCCGACGCGCGCACGACGGCGCCGCCGTCGACCCGGTACTCGGCCCAGTAGACCTCGCGGCGCCGGGCGTCGGTCGCCACGACGAACCGGTCGCCGACCGGCCCTGCGGCCACCACCTGCTCGGCCAGCACGTCGAGCGAACAGATCCCGTGGACGGGGATACCGAGCGCGTGGCCCATCGTCACCCCGGTGACCATGCCGACCCGCAGCCCCGTGAACGGGCCCGGGCCCGTTCCGACGACCACGGCGGTGAGGTCCGCAGGGGCCACGCCCTCGGCGCCGAGGAGCTCCGCGACCAGCGGAGCGAGGTGCTCGGTGTGGCCACGGGCGTCCAGCCGCGAGCGGGTGGCGACGCGGCCCGCGCCGTCGGTGAGCCCGACGGCGATGGCCGAGGTCGAGGTGTCGATGCCGAGGATCAGCACGGTTCACCCCCGAGCGAGGCGAGGGCGGCGGCCGCCTCGTCGCCGGCCCAGCGTCCGCCGATGCCGCTCACCGTGGCGGTCCGGACCTCCGAGGCCGTGTCGACGTCGAGGACGACCTCGAGCCGGTCCTCGCTGAGGTCCTCGGCGAGCCCGTGGCCCCACTCGACGACCGTCACGGAGGACGACACGTCGGCGTCGAGGTCGAGGAAGTCGAGCTCGAGCGACCCGTCGAGGCGGTAGGCGTCGACGTGGACCAGGGGCGGTCCGTCGACGAGCGAGGGGTGGACACGGGCGATGACGAAGGTCGGCGACGTCACCGGTCCCCGGATGCCGAGCCCTTCGCCGAGGCCCTGGGTCAGGGTCGTCTTCCCCGCGCCGAGGCCGCCGGTGAGGACGACGAGGTCACCCGGTGCGAGCAGCGCCCCCAGGGCGCGGCCGAGCTCGCGGGTGTCGGCGACCTCGGCGAGGACGACGCGTCGCCCGCTCACGACGCCGCCTCCCGGCCACCCCGTCGCGAGCGCGAGGAGCGCGCCTTCTCGACGCGGCGGCGCTTGGAGATGTCCTGCACGGTGCGCCGCACGCGCGGCTTGCTGCTCACGGGGATCCCCTCGGCGACGGCCCGCTGGGCGCGGGCGATGAGCATGAGGAGCTGCTGGGTCACGACGACCGGGTGCTCGAGCTGGAGGATGTGGCCGGCGTCCTCGACGACGACGTGCTCGGCCCCGGGAACCTGCCGCACGATCTCCTCCGAGTGCGAGGGCGGGGTGATGAGGTCGCCCGCGCCGTTCATCACGAGCGTCTCGATGCCGGTGAGGGCACCGAGGTGCTCGCCGAGGTCGAGCCGGTCGATGTCGGGGAGGAAGGCGGCCATGACGTCGAAGGACGTCGAGAAGATCATGTCGCCGACGAGGTCGACGAGCTCGGTGCTGACCGGCGAGTCGAAGGCCCACCGCTGCACCGCGAGGTCCTGGACGCCGCGGCCCATCTTGCGCAGCATCCCGATCGGTCCGGCGTGCCGCGACATCCTGGTGAGGACACCGGGGCCGAGCGACCCCACCACCCGCCCCACGGTCGGCCCGAGCCCGAACTCGGTCATCTCCTTGCCGCCGGGTGAGGTCGACACCAGGGCCACGGCGAGCACGCGCTCGCGGACGACGTCGGGGTGCTGCCCGACGTAGGACATCACGGACATCCCGCCCATCGAGTGCCCGACGAGGACGACGGGTCCGCTCGGGCAGGTGGCGGCGAGGACGGCCGAGAGGTCGCGGCCCAGCTGCTCGACGGTGCAGTGCTCCAGCGCCGAGTCGCCGGAGCGGCCGTGGCCGCGCTGGTCGTAGCTGACGACGCGGTACCCCTCGTGGATGAGGGCGCGGCGCTGGAGGACCCACGAGCGCATCGACAGGGCGAACCCGTGGACGAGGACGACGGTCGGCATCCGGCCGCTGACGTGGCGGCGGGACCGGCTCGAGGCCTCGGGCGCGTCGATCTCGACGTGCAGCTCGACGCCGTCGTCGGTGGTGACGGTCAGGGACTCGGTGGGGGTGTGGGCCCAGCCGTCGGGGGCGTCGACCGACCGGAAGCCGGCCCGCGCGCGCAGCACGCGCTCGCCGACCGCGTTCGCGGCAGCACCGGCGGCAGCGCCGACCGTGGCGAGAGGACGCAGCGCCATCAGGCGGGGCCTCCGAGGTGCCGGCGCGGCAGGCGCGGGCCCATCCGGGTGACGATCTCGTAGTTGATCGTCCCGGCCGCGTCGGCCCAGTCCTGCGCCGTGGGCTCGCCGTCGGCGCCGACGCCGAGGAGGACGACCTCGTCCCCGGGCTCGACGGTCGCGTCCGGGCCGAGGTCGAGGACCACCTGGTCCATGCAGACCCGTCCCGCGAGGGTGTACCGGCGGCCCCCGGTGAGCGCCGGGCCGCGGTTGCCCGCCGAGCGCGGCACGCCGTCGGCGTAGCCGACCGGGACGAGCCCGAGGAGGGTGTCGCGGGTCGTCGTGTACTCGTGGCCGTAGCTGACGCCCTGCCCGGCGAGCGCCTTCTTGACCCCCGCGAGGCGGGCCGTCACCCGCATCGCCTCGCGCAGGCCGAAGTCGGCCGGGCTGCCGAGGTCGGGCACCGGGGAGAGCCCGTAGACGGCGACGCCGGGGCGCACGAGGTCGAAGTGCGCCGAGGGGTTGGTCAGGGTCGCGGCGGAGTTCGCGAGGTGCAGCAGGCCGGGACGGACCCCGGCCCGTTCGAGCTCGGCGACGGCCTCGACGAAGCGCTCCTGCTGGGCCCGGACCGTGGGGTGCTGCGGCGCGTCGGCATACGCGAAGTGCGACCAGACCCCGGTCACCTCGACGGCGCCCTCGGCCTGCGCCGCGGCGAGCGCGGCCACCACCTCGGACCAGTCGGTGAGGACGCCGTTGCGACCGAGGCCGGTGTCGACCTTGACCTGGATGCGAGCGGCGCGGCCGCGTTCGCGCACGGCGGCGAGCACGGCCTCGAGCGACCAGGTGCTGCCGACCGTGACCTCGATGTCGGCGTCGAGGGCGCCGCGGACGTCGGCGCCGGGCGCGAAGAGCCAGGTGAGGAGCGGTGCCGTGACCCCGGCGCGGCGCAGCTCGAGCGCCTCGGCGAGCTGGGCGACCCCGAGCCACGCGGCACCACCGGCGAGCGCTGCCCGTGCCGAGGGGAGCAGCCCGTGGCCGTAGGCGTCGGCCTTGACGACCGCCATGACGTCGGCCGAGCCGGCCCTGCGCTTCAGCTCGGCGACGTTGTCGCGGATCGCCCCCAGGTCGACGTCGACCCACGCCGACAGTCCCGCGGTCGCGGGGTCGGTGGCCGGGGCGGGGGTCGTGGTCATGGGCCCGTCGAGTCTAGGACTCGGCCCCCGGCCGCCGGCCCAGCAGGTGGGCCACGGCACTCGGGAGGGCGTGGGCGACGGCGAGCGCACGCACCGGCCCCCCGGGGTTGGCGCGGTCGGCCGCCACCCCGTGGACGAGCGCACCGATCGCCCCCGCCTCGGCGACCGGGACGCCCCCGGCGACGAGGGTGCCGAGCAGCCCGGCCAGCACGTCACCGGCCCCGGCGGTCGCCAGCCACGGCGGCGCGTCGGCCTGCGCGTGGGCGGGCGCGTCCTCACCCGGGGGAACCACGAGGGTCGTGGACCCCTTGAGCAGGACCGTGGCGCCGGTGCGCGCGGCGAGCTCGCGGGCATGGCGCAGAGGCGCGCCCTCGACCGCCTCCCGCGTCACCTCGCCGTGGGTCAGACGGGTGAGGAGGCGGGCGCACTCGCCGGCGTGCGGGGTGAGCAGGGTGGGGGCGCTCCGTGCTGCGAGCACGGCATCGTCGAGGAGGTCCAGCCCGCCGGCGTCGACCACGACCGGGACGTCCTCGGCCAGTGCCGCCCGCGCGGCCTCGCGCTGCTCCTCGGCGCCGGGGCCGTCGCCGACCGGGTCGAGTCCGGGCCCGACGACCCAGGCCTGCACCCGGCCGGGCCCGTGGACGGCCTCGGGCGCGGCGGCGCGGACGAGCCCGGTCGGCGTCGGCGGCCCGACGTACCGGACCATGCCGGCGCCGGCCTCGACGGCGGCGGTGACGGTCAGGACCGCCGCGCCGGTGTACTCCTCGCCACCGGCGACGACACCGAGGACCCCACGGGAGTACTTGTCGTCCCCCGCGCCGGGCACGGGCCACCACCCGGCGAGGTCGTCGTGGTCGAGCCGCCGCACGAGGGGAGTGGCATCGACCGCGATCCCGATGTCGACGACGGTGAGGAGGCCGCACGCCTGCTCGGTGGGCGGGAGGAGGTGGACGGGCTTGGCGACGGAGAAGGTGACGGTCTCGTCGGCGAAGACGCCGTCGGGGTCGAGGACCGCGCCCATCGGGTCGTGGCCGGAGGGCAGGTCGACGGCGATGACGTGGGCCGACGTGGGAAGGGCGGTGACCCACGGGACCGCCCACGCGGGCAGCCCGGGGCGGGCACCGAGCCCGAGGACGCCGTCGAGGACGACGTCGGCCTCCCCCAGCACCGACGGGTCGGTCGTGAGGACGACGCCCGCCGCCTCGGCGGCCTGCCGGGCGCCCGGGTGGACCGGTTCGTGGTGGACCGCGACGGCGTTCCAGCCGGCGTCGGCCAGGGCGGCGACGGCGTAGAGGGCGTCGGCGCCGTTGTTGCCGGGGCCGACGAGGGCGGCCACGGTGCGGCCCGCGGCCTCCTCGAGCCGGGCGGCGGCAACGGCGGCCAGGCCCTCGACCGCCCGCGCCATCAGCTCGCCGTCCTCGAGCCCGGCGAGGAGGGCGCGCTCGGCGGCCACGACGTCGTCGACCGCGTAGGCCTCGATCATCGGCCGGCCCCGCTGCCGGTGGCGGCCTCGGCGACGACGACCGCCGAGGCGATGCCGGCGTCGTGCGAGAGCGAGACGTGGAGCGAGCCGATGCCGAGCGCCTCGACCCGCGCGGCGACGGTGTCGCGGACCTCGAGGTGGGGACGCCCGTCGGCGCCGCGGTGGACCTCGGCGTCCTGCCAGTTCATGCCCGCCGGGGCGCCGAGCGCCTTCGCGAGCGCCTCCTTGGCGGCGAAGCGCGCGGCGAGCGAGTTCAGCGGCAGCACCCGCTCGGCGGGGGTGAAGAGCCGGTCGCGCAGCCCGGGCGTGCGCTCGAGGGTGGCGCCGAAGCGCGCGACGTCGACGACGTCGATGCCGACGCCGACGATCACCGCGCGTCCGTCATCACTCGACGGTCACCGACTTGGCCAGGTTCCTCGGCTGGTCGACGTCGAGGCCCTTCGCCGTCGACAGGTGCAGCGCGAAGACCTGGAGGGGCACGACGGACAGCAGCGGCGCGAGCAGCGGCGAGCACTGCGGGATGCGGATGACCTCGCTCGCGAAGGGGACGACGTCCTCGTCGCCGTCGTGGGCGACGACGATGGTGCGGGCGCCGCGCGCCCGGATCTCCTGGATGTTGGAGACGACCTTCTTGTGCAGCTCGTGGGGGGTGTCGGGGCTGGGCACGACGACGAAGACCGGCTGGCCGGCGTCGATGAGGGCGATGGGCCCGTGCTTGAGCTCGCCCGCGGCGAAGCCCTCGGCGTGGATGTAGGCGAGCTCCTTGAGCTTGAGCGCCCCCTCGAGGGCGATCGGGAAGCCCACGTGCCGCCCGAGGAAGAGCACCGAGCGGGTGTCGGCCATGAAGTTCGCCATCTCGACGACGCGGTCCATCCGGCCGAGGAGCTCCTCGATCTTCGCGGGGATCTCGTGCAGCTCGGCCATGACGGCCTTGGCGTCGTCGGCGTAGGTCTCGCCGCGGAGCTGGGCGAGGTAGAGGCCGAGGACGTAGCAGGCGGTGATCTGCGCGAGGAACGCCTTCGTCGACGCGACGGCGATCTCCGGGCCGGCGTGCGTGTAGAGGACGGCGTCGGACTCGCGCGGGATCGTCGAGCCGTGCGTGTTGCAGATCGACAGCGTCATCGCGCCGAGCTCGGAGGCGTGCTTGACCGCCATGAGGGTGTCCATCGTCTCGCCGGACTGGCTGATCGACACGACGAGCGTGTTCTTGTCGACGATCGGGTCGCAGTAGCGGAACTCGTGGGCGAGGGAGACCTCGACCGGGATGCGGGTCCAGTGCTCGATGGCGTACTTGGCGACGGTTCCCGCGTAGGCCGCGGTGCCGCAGGCGACGATCGTGATGCGGTCGACCGCGCGCAGGTCCTCCTCGGAGATGCGGATCTCGTCGAGGACGAGCTGGCCGGACTCGTCGGTGCGCCCGAGGAGGGTGTCGGCGACCGCGTGCGGCTGCTCGTGGATCTCCTTCTCCATGTACGTCGCGTAGCCGCCCTTCTCGGCGGCCGCGGCGTCCCAGGTGACCTCGTAGGCCTTGCCCTCGGCGGGCGAGCCGTCGAAGCCGATGACCTCGTGGCCGTCGGGGGTGATCGTGACGATCTGGTCCTGGCCGAGCTCGAGGGCGTGGCGGGTGTACCCGATGAAGGCCGCGACGTCGCTGCCGAGGAAGTTCTCGCCGTCGCCGAGGCCGACGACGAGCGGGCTGTTGCGGCGGGCGCCGACGACGACGCCGGGGCTGTCGGCGTGGACCGCGAGGAGGGTGAAGGCGCCCTCGAGGCGCTGCACCGCCCGCTGCATCGCGGCGGTGAGGTCACCGGTGGCGTCGTACTCGCGGCCGATGATCTTCGCCGCGACCTCGGTGTCGGTCTCGGAGTGGAACTCGACCCCCTCGGCGAGGAGCTCCTTCTTCAGTGCGTGGAAGTTCTCGATGATCCCGTTGTGGATGAGGGCGAGCCGGTCACCGTCGCCGCCGCGGTGGGGGTGGGCGTTGCCGTCGGTGGGGCCGCCGTGGGTCGCCCAGCGGGTGTGGCCGATCGCGGTGCGCGAGGCCGCCAGCGGGTGCGCGTCGAGGGCCGCGCGGAGGTTCTCGAGCTTGCCGGCACGCTTCTCGGTGGCGACACCGTCGTCGGTGACGAGGGCGACCCCGGCGGAGTCGTACCCGCGGTACTCCAGGCGTGCGAGCCCCTCCATGACGACGTCGAGGGCCTGCCCGTCGACGGTCCGGCCCACGTATCCGACGATTCCGCACATGCGCGCCAGCCTAGTGCTCGGGCGGGGCTGCTCCCGTCCCGGGGCGGGCGGGGGCCATGCGCCACAATGACCGGCGTGATCCCCACCCGCCGGCGCAGGGCCGAGCCCACGCCGTACGTCGAGCTCGACCGGGCGGCGTGGTCACGGCTGCGTGAGAACCAGCCGATGAGCCTCGGCCACCAGGACCTCGCTCGCCTGCGCGGCCTCGGCGACCGGCTCGACCTCCAGGAGGTCGAGGAGGTCTACCTGCCGCTCTCGCGCCTGCTCCACTACTACGTGGAGGCCGTGCACGGCCTGCGGCTGGCGACGAGCGAGTTCCTCGGGGAGCGGCCGAGCAGGGTCCCGTTCGTCGTCGGCGTGGCCGGGTCCGTGGCCGTCGGCAAGTCGACGACCGCGCGCATCCTCAAGGAGCTGATGAGCCGCTGGGAGCACACGCCGCGGGTCTCGCTCGTCACGACCGACGGGTTCCTCTACCCCAACGCCGAGCTCGAGCGCCGAGGACTGCTGCAGCGCAAGGGCTTTCCAGAGTCCTACGACCGGCGCGCGCTGCTGCGGTTCATCGCCGACGTCAAGTCGGGGATGCCGGTCGTCGAGGCCCCGATGTACTCCCACCTCACCTACGACGTGCTCGCGGAGACGGTGCAGGTGCGCACGCCGGACGTGCTCATCGTCGAGGGCCTCAACGTCCTCCAGCCGCCGACGGTCCGGGCGGACGGGTCGAGCACCGGGGCCATCTCCGACTACTTCGACTTCTCGGTCTACGTCGACGCGCCGGTCGAGCAGATCCGGGCCTGGTACGTCGAGCGATTCCTGCGGCTGCGGGAGACGGCCTTCGCCGACCCCCAGTCCTACTTCCACCGCTATGCCGGGCTCAGCGACGACGAGGCGCGCGACACGGCGGCCGACATCTGGGAGCGGATCAACGAGCCGAACCTCGTCGAGAACGTCCTGCCGACGAGGGAGCGGGCGACGCTCGTCCTCACCAAGAGGGCGGACCACGCGGTGACGCACATCCGGCTGCGCAAGATCTGACCTGGCTCACCGGGTGACCCGACCGCGCGGTCGGATCACGGGGTGGGCCGGCTCAGTACCAGTGCGGCGAGCGGCTCTGCCACGTGTCGAGGGCGTTGCACGGGGTGCCGTAGGACTTCTTGATGTAGTCCAGCCCCCAGCGGATCTGGGTCACCGGGTTGGTGCGCCAGTCGCTGCCCATCGTGGCCATCTTGTCGCCGGGGAGCGACTGCGGGATGCCGTAGGCGCCCGAGCTCGGGTTGGCCACCCACCAGCGCCAGTCGCTCTCGCCGATCCACAGCTGGTCCAGGCACGGCCACTGCGCGCTGCTGTACCCGAACTCGGGCAGCAGCATCCGGGCGACGGCCTTGGGGTCCTTCTGCGCGTTGGCGATGATCCGCTCGCGCTCGGCGGCCCGGGCGGCACGCTCCGCTGCCTCCTTGCGGGCCTTCGCGAGCGCCGCGGCCTTGGCCCGCTCGACCTGGGCGTTGCGGGCGGCGGCGGCGGCGCGCTGGGCGTTGGTGGCCGAGCGGTCGGCGGCGACGCGGGCGACGTCCTCCTGCTGGGTCTTCGACTGCTCGGTCGAGGCGCTCGAGGTGAGGCCGTCGACGGCGAAGGTCAGGGCCTCGGCGCTCGCCGCCCCGCCGGAGGACGCGGCCGAGACGGCGGCGGTCGTCAGCAGGGCAGCGGCCACCCCGGCCGAGACGACCGGGCGGCCGATCGCGGCCCCGGCGACCCGTGACAGCCGCGAGCGGGCCACGGCATGGCCCGGTCCACGCCGTGCGGCGTGTCGGGGCGCGTGGCGCGGCGCGTGTCGACCCATGGCGGTGCGGAAGGACCTCTCAGGCAGTGGATGGCGGCCGGGGCGCACTGCAGCGCGACCACCCGGCGGCGTTACCGAATCGAGACCTTACTGTAGGCGACATCGCCGGGGGGACGAAATCGTCGTCCCGCTTCCGACCCCGCTGCGGGGCCCGGGCGGCGGGACGGCCGCGCTCAGACCTCGATGCCCTCGAGGAGGTCGGTGACGAGGGCCGCGATGGGACTGCGCTCGGACCGCGTCAGCGTGACGTGGGCGAAGAGCGGGTGGCCCTTGAGCGCCTCGACGACCGCGACGACACCGTCGTGACGGCCCACCCGCAGGTTGTCGCGCTGGGCGACGTCGTGGGTGAGGACGACCCGCGAGTTCTGCCCGATCCGCGAGAGCACGGTGAGGAGGACGTTGCGCTCCAGGCTCTGGGCCTCGTCGACGATGACGAAGGCGTCGTGGAGGCTGCGGCCGCGGATGTGGGTGAGCGGGAGCACCTCGAGCATCCCCCGGTCGAGGATCTCCTCGACGACCTCACGGGACACGAGGGCGGAGAGGGTGTCGAAGACCGCCTGGCCCCACGGGTTCATCTTCTCGGCCTCGGAGCCGGGCAGGTAGCCGAGCTCCTGGCCGCCGACCGCGTAGAGGGGACGGAAGACGACGACCTTGCGCTGCTGGCGCCGCTCCATGACGGCCTCGATCCCCGCGCAGAGGGCGAGCGCCGACTTGCCGGTACCGGCTCGCCCGCCGAGGCTGACGATGCCGATGTCGGGGTCCATGAGCAGGTCGAGGGCGATCCGCTGCTCGGCGCTGCGTCCGTGGAGCCCGAAGGCGTCGCGGTCGCCACGGACGAGGCGGACCTGCTTGTCGGCGCCGACCCGCCCGAGGCCCGAGCCCCTCGGCGACAGCAGCTTCAGCCCCGTGTGGCACGGCAGCTCGGCGGCCTCGGCGAGGTCGAGGCGCCCGTACTCGTAGAGGTGGTCCATCTCCGTGGTGGAGACCTCGAGCTCGCTCATGCCCGTCCAGCCGGACTCGACCGCCAGCTCGGCGCGGTACTCCTGCGCGTCGAGGCCGCACGCCGACGCCTTGACCCGCATCGGCAGGTCCTTGCTGACGACCGTGACGACGTTGCCCTCGTTCGCGAGGTTGCGGGCGACCGCCAGGATGCGGGTGTCGTTGTCGCCGAGCCGGAACCCGGCCGGCAGCGACATCGGGTCGGTGTGGTTGAGCTCGACGCGCAGCGTGCCGCCGGAGTCGCCGACCGGGACGGGGGCGTCGAGGCGCCCGGCCTTGATCCGCAGGTCGTCGAGCAGGCGCAGCGCGGTGCGGGCGAAGTAGCCCAGCTCGGGGTGGTGGCGCTTGCCCTCGAGCTCGGTCACGACGACGACCGGGAGGACGACCTCGTGCTCGTCGAACCGGGTGATGGCCCGCGGGTCGGACAGGAGGACCGAGGTGTCGAGCACGTACGTGCGGCGCGGCTCCTTCCCCCGTGGTGCTGCCGGTGCCGGTCGCGTGCTCGAAGCCATGGCCACTCCTGAGGAAGGGAGAGAAGGTGCGTGTCCTCGACGCTACGACTCCCCCGGACCCCCGCCCGGCAGGCGCCCCGCGTGTCGGCGGCGAGTCCGAAACGGGCCGTTCGGCCGATCTGTGACGGGTGTTGCTGGTGTGGTCCGGCGGCCCGGAGTCGCCACGGGGCTCAGACCCCGAAGCGCCGCTCGCGCTCGCCGTAGGCCCGCAGCGCCCGCAGGAAGTCGACCTTGCGGAAGTCGGGCCAGTAGGCCTCGCAGAAGTAGAACTCGCTGTGTGCGCTCTGCCAGAGCAGAAAGCCGCTCAGCCGCTGCTCCCCCGAGGTGCGGATGACGAGGTCGGGGTCGGGCTGGCCCTTGGTGTAGAGGTGCTCGGCGATGTGCTCGACGTCGATGACCTCGGCGAGCTCCTCGATCGAGGTCCCCTTGCTCGCCTGCTCCTGGAGGAGGGAGCGCACGGCGTCGGCGATCTCGCGCCGGCCGCCGTACCCGACGGCCACGTTGACGATGATGCCGTCGACGTCCCGCGTCCGGTCCTCGGCGGCCTTCAGGCGCGCGGCGGTCGCGGACGGCAGGAGGTCCAGGGCGCCGACGGGGTGGATCTGCCAGCGGTGGGCGTCGGCGAGCGCGTCGACGGCGTCCTCGATGATGCCGAGGAGCGGGCGCAGCTGGTGCTCGGGCCGGTTGAGGTTGTCGGTCGAGAGCAGCCACAGGGTCACGACCTCGACGCCCACCTCGTCGCACCACGACAGCAGGTTGGCGATGTTGTCGGCGCCGGCCTGGTAGGCCTCCTCGGCGCCCGCGCCGCGGGCCCGGCCCCAGCGGCGGTTGCCGTCGAGCATGACCCCGACGTGGCGCGGGACCTTGGAGGAGCCGAGCTGCTTGGTGAGGCGGCGGGTGTAGGCGGCGTACAGGACGTCACGCAGCGCCATCCGACCTGCCTCCCGCTCGCTCCGGAGCCGTCGCGCGACTCGCGGACGGTGCCGCCCACGCTACTCCGCCACCACCCGGGGCGCGGGGGCGGCGTGCCGGGCCCCGCGGCGAGCCGGCGCGGCGAGGGTCACACCCTCGCGAGCGCCCAACCTACGGTCGCGTAGGTTACGCTGCCGACATGAGCCGTCCCGAGCCCCGACCGGATGGGGAGTCCGGCCCGCTCGAGACCCTCGAGACCCGGGTCGAGGCCGCCCTCGAGCACGTCAAGCCCCACCTGCGCGGTTGGCTGCACGCCGCGATGACCCCGCTCGCCCTCGTCATGGGGGTCGTCCTCGTCGTCCTCGCGACGGGCACCGAGGGCAAGGTGTCGGCAGCCGTCTTCGGCGGCACGGCGGTCCTGCTCTTCGGGACGTCCGCGGTCTACCACCGCGGCACGTGGTCCCCGCGCGTGGGCGGGTTCCTGCGCCGGTTCGACCACTCGAACATCTTCCTCATCATCGCCGGCACCTACACCCCGTTCGCCCTGCTCCTGCCGCGCGAGCAGGCGACGCGGATGCTCGTCATCGTGTGGAGCGGCGCGGTGCTCGGGGTGCTGTTCCGGGTGTTCTGGGCCGGCGCCCCGCGCTGGCTCTACATACCCGCGTACATGATGCTCGGCTGGGTCGCGGTCTTCTACTTCGGCCCCCTGCTCGAGCACGCCGGCGGGGCCGTCATGGCGTGGGTCGTCGTGGGCGGGGTCCTCTACACCCTCGGCGCAGTGGTCTACGGCACCAAGCGGCCGGACATCTCCCCGCGGTGGTTCGGCTTCCACGAGGTCTTCCACGCGCTGACGATCCTCGCCTTCGCGGCCCACTTCGTCGCTGCGTCGCTCGCGCTCACCGGCCCCTCGGCCTGAGCCGCGGCGGGGTCAGTCGCCGCCGCCGCCGTCCCCACCACCGGAGTCGCCGCCGGCGTCCGTGGCTTCGGCCGAGCCGGAGCGGTCGGTCGGGCTCCCGTCGGCCTGCGGGTCGTCCTTGCCGCGGCCGGCCGCCTGCTGGCGGTACGACATCCGCCGCATCCGCGCGTTCATGTTCCGCATGAGGAACCACAGCGCCACGGCGAGCGCGAAGAAGGCCACGAAGGCCAGGAAGCCCGGTCCGCTGTCGGCACTGGGGGCGTCGGTCGCGAAGGTCATGCCTGGCGCTCCGTCCGGGTGTCGAGGACGGCCGTGAGGCCGCCCGAGGTGGCGAGGGCGTCGGCTTCGGCGACGTCGTCCGGCAGGCCGGCGAAGAGGTCGTCCTCGCCCTCGGCGATCGGGACGTACGACAGCGCGGCCTCGAAGTCCTCGGTGGGCCAGACCCGCGCCTGCACCTCGCGCGGCACCCGGAACCACGTGCCGTCGGGGTCGACCTGCGTGGCGTGGGCGAGGAGGGCGGCGTCGCGGCGCTCGAACCAGTCGGCGCACTCGACGCGGGTGGTGACCGTGCGGTCGGGCCGGGTCCAGCTCTCGAGCCACTCGGCGTACGGGCTCTCCTCGCCGAGCGCCGTGAGCGCCTCGTGGAAGGCCGCGATGCGCGCCTTGCTGAAGGTCTGGTTGTAGTACAGCTTGAGCGGCTGCCAGGGCTCCCCCGCGCCGGGGAACGCCTCGGGGTCCCCGGCGGCGTCGACGGCCGCCAGCGTGACGTCGTGGCACCGGATGTGGTCCGGGTGCGGGTAGCCACCGTTCTCGTCGTACGTCGTGACGACGTGCGGGCGGAACCGGCGGATCTCGCGGACGAGCGCCTCGGCGGCCACCGGGACGGGGGTGAGCGCGAAGCAGCCGTCGGGCAGCGGCGGCAGCGGGTCGCCCTCGGGCAGGCCGGAGTCGACGAAGCCGAGCCACGTGTGCTCGACCCCGAGGATGTCGCGAGCCCGCGCCATCTCCTCGCGGCGGACCCTCGTGAGGTCGCGGCGGATGTGGGCGTCGGCCTGGAGCCGGGGGTTGAGGACGTCGCCGCGCTCGCCGCCCGTGCACGACACGACGAGCACCTCGTGGCCGGCGTCGACGTACCTCGCCATCGTCGCGGCACCCTTGCTGGACTCGTCGTCCGGGTGCGCGTGGACGCACATGAGCCGGAGCCGGTCGGTCACGTGGGGACCCTTCGCGTCGGGGCACTCGGGCATCCCCGAGAATGGACGGCGACCATCCTCTCACCTCGCCCGACGCCCTCCGGAAGGACCCGCGTGCACCTCCCCCGGCCTGCTCCCGGCACCGCCCGATGGTGGGTCGTCGGCACGGTCGGCGTCCTCCTCGGGGTCGCGGTCGTCACCTGGTACGGCATCGCGACGACGGTCGGCGCGGTCCGCCCCGAGGTCACCGCGTACCGGGTGGAGTCCGACACCTCGATCGTCGTCGAGTACGACCTGCACCGGCCGGAGGGGACGGCCGTCACCTGCCGCATCGACGCCCTCGACGGCACGCGGGCCCGGGTCGGCACCGTCGAGGACGCGGTCCCGGCCGACGGGCCGGCCTCGGTCCACCGGGAGGTCCGGCTCCGGACGAGCGTGCGTGCGGTGACCGGGGTCGTCGACTCGTGCGTGCGGGTGTCCACGACGCCCTGACCTGCGCGTTGTCCGCTGCGGGAGGCTGGCAGGGCCCGCCCCCGCGGGGTCCTCGGATGTGGACGAGGAATGTGACGAACGGCCCGGAGCCTGTAGACTCGGTCGTTCCGCACCTCGGGTCTGGGTCCGACACGCGTCGCCGACAACGGCAGCCATCGGACCCGGACCCGTTGACGTAGCAGGGGGCGGAGCCCCGACCCGGGGCGCCCCGCCTCCCCCCGACCAGGAGTGACAGACGTGACCGACACCGCCAACCAGGCGAGCTACCTGACCCAGGCGGCACACGACCGCCTCAAGGCCGAGCTCGAAGAGCTGTCCGGCCCGGGTCGCACCGAGATCGCGAAGAAGATCGAGGCGGCCCGAGAGGAGGGCGACCTCAAGGAGAACGGTGGCTACCACGCCGCCAAGGAGGAGCAGGGCAAGATGGAGGCCCGCATCCGCCAGCTGACCCAGCTCCTCGAGACCGCCACCATCGGCGAGACCCCGGCCGACGACGGCGTCGTCGAGCCCGGCATGGTCGTCACCGTCGACATGTTCGGCGACGAGGAGACCTTCCTCCTCGGCTCGCGCGAGATCACCGACGACACGATGCAGGTGTACTCCGAGAAGTCGCCCATCGGCGCGGCCGTCAACGGCGCCAAGGTCGGCGACACGGTGTCCTACGAGGCCCCCAACGGCAAGCAGATCGAGGTCAAGGTCCTCGCGACGACGCCCTACCAGGGCTGAGCCGACACCTCACCACGCGCGGCCTCCACACGGCCCGGTCCCCCGTCACGGGGGCCGGGCCGTCGCCGTGCCGTCCCCGCCACTCCCCCGTCCCGAGATCGCCCGATACGTCGATCTCGGTACGGGTCAGGGGGTGAGGGCGCCGCTGACGAGGGTGCGGGTCGTGCCACCCACCCAGGTCGTGCCGTCCTCGACGCTGACGTGGACCCGACCCAGTCGGCCGACGACGGCGCCCTGTGCCGCGACGTACCGCGACGGGAGGTGCTCGGCGGGGACGAGCCACTGCGCCAGCCCGGCGTTGAGGCTGCCCGTCACCGGGTCCTCGCCGAAGCCGGCGTCGTCGGCGTAGAAGGCCCGGACCTCCAGGCCGACGCCGTCGTCGCGGGTCCCCTGCGGGTACACCGCGGCGAGGCCGAGCTTCATCCCCGCGGCCTTCGTGGGGTCGGGGTCGACACCGAGGACGACCTCCGGCGAGCGCAGGAGCAGCCCGAGCCAGCCGGGGCCGTTGTCGACCCACGACGCGTCGAGGACGTCCGCCGGCTCGAGGCCGAGCGCATCGACGACCCGGGTCAGCTCGACCTCGTCGACCGGCCCGGACCGGGTGAGCGGCGGCGCTGCGAAGCCCAGCCGGCCCTCGTCGCGCCGCACCTCGACGAGCCCGGCCGCGCACTCCTGCACGACGACGTCCTCGCGGCCGGGGACGCCCCCGGACTCCAGCCAGGCGTGGGCGCTGCCGAGCGTGGGGTGTCCGGCGAACGGCAGCTCTCCACCGATGGTCCAGATGCGCACCCGGTAGTCGGCGCCGGCCCGCGTGGGGGCGCACAGGAAGGTCGTCTCGGACAGGTTCGTCCACCGGGCGACGGCGAGCATCTCCTCGTCGGTGAACGCGTCGGCGTCGTGGACGACGGCGAGGGCGTTGCCCTGGAAGGAGGTGTCGGAGAAGACGTCGACGAAGCGCACGGCGGTCACACGGGTCATGCAACCACGCGAGCGCCGCTCGGCACCCACGCGGGCGCCCGGCGCCCGGGTCAGTCGGTGGTCCGCCGCACGAACGCGCGGACGGCGAGGGGGGCCAGGACCGCCGACAGGCCGACCGACCAGATGACGGTCGTGAGGACGGGGTGCTGGAGCGGGAGGGCCGCGTCGGCCGGCACGGGGAACCCGCCGTCGTTGCCCCACAGCTCGCGCATCGCCTGGACGAGGGCGCTGATCGGGTTCCACTCGGCGAGGAAGCGCAGCCAGTCGGGCATGACGTCGGTGCGCGCGAAGGCGTTGGACAGGAAGGTGATCGGGAAGACCGTCGTGAACATGACGCCCTGCACCGCCTCGACCGACCGCAGCGCCGAGCCGCACAGGATGCCGATCCAGATCATCGCGAACCCGAAGAGGACGAGCAGGCCGTAGCCCGCGAGCCCCCGCAGGATCCCGTCGTGCAGGCCCCAGCCGATGAACAGGCCGGTGACCGACATGACGACGATGCCGATCAGCGAGTGCAGGATGCTCGAGATGCTGCGGGCGACGACGACCGAGGACCGCCCGATGGGCAGCGACCTGAACCGGTCGACGATCCCCTTGCCGATGTCGGACGTGAGGCCGACGGCGACGATGAAGGCGCTGAAGGTCATCGTCTGCGCCATGATCCCGGGGAGCAGCCACTCCTTGTAGTCGACACCGGGGACGGTGATCGACCCGCCGAAGACGAAGGCGAAGAGCAGGACGAACATGACCGGCTGGATCGTCACGTCGGTGAGCATCTCGGGCTGGCGCTTGATGTGCGAGAGGTTGCGGCGCACGAGGGCCCAGACCTGCCGCACCGGACCGGCGCCGCGCTCGTCGGGGTGCATCGGGGTGAACCGGCTCCCCCGGGCGCCACCTCGGCCCTGACCCGTCGTCGGGCTGGTCGTCGTCGTCATGCCGTCACCTCGCTGGTGCGCGAGCCCTCGGGCTCGGTGGTCTGGTCCTCGGCACGGTGGCCGGTGAGGGAGAGGAAGACGTCGTCGAGGCTCGGCCGCTGGAGCCCGATGTCGTCGAGCTCGATGCCGGCCTCCTCGAGGCGGGCGGCGATGCGGGTCAGCGCGCCGACGCCTTCGGCCGGGGCGGTGATGCGCCGGCTGTCGAGGTCGACGTGGGCCTCGGCCACCTCCTCGCGGACGATCGACGCCGCGAGCTCGACCTCGGGGGCGCGGCTCACCGCGACGACGAGGCTGGCCCGGCCCGACTGGTCCTTGAGCTCGAGCGGCGTGCCGTCGGCGATGACCTTGCCGTGGTCGACGACGACGATGCGGTCGGCGAGCTGGTCGGCCTCGTCGAGGTACTGCGTCGTGAGGAACAGGGTCGTGCCGTCGCGGACGAGGTCGCGGAGCACCCCCCACAGCTCGACGCGGCTGCGCGGGTCGAGGCCGGTGGTCGGCTCGTCGAGGAAGAGCACCGGCGGGGTGGCCACGAGGCTCGCCGCGAGGTCGAGCCGGCGCCGCATGCCGCCCGAGTAGTCCTTGACGACCTTGGAGCCGGCCTCGGTGAGGGAGAACCGCTCGAGGAGGTCGTCGGCCTGCTTCCTCACCAGGGCCTTGGGCAGCCCGTACAGGTCGCCGACGAGGCGCAGGTTCTCGCGCCCGGTCAGGAGCTCGTCGACGGTGGCGGACTGGGCGGTGAGCCCCATCCGGTGCCGCACCGCGTCGGCATCGGCGACGACGTCGAAGCCGGCCACCCGTGCGGTGCCCGACGTCGGGATCGAGAGCGTCGTCATCATCCGCACGGTCGTCGTCTTGCCGGCGCCGTTGGGGCCGAGCATCGAGAAGACCGAGCCCTCGGGCACGGAGAAGCTGACGCCGTCGACGGCGGTGAAGTCGCCGAAGGTCTTGACGAGGTCGACGGCCTCGATGGCTGGTGCGGTCATGGGGACACGCTAGGTGCCGCCACCGACAGGCGTCACACCGATTTCGGGGCGCCCGTGACGAGCGTGCGGGCGAGGGCCCTCGCGGCCCCCGGGTGCGCGTCGGCGAGCAGCCCCACCGCGAACAGGACGTACACCGCGTCGACCCGGAGCCGGGGGTCCTCGGGAACCCGCCAGCCACCCCCGTGGTCGGTGACGACCCGCGACAGGACGCGGCCGGCCACCCCGTCCGGGGCATGCCGCAGCACCCCGCCCGAGCCCACGACGAGGACGACGTCGGCGAGCGGCCGCGGTCGCTGCGATGGGTGCGGGGGCCGCCCGTGCCGCCGGGCCGCCACGACGGCGGCGAGCCCGGCGACCTCCTCCTCCGCCTCCCAGTCCCCGGGGCCGACCGCCAGCCGCCCGGGGTCGGCGACGGACGCCGCCGCGTGGGCCACGGTGGCCGCCGACACCTCCAGCCGCTCGCGCCCCGCGGCCTCGACGACGCCCTGGGCGCTCCACCTCATCCCGAGGTCGGCCTCGACCGTGCGCGCGTGCCACAGGGTGCCGACGACGTCGCGGTGGATCGTCGCGTCCTCGCCCTGCGGGGTGAGCACCGAGTAGACGTCGGTCGTCGCGCCGCCGACGTCGACGACGAGCAGGTCCCCGCCGGCGACCTCGGCGACGACCTCGACCCCGCGCAGCACCGCGTCCGGGGTCGCCGCGCGCACGAGCTCGGCGAACCCGCGGCCGCGCGAGAGCCCCTTCCCGCCGATGACGTGGGTGAGGAAGACCTCGCGGATGGCGGCGCGCGCCGCCTCCGGGGCGACGACGCCGATGCGCGGCAGGACGTTGTCGGTGACGACGAACCGCCGGCCGCTCGCCGCGAGGGTCGCGGCCACCTCGGGGGCGGCGTCCGCGTTGCCGGCGACGACGACCGGGGCGGCCAGCCGCGCCCTCGAGAGGCGGGCGGCGTTGTGGAGGAGGACGTCGGCGTTCCCGCCGTCGGTCCCGCCGACGAGGAGGACGAGGTCGGGCCGTGCGGCACGCAGCGCGGCGACGTCGGAACCCGTCATCGGGCCGGCCGCCACGTGGACGACGCGGGCTCCCGCGGACAGGCCGACCCGGTGGCCGGCCTCCGCCGTGACCGCGCGCTCGTACCCGACGACGGCGAGCCGCAGCCCGCCCCCCGCGCTCGAGCAGACGAGGACGTCGCCCGGCTCGCCGTGGCCCGCCAGGGCCGCCCGGACGGCGTCGACCCCGTCCATGACGTCGGTGGCGACGGTCGTCGGGTGGCTCGCCGTCGCGACCACCGCGCCCGAGGAAGCGTCGACGAGGACGCCCTTGGTGAACGTCGACCCCACGTCGACGCAGAGGACGAGCGGCACCGGCGTCAGGTGAGCCGGTCGAGCGCCTGGCGCAGGTCGGCGACGAGGTCCTCGGCGTCCTCGATGCCGACGGACAGCCGGATGAGGTCGCCCGGCACCTCGAGCTCGGTGCCGGCGACGGACGCGTGCGTCATCAGGCCCGGGTGCTCGATGAGCGACTCGACCCCGCCGAGGGACTCCCCGAGGATCCACAGCTGGGTCTCGGCGCAGACCTTCGTGGCGACGTCCTCGCCGCCCTTGACGCGGAAGGCGACCATGCCGCCGAACCGCCTCATCTGGCGCGCGGCGACCTCGTGGTTGGGGTGGTCGGGCAGGCCGGGGTAGTGGACCGCGGTGACCCCCGGGTGGGCGGTGAGGAAGTCGACGACGGCCTCGGCGTTGTCGCAGTGCCGCTCCATCCGGACCGCGAGGGTCTTCAGGCCGCGCAGGACCAGCCAGGCGTCGAAGGGGCCGGCCACCGCACCCATCGCGTTCTGGTGGTAGCCGATCCGCTCCGAGACCGAGGCGCCGTCGCGGGTCGTGGCACCGGGCGCGACGACGACGGCACCACCGACGACGTCGCTGTGGCCACCCGCGTACTTCGTCGTCGAGTGGACGACGACGTCGGCGCCCAGCGCGATCGGCTGCTGCAGGTACGGGGAGGCGAAGGTGTTGTCGACGACGAGGAGGGCGCCGGCCTCGTGGGTGAGCTCGGCGATCGCCTCGATGTCGGCGATGCCGAGGAGCGGGTTCGTGGGCGTCTCGACCCAGACCATCCGGGTCCCGGGGCGCAGCGCGGCGCGCACCGACTCGACGTCGGCGACGGCGGCCACCGAGTGCTCGACCCCCCACGGCTTCGCGACCATGTTGAACAGGCGGTACGTGCCGCCGTAGGCGTCGGACGGGACGACGACGTGGTCGCCGGGCGCGAGGAGGGCCCGGAGCACGGTGTCCTCGCCGGCGAGGCCGCTGGCGAAGGCGAAACCGCGCTCGCCCCCCTCGAGCGCGGCGATGCACTCCTCGAGGGCGGTGCGCGTCGGGTTGGCGGAGCGGCTGTACTCGTACCCGCCGCGCAGGCCCCCGATGCCGTCCTGCTTGTAGGTGCTCACCTGGTGGATCGGTGGCACGACCGCTCCGGTCGTGGGGTCGGGCTCCTGCCCGGCGTGGATGGCCAGGGACGAGAAGCCGAGTCGGTCGGTCGTCATCCCCCGAGCGTAGGCCCGGTCGCACCGAGCGGGGCGAGCGGGCCCGTGGCCCGTCCGCCCCGCCCCGGCCCAGCGGGGCGGGGTGGCCGGGCCCCTGTCGCCCGTCCACCCCGCCCCTGTCCGTCCGGACCCCGCGAGGCCGGCCCCCGGCGCCGGTCTCGTGGTGTCGGCAGTCCTTGCGGTGTCCTGCTCCGCGAAGGCCGGCCCCCAGCGCCGGTCTCCGCGGTCGTGCGTGCTGCTGGTGTGCAGCGGTGCTGCTGTCGTGCTGCGTCCCTGCGGTCCGCCCGGAGAGGCCGGCCCCCAGCGCCGGTCCCTTCGGTCGTCCCGTTCGGGTCGCTCCGCGAAGGCCGGCCCCCAGCGCCGGTCTCCGCGGTCGTGCTGTGCTGCAGTGCTGCAGTGCTGCAGTGCTGCTGTCGTGCTGTCGTGCGGTTCCCCTGCTGTCCGAGGAGGCCGGCCCCCGGCGCCGGTCTCGTCGGAAGTTCGTGGTCGGCCTAGACCGACGAGCCCCACTGCCCCGTCTCGGTCGTCTGGCCCCCGGCTCCCGTGCTGGAGCACTGGCTGCTGCCGTAGCCGGCGAGCGCGGCGCTCATCGTCAGGTGGGTGGCCCCGACGCCGGTCTCGGAGTCGATGTCCCAGACCTGGGTGCGGGTCCCACCCGGCGCGACGGCCGCGGTGAGGGTGAGGGTCACCGAGAAGGTCTGCTCGCCCTTCGGCGGGCCGTCGGGGTTCATCGAGACCGGCGAGGTCCTGCTGAGGCCCAGGCCGGCGATGGTGCGCGGGGAGACTTCGAGGTTCTTGCCGGCGTTGCCCGGCGCCTTGGTGACCGCGAAGACGATCGTGTACGTCGTCCCCGCCGGGATCGAGGTCGTCCCCGCGTTCGAGACCGCGTACGAGAAGGTGCCGATGGTGTGGCCGTTGACGGTCTTGGTCTGGATGGAGCTCGAGACACCGAGCGTCGGCACGACGGTGACCGTGGGTGCGCTGGAGCAGCTGGCGGCGGCCGCCGGCCGGCCCACGAGGATGACCGGGACCGACCATGCGGTGGCGGCGACGAGGCGGCGGCGGGAGACTGCGGTGGGCATCGGTTCGTCCTTCGGTCGAGGTCCCACGTCCCGCCCCTGCCGCGTCCTGTGGGTAAGACGAAGGTAAAGAAATACGCCTCGTTCTTTACTGTTTCTTTACGAATCTCAGACCTTTGAATGACCTCCACTAGACGAACGGTTGACTATTGACCGTTCTTCTACCTACGGATCCATGAGTTCAAGCAGGAATACCCAGACGAGTACGATGGTTGGAGCGAGCATGATCTTCGGTTCCCGTGCCAAGATGACGTTGCCGACGCGCGAGGAGGCCCTTCCGGGCCGTCCTGACCGTTCCTTTACTGTTCCGACGACCCATGAGGTCCTCGGAACCCCGCTCGAGGGGCCCTGGCCCGAGGGCACCGAGGTGCTCCACGTGGCCATGGGCTGCTTCTGGGGTGCCGAGCGGATCTTCTGGAGGCTGCCCGGGGTCGTGACGACCGCCGCCGGCTACATGGGGGGGTACACCCCGAACCCGACGTACGAGGAGACGTGCACCGGGCGCACCGGCCACGCCGAGACCGTGCTCGTCGCGTACGACCCTGCGGCCACCTCCCCCGAGCTGCTGCTCAAGGCCTTCTGGGAGAACCACGACCCCACCCAGGGCAACCGCCAGGGCAACGACCTCGGCACGGCGTACCGCTCCGCGATCTTCTGGACGACGCCGGCCCAGGAGGCCGCGGCGCGCGCGACGAAGGACGCCTTCCAGCGCGTGCTCCACGAGGCCGGACGGGGCGACATCACGACGACCCTCGCGTCGGCCGAGCAGGCAGGGCCGTTCTGGTACGCCGAGGACTACCACCAGCAGTACCTCGACAAGAACCCCGGCGGCTACTGCAACCACGGGCCGAACGGGCTCACCTGCCCGGTCGGCGTCGCCAACCTGCCCGCGCAGACCGACGTCGTGCCGCCCTCGGCCGCGTCCTGACCCACCACCGATTCCGAAGCCGCGGCGCACGCTCTGCGCAACGGCCCCCTCGGGCCGGAGAACGCACGGCGGCCCGGGTCAGAGGGCGGCGGCCAGCTCGGTCCCCTGCCTGATCGCGCGCTTGGCGTCGAGCTCGGCCGCCACGTCCGCGCCCCCGATGACGTGGGTCGGCAGGCCTCGGGCGGCGAGGTCGTCGACGAGGTCTCGCACCGACTCCTGGCCCGCGCACAGCACGACGGTGTCGACGGCGAAGGTCCGCAGCTGCGATCCGTCCTCGCCGAGCCGCACGTGCAGCCCGTCGTCGTCGACCCGCACGTACTCGGCGACCCCGGTGACGAGCTCGACGCCCTTGGCGCGCAGCGCGGCGCGGTGGACCCAGCCGGTCGTCCTCCCGAGCCCCTTGCCGATCGACGTCGTCTTCCGCTGGAGGAGCACGACCTGGCGCGGGCTCCTCCCCGGTCGGGGCGTGGTCACCCCGCCCCGCACGACGGCCGGGTCGGTGACGCCCCACTCCTCGCGCCACGCGTCGACATCGAGGGTCGGTGAGTGCGTCGTCGTCAGGAACTCACTGACGTCGACGCCGATCCCCCCGGCGCCGATCACGGCCACCCGCTCACCGGCCACCTTCTCGCCGCGGACGAGCTCGGCGTAGGTGACGACGGACGGGTGGTCGACCCCCGGGATGTCGGGCACCCTCGGCTCGACGCCCGTGGCGAGGACGACCTCGTCGACCCCGGACGCCACGAGGTCCTCGGCCGTGACCCGGGAGCCGAGGTGGACCGTGACCCCCGTCGTCTCGAGGCGCTTCGTGAACCACCGGATGGTCTCGGCGAACTCCTCCTTGCCCGGGATCCGCATCGCGATGTCGAACTGGCCGCCGACGTGGTCACGCGCCTCGTGGAGGTCGACCCGGTGGCCGCGCTCGGCGAGGGTGGTCGCCGCCGCGAGCCCGGCCGGACCGGCCCCGACGACCGCCACCCGCTTGGCCGTGCGGGTCGGTGAGATGACGAGCTCGGTCTCGTGGGCCGCCCGGGGGTTGACCATGCACGAGGCCCGCTTCTTGACGAAGGTGTGGTCGAGACAGGCCTGGTTGCACGCGATGCAGACGTTGATCTCGTCGGCGCGGCCGGCCGCGGCCTTGTTGACCCACTCCGGGTCGGCGAGGAAGGGCCGGGCGAGCGAGACGAGGTCGGCCCCGCCACCGGCGAGGACCTCCTCGGCGACGTGCGGCAGGTTGATCCGGTTCGTGGCGACGACCGGGACGCCGACGTGCTCCTTGAGCCGGCCGGCCATCCCCGCGAACGCCGCGCGTGGCACCGAGGTGACGATCGTGGGCACCCGGGCCTCGTGCCAGCCGATCCCGAGGTTGAGGATGCTCGCCCCCGCGGCCTCGACCTCGCGGGCCAGCGCGACGACCTCGTCCCAGGTCTGTCCGTCCTCGACCAGGTCGAGCACCGAGATCCGGTAGACGAGGAGGAAGTCGGGTCCGACGGCCTCACGGACCGCCCGGACGACCTCGACCGCGAGACGGCGGCGGTTCTCGGGGCTGCCACCCCACCGGTCGGTGCGGTGGTTCGTGCGTGGGGCGAGGAACTGGTTGATCAGGTAGCCCTCGGACCCCATGACCTCGACCCCGTCGTACCCGGCCCGCTGGGCCAGGCGGGCAGCGCGGGCGAACGCCCGGACCTGCCGCAGCACGCCTCGGTCGGACAGGGCACGCGGGGCGAACCTGCTGATCGGGCTCTTGAGCGGCGAGGGCGCGACGCACCACGGCGTGAACGCGTAGCGCCCGGCGTGGAGCAGCTGCAGGGCCACCAGCCCCCCGGCCTCGTGCACGGCGTCGGTGACGACCCGGTGGTGCCGGGCCTCGCGACGCGTCGTCAGCTTGGACGCCATCGGGTACAGCTGCCCCTCGAGGTTCGGTGCGAACCCGCCGGTGACGACCAGCCCCACGCCCCCGCGCACCCGTTCGGCGAGGTAGGCGGCGAGCTTGGGCAGGTCGCGGGCGCGGTCCTCGAGGCCGACGTGCATCGAGCCCATGAGGACCCGGTTCGGGAGGGTGACGTGCCCGAGGTCGAGCGGTGCGAGCAGGTGGGGGAAGTCGCTCATCGGCCGCCGGTCGCTCCTCGGGTCGTGGCCCGGCGGGTCAGCGCCGGCGGCGCCACCAGCGACGCCGCTGACGAGCCTCGCCGCTGGTTACCGGCGGGTCAACCTCGGCGGGCTGTGAGGCTGCTCGCAGCGCGCGCCACCGCACGACCATCTCCTCGACGTCGACGGTCGGCGCGAGGAGCTGCGGCATCCCGCGCTCCGGCGGTCGCAGCCGGTCGCGGCGGACCCGGCGGTTGTAGTCGTCGAGCACCTCCCGGACGGAGAGCTCGGTGCGCAGCTCGACGAGCGACTCCGGGAAGCCGGCCGCCTCCTTGCGCAGGGCGACCGCGGCCGGGACGACGGCGGAGAGGTCGAGGCCCTCGGCCGCGAGCTTCCTGCGGACCCACCACAGCGGGTCGTCGGGGTCGCCGAGGTCGAGCGGCCGCCCCGCGCCGGGGAGGTCGTCGAACTCGCCGCGCTCCTGCGCCTCCCGGATCGCGCGCTCCACCGGGGTCTCGAACCGCGGCCGCTCCATGCCCCCAGTGTCACCCGCGGACCTGGTTCGAGGTGAGAGGAGACCTCGACACGGTCGGGTTTCACCTCGACCGAGGTGGGGGCGTCCGGTCAGCAGGTCTTCGCGCTGCCGCCGCCGCTCCACGAGCAGGTGTGCACGGTGGTCCCGCGGCGTTCTTGAGGTAAGCCGTATCGCCGGTGTTGTTCCAGACGTACCAGGTGCGGTTGTCGTACCGGGTCGTCGAGGAGGCCGTGCCCTTGCCGGGTCGTGCCGCGGCCCCGAACCAGGCGGGCCGGCCGTCAACACCGGCGTATGCCGCGCGATGTCCTGTCGGTGGGTCGCCCGCGCCCGGGCGACCGTCGGTCAGTCGGCGAGGAAGGCGAGGAGGTCGGCGCGGGTGAGGACGCCGACCGGCTTGCCGTCCTCGATGACGAGCACCGCGTCGGAGTGCTCGAGCTCGTGCCTGGCGGTCGCGACCGGCTCGCCGGCGCCGACGAGGGGCAGGCCCGTGCTCATGTGCTCGGCCACCGAGTCGGCGAGGTGCGCCTTCCCGGTGAACAGCGCCTCGAGGAGGTCGCGCTCGGACACCGCACCGGCGACCTCGCCGGACATCACCGGCGGCTCGGCCTTGACGACCGGCATCTGCGAGACGCCGTACTCGCGCAGGATCTCGATGGCGTCGCGCAGGGTCTCGCTCGGGTGGGTGTGGACGAGGGCGGGGATGTCGCCGGCCTTGGCGTGGAGGACGTCGCCGACGGTGGTCTGGGCCGCGCTGTGCAGGAAGCCGTACGACCGCATCCACTCGTCGTTGAAGATCTTCGACAGGTAGCCGCGACCGGAGTCGGGCAGGAGGACGACGACGACCGCGTCCGCGGGGAGGTCCCTCGCCACGCGCAGTGCCGCGACGACCGCCATCCCGCACGACCCGCCGACGAGCAGGCCCTCCTCGCGGGCGAGGCGGCGGGTCATCTCGAAGGAGTCGGCGTCGCTGACCGCCTCGACGCTGTCGACCTGGTCCGGGTCGTACGCGGAGGGCCAGAAGTCCTCGCCGACGCCCTCGACGAGGTAGGGCCGTCCGGTGCCGCCGCTGTAGACCGAGCCCTCGGGGTCGGCGGCGACGACCTGCACGCGCCCGCCCTCACGGTCGGCGGACACCTCACGCAGGTAGCGCCCGGCGCCCGAGATGGTGCCGCCGGTGCCGGCCCCGGTGACGAAGTGGGTGACCCGGCCGTCGGTGTCGGACCAGATCTCGGGACCGGTCGTCTCGTAGTGCGAGAGCGGGCCGTTGGGGTTCGAGTACTGGTCGGGCTTCCACGCGCCGGGCGTCTCGCGGACGAGCCGGTCGGAGGTGGAGTAGTAGGAGTCCGGGTGGTCGGGCTCGACGGCGGTCGGGCACACGACGACCTCGGCCCCGTAGGCCTTGAGGACGTTGCGCTTGTCCTCGGAGACCTTGTCGGGGCAGACGAAGATGCAGGAGTAGCCCTTGCGCTGGGCCACGATGGCGAGGCCGACGCCGGTGTTGCCCGAGGTCGGTTCGACGATGACGCCGCCCGGCTTCAGCTCTCCGGACTGCTCGGCGGCCTCGACCATCTTCAGCGCGATACGGTCCTTCACCGACCCGCCGGGGTTCATGTACTCGACCTTGGCCAGGACCGTGGCGGCGATGCCGTCGGTGACCGAGTTCAGCCTGACGAGGGGGGTGTTCCCGACGAGGTCGGCGATGTGCTCCGCGTACTTCACGCGGCCCATCCTGTCACGGCGCGAGGACCCCCTCCGCCGGGGCGGACCGGCAGGCCCCGACCGCCCTTCCTACGGTCGGCGGAGCCGGGCGAGGAAGCGCGCCGCGTCCACGACGACCCGCTCGACCCGACCGCGCGCGAGGACCAGACCCGCCCCGTCCCGCGCCTCGACGTCGAGGGCGACCCGCCGGCCGTCGACCTCGGCCACCGTCGCCGTCGCGACCACCGCCTCGCCGACCGTGCTCGCGGCCAGGTGCTCGACGGCCACCCGCACGCCCACGCTGGTCTCGCCCTCGGCCAGCCCGGCAGCGAGGGCGGCACAGGTCGCCGCCTCGCACCACGCGAGCAGCCGGGGCGTCCCGAGGACGGGGAGGTCGCCCGAACCGAGCGCGGCGGCGGTGTCGCCGTCGCCGACCGTGTGCTCGACCCGCCCCGTCGCACCCGCCGTCACGTCCATGCAGGCCACCGTAGGCCGCTTCGCCCGAACCGGAACGGGTCGTCGGTGCCTGGCGTTACCGTGAAGGACCCCGGAGAGGAGCCCGAGCACCATGGGACGCGCTCGTCGAGCCCGCAGGATCGCGGCCACCGCTGCCTACGGCGGCGGCGGGCTGGCGGCTGCCGGTGCGGCCCTCGGTGCGGCCGGGTGGGGCATCATCACGGCCGAGGCCGCCCTGGCGCGCAGGATCATCGGCACCCCGTTCGACGACTCCCCCGACGACGACGGCGTCTACGGCGCCGGGCCCGGTGAGCCGTTCGAGATCGTGGTCCTCGGCGACAGCTCGGCCGCCGGGATGGGCGTCGAGCACGCGAACGAGACCGTCGGCGCCATCGTGGCCCACGGGGTCGCCGCGCTCACCGGGCGCCCCGTGCGGCTGACCAACCGGGCCGTCGTCGGCGCGGAGTCCAGCGACCTCGAGCGCCAGCTGGCGAGCGCCCTCGAGGACGTCATGCGCCCCCACGTCGTCCTCGTCATGGTCGGGGCCAACGACGTCACCCACCGGATCGAGCGCTCCGCGTCGGTGCGCTCCCTCGAGCAGGTCGTCCGCCGGGCGCGGGCCCTCGGCAGCGAGGTCGTCGTCGGCACCTGCCCAGACCTCGGCACCATCCTCCCCATCCGCCAGCCGCTGCGGTCCCTCCTCAAGCGCTGGTCCCGTGACCTCGCGGCCGCCCAGACCGTGGCGGTCGTCGAGGCCGGTGGCCGCACCGTCTCCCTCGGCGACCTCCTCGGACCCGAGTTCGCCCGCTCCCCGCACGAGATGTTCAGCAGGGACCGGTTCCACCCCTCGGCCGCCGGCTACGCGCGGGCCGCCGCGGCCCTCCTCCCCAGTGTCTGCGCGGCCCTCGGGGTCTGGGGCGCCGACACCTCGGACCGTCCTCCCGAGCCGAGGCGTGGCGAGGGCGTGGGGCCCGTGGCCGTCGCGGCGGGCCAGGCCGTCCGCGAGGCCGGTGCCGAGGTCGCCCCCACGGCGATCGCCGGGCAGCTGCGCGGGCCGCGCGGCCGCTGGGCCGTCCTCCTGCACCGCCGGCCCGACGACGTCGTCAGGGCGCTGGGGGAGGCCGAGGCCGGCGCACCGCCGCGGTCCACCGACGCGGCGGCACCGGGCGGCGTCGACGCGTGAGGTCCGCCGTCGGCGGCGGTCGGCGCAGCGCCCACCAACGACGACGGCCCGGGGCGAGGCCCCGGGCCGGTCTCAACCGGACGTGACGATCGCCTCGAGCTCGACCTCCACCCGCCACCGGTCGTCGACCAGCCCCGCCACCCGCACCATGGTGCTCGCGGGACGGATCGCCCCGAAGATCTCACCGTGCACCGTCGAGACGGCATCGATGTCGTCGTTGTCGGTGATGTAGTGGCGGGTGCGGATGACGTCCTCGGGGGTCCCGCCGAGCTCGGCGAGGGCACCGAGGGCGATCTCCCAGCACCGGCGCGCCTGCTGCGCTGGGTCGCGGGAGACGTGCCCGTCGGCGTTGATCGGGGCGGTGCCGGAGACCGCGATGTGCTGGCCGACGCGGACCGCGCGGGAGAACCCCACGCTCCCCTCGTACGGCGACCCTGACGAAGCCCGGCTGCGCATGGTGTCCATGAGGCCATCCTGTCCCTGATGGGCGCCGAGCACACCCCCTGCGGCGAAGCGGGCCGGCGAGACCGAGCCCACACCGCCGGGCCGGTGTGGGCGCGCGCTCCGCGACCTATGGTGGGGGCGCCAGTGAGCGAGCGCTCAGCGACCCGGAGGGTCGTCGCGCCGCCCCCGACCGAGGAGGAACCCCGTGCCCGAGGCCGTCATCGTCGCCACCGCCCGCACCCCCATCGGACGTGCGTTCAAGGGCTCGCTCAAGGACGTGCGGCCCGACGACCTGTCGGTGCAGGTGGTCCGGGGCCTGCTCGACAAGCTCCCCGGCCTGGACCCCGAGACCGTCGACGACCTCTACTGGGGGTGCGCCGAGCCGTCGGGCAGGCACGGCTCGAACATGGCGCGCGTCATCGCCGTCCTCGCCGGGCTGGACGGGCTGCCGGCCGCGACGGTCAACCGCTTCTGCGCCAGCTCGACGCAGACCATGCGGATGGCCTTCCACGCCATCAGGGCCGGCGAGGGCGACACGTTCGTCGTCGGCGGCGTCGAGTGCGTCTCGCAGTACACGAGCTTCAGCGGCGCCGGCGGCAGCGAGGGCGACACCCAGAACCCGGTGTTCGCCGACGCGGCTGCCCGCTCGGCCGAGATCGCCGCGACGAACGCGGTCTGGACCGACCCGCGACAGGAGGGGCTCCTGCCCGACGTGTACCTGGCGATGGGGCAGACCGCCGAGAACGTCGCCACGGTGCGCGGCGTCTCGCGGCAGCGCCAGGACGAGTGGGGCGTCACGAGCCAGAACCGGGCCGAGAAGGCCATCGCCGACGGGTTCTTCGCCCGCGAGATCCTCCCGGTGACGCTGGCCGACGGGTCTGTCGTGTCCACCGACGACGGGCCCCGTGCCGGTGTGACGTTCGAGGCGGTCGCCGGGCTGCAGCCGGTGTTCCGCGCCGACGGCACGATCACGGCGGGCAACTGCTGCCCGCTCAACGACGGCGCGTCCGGTGTCGTCGTCATGAGCGACGCCCGGGCCGAGTCGCTGGGGCTGACCCCCCTCGCCCGGATCGTCTCCACCGGAGTGTCGGCCCTCTCCCCCGAGATCATGGGCCTCGGGCCGGTCGAGGCGTCGCGGCAGGCCCTGGCCCGCGCGGGCCTGACGATCGAGGACATCGACCTCTACGAGATCAACGAAGCCTTCGCCGCGCAGGTGCTGCCGAGCGCCGACGACCTCGGCATGGACCCCGAGAAGCTCAACGTCCATGGCGGCGCCATCGCCCTGGGCCACCCGTTCGGGTCGACCGGCACGCGGATCATGACGACCCTGCTCAACGGCCTCGAGGCGCGCGACGGCCGCTACGGCCTCGAGACGATGTGCGTCGGCGGTGGCCAGGGGATGGCGATCGTCGTCGAGCGCCTCACCTGACCCTGCACCACCGAGCGTGTGTGCTCAGGTGGCCGCCATGGCGGCCACCTGAGCACACACGACTCCGGGTGTCAGGGGAGGGCGCGGCGCAGCTCGGTCAGGGCCTGCGTGATGCCGTCGCCGCGGCCGGCCGCGCACGCGTCCCAGGCGACGACGGCCAGCTGGTCGACGAGCGGGCCCGGTCCGAGGTCGGGTACCGCGGTGCCGGCGGTCCGGGACGCGAGGTCCACGACGAGCGCCCGCACGCGCGGGGCGGCCGGCTCGGCGCGGTCGAGGGGCAGCTGCGCCCACCGGGCGCGGAGGCGGTCGAGCTCGCGGCGCGCGTCCTCGGGGAGGACGTCGGGCCGGGCCGGGTCCGCAGACGACGCCGCCGGGACAGGTCGACCTGCCCCGGCGGTGTCGACGGTGTGCTGCTCGCTCACTCGCGCATGCGGGCGAACAGGCGGAGGAACTCGATGTACAGCCACACGACCGTGACGATGAGGCCGTGCGCGAGGAGCCACGAGTACTTCTGGGGTGCGCCCGTGCGGATCGCGTACTCGATCGCGTCGAAGTCGAGGGCCAGGGAGAAGGACGCCAGCCCGACCGCGAAGATCGAGATGCCGATGCCGAGCATCCCGGTGCCGCCGATGCCGAACGGGGTGTTCGTGGCGAACGCGAAGATGACGTTGACGACGGCGAAGATGGCGTAGCCGAAGATCATCATCGTCATGATCCGGCGGAACTTGGCCGAGACCTTGATGAGGCCGAAGCGGTAGGCGAGGAACATGCCCGCGAAGGTCGACACCGTGGCCATGACCGCCGTGGCGACGACCCCGGGGTACATCCGCTCGAACACCTGGCTGACCGCACCGACGAACAGACCCTCGAGGACGGCGTAGCCGACGATCAGCGGGACGCTGAGGGTCTTCTTGAACGCGATGACGAGGCCGAGGACGAGGGTGCCGACCATGCCGCCGAGGAGCAGCATGAAACCCAGCCCCGGGTTCAGGGCCGCGGCACCCCAGCCGACGGCGCCGAGGACGAGGACGAGGGCGAACAGGCCCAGGGTCTTCATGACGACGTCGTCCATCGTCACGCGGTCGGTCTGCACCGGGCCGGCGGACTCGCGCTGGTACATCTCCTGGAGCTGCTGCGCCGACATCGAGTCCTGCGTCGCGGACGACGCGGACATCGCCTGGCCGTCGGAGCGGAAGCCGGCGTAGCCGGACTGCGCATCCTTATCGAGGCGGTTGAAGGCCGGGTTGCTGGCCACTGTTCCCTCCGTGGGGTCTGGGCGGTGGGTCCACCGCACGTGTCACCAGACTAGACGTGCGGCCGTGCTGCGGTGTTCCCGCTGTGCGCTCCCTGTGGGTGCCCTGTCGACACGCGGGACCCCCCTCGGGTGCCGTTGGGTGCACTCCGTGCCCCCGACGGGTCTCGAACCCGCACCTGGAGCGCTTTTAAGGCGCCTGCCTCTGCCAGTTGGGCCACGGGGGCGGGGCCACGCTATCCCGCGGCAGGTCCCGGCTCAGAGGAGGGAGAGGGCGATGCCGTCGAGGATGTCGTGCTCGCTCGTCACGACCTCGGCCCCCGGCGAGACCGTGAGGACGCGCTCGAGGACCTCGGCCCACACGAGGGCCCCCGCGCCGATGACGTCGACCCGCCCCGGGTGCATGAACGGCAGCGCGGCCCGCTCGGCTCGCGTCATCGCGAGGAGGTCGGCGCAGGCGGCGAGGTGGTCGGGTGCGGGCAGCCGCGCGAGGTGGATCCGCTCGGCGTCGTAGCGCGGGAGGTCGAGGGCGTGAGCGGTCACCGTCGTGATCGACCCGGCGAGCCCGACGACCGCAGCGATCCCGGTGAGCGGCACCACGGCCGCGGCCTCGTCGAGCGCCGCCCGGATGTCGGCCCGGGCGCCATCGACCTCGGCGGACGTGGGCGGGTCGGAGCGCAGGTGCCGCTCGGTCATCCGGACGCAGCCGACGTCGACCGACCGCCCGGCCTCGACGTCGGTGGTGCCGCGGACCAGCTCCGTGGAGCCGCCGCCGAGGTCGACGACGAGGTACGGGCCGGCCAGTCCGATGGTGCGCAGGTCGCCGGTCGCGCCGGTGAAGGACAGCCGCGCCTCGACGTCGCCGTCGACGACCTCGGGCGCGACGTCGAGCTCGCCGAACGCGGCGCGCACGCCGTCGACGAACTCCCCCGCGTTCCGGGCGTCGCGCGAGGCGGACGTCGCGACGAACCGGACCCGCTCGACCCCGGCCCGCCGGCACACCTCGGCGTACTCGCGCGACATGGCCAGCGTGCGCTCCATCGCCTCGGGGGCGATGACGCCGGTGCGGTCGATGCCCTGGCCGAGGCGGACGACCTCCATCCGGCGGACGACGTCGACGAGCCGGCCGTCGCCGTCGACGTCGGCGACGAGGAGGCGGATCGAGTTCGTCCCGCAGTCGACCGCCGCGACGCGAGGGCTCACGCGCCGCCCTCGGTCGTCGGCGCGTCGAGGGCGCAGGGGTGGTTGACCCACCACGGGTCGAGCATCTCCAGCGCCTCGTCGCCGAGCGGGTTGACGCCGGGGCCTGCCCCCAGGGAGTGCGCGACGAGGACGTGGAGGCACTTGACGCGGGTGGGCATCCCGCCCGCCGAGATCCCTGCGACCTCCGGCACGTCGCCGAGCTCGGCCCGGCGCGCGAGGTAGTCCTCGTGGGCGGCGCGGTAGGCGGCGGCGAGGTCGGGGTCGGCGTCGAGCCGGTCGGTCATGTCCTTCATGACGCCCTCGCTCTCGAGGGTGGACAGCGCCCCGGTGAGGCGGGGGCAGGTCGCGTAGAACGAGGTCGGGAACGGCGTGCCGTCGGGCAGCCGCGGCTCGGTGCGGACGACGTCGGGCTCGCCGCACGGGCAGCGGTGGGCGACCTCGGCGACCCCCCGGGCGTCGCGGCCGAGCTGGCGGGAGACGGCGGCGAGGTCGGCCTGCGCGACGGGCGGCAGGTCGGGACGTGCGGTCACCGGCGGGCCCCGGGCGCGTCGGCGGTGCGGGTCGACTGCCAGACCGCCTCGTACCAGGGCGCCGTGGGTGTCGAGGCGTCGACGACGGCCGTGACGGGGTCGGCGTTGCCGGCGGCCGGCTCGGCGTCGAGGACGGTGTAGGACCGCTCCCCCGGCTTGACGAACTTCAGCCGCTGCCGGGCCTGCTGCTCGACGTAGGCGGGGTCGCGCCAGCGCTCGCGCTCGGCCTCGAGGGCCGCGACATCCTGCTCCTGGGCGCTGACCCGCTCACGGAGGGCCGAGATGTCCTGTCGCTGACCGTAGTACGCCGCGACGGTCGACCCGAGCAGCACCGTGAGGAAGGCGACGATCGAGACGAGGACGGCCCCGCGCCGGGCCCGCCGGTCGGTGACGGCCGACGTCAGCCGCCCGCGCCATCCGGACCGTGCCGAACCCGCGACCCTGCCCGGGGCGGCGCCGGCAGCCCGGCCCGTGGCACGCGAACGTCCCGAGGCCGGACGCCGCGGGGGTCGCGACGCCGGTCCGCGGGAGCGTCCGGTGGTGGCCACGGGCCGAATCCGCCTCTCGCTCAGTCCTGCTGGCGGTTCGCGAAGCGCGGGAAGGCGCCCGCACCGGCGTAGACGGCGGCGTCGTCGAGCTCCTCCTCGATGCGGAGCAGCTGGTTGTACTTGGCGACGCGCTCGGAGCGGGCCGGGGCGCCGGTCTTGATCTGGCCGCAGTTCGTCGCGACCGCGAGGTCGGCGATCGTCGTGTCCTCGGTCTCGCCCGAGCGGTGGCTCATCATGCAGCGGTAGCCGTTGCGCTGGGCGAGCTCGACGGCGTCGAGGGTCTCGGTGAGCGAGCCGATCTGGTTGACCTTGACCAGCAGGGCGTTGGCGGTGCCGGTCTCGATGCCGCGGGCGAGGCGCTCGGGGTTGGTGACGAACAGGTCGTCGCCGACGAGCTGCACCTGCGTGCCGAGGCGGTCGGTCATCGCCTTCCAGCCGTCCCAGTCGGACTCGTCGAGCGGGTCCTCGATGGAGACGAGCGGGTAGGACGCGACGAGGTCGGCGTAGTAGTCGATCATCTCCGCCGACGTCTTCGACCCGCCCTCGAAGGTGTACGTGCCGTCGTCGTGGAACTCCGAGGCCGCCACGTCGAGCGCGAGGGCGATCTGCTCGCCCGCGGTGTAGCCGGCCCTGTCGATGGCCTCGAGGATGAGGTCGAGGGCAGCGCGGTTGCTCGGCAGGTTCGGGGCGAAGCCGCCCTCGTCGCCGAGGCCCGTGGCCAGCCCCTTCTCCTTGAGCACGCCCTTGAGCGCGTGGTAGACCTCGGTGCCCCAGCGCAGCGCCTCACGGAAGGTGTCGGCGCCGATGGGCGCGATCATGAACTCCTGGATGTCGACGTTGGAGTCGGCGTGCGACCCCCCGTTGAGGATGTTCATCATCGGCACGGGCAGCACGTGGGCGTTCGGGCCGCCGACGTAGCGGAAGAGCGGGAGGTCGGCCGAGTCGGCGGCCGCGCGGGCCACTGCGAGCGAGACGCCGAGGATGGCGTTGGCGCCGATCTTCTCCTTGTTGGCGCTGCCGTCGACGGCGAGCATCTCGGCGTCGACGAGGCGCTGCTCGGAGGCCTCGAACCCGAGCAGCTTCGGCCCGAGCTCCTCGATGACGGCGTCGACCGCCTTCTCGACCCCCTTGCCGAGGTAGCGGCCCTTGTCGCCGTCGCGGCGCTCGACCGCCTCGAAGGCGCCGGTGGAGGCGCCGCTGGGGACGGCCGCGCGGGCCAGGGTGCCGTCGTCGAGGGCGACCTCGACCTCAACCGTGGGGTTGCCGCGCGAGTCGAGGATCTCGCGGGCGCCTACTGCCTCGATGGTGGCCACGCCGGTGCTCCTGGGGGTGGGGCGGATGGGGTCGCCTCCGAGGGTAGTCCCCGTCGCGCGGCATCCTCCCGACCGACCCACCCCCCGGACGGCCGTCCTCAGAGGGCGGCGTAGGCGACCGCGATGGCGGTGCCCACGCGGGCGTTGTGGCGCACGAGGGCGAGGTTGGTCTCGAGCGAGCGTCCGCCGGACAGCTCGACGAGCCGGCCCAGCAGGAACGGGGTGATGTCCTTGCCGGAGACACCCCGCTCGGCGCACTCGGCGAGCGCGGCGGCGATGACGCCGTCGATGTCGTCGCGGGCCATCTCGTGCTCGGCGGGGACCGGGTTGGCGAAGGAGATGCCGGTGCCCACCCCGAGGTCGAACGAGGCTCGCATGAGCCGCGCGGCGTCCTCCGGGGTGTCGACCCGCATGGGGACCGCCAGCCCGCTCGAGCGCGAGAAGAAGGAGGGGAACTCGTCGGTGCCGTAGCCGACGACGGGCACCTCGAGGGTCTCGAGCACCTCGAGGGTGCGCCCGATGTCGAGGATCGACTTCACGCCCGCGGACACGACCGCGACCTCGGTGCGGGAGAGCTCGGTGAGGTCGGCGGAGACGTCCATGGAGCCCTCGCCGCCCTGGTGCACACCGCCCAGGCCGCCGGTCACGAACAGCCGGATGCCGGCGAGCGCGGCGATGCGCATCGTGCTCGCGACGGTCGTCGCCCCGTGGACACCGGTGGCGACGACGTGGGCGAGGTCGCGGACGCTGACCTTCCGGATGGCGTCGTCGGCGCCGAACATCTCGAGCTGCTCGTCGGACAGGCCCACGGTCGGGCGGCCGTCGAGGATCGCGATCGTGGCCGGAACGGCACCGCCGTCGCGGACGATCTGCTCGACCTCACGCGCCATCGCGACGTTGTGCGGGTAGGGCATCCCGTGGCTGATGATCGTCGACTCGAGCGCGACGACCGGGCGGCCCTGGGCGAGGGCCTCGCGGACCTCGGGGGCGAGGGCGAGCATCGGGTGCGGGGTGGGCACGGCGGCGACGGACGGGGCGGTGGCGGTCATGGGTGGAGCTCCTCGGTGGGCGGGGTGTCGGGGGTCAGGTGGGCCGCGACGAGGGCGGCGGTGAGGTCGGGGCGGACCGTGTCGGGCGTGGCCACGGTGAGGGCGGCGAGGGCCTGGCCGAACCGCGCGGCGGCGACGACGTCCTCCCCCGTCATCAGGGCGTGGACGTAACCGGCGGTCATCGAGTCGCCGGCGCCCGTGACGTCCTCGACGGTGGTCGGCGGTGCGCCGACGAGGACGACCCGGCGCGCGGGCGCGGGCGCGTCGGGCGTGGGCTGGGGGGCGATCGACAGCAGGCTCCCGCTCGTCCCACGCCGGACCCACACGTGCTCGACGCCGCGGTCGTGGAGGACGCCCGCGGCCGCGACGACGGCCTCGACGTCACGCCCGACCGGCGCGCCCACGAGGGCGGCGAGCTCGTCGACGTTGGGCGTGACGGTGTGGACGGGGACGGTCCCGTCGAGGGCCGGGGCGGCCTCGGTGGCCTTCGCGACGGACACCGGATCGAGGATCCCCGGGATGCCGGCCTCGGCCGCGGCGGAGAGGAGCCAGCGGATGACGGTGACGTCGAGGTTGGCGTCGACGACGAGGGCGTCGGCACCGGTCAGCAGCGAGGGCACGACCCCGAGGTCGGAGACGGACAGCTCGTCGGTGGCACGCATGTCGGCGACGGCCACGAGGAGGTCGCCCCCGTCGTCGAGGACGGCCGAGTACGTGCCGGTGGGGTGCGGCGAGGTGACGACGTGGCGGCACTCGACGCCCGCGGCCTCGGTGCGCGCGATGACCGTGCGCCCGGCGAGGTCGTCGCCGACGGCGGCCACGAGGACCGTGGGGCTCCCGAGCCGGGCGAGGTTCTCGGCGATGTTGCGACCCACCCCACCGACCGTGCTCGTCGACGTGCCCGGGTTGCTCGTGCCGAGGACCGGCGCCACCGCCGTGCGGACCTTGCTGTCGAGGACGGCACCGCCGACGACGACGACCGAGTCGGCCTCGGGCCGCAGGACGTAGCCCCGGCCGAGGAGGACGCCCTTGCGGGTGAGGTTGCTCAGGTGCACCGACACGGCGGCGCGGGTCGAGCCCAGCCGCGAGGCGAGGGCGGCCGCGTCGAGGAGGGGCTCCGCGCGCAGCAGTGCGACGATCTCCCGCTCCCGCGCCGTCATCCTCATGTTGCAAATATTAAGCGCACTTGTACTTTCAAAGCAACCGGCCCCCTCTCGCGCGGTCGACGAGGCCGCTGACGGTGGCGTCGAAGGTACGACCGCCCGTGCCGGGGTCGGGTCGTGCCGAGGCCGGCGAGCGCCCCTACGAGCCGGTCTGCGGCTGAACGCTGTCGGCCACGGACGCGAGGGCGACCCTCACCCGCTCCTCGGCGGCGGCCAGGGCCTCGCGCGACGCGGCGAGCTCGGCGAGCGCCGCCTCCTCGGCGACGAGCGAGCGGCGCCGGACGCGCGCGAGGACCTTGTCGGCCGCCAGCGGCGCCGGAAGGGTCGGGGCGATGCCGTGGAGGAGGTCGGCGTGGTCGCCGGCGGCGCCTGCGGCGGCCTTCTCCTCGGCCTTGATCCGCTCCCAGGCGCGTTCGACCTCGTCGGGTGTCGTGGCGTCGCCGTCGCCGAAGACGTGGGGGTGTCGTCGGACCAGCTTCTCGACGAGCAGCCCCGCCACCGTGTCGATGTCGAACGCGCCGTCGTCGGCGTCCTCGGCGACCCGGGCGTGGAAGACGACCTGGAGGAGGACGTCGCCGAGCTCCTCGGCGAGGTGGCGGGGGTCGCCGGCCTCGATGGCGTGGAGCACCTCGTGGGTCTCCTCGACGAGGTACGGCGCGAGGGTCGCGTGGGTCTGCTCGGCATCCCAGGGGCAGCCGCCGGGCGAGCGCAGCCGGTCCATCGTCGCGACGACGTCGAGGAGGCGACCGCCCTGGACGTCCCACGACCCGACGACGACCTCGACGGCGGGCGGCGCCTCCAGCCGCGACACCTCGGACGCGATGGCGTCGGCGAGCCCCGGGTCCCCGTCGGACGAGCCGAGCCACACGACCGGCACGGTCGCCGCGAGGTCGACGAGGCGCCGGGCCAGCGCGGGAGCGGGCGCCTCCCCGACCTCCTCGACGGTGAACCCGGCCTCCTCCACCGCTTCGGCGAGCGGCTCGTCCAGCGAGCGCGCGAGCCGCACGGCGGCCTCCGAGACCGCGGCCCAGGCGCCGTGCGAGAGCAGGCCCGGGGCGACGCGCGGGGAGGTGAGGACGAGCCCGAGCCGGCCGGGGGTCACTGCTGGGTGTCGGTGGTGGTGATCCAGGAGGGCTGGGTCAGCTGGATCGAGGCCGCCTGCGTGTCGTAGGTGCCGTAGCGCGGGTTGACCTCGACGTCGAGGGCGGCGAGGCGGGTGTTGACCTCGGTGGCCTCGGCCTCGGTGACGAGGCCCTGCTCCTGCGCCGTGCCGATGGCGGTGGCGAGCCGGACGATCTGCAGCGTCGCCTCGCTCGGTTCGCGGAGCCCGCGCTGGGCGGCGGCCTGCCGGGCCACGGAGTCGGAGACGGCGACGCCCTTCTCCGCGAGGACCGCGAGGACCACGGGCGCCTGGACGAGCGCGGTGAGCGTGCCGCTCGGCGTCAGCGGCTGCTGGAGCAGCGCGGGCTCCATCCCGTTGACCTCGCGCATCGCGGCCTGGAGCTCGGTCTCGGAGATGACGGACCCGTCGACGACGGCGGCACGGTCGGCGGTGGTGGCGCCACAACCCGCGGTGGCGAGCGCGGCACCGAGGACGAGCGCCGCCACGGTGCGGCGAACCGAGGAAGTCACGTCAGGGAGTCCTTTCGGGGTCGGGTCCGGTCAGGCGCCGGCGGTGGCCACCCGGGCGGCCTGCCCCACATCATCCACGACGACCGCCCGGATGACGTCACCAGCCCAGGCGAGGACCTCGCGGTCACGCAGCGGCTGGCCGCCGACCGGGCGGGTCATCGGCTTGGGGACGAGGACGGCCGACACCGCCGGCTTGACGATGGAGCGCGGGTACAGCCGCTGCAGGCGCAGGGTCTGGCTCTCACGGAGCTCGACCGGACCGAAGCGGACGTGGTTGCCCTGCACCGAGATGTCGGCGATCCCCGCCGCGCGTGCCACCGTGCGCAGCCGGGCGACCTCGACGAGGTTGCGCACCGGCTCGGGCAGCGCGCCGTAGCGGTCGAGCAGCTCGGCCTCGATCTCGGCGAGCTGCGCCTCGTCGGCCACCGCGGCGAGCTTCTTGTACATCTCGAGGCGTAGCCGCTCGTGCGGGACGTAGTCGTGCGGGAGGTGGGCGTCGACCGGGAGCTCGATCCTGATCTCGGCCGGCGCCTGCTCGCCCTCGCCGCGGAAGCTCGCCACGGCCTCGCCGACGAGCCGCACGTAGAGGTCGAACCCGACGCCGGCGATGTGGCCCGACTGCTCGCCACCGAGGAGGTTGCCGGCGCCGCGGATCTCGAGGTCCTTCATCGCGACGTGCATGCCGGAGCCCAGGTCGGTGTGGCTGGCGATCGTCTGGAGCCGGTCGAGGGCGGTCTCGGTGAGCGGCAGCTCCGGCGGGTAGAGGAAGTACGAGTAGGCCCGTTCGCGGCCGCGCCCGACGCGCCCGCGCAGCTGGTGCAGCTGGCTGAGGCCGAGCCGGTCGGACCGCTCGACGATGAGGGTGTTGGCGTTGGAGATGTCGAGCCCGGTCTCGACGATCGTCGTGCAGACGAGGACGTCGAACCGCTTCTCCCAGAAGTCGAGGACCACCTGCTCGAGCCGGTGCTCACCCATCTTCCCGTGTGCCGTGGCGATCCGGGCCTCGGGCACGAGCTCGCGCAGCCGGGCCGCCGCCTTCTCGATGGTGGACACCTTGTTGTGGACGAGGAAGACCTGGCCCTCCCGCATGAGCTCACGGCGGATGGCGGCGGTGACGGTCTTCTCGTCGTAGGCGCCGACGTAGGTGAGGACGGGGTGCCGCTCCTCGGGAGGGGTCTGCAGCGTCGACATCTCGCGGATGCCGGTGACCGCCATCTCGAGCGTGCGCGGGATGGGCGTGGCCGACATCGCGAGGACGTCGACGGAGGTCCGCAGCGCCTTGAGCTGCTCCTTGTGCTCGACCCCGAACCGCTGCTCCTCGTCGACGACGACGAGGCCGAGGTCCTTGAACCGGACCTCCTTGGACAGCAGCCGGTGGGTGCCGATGACGAGGTCGACCGTCCCGTCGGCGAGGCCGTCGAGGACGAGCCTGGCCTCGCGGTCGGTCTGGAAGCGCGACAGCGCCCTGACGACGACCGGGAACCCGGCGTACCGCTCGGAGAAGGTGTTGACGTGCTGCTGGACGAGCAGGGTCGTCGGGCACAGGACGGCCACCTGCTTGCCGTCCTGGACGGCCTTGAACGCCGCGCGCACCGCGATCTCGGTCTTGCCGTAGCCGACGTCGCCGCAGACGAGGCGGTCCATGGGGACGGGCCGCTCCATGTCGGCCTTGACCTCGTCGATGGTGCTCAGCTGGTCGGGGGTCTCCACGTGCGCGAAGGCGTCCTCGAGCTCGCGCTGCCACGGGGTGTCGGGGCCGAACGCGTGCCCGCTCGTCGCCATCCGGGCCGAGTACAGGCGGATCAGCTCGGCGGCGATCTGCTTGACGTAGCGCCTGGCCCTGCTCTTCGTCTGGTGCCAGTCGGACCCGCCCATCTTGTTGAGGGAGGGCTGCTCGCCGCCGACGTAGCGGGTGACCTGGTCGAGCTGGTCGGTGGGCACGTAGAGCCGGTCGCCGGGCTGCCCGCGCTTGGACGGGGCGTACTCGAGCACGAGGTACTCGCGCGTGGCGCCGCCGACGGTGCGCTGCATCATCTCGACGAACCTGCCGACGCCGTGCTGCTCGTGGACGACGTGGTCGCCGGGGCGCAGCTGGAGGGGGTCGACCTGGTTGCGCCGCCGCGAGGGCATCTTGCGCATGTCCTTGGTCGACGTGCCCGACCCACCGGCGGCGCCGGTGAGGTCGGCCTCGGTGAGGACGGCGAGGCGAGCGCCCGGCGCGACGAAACCGGCGCCCGGGCCGCCCGTGGTGACGGTGACGACCCCGGGCTCGAGCCCGGAGTCGTCGGTCGCGAGCCGGGCCGCGACCTCGTGCTCGGCGAGCACCTCGGCGACGCGCTTGGCGAGGCCGGGACCCTCGGTCGTGGCGAGGACGGTCCAGTCGTCGGCGACCAGGCGGGTCAGCTCGGCGACCGCGGCCTCGGTGTCGCCGCGGAAGGTCGGCGACGCCTCGAGGCCGAGGTCGAGGGTGTCGCCCTCGTCGTCGGACGCGAACGGCGTGAGGTCGAGCCAGCGGACGCCGAGGTCGCGCGCCTGGGCCCGCAGCTCGGCGATCGTGCGGAACGACGCGGTGCCGAGGACGGTCTGGAGGTCGATCGGGACGGCGTTGCCGCTCGCCGCGTTGGCCCACCCGGCCTCGAGGAACTCCTGGCTCGTCTCGACGAGGTCGTGGGCGCGCGTGCGGACGCGCTCGGGGTCGCAGGCGACGAGCAGGGCGCCCTCGGGCAGGACGTCGAGGAGGGTCTCCATCCCCTCGACGAGGGCGGGCGCGAGGGACTCCATCCCCTCGACCGCGATCCCCTGGGCGAGCTTCTCGAGGAGGTCGACGGCGCCGGGGAGGACGTCGGCGAGCGCCGCCGCCCGTCCGCGCACCGCGTCGGTGAGCAGCAGCTCGCGGCACGGCGGGGCCCACAGGCCGTGCTCGGCCACCTCGAGGGAGCGCTGGTCGGCGACCTTGAACCAGCGGATCTCCTCGACGGTGTCGCCCCAGAACTCGAGGCGCAGCGGGTGCTCCTCGGTGGGCGGGAAGACGTCGAGGATGCCGCCGCGCACCGCGAACTCGCCGCGGCGCTCGACGAGGTCGGTGCGGGTGTAGGCGGCCGCGGCCAGCCGCTCGACGACCAGCTCGAGCGGGACGTCCTCGCCCTGCTGGAGCGAGACCGGGCGCAGCTCGCCGAGGCCCTTGGCGATGGGCTGGAGGACGGCGCGGACCGGCGCGACGACGACCGAGAGCGGGCCGTGCGTGGCGTCGCCGGCCTCGGGGTGGGTGAGGCGGCGCAGGACCGACAGGCGCTGCCCGACGGTGTCGCTGCGCGGGCTCAGCCGCTCGTGCGGGAGGGTCTCCCACGACGGGAAGTGGCCCACGACCTCCTCGCCGAGGACCGCGGCGAGGGCGGCGTGGAGGTCCTCGGCCTCGCGGCCGGTGGCGGTGACGGCGAGGACGGGCGGCCCGGCCGCCGCGTCGGGGGCGAGCGCGGCCACGACGGCGGGTCGCGCGCCGGGCGGGGCGGCCGCGGTGACCTCGGCGGAGGGAAGGGCGAGGGCCTCCCGAAGTCGCACGGTGCCCGGGAGGGCGGCGACGCGGGAGCGCAGGACGGACAGCGAGGGCATCGCCGTCAAGTCTAGGTCCGGGGTCCGACGGCCCCGACGGCGCCGGGGGGCGGTGACCCTCGGTCAGCGCTTGCGCTTCGGCGGGGTCGTGACGAGGTCGACCTGCTCGGGTGTGAGCTCGTGGGGCTGGGGCGACGAGCGGACCTCGCTCGACGCCGGGCGACGGCGCCCACGGCGCACCTTCTTGCGGTACGCCCGGTCGTCGTGCTCGTACCCGTACGTCTCGTACCCGTAGACCCCGGCCGCGCGACCCTGCGGGATGCCGTTGAGGACGATGCCGAAGATCCTCGCGTTGACGCTCTCGGCGAGGGAGATGACGCGCTTGAGGTGCTCCTTGCGGCTCTTGCCCATGAGCGTGACGACGATGAGGCCGTCGACCCGCTGGGCGAGGATCATCGCGTCGGTCACGGGCAGGGCGGGCGGGGCGTCGATGACGACGAGGCGGTCCCTCGAGAGCTCGGCGAGGAGGTCGCGCATCCGCTCGGAGCCGACGACCTCGCTCGGGTTGTGCGGGATGCGCCCGGCGGGCAGGACCACCAGGCCGTGGGTGTCGGTGGGGACGAGGGCCTCGTCGAGCGGCACCGCCCCGGAGAGCACCTGGGTCAGGCCGACCCCGGAGTCGATGTCGAACAGCGTCGCGACCATGGGGCGGCGCAGGTCGCCGTCGACGAGGACGACGTGCTCGCCGCGGACGGCCAGCGCGCGGGCGAGGAGCGCGGAGATCGTCGACTTGCCCTCCGCCGGCTGGGGACTGGTCACCGCGACCGAGCGGGGCGACGTGTCCGGGTCGGCGAACATGAGGTTGGTGCGCAGGTGGCGCAGCGACTCGCCGACCGCCCCGCGCAGCAGGTCCTCGGAGTGCAGCCGGGAGCGCAGGTCCCGCGAGCGCGGGATGGTCCCGATGAGGCCGTGCTCGGTCATCTCCGTGATGTCGTCGGGCCGGCGGATGCGGGTGTCGAGCCGCAGCCGGGCCATCACGACGAGGTAGGCGAGGACGATGCCGGCCCCGAACCCCATGAGGAGGAGCTTCTCGACGTTGGGCGAGCTCGGGCTCGTGGGGAGCACCGCGTTCGTCACGGGCAGGAGCTTGACGATGCCCGAGTCGGACTCACCCCCGCTCTCGACGATGGAGGCGACCTGGGCCGTCGCCGTGACGACGGCGTTGGCGATGTCCTTGGCACGCTGGGGCGAGGTCGAGGTGACGAAGACCTGGATCCGGGGGCTGCCCGGCTCGGTGGCGTACTGCACGGCGCCGTTGACCGCCCCGATCGACTCGGGCAGGTTGAGGGCCGCGATCACCCGCTCGGCGACCATCCCGCTGCGGGTCAGGGGTGCGTACGCGAGCGCCTTCGCGGCGGCCACCGAGTTGCCGACGGAGGCCTCCGCGACCTGCTCGGTCCCGCCGACGGAGACGTAGGCCTCGGAGCTGGCCACGTACAGGCGCGGCTGCTGGGCCGCGTAGTACGCGGCGGCGCCGACCGCGAGCAGCACGCAGGTCGCGATGGTCATCCAGAACCGCCGCACGATGCGGACGGCGTCGAGGAGCGTCATTGGGGTCCTCCCCTGCGAAGACGCGAGAGGAACCATGCTACGGCCGGCACGCGTGGTGCGTCTGTGGTTCCGGGCCTTTGGGCCCGGGCCTGCGACCCCGTGCGGGACGGGCTCAGCGGGGGGCGTGCACCCGCTGCTGGGCGTCGAGCAGCCCGAGGGCGACGAGGGCCTCGACCGCGTCGGCGGCGTCGTCGAGGAGGAAGGGCAGGTCCTTCCTCTCGGTCGAGGAGAAGTCGCGCAGGACGAAGTCGGCGGCGTCCATCCGGCCCGGCGGACGGCCGATGCCGACGCGCACCCGGTGGTAGTCCTTGGTGCCGAGCGAGCTGCTGATCGAGCGCAGCCCGTTGTGGCCGCCCTCGCCGCCGCCGCGCTTGAGGCGGACGGTGCCGGCGTCGAGGTCGAGCTCGTCGTGGACGACGACGAGGCGCTCGGGCGGCACCGAGAAGAAGCGGAGCAGCGCGGAGACGGGACCGCCCGACTCGTTCATGTAGCAGCTGGGCACCGCGACGACGGCCGCCGGGCCGGGGACCCCGCCCGGTCCGGTGCCGAGGCGGATGTGGGCCGCGTGCGCCCTGGCCTTGTGGGTCCGCAGGGCCGTGCCGGCGCGACGGGCGAGCTCGTCGACGACCATCGCGCCGACGTTGTGTCGGTTGCCCGCGTAGGCCGGCCCGGGGTTGCCGAGCCCGACGACGAGCCAGGGTCCGGAGTCGGTCACGTCCCCAAGGCTATCCACCCCCGGCGCCGCCTCCTCCCGCCCCCGTGTCACCGAGCGCAGGCCGGTGCAGCGGGCGGAGGGCGCGACGGGCCCCGACACGCGCCGGGGCCCGGTCCGCGAACGGACCGGGCCCCGGTGGGTCGTGCGTGGTGAGCGGGCGGCTCAGGCCTCGTCGGCCTTCTCGGCGTCGCCCGCGGCGGCCTCGCCCTCCGCGGTCTCGCCCTCGGCGGCCTCGCCCTCGGCGGCCTCCTCGTCGGACTCCTCGCGCTCGATGCCGGCCTCGGCCTCGGCCTCGGCGAGCTCGGCCTCGAGGGCCTCGGCGGACACCTGCTGGGTGACGTTGACGACGAGCGCCTCGGTGTCGGTGACGAGCGTGGCCCCGGCGGGGAGCTCGACGGCGCCCGCGAGGATCTGCGTGCCGGCCTCGAGCCCGTCGACGTTCACGGTGAGGCTCTCGGGGATGGCGGTCGCCTCGACCTCGAGCTGCAGGCTCGTGTGGTCGGTGGTGACGACGGTCTCCGGCGCGGCCTCGCCCTCGACGTGGACGGGCACGTCGACGGTGACCTTCTCGCCCTTCTTGACGACGACGAGGTCGACGTGCTCGATGACGGGCTTGATGGGGTCGCGCTGCACGTCCTTGGCGAGCGCCAGCTGCTCGTCACCGTCGAGGACGATGGTGAGGAGGGCGTTGCTGTGCTTGAGCGCGAGCATCGCGTCGTGGCCCGGGAGGGTGATGTGGACCGGGGCGGTGCCGTGGCCGTACATGACGGCGGGGATCTTGTGGGCGCGGCGGATCTTGCGCGCGGCGCCCTTGCCGAACTGGGTGCGCGGCTCGGCGACGAGCTTGATGGCGTCGGACACTGGAGTGCTCCTGGTGCTGGGGGTCTACGGGTGCGGTCTCCTCGACGTGGGACGCGGCACCGAACGACCGGGCGCGGGACGACCCGCGGGCCCGGTGGACCCGATGAGCCGCCAGCGTCGATCACGGATGCGTCGGACCGCGCGGTGGCGGTCCTGGCCCCGCACGTCCGTGTGCGGTGCGACGTCCCTCGCCGAGGCAACCCCCCGAGTCTAGGCGACGGGCGACGGAACGTCGAAATCGGTCTCGACGGCCTGCTCGGCCCTCCGCGCCCGGTCTCGCTCCCCCAGCCGGACCGCGACGACCCCGCTGAGGAGCACGACGCCGCCGACGAGCTGGACGACGCCCGGCAGCTCGCCGAGGACGAGCCACGCGAACAGGACCGCGAACAGCACCTCGGTGAGGCCGACGAACGAGGCGAGGGTCGACCCGAGGTGGCGGGCGCCGAGGACGCCGAGCACGTAGGCGAGCGCCGCCGCGACGACGACGAGCTCGCCGATGGCGGCCCACGCGGGGATCTCGGCACCCGCGACGACGACGGCGCCGGAGCCGCGGTGCATCGGCAGCGCCCCGACGAGGCCGAGGAGCCCGAGGGCGACGGCGCCGACGGTGAGCCCGAGCCCGGCGAACGAGGTGGCGGGCAGGGCGGTCGGGCGCCCGGCGAGGACGTAGTGGCCGGCGAGGCCCGTGGCCGCGAGGAGACCCCAGAGGACGCCGACGAGGCTGGGCGTGGACTGCCCGGTGACGTCGAGGACGAGGGCGAGCCCGCCGATGGCGAGGACGATGCCGACCCCCGTGAGCCGGTGCGGCCTGACTCGGGTCAGCGCCCACACCCACAGGACGACGAGGACGATCCCGAGGTACTCGATGAGGAGGGCGACGGCCACCGGCATCCGGGCGACGGCTTGGAAGTAGCCGAGCTGGGCGGCGGCGACGGCCAGCGAGCCGTAGAGCGCGACCCGCGGCAGCTCGTGGGCGACCTCGCGCCAGCGGCCGCGCAGGGCCCACAGCGTGAACGGCAGGAGGAGGAGGGCGGCGCCGGTGATGCGGGTGAGGACGACGGCGCCGGGGGTCCAGCCGGCCGTCATCAGGGCCTTGGCGAACGGGCCCGAGGTCCCGAAGGCGGCGCACGACAGGAGCATCGCGACGAGCCCCAGACCCAGGTGACGGCGCACCATCTCGACCACGACGACCTCCTCTGTTCCCGCACCGGATGTAACCACCGAAGTATGCTGTTGGTCATGACGCTAGCCCCGGGCGATGTCAGGAGTCAAGATGGTTTTCACCTATGACACGGACGTGACGCTCGCGCACGCCGCCGCCATCGCCAACACCGGGCCCGGCCTCGGCGACGAGGACCGTGAGGAGCTCCCCGACCTCGCCGCCCTGCAGGCGTGGTTCGACCGCTGGGAGTGGACCGGCCGCCGGCCGGCCAGCGCCGCCGAGGTGGCCGCCGTCCACGCGCTGCGCCCGCGGCTGCGGCGCCTGTGGTCGCTGCGCGACGAGGCACTCGTCGCCGAGGCCAACGCCCTCCTCGAGGAGGGCGGGGCGCTCCCCCGCCTCGTCCGGCACGGCGCGTTCGGGTGGCACGTCCACGCGACCTCCGACGACGCCCCGCTCGACCGGCGGATCGCGGTGGAGGTGGGGATGGCGCTCGTCGACGTCATCCGCGCCGATGAGGTCGACCGGCTCAAGGTGTGCGCGGGCGAGGACTGCGAGGACCTGCTCGTCGACCTCAGCAGGAACCGGTCGCGCAAGTTCTGCGACGGCACGTGCGGCACCCGGGCGAACGTCGCCGCCTACCGCGCGAGGAAGGCCGCCGGGGCCTGAGGACGCGGCGCGTCAGGCTCGGCCGCCGAAGAGGCTCGTGACCGAGCCGTCCTCGAAGACCTCCTTGACCGCGGCGCTGATGAGCGGGGCGATCGAGAGCACCGTGAGGCAGTCGATCTCCTTCTCCGGCGGGATGGGGAGGGTGTTGGTGACGATGACCTCCTCGGCGGCGCACTCGGTGAGGCGCTGCACGGCGGGCTCGCTGAGGATGGCATGGGTCGCCGCGATGACGACGCCCTTGGCGCCGTCGGCCATGAGGGCGTCGGCGGCCTTGGCGATGGTGCCACCGGTGTCGATCATGTCGTCGACGAGGACGCAGACCCGGCCGCGGACGTCACCGACGACGCGGTTCGCGACCATCTCGTTGGGGCGGTTGATGTCGCGGGTCTTGTGGATGAAGGCCAGCGGCGCGCCGCCGAGCCGCTTCGACCACTGCTCGGCGACCTTGATCCGGCCGGCGTCGGGCGAGACGACCGCGAGGTCCTGGTCGCCGTACTTGCGGGCGACGTACTCGGAGAGGATCGGGATGGCCATGAGGTGGTCGACCGGGCCGTCGAAGAAGCCCTGGATCTGGTCGGTGTGGAGGTCGACGCAGATGAGCCGGTCGGCGCCGGCCGTCTTGAACAGGTCGGCGACGAGGCGGGCGCTGATCGGCTCGCGGCCGCGGTGCTTCTTGTCCTGCCGGGCGTACCCGTAGAACGGCATGACGACGGTGATCCGCTTGGCGGAGGCCCGCTTCAACGCGTCGACCATGAGCAGGTGCTCCATGATGTTCTCGTTGATCGGGCTGGTGTGGCTCTGGATGACGAACGCGTCCGAGCCGCGCACCGACTCCTCGAAGCGCACGTAGATCTCGCCGTTCGCGAAGTCGTAGGCGCTCGTCGGGACCAGCTCGGTCCCGAGGTCGGACGCGACCTCCTGGGCCAGCCCGGGGTTGGCGCGCCCCGAGAAGACCATGAGCTGCTTCTTCGGGCGCTTGCGGATGTTCGCCGACGGCGGGCGGTGGTCCTTGCTCACTGGTGCTCGCCCTCCACGGCGCTCGGGGACTGCTCGGTGCCCGCCTCGTGCCGCGCCGCCGTCGTGGCGGTGGTCGCGGATGCGGCGGCGGTCGCGGCAGCGGCCGCCTCGGCCGTCCTCGTCCCGGCGCGGGCGCGGGCGACCCATCCGGGCACGTTGCGCTGGCGTCCTCGGGCCACGGCGATCTCCCCCGGCTCCACGTCGCCGACGAGGGCGCTGCCGGCGGCGACGTAGGCGCCGTCGGCGACATCGACCGGGCTGACGACGACCGTGTGCGACCCGATGAACGAGTGCCTGCCGATCTTCGAGTGGTGCTTGGCGACCCCGTCGTAGTTGGCGAAGATCGTGCCGGCACCGATGTTGGCGCCCTCGCCGATCGTCACGTCGCCGGCGTAGGTGAGGTGCGGGACCTTGGCGCCGTCGCCGATGTCGGCGTTCTTCGTCTCGACGAAGCCGCCGATCTTGCCCTTCGCGCCGAGCCGCGTGCCGGGGCGCAGGTAGGAGTACGGACCGACCGTCGCGCCGGGGCCGATGACGGCGAGCTTCGCGACCGCGCGCGTGACCTCGGCGCCGTCGCCGACCTCGGTGTCGGTGAGGGTGACGTCCGGGCCGATGACGGCGTCCGCGCCGATGCTCGTCGCGCCGAGCAGCTGGGTGCCCGGGAGGACCGTGCTGTCGGCACCGATCGTCACGTCGACGTCGATCCACGTCGTGGCCGGGTCGACGATCGTCACGCCGGCGCGCATGTGCTGCTCGCAGACGCGGCGGTTCAGCTCGCGGCCGAGGGCTGCCAGCTGGACGCGGTCGTTGACGCCCTCGGTCTGCCACAGGTCGTCGACGACGTGGGCGCGGACCACCCGGCCGCCCTCGCGGGCGATCGAGACGACGTCGGTGAGGTACTTCTCGCCCTGCGCGTTGTCGGTGCCGACCCGGGTCAGGGCCTCGCGCAGGAGGTCGGCGTCGAAGGCGTAGATGCCGGAGTTGATCTCGGTGAGGGCGCGCTCGTCCTCGGAGGCGTCCTTGTGCTCGACGATCCGCTCGACGGCGCCCTCGGCGTCGCGGACGACCCGGCCGTAGCCCGTGGGGTCGGCGAGGTGTGCCGTGACGACCGAGACGGCGGCACCGCTCTCGACGTGCGAGGCGGTGAGGGCGACGAGGGTTTCGCCGGAGAGGAGCGGGACGTCGCCGTAGGTGACGAGGACGGTGCCGGCGAGGCCGGGGGGCAGGGCGTCGAGGCCGCACTCGACGGCCCGCCCGGTGCCCTTGACCTCGTCCTGGTCGGCGATGACGAGTGCCGGGTCGAGGGCGGTGAGCACCTCGACGACCCGGTCGCGCTCGTGGCGGACGACGACCTCGACGTGCTCGGCGCCCGAGGCGCGGGCCGCGCGGACGGCGTGCCCGACGAGGGGCTGGCCCCCGATGCGGTGCAGGACCTTGGGGGTCGCTGACCTCATCCGGGTGCCCTCTCCGGCGGCGAGGACGATGACGGCGGCCGGGCGGGGGGTGCTCACGCGGAGGCGCTCCAGGGATCAGTCGGGGCCGGCGGACGAACAGTGATGCTACCCGCGGGTCGCGCCCCCCGAGGACCCGCACCCCACCCGCCCCACCGACCTCACAGGAGGTCGGTGAGCTCGGAGCGGGCGCGGGAGCGGACGGCCTCCAGCGACTCGCGGGCCGTGGGGGCGTCGCGCGCGGCCCGGGCCAGGCCCTGGCACTCGGGGAGGGTGTGCAGCGAGAGGGCGAGCCGGACGACCGGGACCTTGCTCGGCGCCATCGACAGGCTCGACACACCGAGCCCGGCGAGGACGAGGGCCAGCAGCGCGTCACCGGCCGACTCCCCGCAGACACCGATGGGGACGCCGGCCTCGCGAGCACCGTCACACGCGGCGGCCACGACGTCGAGGACGGCCGGCTGCCACGGGTCGAGGAGGTCGGAGAGCTCGCCCTGCATCCGGTCGGCGGCCATCGTGTACTGCGCGAGGTCGTTCGTGCCGAGGCTGCCGAAGTCGACCTCGGCGAGGACGTGCCGGGCCCGCATCGCGGCCCCCGGGACCTCGATCATCACGCCGGCCTTGGGGAGCCCGTTCTCCCGTACGCGGCGCGCGAACCACGCCGCCTCCTCCACGGTGGCGACCATCGGGGCCATGACCCGGACGTCCGCGCCGGTCTCCCGGGCCGCCACGGCGAGCGCCTCGAGCTGGGCGTCGAGCAGCTCGGGCCGCTCCGCGGACAGCCGCAGCCCGCGCCGGCCGAGGGCAGGGTTCTCCTCGGGCCCGAGGTCCGCGAACGCCAACGGCTTGTCGGCGCCGGCATCGAGGGTCCGGACGACGACGCGACGAGAACCGAACGGCGCGAACACCTTTCGGTAGATGTCGGTCTGCTCCTCGACGGTCGGCGCCTTGTCGGCGGAGAGGAACACGAACTCGGTGCGGAACAGGCCGACGCCCTCGAGGTCCTGCGCCCCGGCCTCCTCCGCGTCCTTGACCCCGCCGATGTTGGCCAGGAGGGCGATGGCGTGACCGTCCTTGGTCACGCCCGGCCCGCGGCTCGCCGACAGCGCCTCGGCACGCTTCTCGCGCCGGACCCGCTGGGCCTCGACGAGTGCCGGGTCGGGGGCGATGGTGACCTCGCCGGTGTCGCCGTCGAGCGCGACCGGCGTGCCCGCGGGGATGCCGGTGGCGCCGCCGAGCTGGACCACGGCCGGGATCCCCATCTGGGCGGCCAGGATCGCGGTGTGGCTGGTGCGGCCGCCGTGCTGGGTGATGATCCCGACGACGAGCGACCGGTCGAGGGTCGCGGTCTCGGCGGGGGCGAGGTCCTCGGCGACGATGACGCTCGGCTCGGTGAAGTGGGGCACGCCCGGCGCCGGGACCCCCAGGACGGCCGCGACGGCGCGCGACCCGACGTCGCGCAGGTCGGTGACCCGCTCGGCGAAGTAGCCCCCGAGCGCCTCGAACTGCACGCAGTACTCCTCCACCGCGTTCGCGATGGCGGTCGCCCGCCCGCGCCCGGCCTCGAGCTGCTTGGTCGCCGCCTTGACCAGGCCCTTGTCGCGGGCGATGAGGGCGGTCGCCGCGAGGATCTGCTGGGCGGTGTCGTCGGCGTGACGGGCCTTGCCCTCCAGCGCCACCGCGACGGACTCGAAGGCGGCCCTGACGTCGTCGAGTGCCGCGTCGCGGTCGTCGACGGCCGGCTCGTTCTCCGGCGGCCGGACCGGTGGTGCGACCTGCACCACCGGCCCGTAGGCCGTGCCGGGGCTGACGCCGATGCCCTGCCGGGTCTCCGTCGCGGCCACCGCACTCACTCCGCGTCGAGGTCGCGCGAGAGGAGCTCGACGAGGCCGTCGAGCACCGCGTCGGCACCATCGCCGTCGGCCGTGAGGACGACCTCCTCACCGTGCTTGGCCCCGAGCGCCATGACGCCCAGGATGCTCGTCGCGTCGACGGCGTCCTCGCCCGGGCGGCCGATCTCGACGTCGAGGCCGGACTCGCTCGCCGCCTGCACGAAGAGGGCGGCGGGGCGGGCGTGCAGGCCGACCGACGAGGCGATGGTGACGGTGCGCTGTGCCATGGGTTCTCCTGGGGTCGTGGTGCTGGAGGTGCTGCGGACGGGGTGGTGCGGTGGCCTTCGCCTCAGACGGTAGCCACCGCGTCGACCTCCGCGAGGCGACGGTCACGCGACTTCAGGGCGACGACGATGCCGGCCATGACGACCACGCCCACCGCGATGGCGACGACGAAGAGCAGGACCTGGGTGATGCTGCCCATGATCGGCGTGACCCAGATGCCGCCGTGCGGGGCGCGGATCGCGGTGCCGAAGAGCATCGAGAGACCACCCGTGACGGCCGAGCCCACGACCGAGGAGGCGATGATGCGGACCGGGTCGGCCGCCGCGAACGGGATCGCGCCCTCGGAGATGAACGAGGCGCCGAGGAGCCACGCGGCCTTGCCGTTCTCGCGCTCGGGCTCCGAGAACAGCTGCGGGCGAACGGTGGTCGCGAGGGCCATGGCGAGGGGCGCGACCATCCCGGCGGCCATGACCGCGGCCATGATCTTCAGGGGGGCCGAGTCGGAGGCGGCACCCGCGGCGCCGAGCCCACCCGTGGCGAAGGCGTAGGCGACCTTGTTGACCGGGCCGCCGAGGTCGAAGCCCATCATCGCGCCGAGGACGAGGCCGAGGACGACCGCGCTCGAGCCGCTCATGCCCTCGAGGGCGCTCGTCAGGCCCTCGCTGAGGGCGACGATGGGGCGGCCGAGGAGGGTGATGAACAGTCCTGCGGTGATGAGGGTGGAGACGATCGGGATGACGACGACGGGCATGACGCCGCGCACGCCCTTGGCGACGTTCCAGCCGGACACCCAGCGGGCCACGAGGCCGCCGAGGACGCCGGTGGCGAGGCCGCCGAGGAACCCGGCGCCCATCGTCGCGGCGATCGAGCCACCGACGATGCCGGGGACCAGGCCCGGGCGGTCGGCGATCGCGAAGGCGATGAAGCCCGAGAGGATCGGGACGAGGAAGCCGAACGACGCCGCGCCGATGACGAACAGCAGGGCGGCCCAGTGGGTCCCGCTGAGTGGGTTGAAGTTCTGGACGATGTTGAACTCGCCCTCGGCGGTGAGGCCGTACTTGACGATCTCGATGGCGCCCTGCTCACCGAGCGCGAACTGCGCGAGCATGAAGCCGAGGGCGATGAGGATGCCGCCCGCCGCGACGAACGGGATCATGTACGACACACCGGTCATGAGCCACTGGCGCACGCGGGTCAGGGTGCTGGCGCCCTCGTCGACCTTGGTCGTGAGGCCGCCGGAGGAGGCGGCGGCCGCGGCCGCGGCGGCGGCCTTGCTCGGGTCGGCCTCCCACTCAGCGACGAGCGCCTCGGCCTGGGCGACGAGGGCCGGGCCGTCGGAGATCCCCTTCTTGACGCCGACGTCGACCGTCGGCTTGCCGGCGAAGCGGCCGGCGTCCTTGACGGGGAGGTCGTGCGCGAAGATCACGGCGTCGGCGGCGGCGATCTGGGCCGCGGACAGGGGCTTGCTACCGGCCGAGCCCTGGGTCTCGACGGTCATCGTGTGGCCGGCGGCGGCGGCCGCGGCCTCGAGGCCCTCGGCCGCCATGTAGGTGTGTGCGATGCCGGTCGGGCAGCTCGTGACGCCGACGAGGGTGAGCGAGCGCTTCGCCGGCTCGGCCGTCGCGACCGTCGTGGCCGGAGCCGCCGACGATGCCGCGGGGGCGGCCGGGGTGTCCTCGGGCGCGGGCGAGGCAGCCGGGGCGGGAGCGGAGGTCGGGGGGGCGGCGGTGGCGGGGGCGGCGGCCGCGGGAGCGTCGAGGGCGACCTCCGCGCTGACGATGCGGACGACCTCCTCCTCGGTCGTCGCCGCGGCGAGCGCCTCCTTGAACTCCTTCTTCATGAGCGCACGAGCGAGCTTGGGGAGCATCTGCATGTGGGCGTCGCCGCCGGCCTCGGGCGCGGCGATGAGGAAGACGAGCGTCGCGGGCCCGTCCTTGGCGCCCCAGTCGATGCCGTCGGCGACGCGGCCGAAGACGAGCGAGGGCTCGGTGATGGCGGCGCTGCGGGCGTGCGGGATGCCGATGCCGCCGGGGAGCCCGGTCGCCATCTTCGACTCGCGCTCGCGCACGTCGGCGATGAACTGGTCGAGGTCGGTGCACCGGCCACTGGCGACGAGCCGCTCGGCGAGGACGCGGGTCGCCTCGTGCCGGTCGGCACCGGTGAGGTCGAGGACGACCTGCTCGGTGGTGATGAGGGACATGGCGGGGTTCCTTTCAGGGCGCCTGTGTCAGTGGCCCAGGACGAGGTGGGGGTCGGGGGTGCGGGTGACCTCGACGGGGATGCCGTGGAGGTCGTCGGGCGTCGGGACGCGGCTGCCGGGGAGGGTGACGGCGGCGGCGCCCCAGGTGACGGCGGTGGCGAGGGCGTCGGCGGGGGTCATCCCGCTCGACAGGCCGTGGAGCAGGCCGGCGAGCATGCAGTCGCCGGCGCCCACGGTGGACAGGGGGGCGGTGATGGTGGCCCGCGCGTGGACGAGCTCGTCGGCGGTCACGAGGACGGCGCCGTCGCCGCCGAGGCTCACGGCGACGACCTCGATGCCGCCCTCCACGAGGTCCCGGGCGGCGGCGACGACGTCGCCGAGGGTGGGCAGGTCCCGCCCGACGAGCTCGGCGAGCTCCTCGTGGTTGGGCTTGACCAGGCTCGGGCGGGCGTCGACGGCGGTCGTCATCGGGCTGCCGCTGGAGTCGACGGCGACCTTGACACCGAGCTCGCGTCCCCGGGTGACGAGCTGCGCGTACAGCCCGGAGGGCACGCCCGGCGGGAGGCTGCCGCAGCCGACGACCCACGTGGCGGTCCGGGCCGCCTCCAGGGTCTCGTGGAGGAGGGCGTCGACCTCGGACTCGGCGAGGGTGGGGCCGGGCTCGTTGAGCTTGGTCGTCGTGCCGTCGGGCTCGAGGACGCTGACGTTCATCCGGAGGGAGCCGCTGACCGGCACGCTGCGGCGCGCGACCCCCGCGGCGTCGAGGAGCTCCTCCATGAGGTGCCCCTCGGGACCCCCCGCAGGGAGGACGGCCACGGTGTCGGCACCCTGCGCGGCGAGCGCCCGGGAGACGTTGACGCCCTTGCCGCCCGGGTCGATGCGGCTGCCCGTCGCGCGGTGGACCTCGCCCCGGTGGAGGGCCTCGATCGTGATGGCCCGGTCGATGCTCGGGTTGGGGGTCAGGGTGACGATCACGCCGTCACCACCTGAGGACCGGCCGCGCGCACCTCGGCGGCGACCTCGTCGGAGAGGTCGGTGTCCGTGACGAGGAGGTCGACCTCGTCGAGCCGCGCGAAGCGGTGGAGGTGGTCGTCGCCCGCCTTGCTGGAGTCGGTGGCGACGACGACCCGGCGGGCACTGCGGACCATGGCGCCCTTGACCAGTGCCTCGGCCTGGTCGGGCGTCGTCAGCCCGCGGCGGGCCGAGAACCCGTTGGTGCCGAGGACCGCGACGTCGACGACGACGCCCTCGAGGGCGTGGGTCGCCCACTCCCCGACGGCGGCACCGGTGACCCCGCGGACCCGTCCGCCGAGGAGGTAGAGGCTGACGCCGGGATGGGTGCTCAGGGTGGCCGCTGCGGCGACGGAGTTCGTGACGACGGTGAGGTCGAGGTCGGGCGGGAGCAGCTGGACGACGGCCTGCGTCGTGGAGCCGGCGTCGAGGAGAACCGTTCCGCCCGTGGGGAGCTCGTCGAGGACGCGGGCCGCGATGCGGCGCTTGACGTCGGTGAGGCGGGAGGAGCGTGCGGCCAGCGTGGGCTCGAGCTCGAGGCGCTCGACGGGGATCGCGCCGCCGTGGACCCGGCGGAGGGCGCCCCGCTGCTCGAGGGCGGTGAGGTCGCGGCGGACCGTCTCGGTGGCGACGCCCAGGGAGTCGGCGAGGGAGGCGACCTCGACCCGGCCGGCCCGGCGCGCCTCGGTGAGGATGCGCTGCTGCCGCTCCGCTGCGTACATCGGACTCCCTCGTCCTCGGCGGCCCCTCGGTGGACCTCGTGGTGACCATCAAACCACCAACCCCCACCGAAGTAAAGAGATGCGGGCGCCCGTTTTCGTGGTTTTTGCCCGAGTGTGTGGCCCGGCCGGTCATGGAGCGTCGGGGCGAGAGTGGCGTCGAGGACGAAGGCGAGGGCGAGGGCGAGGGACGGCATCGTGCGCTCACTGCTCGCCGGGTAGGCGCCGCGGCAGGCCGAGCGCCGCTCGGCTGCCCCTGCTCCCCGGGTAGGAATCGAACCTACGTCGCTTGTCCTGATTCAAAGTCAGGCGGGCCCTGCCAGCAGACCAACCGGGGAACGCCGCCCGTCCGGCGCAGCGGCGACACAGCGAGGGTAGTCGACCCCTCCCCCCACGACCGCCCCTCCGGCGACCCGCCGCTCAGCGCGCGGGCCGCCGGGCAGCGGCATCCCGACGGGGGCAGAATGGCCGGGTGAGCGACCCCATGACGACCAAGCCGCCGAAGTCCGGCCGTGCCCGGATGACCGGCCGCGAACGGCGCGAGCAGCTCATCGGCATCGGCCGCAAGCAGTTCGCGGACAAGGGGTTCGAGGGCGCGACCATCGAGGAGATCGCCCACAGCGCGGGTGTCTCCAAACCCGTCGTCTACGAGCACTTCGGCGGCAAGGAGGGCCTCTACGCCGTCGTCGTCGACCGCGAGATCCAGAGCCTCCTCGGCGGCGTCACCGCAGCCCTCGCGAGCGGCGGCACCTCCCGCCAGATCATCGAACGGGCGGCCCTCGCCCTGCTCGACTACGTCGAGGGTTCGACGGACGGCTTCCGGATCCTCGTGCGCGACAGCCCGACCGGCCAGGCCACGGGCTCCTTCGCGAGCCTGATGAGCGACATCGCCAGCCAGGTCGAGCACATCCTCGCGGCGCAGTTCAAGGAGCACCGCCTCGACCCCAAGGCCGCCCCGATGTACGCGCAGATGCTCGTCGGGATGGTGGCGCTCACCGGCCAGTGGTGGCTCGACTCGCGCAAGTTCAAGAAGCACGAGGTCGCGGCCCACGTCGTCAACCTCGCGTGGAACGGCCTCACGGGACTCGAGGCCAGGCCCACCCTCACCGCAGACGAGCCCACCCGGCCCTGAACGGCCAGCGTGACCGGGAGGCGTCAGCCTTCCGGGTCGATCGCGACCTCCGACGACGTCGCCTCGGCCTCCGCCCGGCCGCTCCTGCGACCGACGGCGAAGACGCGGCGGAACGGGAAGAGCACACCCGCGGCCGTCCTCGGGTACGCCGCCGCCAGGGCCTCCCGGTACGGCTCGAGGAAGGACTCGAGCTCGGCGTCGTCGGTGAGGATGTCGAGCACCGGGCGCAGCCCGGTCGCGCGCACCCAGGTGAGGACCGGGTTGTCGTCGACGCCCTCGGGGTCGAGCACGTGGAGGTAGGTCGTCTCCCAGGCATCGACCTCGCAGCCGAGCCGGTGGAGGTAGCGCAGGTAGGTGGCCGGCTCGCCGACGGCGGGGAGGTCGAGGGCTGCGGTCAGCTCGCCGGACCGCTCGTGGTGCTCGGCCGTCTCGCGCATGAGGCGGTGCGACGGCGCGTCGAAGTTGCCCGGGACCTGGAGGGCGAACCAGCCGCCGTCGGAGAGCGACGCGACCCAGACGTCGAGGAGGTCGAGGTGACCGGAGACCCACTGCAGCGTCGAGCTGGTGACGATGACGTCGGGCGCCTGGCCGAGCGAGGCGGGGTCCCACTCGCGCAGGTCGGACTGGACCCACTCGACGCGACCCTCGCGGTCGAGCTCGCGGGCGGCCTCGAGCATCGACTCGCTGGAGTCGACACCGACCACCCGGGCGTCCGGCCACAGCCGGGCGAGGGTGAGGGTCGCCGGACCGTGGCCGCAGCCGAGGTCGACGACGAGGGACGGGCTCTCGGCACGGACCTGCGACACGAGGTCGGAGAACGGGCGGCTGCGCTCGTCGGAGAACCGCGAGTAGGCCGTCGGGTCCCAGCTACCGCTCGCGCTCATCGTGCCTCCCGGGGCAATTCATCTCGACATCAAGAATGTTGACGCGGAGTAGAGTCCCGCGCATGGCCGCTGACGATGTCGACCGTATCGTCTCCGCATGGCGCCGCGAGCGCCCCGACCTCGATGTCTCCCCGCTCGAGGTGCTCTCGCGCGTGTCCCGCCTCGCCCGGCGCCTGGACCGGGCCCGCGGGGCGGCCTTCACCGAGCACGGCCTCGACGGCTGGGAGTTCGACGTGCTGTCGGCCCTGCGCCGCGCCGGCACGCCCTACGAGCTCAGCCCGGGCCAGCTCGTCTCCGAGACCCTCGTGACGAGCGGGACCATGACGAACCGGGTCGACCGGCTGGCGGCGCGCGGGTTCGTCGAGCGGCACCCGGCGCCGAGCGACCGACGCGGCGTCATCGTGCGGCTCACCCCGGCCGGCATGGGCGTCGTCGACGCGGCCATGGCCGACCTGATCTCGCACGAGCACGACCTCCTCGCCGAGCTCGGCCCGGACGAGCGGGGTGAGCTCGCCGCCCTCCTGCGCCGGCTCCTGCGACCCTTCGAGGCCGCTCGCTGAGCCCGTGCGTGGGATCACCACGGCGCCGCTTGGTAGGTAAGGCTTACCTCACTACAGTGGGCTCCCGTGACCGTCCTCCCCCGGACCGCCCCGGCCCGGCCCACACCCCCGCCCGTCCCCGGGCGCCCCGGGGCCGACCCGGCGGCGCACCCTGCGGCCGGTGACCTGGGCGGCTGGCTCGGCACCGGACCCGGCGCCGCGACCGACCCGGCGGTCCACGTCATCGAGGACGGCCGGCTCGTCTCGCTCACGCGGGCCGACCTCGCCGACCGGGTGAGGGCGACCGCCCACCGGCTCCGGGGCGAACGCCGCCTCGTCCACGTACGGGGCGAGAACACCCTGCACACCCTCGTCGGCCTCCTCGCGGCGCACGCGGCCGGGCACGTCGTCCTCCTGACGCCCGGGCCCGGGGACGCGGCACGGGCCCTCGCCGGGGCCTGGGACCCGGACGTCACCGTCGACCCCGACGGCACGACGACCGTGCACCGCGCGAGGTCCCACCATGCCCTCCACCCCGACCTCGCCCTCCTCATGAGCACGAGCGGGTCGACGGGGTCGCCGAAGCTCGTCCGGCTCTCCTGGGCGAACCTGCGCAGCAACGCCCTCGCCATCGCCGACTACCTCGCCGTGCGCCGCACCGACCGGGCCGTCACCAGCCTCCCGGTCCACTACTGCTACGGGCTCAGCGTCGTGCACAGCCACCTCGTCGCCGGGGCGTCGGTCGTCCTCACCGACCTCTCCGTCGCCGACCCCTGCTTCTGGGACCTCGCGCGCGACGCCGCCGTGACGACCCTCGCCACGGTCCCCCACGGCGTCGACCTCCTCGACCGGGTGGGGTTCGCCGCGCTCGACCTCCCGCACCTGCGCACCCTCACCCAGGCCGGGGGGCGGCTCGACCCCGACCGCGTCGTCGACCTCGCCCGGCTCGGAGCCGCCAAGGGCTTCGACCTCTTCGTCATGTACGGCCAGACCGAGGCCACGGCCCGGATGGCGTACCTCCCACCGGATCTCGCGGCCACCCACCCGCACGTCGTGGGCGTGCCCGTACCCGGCGGGGACATCGAGCTCGTCGACGACGAGGTCGTCTACAGCGGTCCCAACGTCATGCTCGGGTACGCCGAGCGACCGGCCGACCTCGCCCTCGGCCGCACCGTCGAGCGCCTGCACACGGGCGACCTCGGCCGCTGGACCGACGACGGGCTGCTGGAGATCACCGGCAGGAGGTCGCGGGTCGCCAAGGTCCTCGGACACCGGGTCGACCTCGACCACGTCGAGCGCACCCTGCGCGCCGACGGCTGCGACGTCCGGTGCGTCGCCGGCGGACCCGGCCTCGTCGTGTGCGCGGCCGGCAGCACGCCGGTGGCCGGGACCGGTGGCCTCGCTGCGGCGGCGGCCCACCGCGCTGCGCTGCCCACCCGGTGCGTTCGGGTCGTCGAGCCCGCCGAGCTCGGTCTCGACGCCGTGCCCGTCCTCCCCACCGGCAAGGTCGACTACGCGCGGCTGAGCGGGCTCGTCGCCACGGGGCCACCGGACACCCCGCGCCTCGACGGCACGCTGACCCAGCGGTACGCGTCGATCCTCGGCCGGGAGGACGTCGGCCCGGACGACTCCTTCACCTCCCTGGGCGGTGACTCGCTCTCCTACGTCGAGGCCTCGCTCCACGTCGAGGAGTGCCTGGGCGCCCTGCCCCGCGGCTGGCACCTCATGAGCCTGCGCGAGCTCGAGTCCCGCGCGGCCGCCCACGCACCGGCGACCCCCGGGACGGGCGGCGCGGCGTGGCGGGCGCGGGTGCGCGGCCGGCGGGCCCTTCGCACGGTCGAGACGAGCGTCGTCCTGCGGGCCCTCGCCATCGTCCTCATCGTCGGCACGCACGCCCACGTCTTCACCCTCCAGGGAACGGCGCACGCCCTCCTCGTGCTCGTCGGGTACAACATGGCCCGGTTCCGGATGGGTGAGGAGCCGCGGGCCGCGCGAGCGCGGGGGCTCCTCACGGCGGTGGGCCGCGTCGTCGCCCCCACGCTCGCGGTCGTCGGCACCGTGCACCTGGTCACCGGACAGTACGCGGGCGCGACGGTCGGGCTCGCCAACTGGCTGTTCGGCGAGGCGGTGCTCGGACCGAACTGGCGGTTCTGGTTCGTCGAGGCCGTCGTCGTCGGGCTGCTCGCCACGACCCTGCTCCTCGCGACGCCGTGGGGCGACCGGCTCCAGCGCCGTCACCCGTTCGCGCTGCCGCTCGCCCTGTGCGGCCTCGGGATGCTGTGGTGGAAGGAGGTCCTCTTCCCGCCCGTGCCGCACATGCAGGGATCCGCGCTCGTCGTGTTCTGGCTGTTCTGCCTCGGCTGGGCGGCCGCCGCCGCGGGGGGCGTCCGAGAGCGGCTCGTCGTCACGGCCGTGGCGGTGCCGGCCGTCGGGACCTTCTCCGGGAACCCGCGCCGCGACCTGCTCACCCTCGCCGTCGTCCTCCTCGTCGTCTGGGTCCCGACGACGAGGGTCCCCCGGCTGCTCGTGCCGCTCCTCAGGGTGCTCGCCTCGGCGTCGCTCTTCGTCTACGTCGTGCACTGGCAGGTGCTCCAGGAGATGCGGGACACCCCGTGGACCGGGTTCGCCGCGGGCCTCGCGGCGGGTGTGGCGCTCTGGTGGCTGTGGACGCGCGCCGGCCGCGTCGCCGGCCGGCTCCGGAGCCGGGCCGTGACCTCGACCCGGTCCCCCCGACGTCGAGTGGCCCCTCGATGCGCGGGGGCGGCTCAGCCGACGAGGTCGGCGGCCTCGAGCCACTCCAGCTCGAGCGACTCGCGCTCGTCGACGATCTCCCGCAGCTCCCGGTTCAGCCCGAGGACGCGCTCGTGGTCGGTGGCGGCCGCTGCCATCTGCGCGTGCACCTTCTCCTCGCGGTCGGCGAGGCGGGCCAGCTGCTTCTCGACCCGTGCCATGACCTTGCGGGCCTCCCGCAGCTCGGCCGGGCTCGCGGTCGAGCCCGGCGAGGGCGGGCCGCCCGCGGTGCCGGCGGGTCCCGGGGGCGCGACTCTCGCGCCCTCACGCGCCGCGACCTCGGCCCGCAGCGCGAGGTACTGCTCGACCCCGCCCGGGAGGTCGCGCAGCCGCCGGTCGCCGAGCAGGGCCACCTGCCGGTCGCACACCCGCTCGAGCAGGTAGCGGTCGTGCGAGACGACGAGGAGGGTCCCCGGCCAGCCGTCGAGGACGTCCTCGAGCGAGGTGAGCGTCTCGATGTCGAGGTCGTTCGTCGGCTCGTCGAGGAGGAGGACGTTGGGCTCATCCATGAGGAGGCGGGTCAGCTGGAGGCGGCGCCGCTCGCCGCCCGAGAGGTCGCCGACGCGCGTCTGCTGCCGCGACCCGGTGAACCCCAGCCGCTGCGCGAGCTGCGAGGCGCTCAGCTCCTTCTTCCCCAGCCGCACGACCGACTTCACGGCCTCGACGGCCTCGATGACGCGGCGGCCCTCCCACTCCTCGAGCTCGCGGACCTCCTGGCTGAGGAAGGCGAGCCGCACGGTCACCCCCTCGCGCCGTTTGCCGGCCGCCAGGGGGTGCGTGCCCGCGATCGCCCGCAGCAGGGTCGACTTGCCGGCGCCGTTGACCCCGACGATCCCGACCCGCTCCCCCGGGGCGAGCCGCCACGTGAACCGGTCGAGGAGGATGCGGTCGCCGATGCTGAGGGTGGCGTCGACGAGGTCGACGACGTCCTTGCCCAGGCGGGAGGTGGCGAACCCGACCAGCTCGACGTCATCACGCGCCGGGGGCTCGTCGGCGATGAGCGCGTTGGCGGCGTCGATCCGGAACTTCGGCTTGCTCGTGCGCGCGGGCGGCCCGCGTCGCAGCCAGGCGAGCTCCTTGCGCAACAGGTTGTCGCGGCGGTCGGCGACGACGCCCGCCATCCGCTCGCGCTCGGCCTTGGCCAGGACGAACGCCGCGTAGCCGCCCTCGTAGGAGTGGACCGAGCCGCCGTCGACCTCCCACGTCTGCGTCGCGACGGCGTCGAGGAACCACCGGTCGTGGGTGATGACGACGAGCGCGTTGTCGGGGCGCGAGTGCCGCGTCACCAGGTGGTCGGCGAGCCAGGCGACGCCCTCGACGTCGAGGTGGTTCGTCGGCTCGTCGAGGAGGAGCAGCTGCGGGTCGGCCACGAGGAGCCCGGCGAGGGCGACCCGGCGCCGCTCCCCACCGGACAGCGGACCGACCACGGCGTCGAGCCCGCCGACGACCGGCGCGTCGAGCCCGCCGAGGAGCCCGGTGAGGACGTCGCGCACCCGGGGGTCGGCCGCCCACTCGTGCTCGGCGAGCGACCCGAGGACGGCCGCGCGCACCGTGGCGGCGGGGTCGAGGGAGTCGTCCTGGGTCAGGACGCCCGTCGTGAGGCCGCCGGTGCGGGCGACCCGGCCGCCGTCGACGTCGCGCGTGCCGGCGAGGACCCGGAGCAGGGTCGTCTTCCCGCCGCCGTTGCGGCCGACGACCCCGATGCGGTCTCCGCCACCGACGCCGAGCGAGATGGCGTCGAGCACCTGGGCGGTGCCGAGCGCGAGGGAGGCGCGCTCGACCGAGACGAGGTTGGCCACTAGTCGACCCGGCGCTGGAGGACGTGCGCGCCGTGCACCGGTCCGCTCGCCCGGCGCACGTCGCGGACGGCGCCGCTGGCGGTCAGGGCCACCGCGAGGTCGATGCCGGCCTCGTTGTCCTCGACGAGGAAGGCGACCGTGGGCCCCGAGCCGGAGACGATCCCGCCGAGCGCGCCGAACTCCATGCCGGAGGCGAGGACGTCGCCGAGCGCGGGGCGGAGCGAGATCGCGGCGTCCTGGAGGTCGTTGGCGAGCTGCGGCGCCAGCTCGTGGGGGTCGCCGCTGCGCAGGGCCGCCATGAGGGCCGGGTTCGCGACCGGCTCGGGGACGTCCTCGTCGCCGCGAAGGCGGTCGCACTCGGCGTAGACGGCGGGTGTGGACAACCCGCCCTCGCCGAGCGCGAAGACCCAGTGGTACGTGCCGCGCGCGAGGACGGGCGCGAGCAGCTCACCGCGGCCGCTGCCGACCGCGGTCCCCCCGGCCACGAGGAAAGGGACGTCGCTGCCGAGCTCGGCACCCACCTCCTCCAGCTCCTCGCGGCCGAGCCCGAGGTCGAAGAGGTGGTCGAGGCCGACGAGGGTCGCGGCGGCGTCGGCCGAGCCGCCCGCCATGCCGCCCGCGACGGGGATGCCCTTGCGGATGTCCACCTGCACGGGGTCGACGTCGTAGCGGGACGCGAGGAGCCGGGCCGCGCGGATCGCGATGTTCTTCCCGTCGAGCGGGACCCCCGCCGCGAGGGGTCCGCTGACGCTGACACCCCACTCGTCGGCGACCGACACGGTGACGTCGTCGTACAGGCTCACCGCGTGGAAGACCGTGGCGAGGTGGTGGTAGCCGTCGTCGCGGCGCGGCCCGACGAGCAGCTCGAGGTTGACCTTCGCCGGGACGCGCACCGTCACGGGCGCGGGCACGATCGGCGCGGTCGTCATGCGCCCCACCCTAGCCAGACGTCGGGGGCCCTCAGGACCCCTCGTCCCGGGCGGTCCGCAGTGCCGCCCGGCCTGCCGTCCGGGCGGCGGCGACCGCGGCGAACGCCGCGACGTCGAGCTGCTCCCCCCGCGTGCGCGGGTCGACGCCGGCGGCGACGAGGGCGGCCTCGGCCGCCGCCGCCGACCCGGCCCAGGAGGCGAGGGCGGCGCGGAGGGTCTTGCGGCGCTGCGCGAACGCGGCGTCGACACAGGCGAAGACGTCCTCACGGCTGGCACTCGTCGCCGGGGGCTCGCGCCGGGTCAGGGCGACCAGGCCGGAGTCGACGTTGGGGACGGGCCAGAAGACGCTGCGCGGGACCTGCCCGGCGAGCCGGACGTCGCCGTACCACGCGGCCTTGACGCTGGGCACCCCGTACGTCTTCGAGCCGGGGCCGGCGGCGAGTCGCTCGGCGACCTCGAGCTGCACCATGACGAGCACCCGGGCGATCGACGGGAATGCCTCGAGGAACCTCAGGACGACGGGGACCGAGACGTTGTAGGGCAGGTTCGCGACGAGGGCGGTCGGCGCGGGGCCGGGGAGCTCGGCGACCTTGAGGGCGTCGGCGTGGACGACCTCGAGGCGGTCGGCGAGGCCGGGGGCGTGCGTGGCGACGGTGGCCGGGAGGGCGGCGGCGAGGGTGGGGTCGACCTCCACGGCGACGACCCGGTCGACCACGGGGAGGAGGGCGAGGGTCAGCGAGCCGAGCCCCGGGCCGACCTCGACGACGGTGTCGCCCTCCCCGACGCCGGCGACGCGGACGATGCGCCGCACGGTGTTGCCGTCGACGACGAAGTTCTGGCCCCACTGCTTCGTCGGCCGGATGCCGTGGCGCGCGGCGAGCTCGCGGATCTCGCCCGCTCCGAGCAGGGTGTGGTCGGTGGGGTCGGGCACGGCCCTCACCCTAGCCATGGGACGACGCAGCCCCGCCGCGGACCGGGTCCGGGCGGGGCTGGCGTCGAGGAGGGGTCAGGCGGCGTGGGCGCAGCCCCACGGCGAGAGACCCGCCTTCTCGTAGTACCGGTTGGCGACGGTGATCTGCTCGGCGCGCGACGCGAGGTCCGGGCGCGAGGCGAAGTCGTCACCGCCGTTGTAGAGCCACGACGAGATCGAGAACTGCAGCCCGCCGTAGTAGCCGTTGCCGGTGTTGATGCTCCAGTTGCCGCTGGACTCGCACTCGGCGATGCGGTCCCACATGTCGGCGCGGGCCAGGTTGATGGCGCCGCCGGACCCACCGGTGGAGACCGGCTTGGTGCCGACGCGGACGACGGCGGAGGTCGGCTGGCTGACGACCTTCGTGGAGAGGACCTTGGACTTCGACTTCTTGCCGTCGACGTAGGTGACCTCGCGGACGACGGTCTTCTTGCCGGCCTTGCCGGCCGTGACGACCCTGGTCTGCCCGACGTAGAGCGAGTCGTCCTTCTTCTTCACGGTCGAGTAGCCGATGGACTCGGTGGCCGTCTCCTTCTTGACCTCGACGCGCTTGAGGACGATCTTCATGCCCGCCGCGACCGGGGTCGTCAGGCCGGGCTGCACGATGTCCTTCGCGCCACGGACGAGACCGAGCTCACTGAGGACACCGGAGACCTGCGGCGCGACGGAGGTGACCGTGCGGGTCTTCCCGTCGGCCGTCACGGTGACCTGCTTGGGCATCGTCACGGTCATCGCCAGGCCACCGCGGCCGAGCGGCTGCGAGCGGGAGGCCGACAGGACGGCGCCGTCGGCGCGGATCCCGAGGTCCTTGAGGGCGGCGTCGACCGTGGTGGCGGTCGTCCAGTACTCCTTGGTCACCCCGTCGACCGTGACGGTGAGCTTGCGGCCGTAGCGGACCGAGATGTGGTCGCCGTCGCTCACCGTGCTGCCGAGGGAGGGCACCACGACGTCGTGCGCACCGAGCTCGATGTCCTGCTTGTCGAGGACGTCGGCGACGGTGGACCCGAAGACGTGGACCGTGGCCGGCTTGCCGTCGACGGAGACCTGCACGGCCTTGTCGTAGTGGGCCACGCCGACCGATCCGGCGGCCACGGCGAGCGCGGCGACGCCCTGGGCGGCGTGACGAAGGGGACGAGAGAACAGCACAGGTGCTCCAGTGGTCGTGCTCCCCGGGCACCGGCGTCGGACGTCCAGCCGAGGGCGGCCACGACCCCGCGGAGGGGGCGCGTGCGCGCGACGGGTGCCGGCCCGGCAGCGCCGGCGGAGCGGGTGCCACGCGTGTCGTCCGAGGCGATCCGGCCCCGGCCATCCCATCCACCGTGCAGGACGCGGACCGTCAGGTCAAATTTCGGTAACGACGGGTCTCACGAGGAAGTGCCCCTCTGTGCACAGCAGCCCCACCAGTCACACAGACCACGAGATCCGCATCACACCGCGTCCCGAGATCGACCAGGACGTCAACCTGCGGACGAGGCACACCGGCAGGCTCACCAGGGGCCGTAGAGGCGCTCCGCGTTCTCGCTGAGGGCGGTGCAGAGCGTGGGGACCGCGACGCCGAGCACCGACGCCATCGCGCGGACCGTCAGCGGCACGAGGGCCGGGCTGTTGGTGGCACCCCGCCACGGGTGCGGCGCGAGGTAGGGCGCGTCGGTCTCGACGAGCAGCCGGTCGAGGGGCGTGCTCGCCAGGGCGTCGCGCAGCGCCTTGGCGTTCTTGAACGTCACGGTGCCGCTGAACGACAGGTGGTAGCCGCGGTCGACGCACTCGCGCGCCATCTCGGGGCCGCCGGAGAAGCAGTGCATCACCGTGTGCTCGGGGGCGCCCTCCTCGGCGAGGATCCGCAGGACGTCCTCGTGGCTGTCGCGGTCGTGGATCTGGAGGGTCTTGCCCAGACGCTTCGCGAGGTCGATGTGCCAGCGGAACGAGTCCTGCTGCGCCGGGACCCCGTCGGGTCCGGTGCGGTAGTAGTCGAGGCCGGTCTCGCCGACGACGCGCACCCGCGGGTGCCCGGCGAGGCGCTCGATCTCGGACCAGGCGTCCCCGAGTGCACCGTCGGCCGCGAGCGCGGGGACCTCGTTCGGGTGGAGCGCCACCCCGGCCACGACGGCGCGGTGCCGTTCGGCCGCCTCGACCGCGAACCGCGCGCCGGGCAGGTCGCAGCCGACCTGGACGACGCGGTCGACGCCGACCGCCGCCGCCTCGGCGAGCACCGGACCGAGGTCGTCGACCCCGATGACGGCGTCGTCGCGGCTGATGTCGAGGTGGGTGTGGTTGTCGACCACCGGGATCGGCAACGGGTCGGGCGCCTCGGGCTCCCCCCGTCGGCTCGGCTGGGTCGACACCGCTCAGCGGCCCCCGGCCCGGGCGAGCTCGTCGTCGACGACCGACTCGTCGAGCTTGGTGAAGACCGGCGCCGGCTTGCTGATCGGGGTCCCGACGACCACGGGCCTGGACTCCCAGCGCGGGGTCGAGGTGTACTCGCCGGTGATGACCGGCCACGTGCGCCCCTCGTCGCCCTCGTCGAGCCCGGTGACGGTCTCGAGCCGGGGCATCGGGCTGAGGTCGCCGGAGCCACCGAGCACCGCGTCGACCCGGTTCGACGCGTGCGGGAGGAACGGCGCGAGGATCGTGTTGAGGTCGCTGACGCACTGGACGAGGGTGTGGAGGACGGTCGCGAGGCGTTCGCGCTGGTCCTCGCCCTTGAGCTTGAACGGCTCGGTACGCGAGACGTAGGCGTTGACCTCCCCCACGACGCGCATCGCCTCGGCGATGGCCGCCTTCTGCCGGTGCCGCTCGAGCAGCCCTCCGACGGAGTCGAACCCGGCGAGCACGGCTGCGCGGACCTCCTCGTCGACCGGCTCGAGCGGTCCGGGCTCCGGGATCTCCCCGAAGTTCTTCGCGATCATCGCGGCGGTGCGCGAGACGAGGTTGCCCCAGCCGGCGACGAGCTCGGAGTTGTTCCGCTGCACGAACTCGCGCCACGTGAAGTTGGAGTCCTGGCTCTCGGGCCCGGCCGCGCAGATGAAGTAGCGGATGCCGTCGGGGCCGTACCGGTCGAGGACGTCGCGGACGAGCACCGTGTACCCGCGCGAGGTGGAGAACTGCTTGCCCTCCATCGTCAGGTACTCGCTGGAGACGACCTCCGTGGGAAGGTTCAGCTCGCCGTAGACGCCGGGCTCACCTCCGCGAGAACCCTTTCCCGCGTAGCCGAGCAGCTCGGCCGGCCAGATCTGGCTGTGGAAGGTGATGTTGTCCTTGCCCATGAAGTAGTACGACAGTGCCTGGGGGTCGTTCCACCACTCGCGCCAGCGCTCGGGCTCACCGAGGCGGCGGGCCCACTCGACCGAGGCCGACAGGTAGCCGACGACGGCGTCGAACCAGACGTAGAGCCGCTTCGTGGGGTTGTCGCGCCAGCCGTCGAGGGGTACGGGGATGCCCCAGTCGATGTCGCGCGTCATCGCCCGCGGGCGGATGTCGTCCAGGATGTTGAGGCTGAACTTGATGACGTTCGGTCGCCACGTGCCCGAAGCCTCACGCCCCTCGAGCCACTCGCGCAGTGCGTCGGCGAGCGCGGGAAGGTCGAGGAGGAAGTGCTGGGTCTCGACGAACTGCGGTGTCTCGCCGTTGATCCGGCTCTTCGGGTCGATGAGGTCGGTGGGGTCGAGCTGGTTGCCGCAGTTGTCGCACTGGTCCCCTCGGGCCTCGCCGTAGCCGCAGATCGGGCAGGTGCCCTCGATGTAGCGGTCGGGCAGGGTGCGCCCCGTGGTGGGCGAGATGGCGCCCTGGGTGGTCTGCTCCACCATGTAGCCGTTCTTCCACACCTGGGTGAACAGCTCCTGGGCGACGGCGTAGTGGTTCGCCGTCGTCGTGCGCGTGTAGAGGTCGTAGGAGCAGCCGAGGTCGGTGAGCTCGCTCGCGATGACCGCGTGGTTGGTGTCGACGAACTCGCGCGGCGTGACGCCCGCCTGGTCGGCGAGGACGAGGATCGGCGTCCCGTGCTCGTCGGACCCGCTGACCATGAGGACGTCGTGCCCCGCCATCCGCATGTACCGGCTGAAGACGTCGGACGGCACACCGAACCCGGCCACGTGGCCGAGGTGGCGCGGACCGTTGGCGTACGGCCAGGCGACGGCGGAGAGCACCTTCATGCCGAGAATCCTAGGCGGCGCCCGCCACCGGGCATCTCGCGGCGTCGCCGCAGGGGAGCGCTCCCCGCCCCGCAGTCGGCCGAGCCTCGTCCGGGCCGACGTCAGCGCGGCTAGGTTGACGGTCGGGGGTCCCGGGACGGCGGCCGCTGTCCGCCCCCGTCGAGAGGGGTGGGTCATGATCAGACGTCTGTTGGGAACCGCATCGGTGGTCGGTGCCGTCGTCGTCGGAGGCGTGGTCGCTGCGCCGCCGGCCAGCGCGTGGAGCTACCAGTGCTCGTGGACCCGTCCCGCCAACGGCGGGGGCGCTGCCTGCTCGGCACCGGCCGGCAACCAGTTCCGGGCCGGCATCGAGTGCCGGTCGGGGTACAACAACCGGATCGTCCGCGCCTACGGGGCGTGGCGCAACGCGACGGGGAGCAACTGGTCCATCGCCTACTGCGCCTCCGGCGATGCCTTCACGGGCCTGATCTTCATCGAGGGTCGCCAGGCCTGAGGGGGACACGACGAGCGGTCCCGCCGGCCCGGCGGGCGGGACCGGGGCCGGCCCGCGCGGAACCGCGCGGGTCGGCCTCTCGTCGCAGGCCCGGGACTACGCTCGGCACCGTCGGGCGCCCACGCCCGTCGGCGCGACCGCAGCAGCGGTCGTCGGGGTGCGAAGGAGGACCACGTGCTCGCTGCCCTCACCGGCATGGGGCTGTCGGCAGCCGCCGGCCTCAACGCCTACATCCCGTTCCTCGTCGTCGCCCTCGGCGCGCGGTTCACCGATCACCTCGTCCTCCCCGAGGGCTACGCGTGGATCGAGAGCAACTGGGCCATCGGCATCGGCATCGTCCTGCTCCTCGCCGAGGTCGTCCTCGACAAGGTGCCGGCCGTCGACACCGTCAACGACGCCATCCAGACCTTCATCCGGCCGAGCATGGGCGGCCTGATCTTCGCGGCGTCCACCGCGGCCTCCGAGCTCGACAGCTCCGCCTGGATGAAGGAGAACCCGTGGGTCGGGGTCGTGCTCGGCGTCATCATCTCCGGGCTGGTCCACACCGGCAAGATGGCGGCCCGCCCCGTCGTCAACGTCGGCACCGGCGGTGTCGGGGCGCCCGTCGTCTCCACCGTCGAGGACGGGGCCTCGATCGGCCTGTCGCTCCTCGCGGTGCTCGCGCCGGTGTTCGTCGTCGTCGCCCTCGGGCTGCTCGCGTGGCTGCTCGTGTGGATGTGGCTGCGGGTGCGCCGCTGGCGGCGCTCGCGGCGCGACCCCGCCTACGGCCCCGGCTGAGGCCGGACCTCCGGCGGTCAGCCCTCGACGACCGAGCCCGCGGGCGGGGCCTGCCAGGTCCTCGCCCGCTCCCAGCCGCTGAAGGTCAGGTCGGAGGGCGCGCCCTTCGGCCCGACCGCCCGCAGCAGCTGGCCGCTGCCGTCGGTCGCGACCCAGAGCCGCGCGCCGTCCCGGCCGGTGAGGAGGTAGGCGTCCTTGCCCTTGAGGGTGGTGCGCTGGGCCGGCGTGCCCACGCCCTCGAGGGCCGCGAACTGCGCCAGGCCGAACTTCTCGGTGAGGATGCTGCGCAGGGTGAACGAGCCGAGCTCGGTGGCGTCGGACTCGGAGATCTCGACGTACTTGCCGACCATGTCCCTGCCGGCGTCCGCGTCACCGGTCTGCTCGACCCAGAACGCCTCGTCGCCGCCGAGCCAGTAGCGGCCGCCCTCGGTGATGACCTCGGAGGTCCCACCGCCCGGCACGGTGATGGCGACGCGCTGGTTCGAGCCGTTGGCGACCCCCTCGACGTCGATGCGTAGGGTGCGCCCGCCGCGCGTCTGGGTGCCGACCGCGTGGCCCGACCCCGCGGCGAGGGCGGACGTGCGGGTGTCGCGGTAGAGCTCGCCCACCGTGGGCGCGGCCTCGGTCTCGCTCGGCTGGGCGGTCGTCCCGCTCGCCGAGGGGTCGGGGGCCGGCGACTGGATCGACACCGTCGGCGAGGGCGAGGGCGTGAGCCCGTTCGCGGGGGGCGTCTGCGAGGCGCGCTGCTCCTCCCCGGAGCACCCGGCGAGGAGCATGCCGGCGCAGACCGCCAGGGCACCGAGGCGGCGGGGCGAGGGGGGCTGTCGTCGGGTCCGCTCCACGGCGGCATCGTAGGTCGGCGCGGGGCCGCTCGCGCGCAGGACGGGCTGCTCCGCGTGGCTCGTGGGCCGGTCAGGCACCCTCGTCGAGGCGGTGGACGAGGAGCGGGACGGCCGCCCGGACGAAGGGCTCGCGGGCGTCATCGGGCATCCGGGTCGCGGTCGACAGGACACCTTCGAGGGCGGCGACGGCCACCCCCGCGAGCAGGTGCGCGTCGGCGTGGCCGCCGGCCCGGACGAGCCGCTCGACGACCTCGACGAGGCCGCCGCGCCAGGCCTGGAAGAGCTCCATGAGCTCGGGGCGCCGTGCCGCCTCTAGCGAGAGCTCGGCCTGGGCCCGGCAGACCTCGGGCCGCTCGAGCCAGCCGAGGAGGAGGGCCGTGACGTCGTCGGACACGGCGTCGCGGTCGTCGGCGTGCGCGGCGGCCTCGGCCGTCATCGCGTCGACGTCACGCGCGAGCATCCCCCCGACGTGCTCGGCGAGCGCGACGAGCAGCGCGCCGCGCGAGCGGAGGTAGGCCGAGCAGGTTCCCTCCGGCAGTCCTGCGCGGGCGTCGACGGCCCGGTGGGTCAGGCCCCGCAGGCCGGCCTCGGCGACCACGAGCACGCCGGCCTCGAGGAGCTCGGCGCGCCGGCCACCGGAGGCACGGATGGGGGGCGGGGTCACGCGGCCATTGTGTCCTCCCCCGTCGGCCCGGCGAGGGAGGTGGTGGCCGGGAGCATCCTGCTGCTGCCCGGGTCGCTTCTACAGGTGTAGAGTTCTACGACAGAAGTAGAAGGAGTGAACCGACCATGGGTCTCATCACCGGTCTCGCGACCATCACCACCGTCCTCACCGTCGGGCTCGTCGTCCTCGGCGCCGCCGTGGCCGCCCTCGTCCTCGGGGTGGCGGTCCCGACCCTGCGCGCCGAGCGCGCAGGCAGCCGGGCGGCGGAGGTCCCGCGCGGGAGCTGGACGCCGGCGCCGCACCCCGCCTGATCCGCCCCCGCCCGATACGCCCTTCCCCTGCCGTCCGACCCGCCGCTCCCGCGCGTGCCACGGCACAGGCGGGTGCCCGGCCGCCGCACCGGAGCGCGCCGTACGCTCGCCCCATGCGGCGCCGGCACCTGACGGAGACCTGGCTCGTCCTCGGTGTCTCCCTCGGCGCCTCGGCGATCTGGTCGCTGCTGCGCATCGTCGACCGGCTGACCCGCGCCGAGCCCCTCGGCCGCCAGACGAGCGCGATGAACAGCTCGGTCACCCCCGACCGGCCCTGGCTCGACCTCACCTACCAGCTCGTCGGCATCGCCGTCGCCCTCGTGCCGGTGCTCCTCGCGGTGCACCTGCTCCGGCGCGACGACCCGGACGAGCCGCACACCATGGGCTTCGACCTCCGTCGTCCGATGCACGACCTCCTGCGCGGTGCCGGGCTCGCCGCCCTCATCGGGCTCCCCGGCCTGGCCCTCTACGCCGCCGCGAAGGCCCTCGACCTCAACACCACCGTCTCGGCCGCCAACCTCGCGGCCGCGTGGTGGACCATCCCGGTGCTCGTCCTCGCCGCGGCGCAGAACGCGGTGCTCGAGGAGGTCGTCATGGTCGGCTACCTCTTCCGCCGCTGGGGCGAGGCCGGCTGGGGGACGTGGCGCGTCATCGTGACGAGCGCGGTGATCCGCGGCTGCTACCACCTGTACCAGGGGTTCGGCGGGTTCGTCGGCAACCTCGTCATGGGCGCGGCCTTCGGGTGGCTCTACACGCGCACGCGGCGGGTCATGCCGCTCGTCGTGGCGCACACCGTGCTCGACGTCGTCGCCTTCGTCGGGTACGCCCTCCTCAAGGACCACCTCTCCTGGCTCTGACCGTACCGAGATCGACCGATGGGTCGATGGACGGCGCTCAGCGGGCGGCGCGCAGCGCGGTGCGGAGGTCCTTGTTGAGGGTGGAGATGACGTCCTGCGGGATGCCCTTGGGGCAGGCCTGCGAGCACGCGCCGACGTTCGTGCAGCCACCGAAGCCCTCGTGGTCGTGCTGGTCGACCATCGAGACGACCCGCGCCATCCGCTCCGGCTGACCCTGCGGCAGCTCGGCGAGATGGGTGACCTTGGCGCCCATGAACAGCATCGCCGAGGCGTTCGGGCAGGCGGCGACGCACGCGCCGCAACCGATGCACTCGGCGGCGACGAAGGCACGGTCGGCGTTCGGCTTGGGCACCGGGGCCGCGTGGGCGTCGGGCGCCGAGCCGGTGTTCACGGAGATGAACCCGCCGGACTGGATGATGCGGTCGAAGGCGCCGCGGTCGACGACGAGGTCTTTGACGACCGGGAAGGCACTCGCCCGCCACGGCTCGATCGTGATGACCTCGCCGTCGCTGAAGCTGCGCATGTGCAGCTGGCAGGTCGTCGTCCGCTCGGGGCCGTGGGCCTGACCGGAGATCATCAGGCCGCACATGCCGCAGATGCCCTCGCGACAGTCGGAGTCGAACGCGATGGGCTCCTCGCCCTTGGCGTTGAGCTGCTCGTTGAGGACGTCGAGCATCTCGAGGAAGCTCATGTCGGGGCTGATGTCCTTGACCTTGTAGGTCACGAGCTCGCCCTTGTGACGAGGTCCGGCCTGCCGCCAGATCTTCAGGGTGAGGTTCACTTGTAGCTCCGCTGCTTGAGTTCGATGGCTTCGTAGACGAGGTCCTCCTTGTGCAGCACCGGCGCGCCCATCTCGCCGTCGCCGTCACCGCCCGCGAACTCCCACGCCGCGACGTAGAGGAACTCGTCGTCGTGGCGCAGCGCCTCGCCGTCCTCGGTCTGGCTCTCGGCCCGGAAGTGGCCACCGCACGACTCGCGGCGGTGGAGGGCGTCGATGCACATGAGCTCGCCGAGCTCGAGGAAGTCGGCGACCCGGCCGGCCTTCTCCAGGCTCTGGTTGAGGGTGTCGGCCGACCCGAGGACGCGCACGTTGCGCCAGAACTCCTCGCGCAGCCCGCGGATGAGGTCGATGGCCTTGAGCAGGCCCTCCTCGGACCGCTCCATCCCGCAGTACTCCCACATGATGGAGCCGAGCTCCTTGTGGAAGGAGTCGACGCTGCGCTCGCCCTGGATGGCGAGGAGGCGGGCGGTGCGCTCCTCGACGGCGGTGCGGGCCGCGGCGACGGCGGGGGCGTCCTCCGTGAGCGGCTCGAACGGACCCTTGGCGAGATAGTCGCGGATGGTGTTCGGGAGGACGAAGTACCCGTCGGCGAGGCCCTGCATCAGCGCCGAGGCACCGAGGCGGTTGGCGCCGTGGTCGGAGAAGTTGGCCTCGCCGGTGACGAACAGACCGGGGATCGAGGACTGCAGGTCGTAGTCGACCCAGAGCCCGCCCATGACGTAGTGCACCGCGGGGTAGATCCGCATCGGCGTCTCGTAGGGGTTCTCGCCCGTGATCCGGGCGTACATGTCGAACAGGTTGCCGTACTTGGCCTCGACGGCCGCCCGCCCGAGGCGCTTGATGGCGTCGGTGAAGTCGAGGTAGACGCCGCGGCGGAAGTCGCCGACCATCGGGCCGACGCCGCGCCCCTCGTCGCAGACGTTCTTCGCCTGGCGCGAGGCGATGTCGCGCGGGACGAGGTTGCCGAACGAGGGGTAGATCCGCTCGAGGTAGTAGTCGCGGGCGTCCTCGGGGATCTGGCGGGGGTCCTTCTCGCAGTCCTCGCGGTTCTTCGGCACCCAGATGCGGCCGTCGTTGCGCAGGGACTCCGACATCAGGGTCAGCTTGGACTGGTGGTCGCCGGACACCGGGATGCACGTCGGGTGGATCTGCGTGTAGCAGGGGTTGGCCATGTAGGCCCCCTTGCGGTGCGCCCGCCACGACGCGGTGACGTTGGACCCCATCGCGTTCGTCGAGAGGAAGAAGACGTTGCCGTAGCCACCCGAGGCGAGGACGACGGCGTCGGCGAGGTGGGTCTCGATCTCGCCGCTCACGAGGTCGCGGGCGATGATGCCGCGCGCCCGGCCGCCCTCGACGATGAGCTCGAGCATCTCGTGGCGGGTGTACTGCGCGACCGTGCCGGCGGCGACCTGCCGCTCGAGGGCCTGGTAGGCGCCGATGAGCAGCTGCTGGCCGGTCTGGCCGCGGGCGTAGAACGTGCGCGACACCTGGACGCCGCCGAAGCTGCGGTTGTCGAGCAGGCCGCCGTACTCGCGGGCGAAGGGCACGCCCTGCGCGACGCACTGGTCGATGATGTTCGCGCTCACCTCGGCGAGGCGGTAGACGTTCGTCTCGCGGGCGCGGTAGTCGCCGCCCTTGACGGTGTCGTAGAAGAGACGGTGGACGGAGTCGCCGTCCTCCTTGTAGTTCTTCGCCGCGTTGATGCCGCCCTGCGCGGCGATGGAGTGGGCCCGGCGCGGGCTGTCCTGGAAGCAGAACGACTTGACGTTGTAGCCCGCCTCGCCCATCGTGGCGGCCGCCGAGGCGCCGGCCAGCCCGGTGCCGACGATGATGACGTCGAGCTTGCGGCGGTTCGCGGGGTTGACGAGCGCGGCCTCGAACTTGCGCTTCGTCCACTTCTCGGCGATCGGCCCGGCGGGGGCCTTGGTGTCGGCGATCGCCTCGCCCTCGGTGTAGAGGCCGTGGGCGATCCCGGCGTTGACGGTGGTGTCGGTCATGGGTGTCAGTGCCTCACTTGATCAGGCCGAAGAGGATCGCGAGCGGCGGGAGGAGGAAGCCACCGGCGATGACGACCGCCGAGCCGTTCCCCAGCCACTTCGCGCGGCGGTAGGCGGCCGGCGTGCTGGTCCAGCCGAGGGTCTGCATCGCACTGAAGACGCCGTGGGCGAGGTGCAGCGCGAGGGCCACCATCGCGAGGACGTAGAGCAGCGTCATCCACGGGACCTGGAAGCTGGCGACCACGAGGCGGTACGGGTTGTTCTCGACGTCGGGGCCCTGGGCCGCGGTGTTCGGGGAGACCTTGAGGATCGTGAAGTGGAGCAGGTGCCACACGACGAACAGCAGGAGGAACACTCCGCCCCAGCGCATCCACGCGGTGCGGAGCGCGGCCTTCCCGGCGGCGTAGCGCGTGCGGCGCGCGGTGCCTGCCCGGGCCCACAGCGTGAAGGCGGCGTAGGCGTGGCCGACGAGGCTCAGCAGCAGGACGACCCGGATGACCCAGAGGAGGCCGCCGTACGGGAGCATCGGTTCCCCGATCGTCCGCAGGTGCTCGGCGTAGGTGTTGAACGACTCCTCCCCCGCGAGCGCCTTGAGGTTGCCGTACATGTGGAGCAGGACGTACCCGACGAACACCAGGCCGGTCCCCGCCATGAGGATCTTCAGCGCGATGGTGGTGCGGCGGGCCGTCGCCGGACGCGGAGGTGCTGACGTAGAGGCCACGACGGTCAATCTAGCCGCGGCCCCCGACGTGGGCGAGGTCGGGTCGAGCCTTCGGCGCTGTGAGATTGGCCCGGTTACCTGCGGGTACGCCGCAGGCCCGGGAGGGTCGGGTCCGGGAGTGCCTGGTCGGGGACGGCCGGGTCAGGGAGCGGGCGCGGCGGGCGGGCTGACCGGGGGGAAGTCGTCGCGCCCCGGGACACCGGTGACGTCGACCGTGTTCATCGCGTACTGGAGGACGGCGAAGGCCACGGCGTCCGCGTTGACGTCGAGCGCCTCGTCGTCGCGGTTGTCGGCGTCGTCGCAGGCCTGCCGGTGGCAGGGGTCGTAGGGGATGCCGGCCGTCCCGCCCCAGCGCGCGGCCTCCTCGACGGTCTTGACGCCGTCGGTGCCGGTGGTGATGCCTCCCGTGGGGATGCCGCGCGCCATGAACGCCCCGTCGTCGGACCGGCCGGTGAGGTCGGCGCCCTTCGCCGGGATGCCGCGCTGGGCGTAGAAGGCCTCGAAGGTCTTCTCGATGCGCGCCGACCCCTCGGGCCCGGGGCCGGCTCCGATGCGGTCGGAGTCGTCGCCGTCGGAGACGAAGAAGACGTGGTTGGGCGAGCCGATGACGTCGACGTCGAGGTAGAGGGCGATGCGGTCCACCTCGGCCGGCGCCAGCCCCTCGAGGTAGCGCGTCGAGCCGCGCACGGGCGCCTCCCGCGCACCCCACCACGCGAACCGGACGGTGTTCTCGGGCTGCACGCCGCCCATCTGCTCGGCGACGGCGAGGAGCGCAGCGGCCCCGGAGCCGTTGTCGTTCAGTCCGGGCCCGGAGTCGTCGGAGTCGAGGTGGGCGCCGGCCATGACGACGGGCGCACCGGGGCGCCCCGGCCGCTCGGCGACGACGTTCGCCGCCGTGACGGGCCCGCGGACCGTCGCCGTGCGGACGTGGAGGACGAGGTTCGGCGTCGTGGCCAGCTGCCGCCCGACGGCCTGGGTCACGGCGACGACCGGGACGTCGACCCCCGGCTCGGGCCCGAGCGTGGCGTCGAGGACGCCGGTGCGGTCGTTGGCGATGACGACGGCCGCGGCCCCGGCCGCCTGGGCGAGGCGGGCCTTCGTCGCGAAGGTGCAGCCGCCGCGGGCGACGACGGCGACCGTGCCCTGGACGAACGCGTCGTAGTCAGGCGCCTCGCACCCGGGCGTCGCGTCGACGGGGACGGTCGTGGCGGGCGCCGTGACGTCACCGCTGCCGGAGTGCTCCAGGACGGTCGTGGGCAGGGTCGCGGCGGAGGGCTCGACCCGCTCGAGGAGCGGCGGGCGGCGGTTCGCGAACGTGCGGTACGTGACCGGCTGGACCGTGGGGGCGTACCCGGCCCGGCGCAGCGTGTCGACGACGTACGCGACCGAGGCGTCGTGGCCCTCCGTGCCGGACACCCGGGTGCCGCCGTGGGCGTCCGCGACGCGCTGGAGGGCGAGCTGGTGGCCGCGGACGGCGTCGAGGGTCACGCACTCGGCGAGGGCCGCGTGGGAGTCGTTGGACCGGGCCGCGCAGACCTCGGCCGCGACGTCGGCGGGCGGGAGCTGTGCGGCGGGAGCAGCGGCGGCGAGGGGGGCCGAGGACAGCACGACGGCACCGGCGGCCACCAGCACGCCGGAGCGCAGCAGGCCTCGGGTCACGGCTCCTCCCCTTCCGGTGCGGTGCGGACCCCGTCGACGGGGTGACCCCGACGGTAAGCCTTCGCCCCGACGGAGGGGAAGCCGGGGAGCACCGCCCTCCTCAGGAAGTGACGGACCCGCCCTCAGGGACCGGCGACGACGGCGTCGTAGAGCGCCTTCCTCGACAGCCCGGTCTCGGCCGCGACCTCGGCGCAGACCGTCTTCAGGCGCTCCCCCGCCGCGACCCGCGCCCGGATGTCGTCGAGCCGGCTCTCCACGGTGGCGGCGGGCCCGGTCGCCCCGGCGACGACGACGGTGACCTCGCCGCGGACGCCGTCCGCCGCCCAGGTCGCCAGCTCGGCGAGGGTGCCGCGGCGGACCTCCTCGTAGGTCTTCGTCAGCTCGCGGCAGACGGCGGCCCGGCGCTCGGGGCCGAACGCCTCGGCCATCGACGTGAGCGTGCGGTCGAGGCGGTGAGGGGCCTCGAAGAAGACCATCGTGCGCGGCTCCCGGGCGAGGGCGGCCAGCGCCGTGCCCCGCTCACCGCCCTTGCGCGGGAGGAACCCCTCGAAGCAGAACCGGTCGACGGGCAGGCCGGACACCGCCAGCGCCATCAGCACCGCACTCGGACCGGGCACGCCGGTGACCCTGACGCCCGCCTCGACGGCCGCGGAGACGAGGCGGTAGCCGGGATCCGACACCGACGGCATCCCCGCGTCCGTGACGACGAGGACGCGGTCGCCCTGGCGCAGGCGCTCGACGAGGTCGGGGGTGCGCTCGGCCTCGTTGTGCTCGTGGAAGGACACGACGCGACCGGCCGGCTCGACGCCGAGGTCGGCGCACAGGCGGCGCAGGCGACGGGTGTCCTCGGCCGCGACGACGTCGGCGCCGCGGAGCTCGTCGGCGAGCCGGGGGGCGGCGTCGCGGGGGTCGCCGATCGGGGTGGACGCGAGGACGAGGGCACCGTCGCTCATGGCGCGATCCTCGCACGGGCCGCCTCGACGCACGGGCGCGGGCACGGCCGGGGCGTCGCGGCTGCTCACCTAGGCTGACCCGGTGACCCGGACCGACGAGCTGCGCCTGCGCCTGCTCGGGTTCCGGCCCACGGACCGGCTCTGGGGCTGGCTCGGGCCCGGGCTGGTCGCCCTCGTCGGCGGGGTCCTGCGGTTCTGGAACCTCGACCGGCCGCACGCCCTCGTCTTCGACGAGACGTACTACGTCAAGCAGGCGTACTCCCTGCTCCGCTTCGGCGTCGAGATGCGGGTGCTCTCCTCGCTCAAGGAGCCGGACAAGGCCTTCACCGGGGGCAGCCAGGAGATCTTCTCCACCGTCGACGGCGACTTCGTCGTCCACCCGCCCGTCGGCAAGTGGGTCATCGCGGCGGGCGAGTGGCTGCTGGGGTCGGAGTCCGGGTGGGGCTGGCGGTTCTCGGTCGCCCTCGTCGGGACGCTGTCGATCCTCGTGGTCGGGCGGGTCGCGCGGCGGATGTTCGGCTCGACGGCGCTCGGGTGCGTCGCGGCCTTCCTCCTCGCCTTCGAGGGCTCGCACTTCGTCATGTCCCGCACCGGCATCCTCGACATCATCGTGATGTTCTTCGCGCTCTGCGGGTTCGCGGCCCTCCTGGTCGACCGCGACCGCAGCCGCGAGGTCCTCGCGGAGAAGGTCGGGGCGCTGCCACCCGGAACGTGGCCCACGGGGACCGGCCCGTGGCTCGGGTGGCGGCCGTGGCGCTGGGTGGCCGGGGTGTCCTTGGGGCTGTGCACGGGGACGAAGTGGTCCGGGCTCGTCTTCCTCGCCGTCTTCGGGCTGCTCACCGTGTGGTGGGACATGGGGGCGCGCCGGGCGGCCGGGGTACGCCGCTGGGCGCTCGGGGCACTGGTCAAGGACGGCCCGTTCGCCGCACTCGTCATGGTCGGGACGGCGGCCGTCACGTACACGGTGTCGTGGTCGGGGTGGTTCCTCACGTCGTCCGGCTACCACCGGCGGTGGCACACCTTCCACCCCGGTGAGGGCGTGCAGTGGCTCCCCCCGGTGCTGCGCAACTGGGTGAAGTACCACCAGGACGCGTTCGCCTTCAACACGACGCTGCAGACCCCGCACCCCTACCAGTCGAACCCCTGGTCGTGGATGGCGCAGAGCCGGCCGACGTCGTTCTACTACGAGTCGCCGACGCGCGGCACCGACGGCTGCACGGTCGACGCGTGCTCGTCGGCGGTCAACCCCATCGGCACGATCTCGGTGTGGTGGGTCGGCATCGTCGCGCTGCTCGTCGTCCTCTGGTGGTGGGCGGTGCGCCGCGACTGGAGGGCGGGGGCGGTCCTCGCCGGCATCGTCGCCGGCTATGCGCCCTGGTTCGTCTACCAGGACCGCACGATCTACACCTTCTACGCGGTGGCGTTCGAGCCGTGGGTGGTGCTGGCCGTGGCGTTCGCCGTGGGGCTCTTCGTCGGCCGGCGCGCGGACGACCCGGACCGCTGGCGGCGCCGGTGGCTCGTCGTGGGCGGCCACCTCCTGCTGACCCTCGCGATCTTCGCCTTCTTCCACCCGATCTACGTCGCCGAGACGATCCCGTACGACCAGTGGCGCTGGCGGATGTGGTTCCCCAGCTGGATCTGAGCCGTCGGCTGGACCCTCGAGGATCTGCACAGAACCTCCACGCTTCGCCCCCACGGCCCCCAGCGGCACGCTCCTACCGTCGAGGCATGAGCCGATCCAGCGCCGCCGTCCCCCCGCCACCCCGCCGCGGGGGCCGCGCCCCCGGGCCCGCCACCGCCTACCGCCTGGGGCTGCTCGTCGCCCTCGGCACCGCCACCTTCCTCGTCCTCGGCGCCGGCGCGCTCGGCATCATCGGCGACGGTCGGGCCGACCGCGCCTACCTCGCGGTGCTGGCCGTCCTCGTCGTCGGCGCCCTGCTGGCGCGGCTGCGGGCGCGCTCGATGGTCGTCGTGATGGCGGCCGCGGCGGTGACGCAGGTCCTCGTCCCGGTCGTCCTGCTGGCGAGCGGCGCCGACGGCACCTCCGGGGTGTCGCTGCTCGACGTCGCCGGCCTGACGCTCATGTACGCGGGGCTGTTCACGCTCGCGGCGTGGCTGTTCCGGCGCGCCGGGGGCGCCGGGCCGGCCGTCGCCCTGCACGGCCGCGTCACCCACTGAGCCCCACGGGGGCGGCCCGAACCGCCGTGGCGGCCCGGCCCCTGTCGGTGGCCGCGGCTAGGTTCGACGCATGTTCCTCCTCGGCGACGACCGCCTCGTCATCAGCGCGAGCGACCTGCGCACGGCCTCCGTGTGCGAGTTCGCGCTGGTCCGCGAGCTCGACGTCGCCCTGGGGAGGGCGTCGGCGCTCGCGACCGCCGACGACGCGATGGCCGAGCGCGTCATCCAGCTGGGCAACGAGCACGAGCAGGCCGAGCTGAGGCGGCTGGTGTCCGCGCACCGCGGGCGCGTCGTGCAGTTCGAGCGGCCCACGTACACGCGGGCGGGCCTCGAGGCCGCGCACGCGCAGACGGTGGCCGCCCTCACCGGCGACGCCGAGGTCGTCTACCAGGCGACCTTCTTCGACGGCGGCTTCGTCGGGCACGCCGACTTCCTCGAGCGCACCCCCGAGGGCTGGCTCGTCAGCGACACCAAGCTGGCCCGCCGCGAGTCGGTCCCCGCCCTTCTCCAGATCGCCGCGTACGCCGCGATGCTCCGTGACTCCGGCGTGCCGGCCGCGTCCGTCGCGCGGCTCGTCGTGGGGTCCGGCGACATCCGCGACTTCGCGCTCGACGACATCCTCCCGGTCTACCTCGCCCGTCGGCGGCGCCTCGACACCCTCCTCGCCGAGCACCACGGCGCGGCGGCCGCGGCGGTGTGGGGAGACCCGCGCTGGCTCGCGTGCGGCCGCTGCGAGGTGTGCGAGCCCGAGGTCGAGGCCGCCCGCGACCTCCTCCTCGTCGCCGGGGTGCGGGCGCCCACGCGGCGGCGGCTGCGGGAGGCCGGGGTGCTGACGATCGACGACCTCGCCGTGCGCACCGAGCCGGTACCCGACGTGCGCGCGTCCACGCTCGAGCGGATCCGGCAGCAGGCGCGACTCCAGCTCGAGCAGGAGGCCGACCCGGGCGGCGGGGTGCGCTACGAGGTCACCGACGCCGACCCGCTGCGTCGGATGCCGCCGCCGTCACCCGGCGACGTCTTCTTCGACTTCGAGGGCGACCCGCTCTGGTCCGAGCCCGGCTCGGCCACCTGGGGGCTCGAGTACCTCTTCGGCTGCCTCACCGTCGACCGCGCCGGATCCGGTTCTGCCGGTGCGGAACCCGCTGGACCGCTGGGGCACGAGGGCGTCGTCCCCGGCCCCGACGGCACCGAGTTCACGCCCTTCTGGGCTCACGACCGCGCCGAGGAGCGACGCGCGCTCGTCGCGTTCATCGGCTGGCTGACCGAGCGCCGTCGCCGGTGGCCCGACCTGCACGTCTACCACTACGCCGCCTACGAGACCGCTGCGCTGCTCCGGCTCGCTGCCCGGCACGGGGTCTGTGAGGACGAGGTCGACCAGCTGCTCCGCGACGGCGTCTTCGTCGACCTCTACGGCGTCGTCCGCTCGGCGGTCCGGGTGTCGCAGCGCTCGTACTCCATCAAGAAGCTCGAGCCCCTCTACATGGGGGCGCGCGAGGCCGCCGTCACCAACGCCGCCGACTCGATCGTCGTCTACCACCAGGTCATCGCGGCCACGATCGCCGGGCGCGAGGAGGAGCAGGGCGCCCTGCTGCGCGAGATCCGCGACTACAACCTCGACGACTGCGTCTCCACGTGGCTGCTGCGCGACTGGCTCCTCGACCGCGGCGCCGAGCACCGGCCGGGCGAGGGCGCCGTCACGCCGGTCACCGAGCTCGCCGAGCCCCAGACCCCCAGCGACCAGCGGCTGGGTCTCATGCGGCTCGAGGCCCTGCTCCGCGACCGCCTCGACGGGGTCCGGCCCCACGAGCGCACGCCCGAGCAGCAGGCGGTGGCGCTCGTGGCCTCCTCCGTGCTGTTCCACGCCCGCGAGGACAAGCCGGTGTGGCAGGCCCACTTCGAGCGGCTGCGCACCCCGGTCCGCGACTGGCGCTCGGCCGACGGCGTCTTCGTCATCGACGGTGGAGAGGTGGTCACCGGGTGGCACAAGCCGCCCGGCGCCCGGTCCTCGCGACGCGTCGTCCGCGTGGACGGTGAGCCGCTGCGGAGCATCCCGCTCGGCCCCGGCTCCGAGGTGAGCACCGTCTACAGCGACCCTGCGCCCGACGGCATCACGACCCTGCCCGGACACTGCAACGCGTGCTCGACCTCCGGGGTCCGGGTCCTCGAGGCCCTCGACACCGTCGGGCCCAACGGCCGGCTGCACCAGGTGCTCCTCGTCGAGGAGCTCCTGCCCAGGGGCTGCTGCGAGCACGACGTCCTCCCCGTCGCGCTGGTGCCGTCACGCGTCCTCAGCACCCGGCCCATCGACGACGCGCTCGCGGAGGTCGCCCAGGCGGTGGTCGACGCCGACGGTCTCCTTCCGCACACCGCGGGCATCGACCTCCTCCTGCGCCGACCGCCGCGCCAGGTCGGCGGCGGCTCCCTGCCCGCGGTCGGTCCGGGGCCGACCAGGCACGTCGACGCCGTCACCGATGCCCTGCTCTCGAGCGACTCCTCCTACCTCGCCGTGCAGGGGCCGCCCGGGACGGGCAAGACCTACGTCGCCTCGCACGTCATCGCGCGGCTGGTCCTCGAGCACGGCTGGAGGGTCGGGGTGACCTCACAGGGCCACAAGGCCATCGAGAACGTCCTGCGCGCCGTCGTCGCCGCGGGCGTCCCGGCCGCGCAGGTCGGCAAGGCCACCCGCGACCCCGAGGGCGCCACGTGGACGGTCCTCGGCAAGGCCGACGACCTCCGGGGGTTCACGGGTCCCCTCGCGGCCGCCGGCCTCGGGTACGTCGTCGGCGGCACCGCCTGGGACCTCACCAGTGCCAAGCGGATCGGTCGCGGTGAGCTCGACCTCGTCGTCGCCGACGAGGCGGGGCAGTTCTCCCTCGCCAAGACGCTCGCCTGCTCCGTCGCCGGGTCACGGCTGCTCCTCCTCGGGGACCCCCAGCAGCTGCCGCAGGTCTCCCAGGGGACGCACCCCGACCCCGTCGACGCGTCCGCCCTCGGCTGGCTCATCGGCGACGAGGCGGTCCTGCCCGCCGACCTCGGCTACTTCCTCGAGACGACGTGGCGGATGCACCCGGCGCTCACCGAGGTCGTGTCGCGTCTGTCCTACGCGGGACGGCTGCGCTCGGAGGAGCGGGTGACCGCCGCCCGTTCGCTCGACGGCGTCGACCCCGGCCTGCACGTGCGCCTCGTCGACCACCACGACAACTCCACGTGGTCGCCCGAGGAGGCCGACGCCGTGCTCGGGCTCGTCCTCGACCTCCTCGGCCGCACGTGGCACGACCCCTCGGAGAAGGGCGGAGACGGCCTGCACGTCGGCTCCCGTCCGCTCGGGCCCGCCGACATCCTCGTCATCACGCCATACAACGGGCAGGTCGGCCGGATCCGCCGCACCCTCGACGACGCCGGGCTCGCCGACGTCGCGGTGGGCACGGTCGACAAGTTCCAGGGGCAGGAGGCGCCCGTGGCGATCCTGTCGATGGCGGCGTCCTCGCACTCCGACGTCTCGCGCGGCATGGGCTTCCTCCTGGACCGGCACCGCCTCAACGTCGCGGTCTCACGCGGCAAGCACGCCGCGTTCGTCGTGCGCTCCGAGGTCCTCACCGACTTCGCGCCGCGGACCACCGACGAGCTCCTCGCCCTCGGCGCCTTCCTCGGGCTCTGCGAGCAGGCCGTCACCACCGAACGGGTCGAGCCGCTCGCCGTCGCGACGGTCTGACGGTGATCTCGCCTCCGCCGTGCCCTCGCGTCGCGGTCGGCCTCCTTGTGGGGACGCCTGGACGCGTCGCGCGCTTCGGGCCGTCGTAGGTCACCGATCCTTCCGAGTCGCTCAGCGCACTCCGCCCGTCCCTCGTCTGCCGGGCGGGCTCCCTCCCAGCCGGCGTGGACGGCGTCCCGCTGCGGTCGGCTCCCGCCTCGCCCTGACCGCAGTGCGCTCGCCAACCTCCGGCGCCGTGAGGGCCGAGGTGGTTGGCCCGCCACCTGCCCCCTGTCCTTCGTTCCGTTGCCTGCCCACCACCCGCTGTTCGCACCGCTCACCACGCCTCGCGCCGGGCCTCCTTCACAGGCGCCTGGGCGACGTCCCGCTCGGCTTGGTTCCGTTGCCTGCTCACCACCCGCGGGGCGCACCGCCCACCTCGCCTTCCGCCCTGGCTCCTTCCACAGGCGCCCGGAGGGCGTCCCGCTGTGTTTCGCTTCCGTGGCCCGCTCACCACCCGCTGTTCGCACCGCCCACCTCGCCTTCCGCCCTGGCTCCTTCACAGGCGCCCGGACGGCGTCCCGCTGTGTTTCGCTCCGTGGCCCGCCCACCGCCCGCTGGACGTACCGGCCATCTCACCTCGCGCCGGGCTCACCCCTCCCCCCGCGAACGTGGGTGATGATCGTCGCTGGGCCGACGATTCTCACCCACCTTCGCCCGACGCAGGGCGGTGCGGAGGGCGCGCACCGACGTCAGGTTGCCGCGCGAATTCGGCTGTGGGTCATCCACATTCGAGCTATCGAACACTTGTGCTAATGGTCGTCGGCGGGTAGGCTCGCGGGTACAGGGGAGGGGGACAGCATGAGCAGCACCGCACCAGCGACCAGCAGCCGCACCGGGCATCCGAGCGAGCTGCT